>JAEWGD010000012.1 GCA_023388515.1 Bacillota bacterium
TATGGCATAACTGCGTAAATTCCTCCTTTATCAAATTTACATCATCGGCATAAAGGCTGTTAATTTCATTAGCCTTTTTTGCTATCTGATTAATATTCCCACCAATAATACGTAACGCTGTCATTAAGTAATAAACTTCAATTGTAGAGAGGAATCCGAGACGATTCCTCTCGAAATTCAAGGAAATGTTTCTTTTTTAAATGGTATGGGGGAGCCAGTATAAAAACTGCTCGAACACATTTTTCTTTGTAAATGGTGTTTTTGGAGTAGTTATAAAAAGATAAGGAGTAGGGAGATACCTTACTCCTTATCTTTGTCTAAATGGGGAAACCAGCAAAAATATATCCCCCGCAAGCTATTTATAACGTACCCGTCAAACGTTACGCCGTACCCGTCAAACCCGCCCCACTTCCAAAACAACCGTCCAGATGATAAAATGGGAGAAAATCATTTAGGAGTTGATGTAAAATGAACGGAGCAGAAAAGTGGGCAGTAGTAGTAACCGAATTTCGTGCAAGCTGAAAAAGCCAGCGGGTATGTACACTACCCTAATAATCATGACCGCAGAGTAAATAAGTAGTATCTGCACCTTTACAACAAAAAACACGCTACCATCGCTTAATTGCGGTGACAGCGTGTTTGATTTTCATAACCCGCCGTAAATGTCTTTCAAAAACTTTATTATTTGAAAACTTCTATACGGCGACCCTACTAATGCAGGAGGAGGTTTTATTTATTAAAATGCAATTAGAACTTGTCAATAGCACCGACTAAATATTTCTTAATCATAATAAGGTCTGTTACTTTCACGCTACCGTCCTTGTCTACATCAGCATTTAAAGCACCCTGTGGAGATAACTCATAATTAGAGATTAAAGATTTCAACAACAAACTTACATCGAATGCATTTACAGTATTATCACAGTTTACATCACCTAGAATCACCTTAACAACAGGGACATCTAAGCCATATGAATAAAGGTTTTCTGGCAATTCGTCTAAAGTAATTGTGTAGTCGCTCATGTAAACTTCTTTAACTGTATTAGGATTGTTATATTTTGAATCCAATAAATGCTCACCGTACCAAGGACAGAAATATAGCCAACCAGCTTTTTCAACAGTTAAATTTTCAATTGTTGGAATAGTATCATTTTCGGTCATAGCTACCATTTTCTTGCCGTCAAACATTTCTACAAGATTATAAAAAGTACCTGAAATTGCACTTTCATTAGGTGCAGTAGTACCTGTTGACCAGTTAGTTGCATTGTACTTGTCATATCCTACAATATCAACATAATTATCACCTGGATACCAAGCGTAAGATGTTTCATATGTGTAGCTGTTATATTCCCAAATGAGGTTATTGAAATCGTAATCCTCGGTTAAAGTTGTATAAAGGTCTATCCAAAGCTCTTTATAAACTTCAGCACCAGCAGATGCCCACCAGAACCAACCACCTTCACCATTTAATCCACCATTACCCTCAGCTTCATGGAATGGTCTGAATAGAAGTGGAACATCATTGTCGCTAAGTATTTGTAGCTGTTTTGCCAACTCTTCTACTGAAAGCTTATAAAAATCGTTTTCCTTTGTTCCTTCAACAAGAACATTTGCAGTATTAAAATTAGTTTCACTAGGCACATAAGTAGCCATAGTCCAGTCCATAGTCTGCCCAACTGTATAAGTAGACATATCCTTAGGAACAGTGATATGCCATGAAGCAGTAGCAATACCATTTCTGTCATTTACCCACTCAACAATTCTGTCAGTAGTTCCAGCGTCCCATGAAAACAATGGGTTATAAGTGTTGAAATCAAAACCTCTTATTGCAGGATATTCACCTGAAAGGTTTTTAATCCACTCAAACTCCAATTCATAGTCGCCATTATTACCGCCACCATAAATCTCCTGTTGTCCAGAAATAATATTATTGCCGTAAGTATCAGCGAGATAATTCATAAGTGCCTGTGTTCTGTCAGTTGCTTTTGCATTTATTAAAGTGTTTGAAGTTTTTAGTTCAGGCAATGTTGCTGGTTGAACGGTAGCATAGTCAAACATAGTCCAACCCCAGCTACTCTCTATCGTGATTGTATTATCACCTTGACCAAGCTTATACATACCGAGAGATTTTTCTGTAAATCCATCATTTGGAGTAAATGCCATCTGCCCCTGATTTACGCCATTTATCAGAATATTCTGAATTTTGCTTGAACCCATACTAGCAGGTAGGTGATAAGAAACAACAACCTCATACATACCAGCTGATGGAACACTAGCTGTAATTGACGCTGTTTGTCCAGCACTTGTGATGTAAACATAACCAGAACCAGAATAACCTGACTGAGAAGTTTCAATTGTTGCACCGACTAAAGTACCATTTTCAAACTCATACCTTTCGGAATCTGCCCCCACCGTCATAGACACTGTAATTGCAGATGTAGCCAACATTGCCATTGCAGAAATAAGTGAAATAATCCTCTTTTTAAATACGTTCATTTTTTTCCCTCCATATAAGTTACGAGCGTTATACTATTCATAACATTATACCATATATTGAATTTAAAAGTCAACATATGATAGCCTTATTTCAAGAAATATCTCTAAAACTTATAAACTCATTTTTATTTTATGACTATGATAATTTCACCAATCTTATATTTGCAAGGGTGACGTTATAATAATCTGAACCACCGATATTGAACACAATTTCGCAATTGTCAGCATTTTCAGCAACTGTAAATGTCGCAGAATAGAGTTGGTCATCAAGTTCGGAGTCTACTGAATCGCTGTAATAGATTTCGGTATCATTCTGCAAAGAAAACGGAATATTCTTGCTAATCCCTGTTTTATAATTAAAATCAAGTCGATATTCTCCTGTTTTCAAATCAATATCCGAAACACAGGCTTTTATGTCAGAGATTTGAGTTCCACCACCGACCATATTAATCCAGAAGGATTTATCGTAACCAACAAAAAACGACGCATTTGCACCAGATTCTTCATTTATTACAACGTCATATGTGGAACTTTCAGCAAAATCAAGCCCGATTTTATCTGACTCCATACCCAAAACTTCACATATTTTATCAGCAAGAACATACGCACTTTCTTGTTGTGTAATTTCTGATGGATGCCAATCAGCACCAAGTCCGTTCGCCATGTTTTGTGTTGCTGAAAGATAACCCATTACATTTGTATCTTCCGTTTCGCTCTTATAAATGTCTATCGCCTGTTCAATAAGCCCATAAACATCTTCGCCACCCATCGTTCCAACAGTGCAGATAATGTAAGCATTAGGATTTTTACCCCTTACATCATTTAGAAAGCTAACATATCCATCAACAAAATCTCCAGACCTTGCCTCAAAATCCAAACTTAAATAGCTTGAATCATTAGTGCCAAGATTAATCACAACCACATCATTAGGATTACTTTCAAAATCCCATTCAGTTGCATAATCATAAGACTTTCCAACCAAATTATAGCAATCTGGAACAAGACTATCAGTATTCTTTTCGCCAGTTGTATAGCCAGAAATAATTCCATGACCACTATAACATACGGCACTATAATCAGCGTTTAACTGTTGTGCAGTAAGGTAAGCATAGGATTTCATGAAGTTTTCTGTTGATGTGCTGAATGGCTCATACTGTGTTTCACCCTCTACGCCATATGCACAGGTTATAGAATCCCCGATAAACTCAATGCTTAAGTCCTTTTTTACAACTGGAACAACAGGCTTTTTAGCAGATGAAGTAACAGAAATATTGCTAACACCAATCGCACCATTATTTGCCTCCGAAAGGTGAATTACCTTTACAGTAGCTTTCCTTGAGTTTTTACCTTCAAAAAGCATGACTGTTTCCTTTTCGGTGGACATCAACGCATCTACCAGGATTTCTCCATCTATTAAAATAGCGTATCTAGGTCTATATTTTTCGTCAGAATAAACTGCACCATCACCAGCAAGCTGAATTTCAGCAGATGTACCTGTAATTTCAAACTCCACAGCTGAACCACTTTGCACTAGCCATGTAATGTCGTTTTTTACAAGATTTCTGCCAACAAACTTTACGTTATCAGCCGTTGCAGAGTAGTTTGCAGTTACCAATTCGCCTGTATCATCGGGCTGTTTAAACAAATCCTGCTTTAAACTTACTAAATCAAACACATTAACTATTTCATCTGCATTGACGTCAACCCCTGCTACTGAATTTTCTTTTCCTAAAATAAGGCTTTTTAACATTATTATACTATCTGATATAGTAATAAAGGATGTGTTTTCTATCTTTTCGGAGTGGTTATAATTATTCGCAGATACAGAACCGAACAGCAAGCCTTGCACTGTTGAAAGGCATATTGCAAATAATATTCCTTTTTTAAGTTTCATTAATATTGTCCCCCTTAACAATATATTAAGTTAGAGATTATTTGTAAAGCCAAAGCTTGTTTTCGCTGAAAATACTAATCTTAGATTTATTTAAAGCAATTTTAATATAGTATATACCACTTTATTTTACAAACAATCTCTAGATTCATGGTATCATTTTATCTTCATAAAGTCAATAGATATAAAGGATTTGAGCCAACTTTTATGCATTGTGAACAAAAATATTTATTTGCAATTTATATATTTACAATGGATAATTTGTGTGTTATACTTTGCTTATATAATAGTATATTTATTTTTGATATTGCTTTTCACTTAATAAATATTAGCGTAAGAGTTTCTTTGTTAGGGGGATTTTATATTGCAATTTACAAGCTTTATTTTTTTTGAAAAAAAGCTTGACAAAACGGGTAAATTAGTATATGATAAATAAAAGCATACAGTATATGAATGGTGTGAACATAGTGTTGGCATTTAATATTAGTCCAACTGGGTTGGAGAGAAGAACTGATGAAGAACTTGTGGATATGGTTGCGTATGACGAAATTGCCACAACAGCACTCATAACTCGATATGTTAAACTTATTTGGGTGAAAGCCAATAAAATGGTGAAATCACCAACTGATGCAGAGGATTTGGCTCAGGAGGGTTTTTTAGGGTTGCTTAATGCAATTTCTAATTTTGACCAATCCAAGAATGTCAAGTTTGCTACTTTTGCTGAGGTGTGCATAAATAACAAAATGAAAACTGCGTTTGTCAAAAATAACAAAACAGAATTACCTGTTGAAAATATTTCAGAGGTTCAAGATGTGGTTATTGCCGACAATCCTGAAAGTATATTGCTTCAAAAGGAAAGATTAGAAGAAATTTATAATAGCATTATTTCTCTATTATCAAAAAAGGAATGGGAAATTTTAAAATTGTTTCTTAAAGACTCTTCGTATGAGCAAATTGCTCAGCAACTCGCTATATCACCGAAGTCAGTTGATAATGCAATGCAAAGGGTAAGACGCAAGCTGAAAAGAATGTGGAGGGCAAACTATTTTATTAATCATTAGTTTAATTTAATTCGGAGCGATCCGATTATTATTAACATATGGCCCAATAGCTTAATACTAGAGCGTTGTTTTAACAAAGGTGTCGGTGCAAATCCGTCTGTGGTCCAAAAATACAAAAAAGCGTAAGCGAGGTAATGAAATGTACGAAGACAAGACAGTATCATGCAAAGAATGTGGATCAGATTTTACATTTACTGCTGGAGAGCAAGAATTCTATGCTGAAAAGGGATTTGTAAACGAGCCACAGAGATGTAAATCATGCCGTGACTCAAGAAAGAATGCTTCTAGATCCGAAAGAGAAATGTTTGTAGCAACATGTGCTTCATGCGGTCAAGATGCAAAGGTACCTTTTAGACCAAAGGAAGACCGTCCTGTATATTGCAGCGATTGTTTTGCTAAGATGAAGTCTGAATAATTATTAGACTTTGAGAAGCGTAACCACATAGGTTACGCTTTTGTTTTTAGTTGACACTTATGTAAAATAGTATAAACAGAAGAAAAAGAAGCATAATAAAATTATTAAGGAGGATAAAATATGGCATTTACAGTTACGAGGGAAACGATTATAGGGGATATTCTTGATCAAGATTCTGGTGTTTCACCATTCTTTCTTGAGATGGGTATGCATTGCTTAGGCTGTCCTTCATCAAGGGGCGAAAATATTGAGCAGGCTTGTAATGTTCATGGCGTTGACGCTGATGAGTTGGTTGAAAAGCTTAATAATTACTTTGCAAATAAGTAAAAATCAGATATGGGGCAAGCATTTTGTGTTTGCCCTATTTTAATAATAAAATTATAATTAACATTTTATATAAAGGGGCGTTTTATGATTTCACTTGATGCCAGGCTTTTGGCTTGTGCCGATTTTGTAAGTGGAAAAGTTGCTTGTGATGTTGGTACAGACCATGCATATCTCGCTGTATATTTGGTTGAGGCAAAAAAATGCGAAAGGGTTATTGCCTCTGATATAAATGATGGCCCATTGCAATTTGCTAAGAAAACTGTTGAAAAGTATGGGTATCAAGAAAAAATTAAGTTGGTTAAATCGGATGGATTAAAGGAAGTTGACAGTGATGGCATAACGGATGTGATAATTGCGGGCATGGGTGCTGAAACAATATGTCAGATAATAGGTAATGCGGAGTGGCTTAGGGATGGAGTAAATCTTGTGCTTCAGCCAATGACAAAATCTCATATTTTACGGGAATGGTTATATTCAAATGGGTTTGAAATTAACAATGAACAGGCAGTCGTCGAGGAAAATTTTACATATTCTGTTATAAGCTCCACGTATAGCGGGGTAAAAAAAGAGATTGATTCTTTTGACGCTTATACAGGAAAGCTTGATTTTTCCAATGAGCAGTCGAAGTTATATTTAGCAGTGCAGGCAAAAAGGCTTAAAATTGAGGGTGAGGGGTTACTTAATTCACCATCGGGACTTGAGCTAGGAAGGAAAAAAATTGAACTTGCTAAAAAAATAACGGACATAGTAAAAAGGGGATAAACTATGATAACTGTAAAAGATATTTATGATTATCTAAATGAACTAGCACCATTTGCATTTACTGATAAATTTGACAATACTGGGCTGTTGGTTGGCGATTTTAATGATGAAATTACTAAAATTCTGTTAGCACTTGATATTACAAGCGATGTAACTGACGAGGCTTTGAATAGGGATTTTGATTTAATTATTAGCCATCACCCAGTTATTTTTAATCCGATAAAACGTTTGGATAACGATAATCCTGCTTGTAGATTGGTTAGATACCTCATAAATGCTATTGCTGTACATACGAATTTAGATATGGCAAATGGGGGTATAAGTGATATTATGGCGGAGCTTCTTGGCTTGGAAAATACAGGTGAAATACTTGAGCCAGTTCATAAAAATCCGTATAAACAGGTGGTTGTTTTTGTTCCTAAGGAGAATGCGAATAAGGTATATGTTGCCATGACAAAGGCTGGTGGCGGTGAGCTTGGTTACTATAAGGGTTGCTCTTTTAGTGTTAATGGTGAGGGTTGTTTTCAGCCGATAAAAGGTGCGAATCCACATAAAGGTGCTGTTGGAAAGCTTGAAAAGGTTGAGGAAGTAAGGCTTGAAATGCTTGTAAGTCCATCTAAGCTGAATTCGGTAATTAAGGCTATGATTGATGCACATCCATATGAAGAACCAGCTTATCAAGTTTTGGAAAATCATGCAATGTATGAGGAAGTTGGATATGGTAGGATATGTGAATTAGACGAAGAAATTGATGCGAAAACACTTGCGGAAAAGGTGAAACAGGCTTATAATTGTTCAGTCGTTAGATATGTAGATGGGGCAAATCCAATAAAGAGGGTTGCATTAAGCTCGGGTTCGGGTGGGGGTAATTATGAACTTGCATATCAAAAGGGCGTAGATGCGTATATAACTGGCGATATAAAGCATGACCAATGGATTGGTGCAAATAATTTAGGGCTAACTTTAATTGATGGTGGACATTTTCATACTGAAAATATTGTACTTCAATATTTACAGAAGAAGATAAAAAAACGTTTTCCTTCCGTTAAGGTGGAGATTGCTAAATTTAACTTTGACGTAGTGAAATATATTGTTTAGACATGGGAGGATACTGAAAAATGGCACTTGATGGTGCGTTTCTTTATGCAGTAAAACTGGAGTTAAGGTCTTTAATTGGTGCTAGAATTGATAAAATTCATCAGCCATCAAGAGAAGAGATTGTAATAAGTTTTAGAACAGCAAGTGGAAATAAGAAGATGATTATTTCTGTTTCTGCTAATAGTGCAAGGGTTCATATTACAGAAAATGTAATTGACAACCCGAAAGCACCACCGATGTTTTGTATGCTTTTGCGTAAACATTTGGGTGGTGGAAAGCTTGCTGATATTAGGCAGGACGGACTTGAACGAATATTATTTTTCGACTTTGAATGTACAAATGAACTTGGCGACAGGGTGTTGATAACGCTTGCAACTGAAGTCATGGGGAAATATTCTAACATTGTGCTGATAAATGAAAGTGGTAAGGTTATTGACAGCATAAAGCGTGTTGATGAGGATATGTCGAGGGAAAGGCTTGTTTTGCCAGGAATGACATATGAAATGCCTCCAAGAAGTGATAGAATTTCATTTTTGACAGCAAGTAATGACGAGATAGTTGACGCTGTTAGGAATGCGAAAAATGCTGAATTGTCAAAGGCATTGATAAGGGTTTTCGAGGGAATATCCCCTGTACTAGCACGAGAATGGGCGTTTTATGCTAATAAAGGCTTTGAGGTAAATATTGAGGATATTACGTCAGAAACTCTTGATAGACTTGTTTTCATAATTGGACAGGCTAAAAATTCATTGCTTGAAATGAAAAATAATTTTACTGTTGTGAAGAATAAAGATGGAATGCTTAAGGATTTTTCCTTTATTAAGCTTAATCAGTATGGAACGCTTATGTATACAATGGAGATGCCGTCTGCATTTGAAACTCTTGATTATTTCTATGCAGAAAGAGATAATATTGCACGTTTAAAACAGAGGGCGAACGACTTGTTTAAGCTGTTGGTTAACACATCTGAACGAATTACGAAGAGGATAATTAATCAAAAAGAGGAAATAGAAAAATGCAAGGATAAAGACCATTTAAAGCTTATGGGTGACTTGATTTCTGCAAATATTTATAGAATAAATAAGGGCGAAGAAAAGGTTCTGATTGAAAATTTCTATGATGAAAATTGTCCTGTTGTGGAAATTAAGCTTAATAAAACCATGACTCCTGCTAAGAATGCACAGAAATATTATTCTGATTATCGCAAGGCTGGAACTGCTGAAGAAAGGCTTGCAGAGCAAATTAGGTTTGGTGAGGAAGAGTTAAGCTATATCGACAGCGTTTTTGATGCGTTGACGAGGGCTAGCATGGAGAGTGAAATAGCTGAATTAAGGCTTGAATTGGCTGAACAGGGGTATATTCGATACGGAAAAATGAAGGGTAAAACACCTAAGGCATTGCCACCGTTGGAGTTTATTTCAAGTGATGGGTATACTATACTTGTTGGCAGAAATAACAAGCAGAATGATAAGCTAAGTATGAAAACAGCTGAAAAGACGGATATATGGCTTCATACACATAATATCACAGGCTCGCATGTTATAATTTTAACAAATGGTGAAACACCACCTGATAGGACTATTGAGGAGGCAGCAATTCTTGCAGCATATCATAGCAAAGCAAGAAATTCATCTCAAGTTCCTGTTGATTATACGCTTGCAAGGTATGTGAAAAAGCCGAATGGTTCAAAGCCTGGAATGGTTATATTCACCAACAACACGACGGTATATGTTCAACCTGATGAGAAAATTGTTGAGGGGTTAAAAGTATAAATGGTGTTAGGAAAAGACTTTTTTGATAGGGATTGCTTGGAGGTTGCACTTGAATTAGTGGGAAAGATTTTAGTTCACAAGCTTGATAATGGAGAAGAATTGAGGGTGCGAATAACTGAAACAGAGGCTTATAGGGGTGAGGAAGATAAGGCTTGCCATGCCTCTAAGGGGCGAACACCTCGTGCAGAAATTCTTTATAGGGAAAGTGGGCTTATTTATGTATATCTTTGTTATGGAATTCATTGGCTTATGAATGTTGTAACTGGAGAAAAGGAGCAACCACAGGCAGTGCTTTTCAGAGCAGGAGAGGGTTATAACGGACCTGCAAAGCTGACGAAAGCGTTGAAAATTGATAAAAGCTTTAATGATAAAATGTTGGTGGGAAATCCTAATATATGGGTTGAGGATGATGGACTAAGACCAGAAATAAAGACGGATAAACGGGTTGGTATTGATTACGCAGGCGAAGAATGGGTTAATAAGCTGTGGAGATTTATTATGGTCTAGGATAACTTCAAAAGCTTGACAAAAGAATTGTAATGCGATATAATAAAAAGGTTAAAAGAGTATGAAAGGGCTGGCATTTTGTGACGAAATATACTGATTGTGCTTGGTATATAGTCGATAAAGTCGTGATTAGTCACTGGCTTTTGCTGTTATGCCCATAAATTAATGTCTATATGTGGAATTATACGGCTAAAAGCAGTTTTTTTGAATTTGCTTTTGGCTGTTTTATTTGTGATAATATAAAACATAAAACTGGGAGATGTTTAAGATGAGAAAAGAACTGTCAAAACTCTATGAGCCTAAGGAAGTAGAAGATAAAATATATGATTATTGGACTAAAAAAGAGTGTTTTAAAGCAAAGGTTGACAAGACGAAAAAACCTTATACTATTGTAATTCCACCACCCAATATAACGGGACAGCTCCATATGGGACACGCCCTTGACAATACTTTACAGGATATACTTATTAGATTTAAGAGAATGTCGGGTTATTCTGCTTTGTGGATTCCTGGAACAGACCACGCTTCTATCGCTACTGAGGCGAAAATTGTTGAGGCTATGCGTGAAGAGGGCATAACTAAAGATGATATTGGTAGAGATGGCTTTTTGGAACGTGCTTGGGAATGGAAGGAAAAGTATGGTGGGCGTATTATTGAACAGCTGAAAAAACTTGGCTCATCATGCGACTGGTCGAGAGAACGCTTTACTATGGACGAGGGCTGTAATAAGGCTGTTAAAGAGGTTTTTATTAAGCTTTATGATAAAGGTTTGATTTATCGTGGCGAGCGAATTATTAACTGGTGTCCACATTGCTTGACTTCAATTTCTGATGCTGAGGTTGAGTTTGAGGACCAATCAGGTTATTTTTGGCATTTGAGGTACCCTCTTGCTGATGGAAGTGGTTACCTTGATTTGGCGACAACACGTCCTGAAACACTTTTGGGTGATACTGCTGTTGCTGTAAATCCTAATGATGAGCGTTATAAGGATATGATAGGTAAGACCGTTATTTTGCCGATTGTTCATAGGGAAATACCGATTGTTGCTGATGATTATGTTGAAATGGATTTTGGAACTGGTGTTGTAAAAATTACTCCTGCACATGACCCTAATGACTTTGAGGTTGGGGCAAGACATAATCTTCCTATTATGAATGTTATGACTGAGGATGCTAAAATTACTGCTGATTATCCTAAATATGCTGGAATGGATAGATATGATGCAAGAAAAGCCATTGTTAGCGACCTTGAAACAGAGGGTGCATTGGTGAAAATTGAGGAACATGGCCATAATGTAGGCACTTGTTATAGATGCTCCACAACGGTTGAACCTAGAGTTTCAAAGCAATGGTTTGTTAAGATGGAAACGCTGGCAGAGCCTGCAATTAAGGCTGTTAAAGATAGTACAACAAAGTTTGTACCTGAGCGTTTTGATAAGATTTATTTCCACTGGCTGGAAAATATAAAGGATTGGTGTATCTCCCGTCAGCTTTGGTGGGGACATCGTATTCCTGCGTTTTATTGCGATTGTGGTGAAATGATTGTTACAAAGGAGCATGAGGCTACTTGTGCAAAATGTGGCAAGGCTATGAGGCAAGACCCTGATACCCTCGATACATGGTTTAGCTCGGCGTTGTGGCCTTTTTCAACATTAGGTTGGCCTGATAAAACAGAGGATTTGGATTATTTTTACCCTACAAGCACATTGGTTACAGGGTATGATATAATATTCTTCTGGGTTGTAAGAATGATGTTTAGCGGATTGGAGCATATGGGCGAAGTGCCGTTTGATACCGTTTTGATACATGGTTTGGTTCGTGATTCACAGGGAAGAAAGATGTCAAAATCGCTTGGTAACGGTATTGACCCACTTGAAATTATAGATTTATATGGTGCAGATGCGTTGAGATTTATGCTTGCAACAGGTAATTCACCTGGAAATGACATGAGGTTCATGGAGGAAAAAGTTAAGTCATCAAGGAATTTTGCGAATAAGCTTTGGAATGCTTCAAGATTTATTATGATGAATCTTTCCGATGATTTTGAGATAAAGGGCTTGCCTGAAAAGCTTCATATTGAGGATAAGTGGATTATCAGTAAATTTAATAAGCTTGCAGGAGAGGTTAATGAAAACCTTGATAAGTTTGAATTAGGTGTTGCTGTATCTAAGTTGTATGACTTTATTTGGAATATTTATTGCGACTGGTATATTGAGTTAACAAAACCAAGAATTATGGCTGGTGGAGAAACTAAGGAAACGGCACAGGCAGTTCTTGTGTGGGTTATGCAGGGAATGCTAAAGCTTTTACACCCGTTTATGCCTTTTATAACAGAGGAGATTTGGCAAGTTCTTACTAATGAGGAATCACCGATTATGCTTGAAGAATTCCCTGTTTATGATGATAAAATGGACTATGCAGAGTCGGAAGAAAGCTTTGAGAAAATAATTGATTCAATAAAGGCAGTAAGAAATAGAAGAACAGAAATGAACGTACCTCCGTCAGTTAAGGCTAAGGTTTTCATTGAAACTAAAGATGTTGAGCTGTTTAAATCCTGTGTAGTATTTTTTGAAAAGCTTGCATTTGCATCAAGTGTTGAAGTCGCTGAAATTATCAATATTGAGGATGCTGTAACAGCTGTAACCGACAGTGCTAGGGCGTTTATTCCACTTGATGAGTTAGTTGACAAGGAAAAGGAATTGGCAAGGCTCAATAAGGAAAAAGCAGATGTGCAAAAGGATATCGACTTTTTAAGTGGCAAGCTTGGAAATGAAGGGTTTCTTGCGAAAGCTCCAGAAAAGCTTGTTGAGGTTGAAAAAGCAAAGCTTGCAAAGGCTGAAGAACGTATGCAAAAGCTATTGCAGAGCATAGAGGCGATGAGCAAATAGTGGACTTAATGGAATATATAAACAGCTTTAGCAAGTCAGGTGAAAGCGTTACCGACCTTTCAAGGGTTAGTGGATTGCTGAACGCTTTAGGCAACCCTCAAAAGTGCTTAAAGTTTGTTCATATAGCTGGCACGAATGGGAAAGGCTCAACGCTTGAACTTTGCTCACAGGCAGTAATAAATTCTGGATATAGGGTGGGGCAGTTTACCTCGCCCTATATCAAATGTTATGAGGATAGAATTAGAATTAATGGAATAAATATACCAACGCAAACGCTTGAAAGATTGTGCGATACTGTTAAACAAGCTGTGAAATCTAAGGCATATTCTCAGTTTGAAATTACATTGGCAATTGCTTTCCTCTACTATTTGGAGGAGAATTGCGACGTAATTTTTCTAGAAACTGGAATTGGAGGCTTGCTTGATGCTACAAATATAATTGAAAATCCGTTGGTGTCCGTTATTACATCTATTTCTTATGACCATGTGAATATTCTTGGAGATACATTGCGTGAAATTGCTACACATAAGGCTGGAATTATCAAGCCAAACTGTCCGACTGTTATGTCTGTTGATAACGATAAAGAGGCGTTGGACTTGACTGTTCAGATAGCCAATGAGAAAAATTCACAGCTTATTATGATTAATTCAAGAGATATTTCAGTTTTAGAATGTGGATATAGTCGTAGTGCGTTTGAATATAAGTATGATAAATATAACCTTAAAATGCTTGGCAAGCATCAGATTTATAATGCTTGTACTGCAATTGAAACGCTTAATTTGCTGAAAAATCGTGGCTTTAAGATTAGCGATAAGGCTATAAAAATGGCGTTTGAAATGGTACAGGTTGGTGCAAGGCTTGAGGTTCTTAGCGATAATCCACTTGTTATTGTTGATGGTGGACATAATGAGGGCGGGATTTTAGCGTTAACCGATATGCTTAAAACGTTCGATAAACTTCCTGTAATTGCTGTTGTAGGCATGATTACATCGAAGGATTATATTAAAACATCACAACTTTTAGCTAAAGCTATCGACGTAGCTGTGTGTGTTGATGGTTTTATTGAAAGCAATGTAAACAGTGAACTGCTTGCTGAATATTTTCCAAAACATGAAAATTATAGTATGGGTTACCGTGAGGGATTTGAGTTTGCCAAAAAGCTTGCAGTAGAACGTGGTGGCATGGTTTTGGTCTGTGGTTCGCTCTATTTATCAAGTGCAATTGTTAATGGTACTTGAAATTATGGTTTATTAGAATAAAAGCCCAACGGATTAATTTTCGTTGGGCTTTACTAACGCAAATGGCATTTTACAGAAACTTAACATAATATTCATGGAAGTTACACTTATACCCTTGTAAAATACTGTACAATAAGGTTGCAAATTTATTATAAATTAGTTAAAAATTATGAGACTATCAAAAAACTATTATCATTCGCAACAGCAGCTGCTTTATCAGCAGTAGCACTATCAGGGTCACTTGCAGCAAGTGCTGCATCTACTTCCTATAATACTTATAGAGTGTATTATGATGTTGCATCGGGTTCAGGTGTTCAAAATTATCAATCTGTAGTATCTTTCAGTAAAAGTTCACTTAATCATATCGGCTATCACATAGGAAATCGAGGTGGAACATTATCAACTTTTGGCTCAGGAGGAAGTACACACATCTCGACAGTGGGAACAATAAATTTTCCATCCAACATTACAGGTGCCGGTACATTATTTACATTAAGTTTTTATGGATCAAAAGCTGCTCCTATCCTCAATGGAACAGATGCTTCACTTAGTACAAGCATTGCTAAAAATTCATCTGGTGCGACAATAACACCAAATCCTGTTACGGTTTCAGAAGTTCTTGTGGGTGATATAAATCAGGATGGTATTGTTGATACGATTGATGGTTTGACGTTGAGTAGGTTTTTAAATGGCAAAGAAATTGTGTCTGGACAGGCTCTTCGTGCAGCTGATACAAATGGAGATTTTATGGTGAATGAAGACGATCTAGATTTAATGTTAGAATATTTTATAGGTTCAATTTCACATTTTCCAAAATAAATTATTGGGTGTTTTAAAAGGCTATTGTTATATACTGAACCAATAAAATAGATATTGTAAAAAAAGACCTCCTATTGTAGAGTTAACTACTGTAGGAGGTTTTTATAATAAGCATCTTATTTGAATCGTCGCTATTACTATAAGATTCAGGTAGTCTAGCAGCAAATTACTATACAAAGAAGCTTAGCATCTAGTCAAATATTACTTTTCTTTGTTATTAAAACCTACTATTAATCCTTGCAATGATACGCCCTAACCATTACTTCATAAATCTGTTACAACTATGACGTAATTCGACGAATGGTTAAAGTGTAATTTGGGAATAAGCTGTTAAGGTTTTGTGATAGGTATATATAAATAGAATAGAGCTATTCATTACATCTATTGCATCAATCCCAACTAATTTAAACCGATTTTATAATAAAAACAAAACCTCGTAAATAACACATTTACGAGGTTTTGCTGGTGCCGCTGAACAGACTTGAACTGTCACGGTATTGCTACCGAGGGATTTTAAGTCCCTTGTGTCTGCCGATTCCACCACAGCGGCAAATATCAGATTGAAATTTGCTTATTTATTATAACACGGTGATTATTAATTGTCAAGTGTTTTTGCTTTTTGCTAGAAATAAATTATAATTCAATGTTTTTACAAGCAGTTTTAACAGAATAAAAAAAGATTGAGAAAAGAAATATCCACATAAACACGACGTTTGTGTGGATATTCTTTTGGCGGAGAGGATGGGTTCTGAATAAACCATTTTCACATGATTTTCTATATGTTTTTAAAGACTACAAACCGCACAACCACGCCATTTATAGCTTTTTGTATGCTTTCTTGATTTCGCTCAAAACTTCAAATATTTAATTTTTCGGTGTTTTTTCGGTGATTTTTTTCTTTTTTAAAACTGTTTATACGTGCCCATCACAAAACCTTAACAAATTATCCCTAAATTACACTTTAACTATTTGTCGAATTATGTCATAATCAATCGTGAGGAGTGATTATTATGACAGATATGACATTAGCTAAAAGTGTTTACAATTTAGGCAGAGTGTATGCGATATTAGAAAAACAAGCTGAATTAACAGCCGAACAAGCCTTGTTGCTTGATGAGTTAAAAAGCTTTCGTGCTAAAATTGTTGAGATAGATTACAAGTTATATGGTATGTTTGAGTTGGGATATGAGATGCAGAGGGGTGGGAGGTTTAAATAATTTTGGTTGAGGTGTATGTTTGAGTACACAAAAAGGGTTTATGGTAGGCATAAGTAGAGTGCGGTTTACCATATGTTGATACATAGTTTACAAATTAGCTACATATGGGACTTGACAAGTGTGATATAATATATATGGACAAGTATACCTATAAGGCGATTTTATCAAATAAACTTATTGAACGGAGGTAAAAAAATGTTTATTCAAAATACAAATTTAAATATTATTTGCCATCCCATAAGCGAAATAAAGAAAAAATTTATAGACGCTAATGAAATTTTAAAAATAAAATTTAGTGAGCCAACCACTTTGCCTATACCAGAAGAAGCTCAACCAGATATCCCAAGAATTATTGCTATGTCATCAAGTGGTCATTCTCAATTAGTCGCTTCTAAAGAAGCAATTTCCCTAACAACCCACTATGATAATCAATACAACGCGAATTGGCTAATCTGCCAAGAGGACTTAAACTCAAAAATAGATGTTATTTTTCAAGCGCTTGAGAAGATGGGCGGAGTTAAATATAAATTTTCCGGATTAATAACAAGCATTATTTGGGATGAAGTAGATGGAGATGTTCTTAAATATATATCAGAGAAATTAATTAAGGTTACCAGTAAACAACCACTGTATGATGTCAACTGTAAGTTGACATACATAATAGATAAACAATATTTTGTAAACATAACAGTCGGGAACGCAAGGATATCTGACAATATTAATTACTCTAATGCCTTTGCAGGGCAATTTAAAAAAGACGGTAATAATACCATAATGATTGTTCTTGAAGTAAACGATAGGTACGCATTTAATGTTACCGACAATTATTATTCCAGTAGAGAAAAAATTAATGAAATATTAAATATAACACAAAAAGTTATTGGTGAATTGAAAACATTAGTAGAGGAAGGTAAGGTGATTATATGATCAATACAACAATCAGAAAATCAACTACTATTGGTATCGCATTAGCTGCGGGCGTATTTTCAAGTAATACATCTGAAACTCCTAGTATAGTTCAAACTGATTATTTATCCTCTTTATATGAAAAACAAAACAATTGTGATATGTTAAATAATGATTCATGTATATCCAATCCTAATTTTACATATAATACATGTAAAAACGAATTGGCAGTGATAAATATGAATGATAACTACTTAAACGTGTATGATGAAGCCTTGAATATTTTTGGGACAGAGTTAAGAGATTTTACTGAAGAAGAAAAAGAGGCATATGAAAAATCATTGAATAAAATATATAAACCGATAGGAGTGAATATTTTAGACTTATGATTGATCAGTTTATTGAATTTACAAAAGAATTGTTCCCGTGCATATCGCCTTATGTAGCTGTTAAAACTAAAGAAGCAATAAACCAGTTTAAGCAAGGCAAAGAATATAAATTTGATTTTTTTACTCATACCCCATTTGATTACTTTTCTCAAGGTGATGTTTTTGATGATCTACCATTTATAAGGCAAGACACTGACGGTGAATTACAAGTATATAAAACTAAAGGGATACTTTTATCAAATACATGCAGTGCTGATCATGATTCAGAAATCATTTTTGCTCCATTTTTACAAATTAATGATCTTAAAATAAATAAATCAGAATTAGTCAATAATACTTTTTATAGATTATTTTATATTCCAGGAGATGAACGATATGAGGAATATGCAATTGATTTTAGTTTGCTAAATACTTTTAAAAAAGATGTATTAAACAAGCGGCTCTTAAGTGGTAAAACTAAAAAAGAAGCTTCTCTTAATCAATTTGGGTATTATTTTTTATTGTGCAAATTAACAATTAATTTTATGAGACCTGAAGACACCGAAGTACAATCCATTAGAAGAACTAATGCGGCATGTGAATGATATACATAAGAATTAAGTTAATAAAAAAAAGCCCAACGGAAATTAATCCGTTGGGCTTTTATCATGTCTATTCGGCCATTTTGTTAACGTCAACAAAATGTAGTTTTACGCGGTTTACTTCAATTTCCCCCTCGTCAACCTACCGCAAATCCCATCAGCACTAAGCCCTACATCACTCTGAAACCTCTTAATCGCCGACAAAGTGGCATTACCACAAATCCCATCAATGCCAGCAGAACCGATATTGTAGCCTTTGCTTTGGAGTGCCCACTGCACCCAACGGACATCATCACCCTTAGCACCCCTACTGATGTTGCGTGTTGGCTCTGGGTGTGGATTTTTGTTAGGCTTGTCCACTCCAAAATAATTATAAAAGCTGGTTACATTATCATAGCCGTTTATTTCATCGCCCCACCATTTACCGCTACGAGTATCAATATGCACTGCTTTTGATGATATGTAACCAATACCATTACAACCTAAAGTTTCAGCGGCACAGCATACATATTTAGCGTCTATAATGCTACCATCTATAGCATAACATTGTATATCAGCAGCCTTGCCAAGTGTGTGCTGTCCTTTGCCATTGCCTCCAACTGCCTTATCATGTGATTGGGTACGATAGCCACTGTTTATAATTATCTTTGAGCAGTTGAGATAATCGTATATCTGCTCCAGTCTATCAATTAAATCTGTATCAATAAGCACCGTATCTGTGCCATCTTTGCAAGCAAATTCCCAAACTGCAAAATGTGCAGACAATTTTATATCCCCCTGTGTTGATTTACTATAAGTTTTTACCATAATTAATTTTCCTCCTCATTATTTAGCGACATGATGTGTGCCGATTGCAGTAGGTGATTTACAGATTGCAGTAGGTGATTCACCCCACGCAACACTACCACCAGGTCTAAGCGGTGGCATGATATACTTAGCATCATCCTCATAGTTTGGTGATGGCATAGCACACTTAGAGCTTTCTGCAATATTTTTCCCGTCAAGAGTAATCATTGAGCTAAACACTGGTTGACTTTGTACTTCTCTTACAAGGTCGGCTATTTCTTTTGGTGTGCCTATGATTTTGATTTCCATAATTAATTATCCTCCTCATTATCCTGTTTTGGCATCTCATCCGTCATTGCAATTAAAAACTTACTTATAAAATCTTTTGCCTTTTTAGGTACAGGCACTCCACAAAGCACCCAATTTTTAAGAATACTTGCACACTCATAAAGAGCAAAAAGCAATGCGAAGAATTCACATAAACCAAGCTTGGTTATCCCTATGGGCTCCATGTACTTTTGTGGTACTAAGAACAGCAAATTAATATGTATTATCGTATCGACAAAACCTAAAGCTAGAATGCTTACAATCATAGCGACTTTACGAATGCCACCATCAATACCTACTGTGCTGTTAAATTTATGCTCCTTGAATCCTCTTAAACAACCTAAAATCGTATCGAGCATGATTGCAAGCCCAACCATTTTTACAAATGGATTGTTTATTAAACTATCTATATAATTTTGCATCTAAAACCTCCTATTTAATTAAAATTTTGATGTGACTATCGTCAATCCTAGACAGCACTCTATAACCTACATCTGATGCAGTAGCGATACCACCATCAGCAACACAGCAATAGCCATTAGCTTGACAAGTGCCATCATCACGCACTACTAACTTACCTAGCATACCAACAGCACTCCATTCTTTACGTTGCGAGCGTGGTGTATATGGTACATCGTGGTTATACTCTGGGTTAAGCTTTTGAGTTTGAACCATGTATGCATCTTGTATTACGTTGCCATCTTCATCAATAACAGCAGGCTCTTCAACCCATTCTAAAACAGGTGAACCGTACACATCAACTAAATACATACCGCTCCATTGGTCTTCGTGGCTATCACCGATAACACTTGCATTGGCGGATATAATGCCTAAAATATAATCATCTTGACTATCAGCAGTACGGATTTTTTCACCGTCAAGTGTTACAAATAAACCACGCCTATCCTCATTAGATGGATTGCCGTCAAACCATTCAAAATATTCAGCATAGTCTGCGCCTGTGGTATTATAAGCACCTGTTGAATATATCGCACCACTTGTTTCTACCCTAAAACAATTAGCCCTTGCAGATGAGGTACCTTTACCGATTACAAGCGGATTACCTGTTGTTGTGCTTGCGGTTGTCATTCCTGTAACGGCGGTGTTGTATTTGCCAAGTGCTGTTTGTGATGCGTTAGCAATTGTATATGACCCAGTAGCAAAACCCTGATTCCCCTGTGTCAACGCCCCCCAACCACAAGCGAACCCTGCCGCTGCCGTTACTCTCGTATTATCCCCTAATGCGGTAGCATAGTTTGCGGTCGCTGTTGTTGTAGTAGCGTTACCCCGCAACGAATTAATTCCTGAACTACCTGTCCCCAATGCCGCAGTTAAATTAGTAAAATCTGCTTTATCTGTTGAGGACATTAAACCTGCAGTTGTGGTTGTCGCATTGGCGTATGTGGTGTCCGTCGAAGAAAAAACAACCTCTCTAGTTATCGCGTTTATTGAAATACTCATATTGTCACTTGCCCTAAAACTAACCCCTGCGGCCTTTGAGTTCGCACTTAACGTGCTTCCTTGTGGTTGGGATGTAATAGAAGAAAATGCATTCTGGTTTACCTCTGCACCTGTAGCTATGCCAGCCAGCTTAGTCTTTTCCGCTGTTGTATAATCATTTGTGGATAAATCTTTACCGGCAACTTTATCAACCTTATTTGTATTAAGCAACCTACCTTGATTCGCAGATAAAGCTGATGTAATAGATGTTGAGGTTAGGTTATTAACCACTACAGCCCCTGCACCATCTGCACCAGTGTCGCCTTTATCACCTTTATCTCCTTTATCGCCCTTTAAGCCTTGAATACCCTGTAAGCCTCTCTCGCCTTGTATGCCTTGCAAACCACGTTCGCCTGTGTCACCCTTAGCACCAGTTAAGCCTGTATCGCCTTTAATACCTTGTAAACCCTGTAAACCACGCTCACCAGTATCGCCCTTGTCACCCTTATCACCTTTGATTCCCTGTATTCCTTGTTCCCCAGCATCTCCTTTGTCACCCTTTAAACCTTGTACACCAGTATCACCTTTTTCTCCCTTTAGGGTAGCTAAAAAATCTAGTTCTGTACCAACATTGCCATTATCTAGCCATACTTGATATGCTGATTTTCCATCTTCTCCGTCAGAACCATCAGTTCCGTTGATACCATTTGTTCCATCAGCACCTTTAAGACTTGCAAGCCACTCTGTCTCAGTGCCTATAAATCCATTTTCAACAGCGATTTCATAGGCTGATTTGCCGTCAGCTCCGCCACCGCCACTGCCCCCGTTAACAGTTCCAGTACATTCAACATTACCCGCCCAATCTACAGTAAAAATATTCTTTCGCTCTGGGACATATTTCCCTCCGATAAATACAGTTTCTCCACCCCCAATAATCAACGCATATTGGTTTGTTGTGTCCTCAACGTTATATTTTCCTAACGCTAGTTGCTTGCTGCCTTTTGCGATTACCTCTTCACCCATAGCAACGGCACTTGTACCACTTGCAACGTTATTGTAACCTCCTACAATGGCTGAACGCTGATAGTTAGCTTTGTTGTTCTCACCACCTAAAACAACAGCACTCGTTCCATTCGCTTCATTGCCACTACCACCGATTGAAGCTGAATAATAGTTAGTAGCTTTGTTATTTTGCCCCCCTAATACCGCAGAAGAACTGCCACTTGCAGTGTTATTGTTTCCACCTACTGTTGACGAACTACGTTCAGTAGATTTATTTTGTTCTCCCATTGCAATAGCGTGACTTCCAGCCTCACACATATACCCCATTGCAATAGCTCTAGTTCCAGTAGCTTTGTTGTGATATCCCATTGCTATTGAGCTATCTCCATAACTGCCTAGCACTCCTGCTATATTATCCTCGCCAACGGCAAATGAATAATCAACGTTCGTGATATTGCCATTGCCTAATGCCACAGAATGACGCCCCTTAGCCTCACAGTAATGTCCTACCGCCAGTGAATTGTTACCCATTGCTTTACCGCTACCCATAGCAACGGAATCACTACCGATAGCCTGTGTATTATTACCGCCCAAAGCAACGGACTGCATACCACTTGCTGTGGCATAGCTACCGCTCGCAAATGATACTTCTCCGCTTGCTGTTGAGCCGCGCCCTGAAGCGTGAGAATAGCGTCCACTAGCAATATTATTAGTATAATCGTTGAATATTTCAGCGTTTTCACCTGTGCCTTTTGCACCGACGCCAGCTTTTATAATTTGTGCTAATTCTTCCTGCCTAGCCCTATCAGCATTATTCCTAGCCTCTGCCGTACGGTTCATATCAAGCGTTTCAAGCCTTTGCCACCCACGATATTTCCAATCAATCTTATGTATCGGCACTTCAATGCCATCTCCAGCGGTATACCCCGTATACGTCACCCAATCGCCTAAATCCAATGCGGGGTCGCCTGTGTACTGGATATCACACGGAAGCCACTGCATAACAGTACCGTTTTCATCGTCTGTATTTGTGATTACGCTAGCTATATTGTTTAATATTGCTTGCCTATTGTTGTATAGCGTACCTCTAATCAACGCATTAGTGTACATACTCAACACTTCACCCGCTCCTGTTGGTACTTCAGGTGCGGTTACGTTTTTGACAAATACATCATCAGTAGCCTCTGTGAAACTAACCGTCATATTAACAGCACTATATTTTAATACTGTATCGTTAAATTCACTTTTTTTACGCAAAGTATCCGGTATCGCATAACCTGTTATCGTGCCTTTCAATCGCCAACAAACTATACGCAATCTACCTAGCCTATCAATTGTCGCAAATGCACAAAGCAATTGGCATAGGTAGCCTAAATAATCTCTAGCAGTTACTACCTCTGGGCTAAACGCTAATGTATGGGATGTAGTGCCGTTGGGCATTAGGCTTAGTTCGTGTTGCACATTTGCATCAACATCCCATAATTCAACACCCAAAGCAACGCATATATCCTTTAACCTCTCAAACGGTGTTTTTAAACTGAATCTATCGTCATTAGACGGATAATCAACGTCAAACTTAGTCATGTTGTCATATCCAACTAATTTTATAGTGGTTGCAGTTGGGCGTGTAGCTTCCACTACTTCAAATATGCCTAGTGGTACGCCCTCGTACTCTGTAGGGGATATTTTTAGATAATATATCAGTTCTATTTTTGCACCCTTGAAGGCTCTGTAGTTGGTGACATCATCATAGATGGTTAAGTTTTGCTTACCTCTGTATGTATACCCAATCATAAAACCATTGTCGGAGGTGCACTGATTAAAATGCCGAAGTTCTGCAATATCATCATCAACTATTGTAATTATTGTATCGTCTGCAAGAGTGATTGTGCCTACCACATAACTATCTATCGCTAATCCTGGTGTTAAGTTCCTGATAGCATTTTTGTAGGCGTTTGAAACGTTATACATTCTGAACCTCCTAACATTCGATTAAATTTAAACTCATAGTCCATAAGCTGTTTGCGAGTGATTTTTCGTCAACCGATATAAGATTACCCGAACGTGGGCTTCCGGGATAAAACGTTCGGGTTATAAAACTAATTGTATTAGGGTCAAAAAAAGTTACTTCAAAAGTTGGCTCTGAAATAGCATTTTTAATTGTTGAAAAATCAATTGTTTTTATCAGCGACCAAGTTAAACTGATTGTGTAAATGTCTGATCTGATACGCTCTCGCCTAAATTTTGCTGACTGAGAACGAGTAGACGCCTCGCTGTCCACATCGTTTAAATCTACCTTGTATCCGTCTGGGTTAGGTAGAGCAACTCCGCCTATTGTTATGACGTTCATTATACCTCACCCCCTCCCATTACTGTTTATTCGCTGCCCGTTTTGGATTTTAGTTACTTCATACGACAACTCTCTGCCATCTAACGTAATGTAAATTTGAGGAGAACTTGAACCACCAGATGATTGAAGAACAGGTAAGATTCCTGAAAGTATTTTTGATGCAAGCATATTAAGTGCTCCTGTGTTATTCTCGAGTGGGATAACCGCTTCCTTGCCTGCTTCGCCAATCATAGCTACTGTCGGGCTGTCAACAATACCACCTCTTGCTAGTTTAGGGATTTCAAGCGTACCTAGTGTTTCGATACTCACGCCCGGAATTTTATTAATCGTTCCAATAGCTGTATTAATGGCATTTATAAAGCCGTTAATTTTATCCTCTGCAAAAGTTAATATTGCGTTAACAACGGTTTTAAACGCCTCACCCATGGTATCGCCGATTGATGTTCCTATGCTTGAAAACTTAGATTTTATAGTATCCCAAATACCACTAAAAAATGTTCCGACACCCGAAAACACTGCCTTGATTCCGTCCCAAGCCTCTGTGAATTTATCGCTAAACCATGTTCCAATTGCAGAAAAGACGTTTTTTATTCCGTCCCATAATCCAACAAAAAAATCTTTAATCGCCCCAACAAATCCATCTACAAAGTTTCTGAATCCCTCAAAATTATCATAAAGTAGCTTGAATGCACCAGCAAAAGGATTAACTATAAACAACAGAATTGCCACCCAGTTGTCTTTGAAAAAATCAACAACTTTGTTAAACGCAGCTTTTATGCCGTCAACCGCAGCCTTGACGGCTCCAACGATTGCGTCCCAAACCTTGACAGCAACTGCTTTTATATCGTCCCAATGCTTTATACACAACACGATTATAGCAATTAGCGCAGCGATTGCTATAACTACCAACCCTATTGGATTTGCACTCATGGCGGCATTAACTGCCCATTGCACTACGGTGTATGCTGCCATAACCCCTTTAGCTATAGCTACTGCAGCAGCAATTAAACCGATTGCAGCAGCAATTGACCCTAGTATAATAACAATAGTTTCAAATGCTGTTTGATTATTGCTTATCCAATCGCTTATACCAGTCAGCGCTTTTGTGAATCCCTCTAAAATAGAAACTATAAGCCCACCTGTCCACGTTGCAAGAGGCTTTAAAAGCTTATCCCATAGCCATTTCCCCATTGGCTTTAAAGCTTTGATGATGTTAGTTACAGTCCCAATCGCTGCTGATAATAAATCTAAGAACGCTGGAACAACGTCACTCATTACCCATGTGCCAAATGGGACAATTACATTCTCCCACAACCACAATAGCCCCTCGCCGACAGTCACGGCGAAAGGTGTTAACGCCTCCCACAACCAATCCAGTGACTTGTTAATGCTTTCCCAGTTAATGTTCTCGAGCCCGTTTGAAATAGCGTCTATGAATCGTGGCAATCCCTCGCCCATAATCCACGACCCCACAGGCTGTAAAAAGCTGTCATAAAAATCTTGCAAACCCTGTGCAACAAAATTCTTCAATGGGTCGAGCGCTGTTCTCAAGTTTTCTAAAGATGTTTTTATAGGCTCGAAAGCTGATTTAACTCTATCCATAACTTCCATAACCTTAGGCGATAACTCAATGTTTCCGCCTATTTCCCCACCTAATGGGTCTATTGCTGCTATTCCTGTGTCTGCCCCACTATCAGCAGTACTTGAAGTATCGCCATCGCTTGTATTACCCTGTAACACGTTCAACTGGTCGAAACTTGCAAGGCTATTTTTCGCTGCCTTGCTTGCTTTTGTGGTCGATTTTGCTAGGTTATCCTGTGCTTTAGACGCTGATACAGCGGTGCTTGTTACTTGGCTTTGTTGCTCTGCTTGCTTGCCGAACAGTGCAGTTGAAACCTGTGCGAACACATTGGCAAGGCGTGTCAAGCCTGTTATCATAGCGTTTATTTGTGGTAACACTGCTTGAGCAATTGGCATGATTGCGTTTCCGATAGCGATTTTTAAATTATTAAAACTGAATTGCAATTGCAGAATTTGCCCTGAAAAGCTGTTAGCTACCTTTGCAGCGTCACCGGTTTGGAACTTAGTTTCTTCCATAATTCCAAGAACTTCTGCTTGAATTTTCTGCTGTTTAGTAAGGCTATCAACACCCACACCAATACTGTTGGCGTAGTCTTTCCACATCATTGAAACGTTTTTGGTTACTCCAGCATTATCAACAAGAATCGAATTTTCATTTTTTAATCCTTCCGACGCCGACCTCACAGCCTCACCCATCGATAGGGAAGCCTGTCTGCCAAAAGCCGAACTATCTTTTAACGCAAGCATGGATTGTTCAATTTGCTTTGTGTCATATCCACGTGACGCAAGGTTTTTGTATGCTGTTATAGCGTCCGTTGCTGGTATAAGCCCGTCTTTGGTATAGCTATCAATAAATCCTTGTGCCTCTGCAAAACTTCGACCTTGCCCGTCCATGATACTCTTTAGCCCTGTCATAGCATTTGTTAAGTTCGTCGCCGACTTAACTGACGCCTTGCCAAAGCTAACTATCGCAGCAGTTCCAAAGGCTACTCCAGCAGCGATTGCAAGGCTTTTGAGTGAGTTTTTAATGCTTGAAAGCCCCCCCTCAAGCTGTTTAGTTCCTTTGTTGAATCCACTTTGGTCTATTTTCGTGCTAATTATAATACTGCCATCTGCCATTATTTCACCTCGATTCTGTTTTTGGGTATAAGAAAAGCACCTACATTATTTGTAAGTGCTTTAAACCGTATGTTATTTTAATTAAAGCCTTGCCTCGCTAATTGCTTGCCGGATTTCATCTCTTAGCTTTCGCCCGCCGTCTATTACAAATGTTTCTGTTATCCCACAAATTCTTAATTTTGCAAACTGTAAAATAGATGTAACATCATCTACAGATGTAATATCGCCTAGCAATATTTGTTTAGATGTTCCTTGCCCTAAAACGCTGTTGCAAAACAAAACTCGCTTTGTTGTTACTGCAAGCACTCCTGCTAGTTTGTTTTTTGCGCTTAGTATATCAGCTTTCAACGATTGCGAAACAGGCACTATTGACACATTCACGCTGCAGGCGTACAACAAGTCCTCTTCTGTTGACAACATTTTTTCTACTGCTTTTGCAGAACCTTTATTAAATATAAAAGATGTTCCGCTTTTCTTGATTGCTTTTTTTATATCCATTAAATCGCCTCCCTTTTGTTTCATGATACCACTTAAAAAGGGTTTTGTCAACTTTTGCCTAGCAACCTCATAAATTCGTTTTCAGCCTCTGCCTCTCCGGCTGTTTGAATTTGTGGTAAATCAATAATATCTTTTGTTTTATAGCAATATTCTTTTTCTTCTTTCGACAATTTACCTTTATTTTTCCTGTTTCGCAAATCAACAAGCTTAGTAAAAAAACAATCTTCCTTTAAGTCCATGAACATATAGCAAAACTTCCACCAGTGCAGGTAATCTATTTTTTCAAGGTCTATACGGTGGGTTTGATTAATTGCAGTATATATGTAGCGTGAATCCTTTTCAAAACTATAAACCTTTGAGCCGCTTTCGCTTGCGCTTGCTTTATTTTCCTCCCCACAATTCAGAAACATAACAGCGATTTTTTGAGCTTGCTTTACGTCTTGGGGGATTTCTTTATACAAAAGCTTCAGCATAATTGTGTTTTTTTCATACGCTGTGAGTTCTGCGTCCTCAAATGCTAATATTATTTTTAAGCAATTACGAAAATCAGTATTAATTTCATACTCAATGCCGTCAATTTCAGCAACGGTTGGCAGGCGTTCTAGCAAGATGTTCATTTTAACACTGCTCTCTTTTGTTCTCGGTTAGCGCTTTCTAAATATTTCGCCATCTTATCATCGCGGGTGGATTGAATATACGGCGTTATCCCCTCAAAAAACTGTGTAAACATATCAAGTGTATTGGTTTTCCCGAAAGCTGTTTCGCTTGTTCCTTCACCAAAAAGAGAGTCAATCTCTTCACGCATAAAAGTGCAAATATCTTTAACGATAGCAATTTGCTTTTTTAGGTTTTTTGGGATACCGTATTTGTCTAACCCACTATTTTCAAGTGCTTTCATCTTCTCAGCGTACTCTTTTTCTTTGCCCTCAAGCTTTTGTGTCAGCGTGTAAAATTGCTCTGTAAACGCAACGTCACCGGGATTAAAACATATAGCCTTGTCTGCGTCATCATTGATGGTTAGCGTGATATCGCCTCTATCGATGTTTAAATTCATAACTGCTCACTCCTTAAAATAATAGCCCCGCTATTAACGGGGCTTGTTTTTATACTGCTGGTGTAAACGTCTTTGTTGATGGGTCAAAGGTGCCGTAAGTTTTCTTACCAGTCCAATGAATATTGAAAGGTAGGTCAAGCCCCTCTGTGTTACCACCGTAAGACTGTACTGCAACAACTGCTTTTTGTGTCCATGCGGCATAAACAGTCTTAATATCAGGCTCTTCTCCTGTTGTGGTCGAATCAAAAACATTAACGCACAAGAACGTTCTTTCAACGTCTGATAGCGTTTTTTCATCACGAACTATTTCATACAAAATATTAAATAGCTTGCTTTCCTTTTTTGCTTTCATAGGGGATACATCAGTTTGCACCTCATACTTATCAAGTGCTGTTGTGGTGTTTCCTGTAACGTCTGTAACGGTTGCTACGTTTGGATTCATAGCAAGCGACATTTCCTCAACCTTATCACCGATAAGCTCCCATATGGGCGTATCTGGTGTTTCTGCCACGTCTGCAAATAGCATAAAATCTTTACGTTTAATAGCCCCTGTTCCTGTAATAGCCATAATTAAATTCTCCTTTTTCTAAAAATTAGTTGTATTTGTATCTGGTATAGTGCTGTGCCATCTTCGTATAAATCAAACAGCATAGCATTGCTTACCTGTATTTCCTCTACCTCATAATTTTGTGGTAGGGTAGGGAAGTCTTGATTATCGTTTCGTTCCTCTAGCCAATCACTGAAGCTTTCAAGGAAGTCATGGTTATCCTGTCTGTCAATCTCATCAGCCGAATTCTCCTTAGCATAGAATACATAGTTGTTCTGATATGTGCGGTTGCCCAATACATCTATGCTAGTCTTACCATTGCCAGATGGTGCGAGGGCATAGCTGGAGGGATATTCGCCTGTTTGGTCTGTTAAGACTTCTGACACTGGTCGCATATCCATATCGGTATATTCGCATAAATAATCTTGTAGCGATTTTAATAAACTCATTTAGCTGTGCCTCCTGCCACTTTAGCAACGTCACTTAGAATTTTATTCTTCTTATCTGCCCACATACGCTTATCCCATAGCTTGCCACGTTTAGGAGCACCATTATATTTTAAATCTCTATCCGTAACAACTTTAAGTTCGCCTTTATCAGCATAAGCACTGCGGGATTTAACGCCAATCATAACCTTTCCGTAATACTGAAACTTAGCGTAAGGGCTATTGAACGTTACCTTGTCTGTACCTATTTGACGTGTATTCTTTAAAATGCCTTGTTGCATTGGAATATAAGGGTCCATTTCAGCAGCACACCTTGAGGTGAATAGCAATTGCACTCTTCCGTTAGGTTCAAGCCCGCGCTTTTTTAGCATTGTTCCGACATCATCAAGATTTGTAACAACTTTCATTTTGCCGACACCTCCCAATGAGCCATAGAACCACCAAAAGACTTATGGTCAACACTACTTATCGTTAAGCAGTCATCAAATTCTTTCAGTTCCGATGATGATTTTATAACTTCATACTGCATATCGCCTTTCACCACGATATCGCCACTCTGTAGTGTCCAATATTCAGCCTTATCTTCTAACCTCGCCCACTCTTTAGGTGGCTTGTAGGCACGATTTGTGCGTATATTGCAAGGTATAATTAACTGCAAGCTATCAGCAGATGTAACGCCTGTTTTTCGCATGACAGCACCTTTGATAGAGTTCCAAAAGACACTTTTTAAAACTGTACGTTGACATTTTTCAACTGCGCCATCTTTATATTTGTTATAAACCGTCACAGTATCATTAAACATCAGCACCACCTCACAGAAATACAATTGCCTAAATACATTTTAACAGCATCTAACAACCTTTGTTCGTTGGTTTTAGGTTTAGTTTGCTGATATGATTTACTCCACGAACCGACTGATTGACTTGCGAGTTCTCCGCCCTGTTCATTAGTTTGCCAAGCCTCAGCGACTGCACACAATGCCATATTTAATTTATTTTCATTAGCATTGCAATTAAATTTATCAAGATAAACCCCCGCCCTCGTTATAAGGCGAGGGAAGTCATGTTCCGCTATCTGATTGCCCATGTAGGTGCTGACATAGAATTCATAGGTAGGCATAATTATTCCTCCTTTAACTCCTCATCTGGAGCGTTGGCAAGAATAATTTCAAGGATTTCAGCTTTGGTTTTTGCCCCTGATATATCGATATTGTTTTTAGTAGCAACCTCTTTCAACTCATCTACAGTCATTTTTTCAAGGGGTTTATCGTCTGCATCTTCAACAGGGGGCTGTTCAGTAATCGTTTTTTTAACAGGTGCATACCCTTTATCCTTGTACACCTGCAAGTTCTTTTCATCAATTTCACGGCTAATGCCATTTTTAGCTACTAACATATTTTAAACCCCCTTAAGTAGTTGATTTGTGCAGATAAACACCCTTGACTTTGTTCTCATAAACAAAAGCATCATGGTATAATCTAAACTGGAACTTCCATGCGTCCTTGTCCTGATTCACGTCAGGGCTGAAAATCTTAGGAAGAGCAAACTTCTTAGCTTGCAAAACTGCATTTGGATATACAATCATAAAGTTGATGTTTTTTGCTTCCGTTGCCTTAGTATATCCCCACGCTGCGGAGCCGTCAGCAAGAGTAATGCCTGTGTAAAAGCGTGATTTAGGTACATAGATGATAGGCATATTGTTATAGCCTGCTAGCACTGTATTAACCGTTCCATCACTGCCCCATTGGCGATTTAATGCAGAATTAAGAATAGGTTTCAAATCACTGTTTACATATAAGCGTCTACCCTCTGCTGGAACTTCATCAGCGTCCATTTGACGAACGGCTTCATCAATAGCTGCTAAAATGCTTTCCTTAGTGAGTACCGCTGCTGTTGTGGTTGTGATATTTGGTGTGCTTGCATACTTAGCAAAACGATAAGCATCAAGTTCAGGGATTACCCAATCACGCATGAATTGTCCTGTGACAGTACCAAATACCATTCCAAGCGTTTCCTCATCGTCCATACGGTCGATAGAAAGCTCCTTGCCACGCTCTTCGGTAAGTTTTAATGTTTCCCACGAAGCTGTGATATCGCCCTTAGGATAGCCATCTGTACGGGAGTAATCGCCTAGCCCTGTGGTAGCTACCTTAAGCACCTTAACTTCATTAACTCCTGAAAAATCAACCTTAGTTCCTGTGTCTATACCCTCCGTAATTGCTGATGCCTTGTAAACATCATCAATAATAGGGAGAAATTTCTTTGCATATTCTAAACTATTTGGCATAATATAAATCTCCTTTTAATTTTATTTTGTATCAGTAGCTGAAAGCCCTGCTGCAGCTCTTGCAGCACTGAAAAACTTATCAGTATCACCATCTAATGGCTCTTGGTGGTCAGCGCCGCTTTTCACTTTCACAGTTGTACCATCAGCCTTTTCTTCCTCAAACAAATAAGAATTATCTGTTTTAAGCTTTGTAAGCTGTTCATCAAGCCCTAACAGTTTATCGCCGTCAAGCTTAATGCCCTCTACGTCAAGTAAAGCCTTGACTGCTTTTGTGTTCTTAGCTTTGCCAGTGATTAAAGCCATCTCTAAGGCGTTGTTAAGCTTAGTTGCTGATAAATCAGTGTTGTACTTAGTTTCCAACGCTGTAAGGTCACCTTTAAGCTTTTCAACATCAACCCCATCAAACTTTTTTACAGTTTCCTGTAATGTCTTGATGGTTTCGGTTGCTTTTGTTAACTTTTCAGTTTCAGCTGTAATCTTAGCTTGTTCCACTGCTATGTCCTTGCCATTTTCAGACATAATAAATTTAATTTGTTCGTCTGTAAGCCCCTGTGCTTTTAAATCTTCTGTTTTCATAATAAAAATACCTCCATTAAGTTGTTTTAAGCCTGTAACTGTCGGCTAATGGTTGACTGTTTAAGGTCTAATCTACTGACCAAGTGATATAAAAATAGCACCCTTGCGGTGCTTGTTGATGTAAATTTAAACCTCTTCGTATGTTTTCTCGAAAATATCAGGCTTGCAAGGGTACAGTTCGCCATTTACTCCTTGAATTACAAAATCATTAACGCTTACAAGCATTTTGCCTTCAAGTGTTCCTATAAAGAGTTGCATTGGCTCACCCGTATCTTCATAAAACATAACTCCATTTTCGATTGCTTTTTTCGCCCACTCAGGAATATAATAATTTCCGTCTGAACCCATTAAATCCCCGTCGTATTGGAATGCCTCAATTACTACTGGTTTCTTGCGATATTTAGCCATTTTAAAATTCTCCTTTAAATTAATTTATTTGTGATATGTTAACGCACACATCAAGCGAGATATTGGACCACCACCTTTCACGCAAATTTTATATTCTGTGAACGGTTACTGATTAACATTTTAAGCCCCTCCTATTCTCTAGCAAATTGTCTTTTCAATCCTGTTTGCTTAATGAAATTTCTTTGAACGCTACGCCATTTAGCTAATTTAGATGTTGCTTCATCAGTAGGCTGTTTGGCTGATTCCATGCCTATTTTCTCACGCTTCCATCTGCGTATATTACGCTCAATGGCACGTTGCTTTTGGGTAACCTCATATTCAGTAAGTTTTTCACCGTTGTATTCATACTTTTTGGCGTTCATCTCATCAAGTTCTGTTTGCGTGTAAACTTGTTCCATTTCCTCAAAGTAAGGAAAAAAGCTATGTCTACAGTTCCAACCGCCAAGTCCTGCACCTGTGCCATATCCAGTAGTTTTCTTGAAATCTGGATATTTAGAGTGCGTACCTGAACGGCTGAAAACTTTGCCTTGCCATTCAGCGTGGGCGGGTCTAGCACCACTATGTGCTGTTGTTTCAACTAAATCGGAGCCTAGTTCATCTGCAAGAGTGTCTTGTAGCCTTAACGCCGTCTGGTTAACCCCAGTAACAACTGCACGCCTAACCGAAACATCAAGGTAATCTGCGTGTCCTGTTGGGTATGTAACCGATTGTACGCCTTTAACAGTTAATTCCTTTACAGCTGATTTAATAGCTGTATTGTAATCAAATGCACCACTTGTAACTTGCAACCATGCTCTATCTAATATATTTTCAAACTGTTTTGTAGCTGTGTTTGCAGTAGTGCGTGTGAGGTTTTCAAAAAGGCCCATTGTATTCTCATAACCAGCACGGATTGCTTGTTGCATACTAACTGATTGCGAAATAGTAGGTGGTGCAAGTCCTGCTTTGCGATAAATTGACGTATCAAGTGCAATGGCTTTCTGCCCGGCTTCCATCATTAAGTATTCTACTTCTTTCCGAGTTGTACCAAGCTGCGAAGCCAAAGCATCGGCTATGAAACTGTGGAAGTTCCCCATTTCAATTAACTTCTGATACTGCCACTGTACCGATGGAATGAAATAGTTTTGTGCCGCAATTCGTTCAGCCATATTGGCTATAATCTGCATTTCGACTTCAGAATAAAGCTCTATCAGACGTTTGGGAAGTTGCTCTAAATATGATGGTTTAAGCATTATGCATCACCAAACCCCATCAACTCATCATTTGAAACCTCCGCCCCAGCCATTTTTTTTGCTATTTTTTCATCTTCACCCTTCCATTTAACACGATATTCCCACTTTTGCATAAGCCCGTCACGTATTTCCTGTAAATCACGTAAACGTTCGGATTCCTTGTCAATTACATAACTATCTTCAAAATTAATTGTTATTTTAGCATCGGGATTAACAGGCTGTCCAAGTATCTCTTTTCCTGCCCATAAGATAGCTTTTACAAGCTGTTTTAACGCCTTTTCTATGAGGATATAATGCTTAGCAGCGTTTTGTATCAGCTCTTGCTTGTCGCCTGTATACTGCGTGGCTGTTACTACGCTACCTGCATTAAATTGATAGTGCTTTGTGCCTAGTCCACACTTAAAACTTAGATAGTCAAGCTGTGCCTGTATACCGTCTTTATTTTCTGCAACTCTTAGTAATGGATTATATTCTGTCATAAGGCTGTTTTGTCCGTTTTCAGCAATCGGCAAATCCCCAACTACTGAAAACAATTGTTGCATAACATCATCAGGAGTAATTTTATTCCCGTTCTCATCAGTTTGCATAAGTGCTTCAGCATAAAACACTTTTTTTCCACCAAGCTTGAAATCTCTGTTGAAATTATTAAACGCTAAATCAACGCCCATAAGATTATCAACAGCATTAGCGAATATTGACATACCTAAACCATTTGAATTGCTGTGCGTGTTTACGATGTTGGGTGAAAAGATGCTGAACAAAGGAGTATCCGAACCTGTGTTTATTGTTGGGGCAATTCCAGCAGGGAGTGGTTGCTCTTTTAGTTGCTCATTCTCATGGTTGAAATATTGATTAGTGATTTTATAGCCTGTTTTGGTAAGTTCGTGGGTTTCAAGATAAATATACTTTTTGCCTTTTTCGAGGACCTCAGACACAAAAGCAACATCTATGATTTTACCGTGTCTAATAGTTAAAGGTATGATATTGTGGGCGGTTAAGTAGTTAATAGATATTTTAGTATTATCATTTTTAACCACTGTTTCGCCCAGTAAAACCATACCTGATAGCTTGACGATAAACGCCCCTGTTCCGCTGTAAAAGGCTTTTTCGACTAATGCATTACCTTGTTGCCAAAAGTCATTATCGCCGAATACGCCGCCCGCCCCATCTTCTCCCTGTACGAATTCAGAGGAAGTTTTATCATCTATAACAATTTGAGTTTTTTCGTTCAGCAGTATGCTTGCCCAATCCTCGCAAACTTTTTTGGCCATCTTGAGGGTGAACAGCTTTCTTTTTATTCGGTTTTCGCCATTAACCTCCGTAAACTCATGAAACGGTTTATGGAAACCTTTCCACCAGTCACGCCATTCGGAGATGTTGCTGTAATAATCTGACGGAATATTGTAGCCTTTATTTTTATTCAGATAATCTATAATCGTGCCTATATTCAAGGCTTTTCACCCTCCTTTATGTTGCCTATATATGATTTAAACGGTAGCCATGCATATTGGTCAGCGTTAATTGTATGGTCGTTTCTATCCTCTGGAGCGTCTTTCTTCTCTTGCCATGAATAGAGATTCAACTCCCGAATGGATTCCTTGCAGTCCTCAACAATGAGAAAATCCCCGTGAGCCATCCAACCACTCTGGAGATTAATACGGTCGATAATCTGTGTTTTCTTCCACGCACCTTGAAATATATAAGGAATACCATGATTTTTCTTATATTTTTGACATTCAAGAATTGTTCCTGCATCAGCTGAATCAATGAAAACGTTCTTGCCAAAACCAAACTCTTTGCGACAATGTTCCAAAAATTCAACCAATAACGGCGGAATATCAGATGGGGTTAATGGCGTTGGTAAATCTTTGTTGCTATAAACCTGTTCAGCAAGAGTTACCCATTTTCTGCACGTTGTAACGCCTCCAAATTTAAACGAAAATGTATCATCAGAATTGCGGCTATAAGACGTGTCCACACCGCACGAAAAACGGCTAAATTTGAATTCTTTAGCCCGCTTAAGTGTAATTATATTCTCTTTTCTAAGATTGAATACAAGTCCTGTGGAACGTCCTCTAAGCCCTTGTATTTTATTCTTGTAAAGCTTAGTGCCAACAGGAACATTCCCGATAATTTGTGCTTTCTTTTCAGCTGTAAGCCCTGCATTATGGTCAAAAGAAAAGAACCAATGTACCCAACCGGGCTTTGGTTCTTGATTTAACATAGAATTTAGTTCTTCAGGAGCATCAGTTTCATATTGAGGTAATGGCCTGCTGTGATTGATATATTCCTCATAAATTGGAAGTGAGGGATCATCAGGGTTAAGTGTCGCCATGAAGTAATCACAACGCATTGAAACCTCTCGAACATATTCCATATCAGCTATGTTTATTTCGTCGATGTATAGACAGCCATATTGCCCTCCCAACGCCTTTTTCCAGCGTGCTTTATTATCATAGCCTAAGACATAGATAATCTTATCTTGATACGCTAGATGGGGCAGGGAGTGCTGTCCTTTACCGCTTGCGTTGTAAATAACAAGTGAGCCGAATATATCGATTATTCCTAAATCCTTGTTTATGATATTCTTTTCAATCGTTCCCAAGTCAAGCCCTGAAAGAATATGAAGCTTCTTAGGCGATTGAGCAACTTTAAACATAAACTTGACTATGCCCACAGTAGTTTTACCAGCGTAGGTAGTGCCTTCAAGGAATTCAGTGGGGGCATTATGCTTCAAGAACGCTTTATACTTTGGCGATAAAATAAGATGTTCGCTACTCATTGAGCTGCTCCAGTATCTTATCAAGCTTATCAGCGTTAGTGTTGACTTCGCCCGAGAGTTCGACCCTGTCAATATATTCGCCTGTCATTTTGTTGAGGGTATCAATAGCCTTGATTCTGTCGGACTGATTTTCGTATTCTTTTTTTGCAATATCTGACAACATAGCTTGCCGTTCAATCGCCGTAAGGATACGCTCTTTACTCGCTTTTTCGGTTAAAGATTTTAAATATTCTGAAACTCTTGCATTTTCTAGCAGTTTGCAAGCCGTTGAATTAGCATAAGCCTCAGAGTATCCCGCTTTAATAGCACTCTGCACGGTGTTACCGCACTGCGCGTAGTATTCAGCAAATTTCTTTTGTCTAGCATTCATGGGTAACACCTCCTGTATAATTTATAGCCCTAGAACGAATTTTAAGGCTGTTTTTATTGACTTTAGTTTTAGTATAGTAATTTATCGAATGTTTCTATATCGTTCCAAATAACCCCCGTAGCGTTTGAATTAGAACGCATAACACTGTAAAAAATATAACCGCCCTCACTGTTGCAAGGACGGCGTATTAAGGAGGAAAAGAAATGAAAAGAAAGAGAGGTTATAGATATAGCAAATATGGAAACATAGTCTGATTAATTAAGTGTGTAGCAACTGTTTCCCTAACTTTGCATATCTCTATATTTATATAATAACACATACCATGTGTAACATAGTGTATCATTTTAATTTAATATAATCTTCCTCACATTTTTAATTAGTAACCTGCCGTCAAGGTTCGATAGCTGTTTAAACCAATCGGACTTAAAAAATGTTTCTAGCTCCCTGGTTGCTCTGCGTGCGTTCAGGTCTTCGCATTTCATTTCAGCCTCTAACGCTTTTTTATAATCCCTAACAGCTGTTTCGATTATTGCCAAACATAACGATTCGTAACAGGTTTCAATTGTGCCGTCATCGTATTTGTTTCTAAATTTCCCACGTTTTCTCATATTCCCTCCAGTTCTGATATAGCGTTGTTATATTTACGGTATACTGTCACCCTCGTACACCCCATAATATCAGCTATATCTGCCATTGACATATATGCTAAATAACGCATACGCAATATCGATTGCCCGTCAGTATCTTTGACGGCATTAATAATCTGTTCTATATCGTTTCGGATAGCAATTAATTTATCAATCTGTTGATTAATCAATTCGCCTTGGTCTATTATTTTTATGTAGATGTTTTCTTGCGAATTTGTTTTTGATGGGTTGCTTCCACCGTCATTGTTATAATTCGCTGTGCATCGTTGTGCAATGCTTATGTTTTCTTCCTTGACTTTTATTAGCGAATTAATTTGTTTATCTAGGAAGAATGCTTGGTTAAGATATAGTTTAGTATCGTTAATATCCATGCTATCCCTCCATGCTCATTTCGCATTTTACTTCGGTGTATTTGCAGGTGTCACATAATCCTTTTTGTCTACAAACGAATATCGAACGGTCTAAATCGTCAGCGAACTGTTGCTCGGTTTTGGCAAATTTGCATTTATCGTTCCAACCAGTGCAACGCATGATGCTATCACCATGTTTTGATGTTTTGCGATTGGTTAGAATCGAACAGTAGCCTAAATTATTATTAAACTTGCATATTTTTTCGTTATCCATTGTTTTCCTCCCTATTAACGCTCCTATCCTTACTAAACCCATCAGGGTATCTAGCTTTTAACTTTTCGACATTATGCATCAATATATCTTGCAAACTCACCCCTAACGCAGTAGCCAACAATGCAAGATACCACGCTATATCTCCAGCCTCATCAATCAACTTATCTTTGTTTAATTCATGCCCTTGAAACTCATGCTTTTTTAGTATATCGATAACCTCTCCAGCCTCGCCGTTCAAACCATATACAGCATTGCAGAGCATTTTGTAATCATTCTCATATGTACCAATGGTGCGCATTGCCATACGTTGATAATCGTTAGCAGTAAGGCTATCGTTTGCAGTTTGTTTGATGTGTTCGCAATATTTCAAACCGTCAATTAACTCCTCTTGTAAATGCTCGATGCGTTGTACTGTCGACAGGGTTATATTATCCTCTAAATTTTGTCCGTACTTAGATACGCCTTTAGCCTCTTGTTTTTGATTGATTTTTGCGATGTTTTGCCAATAGCTTGGGCTATCGTCATCGGTTGAAGCATCAGAAACTAATTCAAATTGTGTTGATAGCCTAGAATTGAGTTCTTCGAAACTTTTAACCGGTTTATCGGTAAAAACTAAAACATCACGCTTGGTAGTTAATACGCCATCGGTCACAGCGTAGATTTCGCCAGCGGTATACCAGTCATTGTGTGGACCTGCATCAACACACTTAACCTTTGCGTTTAAATATTTTCCATTCATGATTATTCAACCTCGCTTTCTAGCCATTTTTTAATTCCGTATTCGCAAGTGGTCTCACGTTCGCAGGTGTGTCTGTTATAATTGCAATAATCGCAAGCAGCCATGCAGTATGTATCTGCCAAAATATTTACTAATCGCTCAATCGTCAAATCTGCTTTAAATTTTTCAAAGTTATTCATAAATTTTAACCTCTTTCCTCAAATCGATTTCATATTTATCTTTCAAATAATCCATGCATTTGTATGCGTCAAACTCGCCACGCATAGGATTATCAACCATTAGCTTTGACATTGCTTCAACCTCTTTTATAAATTTTCTTAACCTCTTTTTTCGTAAGCCATATGATTTGTCTAATGTTGTTAATACGATTGCATAAATCTGATATGTAATCTCGTCAACTGCTAAATTAAATATCTGCTTGTATTCTTTTTCAACGGCTTTGTTGACACTTGCTTTGCTTACTTTTCTGTTTCCACCTGCACGCATTTTATAACCTCCCAATCGTTATTTCCGTTCGTGGGTTATTTTTGTCATGCCCTGCTTCTAGCTTTAGCGTGATGCAATTGAAACTATCGTCTTGCAATATGCCAGCCTTAACCAAACCGTCTAAAATCATCTTGCCACTAAAATTATCTGGGTCACGCCTTATCTTGTCTTTAAAATAATATTTTAGCGATACCGTGACACCCGTCAGCGGTTGTTTCGGTTTTGGTTTGCACGTCAACCAAATAAGATTTGCCCACTCTTTTTTTATCTTTTGATATTCCCACTTGTTACTCCTGCCGATAAACTTATTGTTTGACGGTGGAATGTCTTGGATTATGTATTTATATTCCACATTGCCCTCCTCTTACTTTTTCAGGTTAATCGCTAAGCTGTCTAAATCATCAATATCATAGCTTTGCTGTTCTTCACTTTTCAAATCTTTACCATCGCCATGTTTTAACGGGTAAACCGATAACCAATTATTAACTATTGCCTGTTCAACGATTTTTATTTGCTGTTCAGTGTCAGCTGATAAATCATCAAGTTTGTTTAATAACAACTGTTCAGTTTTTTCTGTCATTGGTTTTTTCATGACTTTTCTCATATCTTTAAAATCTGATAAAACCTGTTTTAATTTCTCGTTTTCAATTTTGCTAAAAGGCGAAAAATTTTCTTTCCCTTTCTTTATTTCTTTATATTCTTTAAGTTCTTTAAGTTCTTTAAGTTCTTTAGTAGATGTTATCGATTTGTTAGACGTTTGTTGAACGTTTGTTATCGATTTGTTAGACGTTTGTTGAACGTTTGTTATCTCGCATGTTACTGACTGAAATTTATCGTAATTAATCAACGTAAATACGTTACATTCTGCGAATTTAGAGTTTGTTAACTCGTGTGTTGATATTAGCTTATTTATTGCTGTGCGGGTCTGTTGCATAGTAATTCCTAGTTCTTCACTAAGTTTTCTTATGCTCATTACTCTTTGCCCTCTTTTTATGACTTTGCCCCGCCATTTTTTGTCCTCATAATTGGCGGTGAGTATCAAATGTAAAAACAAAATCTTAACGTTTATATCGTCGTACCACTCCCACGTTAACATGGAGCGGTACAACTTTACAAAACCTTTATTATCCTCCAAATCACCACCTCCTACTTACAAATTTTAATTAAAACGGTATCTCTCCATCGCTTAATATTTCCTCAAATCCATCTAAGTTTGGTGGCAAACTTGCTCCCTCAACCGTTTGAGCAATCGCGTTACTATTCGATTCAGCCTGTGATGTACCACCGTTATCCGACTTGCTACCTCCAAAATTAACGTTATCAGCCATCACTTGCATCGAATAATGTTTTACCCCGTCTTTGTCGGCGTAATCGTTGTTTTGCAACTTGCCCTCAACGATTATGATCGAGCCTTTATTAAAATACTTGGACACAAATTCAGCAGTGCCTCTCCACGCCGTAACATTGATAAAATCCGCTTGTTTTTCCTTGTCTTTTTGATATGGGCGATTAATAGCAATTGTAAACTTGCATACTGCTATACCGCTATTGGTTTGATTTAACTCAGGGTCACGCACTAGCCTACCCATTAAAATAACTTTGTTTAACATAATTTCATCTCCTCTTCAAATACCTGGCTCAAATTACTTCTCATATCGTTTGTGATGCAGGCAATATTTAATGACAGATTAGGGTATTTTTCAAAATATTCTTTGATATATCTTTTTTCGACTTCAAGAATATTTTCATTTTTAGGTACAATTGCTATTGTTTCAAATAGATAATCTAAAATATTTTTAATATCAAATCTATCGGTTTTTAAATGCTGTCCCCATCTAAATACTGGAGCGTACATCGTTTGCCCTATGTAAAACTCGCCTGTACTTTTCTTTGTTATCTTGTAAATATATCCTGCAACATTTTCGGTGAACATATCCCTCCGAATAAAAAATTCAGTTTCTCCATCAGGTCTCAAATTTGCTTTTTCTTTTTCTTCATATACTTGTTTGCATTTGTGACAACAAAATCTTTTTTCAGAATATTCTTGAATCCCATAAAAATTCTGTTTAACTTCCCAATCAGAAAAGTATATTGATTTACCGTAGTACGTTTCAACATTTGCATTACAGCAAGCACATACAAACGTCACTTTATTAAAATACCTTTCAGCGTTATAGCAACGTTCTCCTATGATTATGCAATATAAACTGCCAATTTTAAGTTTTTTAGAATATCTGAAAGCAATATCATCGCCATATTGACTTTTAATAATTTCTTTAAAATGCTCTCGGCTATCGCATAACATACAATCCATAAGCAATTCAATATTTTGTGCTTTGCTAGTAGAATTATATAAGCAAAAATCATTATCTTTTTCAAGATTTTTATTAGCCGTTTCTTCATCTGCGACTTCATATATTCTGTAAATTACTTCTAGCATACATACACCTCCGTTCCTGTAATTTTCTGCACCGTTTCTTTAAATAATTTTTCATCGCTATTGTCACTGCTTAGGTGCAATAAGTATATTTCTTTTAGCTGACTTAAATCGTTAGCCTGTAGAAAATCCACAAAGTGTTCAAGGCTCATGTGGCTTTCTAAAATTCTATCTCTTAACGTTGGGTTTAAATTCTCATTTAGAGTTTTGATGCTGTAATTGCATTCTCCCATGATATAATTCATGCCAGGAAACTTATATTCTAAGTAATAAGTATCTGTGAAATAGAGTAGCTTTTCTCCTGTTTCTTTACTTCTGAGAACAAATCCTAAAGGCTCAGGAACGTCATGCTTCACATCGAAAGCCATAACTGTAAAAGTGCCAACATTAAATATATCCATACTCTTAACCGTTTTAAATCTATGCCCAGCAAGCTTACAAGCTTCAAATGTGCCTTTGCTTGAATAAATGTTAATACCTAACCTAGCAAGGTCCTTAGCGACTTTTATGTGGTCTTGATGGGCATGAGTGACAAGCGCTCCATTTATACTGCTTAACTCAAAATTTAAAGCCTGCTGTATTTGTTTTAATGGTATACCGCAGTCGAGGAGGACGGAAGAAACTCCGTCACTCACACGATAGCAGTTGCCTGACGAGCCACTGGCTATAACTTTAATATCCATGATTAAAAACCAGGTTGTACTAACTCACCCTGTATCTCAACACCCTCAACGTCAATTACCTCTCCTGTTTCCGTGTCAATATCTATAACCTGTTTATTTGCTTTCTCCTGCACCTCTTGAGCTACCCTCTCCACAACTGGCTTTTGCTCTCCATCAAATTGCATAGCCTGTTGCATCTGTACACTCATAGCACCGTATGTGCTAATCAATCGCCTTAAACAAGTCTTAGCAGCCATTTTATCATATTCCTTAGCCCACGGAGAGTACTCACTCTTAGCCTTGCTATATTTATCTCTCCATGCGTCCACCTCTTGTTTTGTCATATAAAGAGTCTTCTCAAATCCCGAAATTAATTTTATATAACCAAAATACCCTATAACCTCATCGCTAACCCTTTCGCCTGATAAATCAAGTTCGCCTGACAACTTGTCGTGTCCAACGAGCTCGCCATCATAAACAATGCCTGAATTAATAGTTTTGTATTGCCCTGTACGCTGGGCAAGTTGTATCAAGCCTTTGTATCCGACAATAAAAGTAGGTTCATTTTTGTATGGTACTACATACGCAAAACCTAAAGATTTTACAATCGGCAAATTGAGTGAAGCCGCTTTTAAACACTCCATAGCAACCGCTTTTGGATCGCAGTTTTGCAAATAACTATCCCCACCATAAAGGTCAAGCATGGAGCTCATGAATGCACCAGCGTTTTCTTTAAGGCTGTTTTTAAGCTGTGCTCTTATTTGATTATCATTAAGTACTGATTTAAACTGGTTTACTTTTGCTAGTTGATTACTCATAATTACGCCTCCTCAAATTCTTTCTCCATTTTTTCTAACTCTGCTTTTAAAGCATTCTCTATTCTTAATGTTTTATCATTTTCCGATACTACAAGTCTGATAACTTGCAAATCCGTATCATTAAGCTGTGTAACGCTTTCAGCGTTATCTACAAATACAGGCATTGACATCATGTAATGATGTGATAGCACCCTGATAATATCAAGCCCTGCATTAATTCGTGCAGCATTATTAGCATACTGGAATGGTATCAAGCCATTTACTGACGGTACAAGCGGCTCACAATCTTCTTTTAAACCGCCGTTTATTTGCTCTGTAAACAGCCTAAATTTAACGCTGTTGAATCTTGAATTAATGTTATCAGTAAGCATTGACACTTTTGTTCTGGTGAACTGCTCACAAAGATAAATGCCCTTTGTGACTTTTTCATATTCAGCGCTTAATTGCTTCTGTTGCTTTTCCAGTTCTGCAATGCGTGCTTTTTGGGTATTAATAAGCTTAATGCTTGCTTTTTTATCACTGCAATCTGAAAGCTTTTTTTCAATTTCCTCAATTTGAAGATTAATAGCGGTGTTATTAGCATTTTCCATAGTCTTAATGTGTTCCATCTTGTTACACATAAGAGTAATTTTATTGTTAATTTGCTGATATTGTTCGGTTTCATTGAAAGGCGGAGCAGCTATTAATTTGTCTTCCAAAGCTTCAATTTCTGACAAATAACCCTCAATTTTTGTATTTTCACTCTCAATTGTTTGCTTAATTTCTGCAAGCTTATTTTCAGCATCTGCAATAATATCTTTAGAACAGGTTTCCTTGCCTTTTTGACTTAATGTAAGAAGCTTGTTGCTTTTATCAAGGTTAAATTGCTCTTTGGATTTTTCCACGTCAGCCGCTGGTAAGGCTTGCCCACAGGTTGGACAACTTTCATCACCACACCAGGTGGATTTTGATAATTCAGAATGCTTTTTTAAAAGTTCATTCCTATCTTCGTTAAGAGTTTTTATCTTAAATTCTTGCCTTATTGCATCGGCTCTTAGCATATCAATAGTAGAAGTCGAAACATTTCGCTTACTAATAACCGCCTTGATATCCTCATTAATAGCATCATTAGCAGTGCTATATTTCTGCTTATAAACTGCTTCCGATTCTAGCAGCTCCGCCTTTAATTCTGCTATTTTGGTGCGAATATCTGCAAGCCTTTCGCCCTGACTTGCTGTGAGCTTATCTGTGAGTTTTTGCTTATCCATTGTTAATAGTGCAATGTCCCTTTCAACACTCAAGCTATCAATAGGCTCTGGCATTGCCTTTTGTGCCTCGTCTATTCTTGTAGGCATGGAGTTTAAATCCTTATTAATCTCCGTTAATCTTGATTTCGCAATCTTAAAATACTCATCAACACCGTAATATCGACTTGTTGTCATAGGTTTGATTAGATATTCTTTAAGTTCCTTTAAATCCTCGTTGCTTTCGATTACCTCATAATCAGAAATATCTCCAACAATCTCCATCAGCATTTCACGTCTTTGTGAAATTGGCAATTCTTCTGCAAAATATGTAGGTGAGGACAAAGCTAGCAATGTCTGTTGAGGTAGTAAATTAACCCTATCAGCATATTCATTAGCCTTTACAGGCACACCGTCAATATAATAATCTGTTGTATGTCCTGTAAAATCTGCTGTTGCTGAACCTCTTTTTTTCTTCCAAATCTCCGAAAAAGCTTTTTTAAAGGAAACAGTCGAGCCATCATCAAGCTCATACACCCCGAAAACGATATTTTCGATGTTATGTAAATCTTGCCCGTTTTCATCTTTTGTTTTTGGACTAAAGTTTTTAGTGCCTTTGCTGTCTTTGTCAAACAGCAACCAACACTGTGCATCTGCAAGCGTTGTCTTGCCTGTTGCATTGTCACCAAAAACCGAAACGGATTCGCCATTTGCGTCAAGTGCAAATTGCTTGACGCCCTTAAAATTATCTAAGGTTAAGTTAATTAATTTCATTTAATTCCTCCTCTAAATGTTTTTTAATCACTTCGTAAATTTCAAGTGTCATGCTTGATACATCGTGCATTGACATACCACTATTCATCAGTTCAATCGATAGTTCGTTGATGTGCTTGTTGCAGATTTCTTTATATGTCATGGTTTTTATCCTCCAAAAAACTTACAGCAGTGTCACACAAGCGTACGATTACTGGTATTTTATTCTCGGCGCAGAATTTAATCTCTGCCCTAACCCCTCTTGAACCCTCCGACAAAACCAGCATCTTATCACACTTGCTTAATAATTCTAAACACCAATTAAGCCCAGTCAGATAATCAACTTCATTGTATAAAAACCCAAACGCATGTATCGGCGACACATATGTATTGCCTGGGTCTGCTAGTTGTAATTTTTTTATCTTAGTTTCGACGGCTTTGGCGTTTTCTAGTTTGCCGCCGAATTTGTGACTGCAGTAAATTAACATGGGTTATCCTCCTTACATCTCCTCAAATTCTTTTTCAAGAATGTCTAATTGTTTTTGGTGATAATCTTTTAATAACGTAAAAAACACACCCCTAAGTTCTTCGGGTAATTCTACTCTTCCGCTGTTGTAGTCAGTAACCACAATGTCATTTTTCTTGCAGAGTGCGTCTATCTTTTCTAACACAGATTTTTTTGTTTTAATTTTCTCTGACATTTCATTTAGTTGCGTTAATTTTTCATCATACATATTGACTTTCCTCCTTAAATGTCCTATAATAGGACTGTAAATATTTTTATGCATTGGAGCTTATCTCGTTTGCAGACGATGCAGGCTCTTTTTCTTGTTCCATAAAATCATTAAATTCATCAAAGCATTTATGGCACAAGTCAAATTGTTGTTCATATTGATGAAAAAAGCTCCCGACTTTAGCAGTAATTGAAGTTGCGTCATTTTTTGTCACACTTTTACATCTATCGCATATTCTTTGGATCATTTACTCACTTCCTTTAGGATTAAATTTACTTTTTGTGCTTCTAGTTAATCTCGCTCCGCATTTTTCACAATAATGGTAATTAGGCAATGTCGTAACCGCCATATCACAATTAGAACAGGTGTATAAACCTACCATACTATCACCCCTGTCAATCCACGATTGCGTGATGGCATGTACAACTGGTTTTACATTAGCAGTCGGTGCATTTTCTATTGCATCTATTACCTGATTTACCCCCACAGTGTCACGTGTGTTATATCGTTCGGTCCACCATGACTTTAACCTGTCAGCGTTTATATATCTTGACATCGACTCACTTCCTTTGCATTTAAGGCATCTGCCACAACTTGTGCATCTTCACGGTTATCTACATATCCACCAGACATCTCACGATTGCCACTGTGGTCAACAGCGTTAATATCCAACAAACGATAAACCCCATACATTTTTTGACCGTTTATATTATTACTTGTTACTCTCCATTCACTTTTCATTTACGCACTTCCTATCCTAAAAGTTCATTTAATAAAATATTGCTATTCCGTTCTTCCTTCAGTTCACGCTCCCTACGTTCAAAAGCATTCTCTTTTTGAGCCTTTTCAGTGGGATTGAGTTCCTCGTTGAGTGCGATTATTGTTCCTTCCCAAAGTTTTATCAAGTCTTTAAGATTTTTCCTATGCTCTTCCACTGATGATTGCTTTGATGGATTTTTAAGGCTCTCAAAGTATTCGACGCCACGATAATATGTATCCTCATCAATATCACCAAAACCAAACCCATCATGCAACTCCTCAACGCTTTCATACTCCAAAAAACCGATTTTATCCTGTTTTAATTCTCTTTCCTGTTTTGCAATCAAAGCTTTCTTTGCGTATGAGTTCCAAAGCCTTTTCAAGTCTTTTACCATAAGTTCAGCGACTTCAATCTCTGTTTTGATTTCTTGTATTACAGTTTTTTCTAACATTACTTTCTCTCCTTTCCCGTAACTATATCCGTTGCCAACATTATCAACACATAACACGTCACACTAGCTAAAATAATAGTAATTGTATTCTGTGTGTTAAGGTTGGAATATCTCCAAAACATAAATGCTAGTATGTATGGTGCAGTTTTGGGTAGTAGCGTCCAAAAGTTAGGTTTGCGTTTCATTTTCATCTTAACTCCCCTCAGAACTTCTTTTTATGTTGGGCAAATCACAAACTTGCTTTTTTGCTAATGTATTTATAAACCCGACACCCACTTTATAGCTTTCCACTCCGTCGATAGTTACTGATTCTATTGCAAAACATCTATCCCCAGCCTCTTTTATTAATCCATATATCAAGTCCTTTACACGATTAGGGCTGTCGCATTCAGTATCAATCTCAATGTTAATCTGCATATGTTTTGTCACCGGTTACCTCCCTTTCAATATTTTTCGTATAATCTCTCGCCTTTTGTCCCTTTGTATAATTTTTTCAATGCTGAACCCAATCCGTTATTTAATTTTTCTGCGACCATTTCGCATGAATCGCTGTCCCCTTCTTCCAATATGTCGCACCATTCACCCGAAGCATCTCTTAATGCAGATATTTCTTTGTCTGTTAGATAGAAATTTCTTCCCATTGTATATCGCCACTCTCAATATAATTTCATTTTTACCTCAACTTTCTCCCGCACATAGGACAATATTTTATATTAGCAATGTCTTGCCCTATTCCGTTGCCATCGATATTAAAAGCTCTGCACCTAAGCATTCCCCAGTTGCTAACTGAGATTTCGATTGAACTGTAATCTTTTGTAGCATTGAGTGGCGTAAATGTTGAACTTTCGCAATATTTACAACAGTTATAATTTGCTTTCATCTGTTACCTCCTATTCTGCTATGAATGTTTTTACTTCATCATCTATGGTTGGGACTGTGCCGATTAGAGATTTGTTGTACTCATGGACTAAATCAAGAACTTTTTGGATGTATTCGGTGGCTTTTGTTTGATCGCCAAACTCCAAGAAGTCTATTGCGTTATCTTTATTTATTTCATAACCACTAAGGAAAACCACGCCATTTGATATAACTGGTTCATTTACACTTTTTAACGTTAATCCACCATATTCAAAAAGTTTTCCCTTGCCTCTAGTACTCTCATCCTGCTGTAATACTTTCATGAGTACTACATTTTCAACCTGCCATAACTTCAATTTTAACTTTTTCATCGTTTCGCCTCCTTTGACATGGCGGGCATACATATTGCCCAAATATTTCTAAATGTTTTGCAACGTTCCATTCGTTCCCACAATCGCAACATCTCTCGTAACGACTATCTTCCTTCTTCCTCATCTCGTACCTCCGATGTAGCGTATTCTTCACGGACAGCATCAACCAACTTATCCTTAGCTGTCCTAAGGTTAAACCCCAGCCTATCTGCTTTGTCAAACTCACACCTAATTCTTTTCTCCTCGATTTCTGCCTTAATATCGTCAATTTCATTAATTAAATCCCTTATGTTTTCTGACATCATTTTTCCTCCTCATATTTTTCGGCTAATTTCTTTATAACATCTCCACCGTAACTATTTTTTGTCAGTTCAATAAAATCATAAACTGACATATTTTCATCTAAATCAATACTATTATTTTTTGCAAACTGTTCTCTACCCATCAAACAACTGCCAGTTAATTTGTTATGCCAATTGAATAATTCTTGATTTTTTATAACGGTATCTAACTTGGGAAATTCAGTAATAAACATTTCAATTCTTTCATCTTCGTCCATATCCCCAAATAATTTTTCCTGTAATGCTGTTTGTGCTTCGTGCAGGGTTTTACCATGTGCAAGGAAACCATTGGTCTTTACGACATAACAAGGAATTAAAGACAAATCGTCATTTGCAATATATCCTTTTGCTATATTCCCTTTGATTAACGTTAAAACTGTTGGAGTGTTATCTATTTTATATATATTCATCCCGTTTATTGATTTTCTGCCAGTGCCATCGCCAGAGCCAAAGCCAGAGCTAAAGCCAGAGCCAAAGCCATAGCCAGTGCCATAGCCAGAGCCATAGCCAGAGCCATAGCCATCGCCAGCGCCATAGCCATCGCCAGCGCCATCGCCAGCGCCAGCGCCATCGCCAGCGCCATCGCCAGTGCCATAGCCAGAGCCAGAGCCAGAGCCATAGCCAGAGCCATCGCCAGTGCCATAGCCATCGCCAGAGCCAGAGCCAATAAACTCCTTAATCTTTAATTCTTCCATTCTTTCACGCCCTTTATCGATTTCACAGCTACGTCAGTACAAGGAATTATTTCAATTGCGTCTGTAATGACTAATTCGTCAACTGACATTGTAAATTTACAATCATTAGGTTTATTTGTACCCTCTGCCGCCAATTGAATGATACTCGCCGCCCCACTCCAATACCAAATACATCTAACGTTTTCCAAAACTACTTCTTGCCCATTTATTTCTTTTATATTCCCAAAGAATACTCCCGAACGGTCGCCTCTAACAATAAAATATTTTTCTTTCATAATAAATACTCCTTAATTTAATTTTTAATATATATCATCGGACATTCCAACCATCATTCCAAATAGCGTTTCCCAATCTTCCCACATCGGAGAACTTCCACTAACAACGTAAATATCATATGGATAACTATTAATAGTGTCACGCTCATTCATAGCCTCTTGATGGCTATCAAACGTGCCTAATAATTCGCCGTTAAGATATAGGTTAGTACCCATGTAATACGTTTGATGGTATACTGCCATAACTTGCAATGTGTCTGCGGTTGGTCTGTATGTATGCTGTTGGTCACGGTCTTGGTTAATAATTGTCATTAAAATCACTCCATAAAATTATATTGTGTTTTAACGTCCTTGATTTTTTAAACCCCTAATTGGTTAATCTTTTTCAGCCTACCCTCTAAATCAGCAATATCTAACCCCCATGCTTTATATGCAATCGGTGTGCTAACGTGGTATGGGGTAAACGCTCTCTTGCCCTGCTTAGCCATTTCATCTCTTGCGATATTTTTTAGCCTAAGAGCCTTAGTTCTACCGCAATCAAAAATATCACATATATCGCTTGTACCTATCTCTAATTTGTTGTAGTAGACCGAAACAGCTTTGGTTATGTCCGGCGATTGCATTTTAACTCCTCCTTTTCTTTCACACTCTGTAGATTTTAAACTTCCATCATGTCGTTAATGATTTCCTCAAATTCAGCTCTCAGCTCTTTGTTTTGATAGATAACATCTATCTTAGCCACGTTAGCGTATTCACGGTATTTATGCCCTGCTGACTTCATTCTTTTAGCAAGATACTTTTGCCTTACCCCCAAAAGCACGTTAGCAGATGTTTCTAATTCTTGATATAAAGTAGTTCTAAATTTAAGAGGAGATAAACCCCTATCTTTTGCAATAGCTTCTATTTTGCTATAAATCTCTAGTTTCCAGCTTTCTTTTGGGTCGATAGTCTTTGTGCATTCAATTTCAGCAACACGATTTCTAAGGGTTTGGACTTCTGATTTAAGCACTTTCTGCCCATTCTCAATATTAATCATGAATTGTAGTTGTGGGGATAAATCTGAATAACCTAAAGATTGCTGTTGAACATTGAAATAGGTTTCAACCAACATATCATAAACTTCCCAAGCTTTATCTGTACCAAGCGACTTAGCGTGTAGTAATGCACCTTTTTCTGTCCAGAGGTAGAGTTTGTTGAGGTTTGGGGCAAATCCTAAAATTGAGGAGTCGCTCTTAAACTCTCTTAATTCCTTGCCTTGAAGAACGTGATAATGTTTACCCTCTTCATATCGGTTCTTGTTATTGTTGAAGTTATTAGAAACAACCTTTTCTGTTGTACCATAAGCTTCAGCTATCTGACTTGTTAGCAACACTCTTTGATTGCTGTGTTCAATTATTTGTAATTCGTTCATAATTATTAACTCCTTTTTCTTGATTTTCCTCCCCGTTCCATGTATAATTATGGGGGAGGAGGTGATTTAAATGGGTGCATACCACTCTAAAGCTTTTGAATATGCCAAAGAAATCACGCTTGCTACTATAGCAACCGGCAATACCTTAGCCAATAGTGCTAATGACGTCGCTGACTATTTCGAAACCGTATTTAACAAACTTGACGAAATAGAAACGAACTCAAAAAAGATTAAGCCTATTTAGCGTCTAAATTGCTCTAAAGCTTGAATTTCTTTTGAAATCTCTGTTACAGCCCGCCAGCTGTCTTCGGAGATTTCATCTTTTTTACGCTCCAGAACCTCAAAAAGTATATCCTTGAGCCTTTGCAAATCCTCGTTAAGCATCTCTCTCTCACCTCACTTTCTAATTAATTTTTTCTTTTTCCCATTCAGTAACAATTTCATTCGACGCTGATAATATATCTGTGAACTTCTTGCTTTGCCTGCGTCCAGCGATAGCATCCGATATATCAGATGGCGACACGTTAAACCCTCGCTCTTCAAGCTTAGGAATTAACTCATTGAGCTTTTTACCTAAGCCGTATACCCTTGCTTTGATTTTAAAAGGCATAATGCCCCTCCTTTCGACAAAATTAAAAAAATTCTAATAAATTATTTGAAAAACTATTGACAAAAAAACCAATTTGTAGTATTATGAAATTGTCGATTTACAGAATACTATCAGAGCCACTCGAAAATTGCAGTTTTCGGTTGGTGTGGTTTTTTGTACCCGTTTTGACGAATAACTTATTCGACAGTTATATTATAGTTCAGAATTTTCTGAATGTCAATACCGATTTGTTATTTTGTTCAGAATTATCTGAACATTTAGCTATATCTACACAAAGTGTAAAATATAAATGACACCCTTTGTACAACACTGCTAGTTAAATGACAAAATGACAGCCATCGCTAGATGGCTTAGAAAAAGGAGTTATGATTTATGTTTTTAGAAAGAGTTTTAAGTTTAATAGACCGAAAAGGAATAAGCAAAAATAAAATGCTCACGGATTTAAAATTAAACAAGAATTCTTTTGTTGATTGGGATAAACGTGGCAACACTCCTAAAGGAGAGGTTCTCTCAAAGATAGCTGAATATTTCGGCGTATCAGTAGACTACCTCTTAGGCAACACGGATAGCCCCGACAACACGTTTGTTTATGATGAAGATGATAACCTTGTTGTTATAGACGACGACACAAGAGAACTGATTGATAGCCTTAGAACACGTCCTGAAATGAAAATTCTTTTTAGTGTAAGTAGAAAAGCTACTAAAGAGGATATCGAACAAGCAGTAAAAATAATTGAAGCTTTAAGAAAAAACGAAAACGAGGATTAACACATGGATTATTGGGTAAGGTATATAGATTTGCCTTGCTCCATTAAAGGAATGACAGTAGAGGACAATGAGGGCTTTTACAATGTTTACATAAATGCTAGGCTTTGTTATGAGCAACAACAAGACGCAATTAAACACGAGATGGAGCATATACGCCGTAAGGATTTTGACAGACCTCTTGTCCCACTTGGGGTGATAGAGAGTATTTAACGGTAAAACCGCCCTCCCCGAATTAACGAGGAGGGCGTTATAATAAAGGAGGACATTATGCCAATAAATAAAATGGAGGGAAAAAAAGACGGCAAGCAAAAATATAGAGTAAGAGTAAATTATACTGATGATTACGGCAAGCCGCAACGCATGGAGCGTATTGTATACGGGCTTGAGGAAGCAAAAGCGGTAGAAGCGGAAATAAACTATAAAGTTAAATCTAAATCCGAGATAGTCAAAAAAATGACGGTTCAGCAACTGTATGATGAATATATAAAAAATGTTAAAATTGACATTAGGGAATCCACACTGGATAAAAAAGAGAGGATGTATGAGTTGTACATCAAAGAATTTTTAAGCAGTAAAACCATAGATAAATTAACAGTGCCACTGCTTCAAGATTGGAAGTTAATGATTAACGATAAAGGTTATGCTCTTAAAACCAAACAGAACATATACGGGGTGTTAAGAGCGCTGCTGAATTACGCTTTTAAAATGGGGCATATTCCTCAAAATCCACTGATCAAGGTCGGTAATTTTAAAAATCCGTCAGAAATAAAAAAAGAGATGCAGTACTATACATCAGAAGAATTTTTAACATTTATTAAACCTGCTAGGGAATCGGCTTATGCAGGCACTCTACAAGACTATGGATTTTATATATTTTTTATGTTCGCATACTACACAGGGGCAAGGAAAGGCGAAATAAACGCTCTTAGATGGTGCGATATAAAAGATGAAGAGATGTGCATTACACGCAGTGTAGCACAAAAGCTTAAGGGATGCGATAGGATAACACCACCTAAAAATAAATCATCAATACGTAACATACAATTACCCGTGCCATTGCTAAAAGAATTGGAAACATACAAGGCGAAATGTAAGGAATTAGAGGGGTTTAATGAAGAATGTTTTGTATGTGGGTTTGACAAATCATTAAGGGATACTAGCATACAAAAACGTAACGAACGGTATGCAAAATCAGCAGACGTAAAAGTAATACGCATACACGATTTCAGACACTCTCACGCTTCGCTGCTTGCTAACAACGGGATAAACATACAGGAGATAGCAAGGCGATTAGGACATTCTAACATCGAAATGACGCTTAATACCTACTCCCATCTATACCCCAAAGAGCAGGAGAGAGCTTTGGACATACTCAATAAAATTGAGTAATTTATTTTTTACCGTTAATTCGGTGATGTTTCGGTGATATAAAAAAAGAGTAACGTATTTACGTTACTCTTTTAACATTTGGCGGAGAGGATGGGATTCGAACCCACGTGCGATTGCTCGCAAACTGATTTCGAGTCAGCCCCGTTATGACCACTTCGATACCTCTCCGTATTCAATTTTCCCAAATTTGCATGAAATTCGACACTTAACTCATGGAAATTAATAACCTCATGTTAGATTAATAATTACGATAAAAAGTATATCATAATTATTGTGAAAATGCAAGCGGAAATATAAAAATCATTCAAATAAAAATATTTCATTGACATTTTGTAAATATATGTTGAATTTTGTCTAAAGTAGTGGTAAAATAGTAATTGACATAATTTATTCACATATGGAGGATATTAAAATGAATGTTATCAACTTAATTACAAAGGTTGTTTCTGTGATAATTGCTTGTGCAGTGGTATTAATGGTGACAATTCCGAATGGGATAAAAACGGAACTTATCAGTGCAGGGCCGTATATTAATCCAGGTTATTATACTATAAAAGGTGGCGAAAATATATCCACTGAGCCAATATCTTTGTTAGGTGCTGTGACTTATAATATCATTTTGGAAGATGTTTATTTAGATTTAAGCTCAACACAAAATCCAGCGTTTTATATGGCTGATAATACCAATGTCAACCTAACTTTGGTAGGGAAAAACACGCTTATTAGTGGTGGGAATCAAGCAGGCATTTCTGTAGGAGGCAACTCCATATTGACAATTGACGGTACTGGTTCGCTTTTTGTAAAGGGTGGAAACTCTGATGATAAAGGTGGTGCTGGAATTGGTGGAGGCTTTGGCTATACAGATGGTACTGTAAAAATAAATGGTGGGAATATCGTTGCTGAGGGTGGTTATCACTCGGCGGGAATAGGGGGTTCTGATAGCACTGGAGGTGCTATAGAGATAAATGGAGGCATTATCAAAGCTACAGGTGGATTGGGTGGTGCTGGTATTGGTGGTGGGTTTGGAAATCGTGGTGGAAATATTAGTATAAATGGTGGAACGATTATTGCAACAGCTGGAAGTGGGGCTTATGACATTGGTGCGGGAGCAGAATTTACTAAGACTAAAGGTAGCACAGTTATCACGGGAGGTTCAGTAAATAATACAACTAATACCATGTATTTTGGAAGTACAGAAACAAAGTTGAGATATGAAATTCACATACCAGATTGCTTGAGTACAAGCGTAGCTAGTGTGGGTGTTGGAGATTATAGTTATGGAATGAATGATGTCTGCACCGACTCAAAAGGGTTGCTTTACTTATGGTTACCCGAAACGCTTGATAAGCAAGATATTACTGTTGTGATTGCTGGAAAGGCATATACGGGTGTGTTGAGTGTTGAGAGCAAGGTGATATTGAAGGAATATATAGGTAATGCTGCTGAAACAGAGGTCGCTTCTGAATCTGCAACCATAATTGAAAACATAACACAAACAACAGAGTCTTTTGAATTGGAAACTACGTTGGAGGAAATAGAAATGAGTATTTCCGAAACTGCAACTTTAAATACGGAAACAGCAACAACTGAAACCGCGTTGGAAGAAATAGGAACAAGTATTTCCGAAACTGCAACTTAAAATACGGAAACAGCAACAACTGAAACCACGTTAGGAGAAAGAGAAACAAGTATTTCCGAAACTGCAACTTCAAAGACGGAAACAGCAACAACTGAAACCACATTGGAAGAAATAGGAACAAGCATTTCCGAAACTGCAACTTCAAAGACGGGAACAGCAACAACTGAAACCATGTTGGAAGAAATAGAGACAAGGATTACTAGAGAAAATATAGAAAAAAACGAAGAAACTACTGATGAAGATTTAATATACAAAATAACTACAATAAAGAAAATATTACTTAATAAGGAAAAAGTGATAAGTGATTATGAAGTAAAAAATGTCTTTGATATTGTGTATATTAAACAAACTTTTTTGTATGGTTAATTAAGCCGTAAATAACTTGCAAAACTTAATATATTTTGATATACTTAATGAACAAAAGTAATTTAAGGATGGAGGGAATAAATGTCCGTACCATTAGCAGATAGAATACGGCCGTTATTAATTGATGATGTGGTGGGACAGGAGCATTTGCTCTCAGTCGGAAAGCCTCTTAGAAGAATTATCGAAAGTGGTAGCGTTCCTAATATGATTTTTTATGGTCCATCGGGAATAGGAAAAACCACTGTTGCAAGGATAATTGCTGATAATACTAATAGAGAACTCCATAAGCTAAACGGAACATCGGCATCTGTTTCTGATATTAAAGATGTTATTTCCGAGATAAATACTTTTTCAGGCTATAATGGAATATTGTTATATTTGGACGAAATTCAGTATTTGAATAAAAAGCAACAGCAAAGCCTTTTGGAATATATTGAAAACGGGCAGATAACGCTGATTGCATCAACTACTGAAAATCCATATTTTTCAATATATAACGCTGTGATTAGCCGAAGTACAGTTTTTGAGTTTAAGCCTGTTACTTCAAGCCAAATGCTAAAGGCTGTTGAACGTGCTTTTATGTTTTTGAAAGAGGATATGCATACTGAAATTGAACTGGAGGACGGCGTTGCCGAGCATATCGCAGTTGGCTGTGGTGGAGATGTCAGAAAAGCAATTAACACAGTGGAGTTAAGCGTTATTTCTGGAGATATTTCAGCTGATAGCGTTAAGGTTACACTTGAAATTGTGCATTCGCTTACTCAGCGGAGTAATATGAGGTATGACAGAGATGGCGACCAGCATTATGATATTTTATCAGCTTTTCATAAGTCTATACGGGGTTCGGATGAAAATGCTGCACTTCATTATATGGCAAGGCTTATTGAGGCAGGGGATATTATTTCGCTTTGTAGGAGATTGTTGGTTATTTCATCGGAGGATATTGGGCTTGGTTACCCACAGGCAATTTCGATTGTTAAGGCTTGTGTTGATTCGGCATTGCAATTAGGCTTGCCTGAGGCGAGGATACCTCTTGCACAGGCTGTAATTTTGCTTTGTACTGCTCCGAAATCGAATAGTGCGATGTGTGCGATTGATGCTGCATTAGAAGATGTGCAAAATATGGAGTTTGGTGAAATACCACTATATTTAAAGGATGGGCATTATTCGGGTGCGAAACAACTTGGGAATGCTCAAGGGTATCGTTATCCACATAATTATGCGAATAGCTATGTAAAACAGCAGTATCTTCCTGATAATATTAAGGATAAATGCTATTATGCTTTTGGTAATAATAAACAGGAGCAATCAGCATTGGTTTATCGTAGCAAAATTACTGGTGAGGACAAAAAATAGTGAGGTACTTATATACAAAGTACCTCAAAAAATTATAATGAATTATTTTTATGTATTAAATTTTGTTTCGATAACCTTTTCACCATTGTCGGTTGTGTATTTCCAGTGGTCTATTCTGTCGGAATTGACGAAATATTTTAGCTCTTTGTTCATGTAGCTTGCATCAAAAACATCAACTATTATAAGCTTGACTTTCATTTTTTCAGGTATTAAAGCTTTTATATATACACTTGCGTGTTGACCGATGCGTACATTATCTTTTGGTTCAGCAAGCCCAGCAAGGTTTGGGGTTAGCTCGATGAAAATGCCATAATTTTCGATGGAACGGACAATTCCAGCGACTGTTTCACCTGAACTGAATAAAGAGGAGTTTTCCTCCCATGTTCCAAGCAATTCTTTGTGGGATAGCCAGATTCTGTCTTTATCAACGGATTTAATTATTACTCTTATGTCCTGACCGACGGTAAATCTGTCCGATGGATGTGAAATTCTTGAAACAGAAATTGCGTCAATTGGTATAAGTGATGGAACGCCACAACCAATATCGACAAAGCATCCAAACTGTTCAAGATGTGTAACCTTTGCATTTATTATTGTGCCTGATTGTAAGTTGCTTAAATAGTTTTCAAAACATTCCTCCTGAACAGCACGTCTTGATAAGATAGCAAGAGGGTTATTGTTTTCATCTTTAATAATGTTCAAAACTTTAAAGCAAACAGGCTTATTAACCTTTGAAATTAATGCAATATCACGAGTAGTGCCGTTATCTATGCCGATAGCACCCTCAATGCGAGGAATAAAGCCTTTCATACAGGGTAAATCGACAATGAGGTTATGCTCATTGTCACAGACTATCGACCTAGCTTCAAGGATTTTACCATGAAGCATTGCGTCTTGCAAAGCAGAAGGGGTTTTAATAGAATTCAGATTTTCAGGCGTATCAATTAAACAGCCCTCCGGATAATATTTTTTCATTTTTACCTCCCATATTTTCTCATATTGTTAGCTATGATAATAATATGAGGAATTATCAAAAGATATACTATTTAAAATTATGTCTTTTAAAATTTATCAAGTTCACTTTGTAACATGGATGGATAATCCACCCATTGAAATCAAAAACTGCTCAACAAGTTTGATAGATTTATCATCACAGGTTACACTAAGTTTAGTTGGATAAGAAACTTCAGTTTCGTTAATATTGTTGTTGGCAAACATGATTAATGAGGTTGCATAATTTGTGGTGGGGGCTGAGAATGGAACTAATGCATTTGTAGTAACTAATGAAATGCTAGAATGTTTAGGTTTGGAGTAATTAGGTATGTCTATGGCTCTAATTCCTGATACGCTTAGGTTAATTCTATTTGCAGCTGCCTCTGCTGAACTTATTGAATCAAATTCAGCGTGTATTGTTTTTATCATAAAATACTCCTTTATAATAAGATTTATAAATATATTAATAGTTTTCATCTTTTTTCAATAAATATTTAAAGAAAATATTGCCTTAGATAAAAAAATAGGTTATAATATAAGATAACGCATTTTAGAATATTGCAAGAGGGGAATTTGTTAGTATTTGAAATACGGAGGAGAATATTATGGACATTAGACCTGAAGATACATTAATAATGAAAAAGAATCATCCTTGTGGGTGTAATGAAATGTATGTTATTCGCTCAGGTATGGATTTTAAACTTCGTTGCGTTAAATGCTTGCATGAGTTTATGGTACCGAGAAATAAAATAGAAAAGAAGATAAAAAAAGTTATTAGGGTCGAGGAGCAATAGCGTTATTGTTTATTAGATGTTGAAACTTATAATCAATTAGAGTAAAGGTAAGGTATTTATTGTATGTTTGAAAAATTGAAGCTGACAGAAGCAAGATATAATGAAATTAATGAAAAGTTGTCAGATATTGCTGTAATTAGTGATAATAATTTATATAAACAATTGATGCGTGAGCATAAGAATTTGACTCCTATTATAGAAAAGTATAAAGAATATTTGTCTGCTGAGAAAGCGTTTACTGAGGCGAAGGAGATATTGGATTCAACGGGTGTTGATAAGGATTTCAAGGAAATGGCTCAACTTGAGTATGAAGAAAATAAGATTAAAACAGAAACTGCCACTGAGGATTTGAAGATTTTACTGCTTCCTAAAGACCCTAATGATGACAAGAATGTTATTATTGAAATTCGTGGTGGTGCGGGTGGAGATGAGGCGTCACTTTTTGCTAATTCACTATATAGAATGTATTCAATGTATTCGGAGAACAGGAATTGGAAGATTGAAGTGCTTAATTCTAATGAAACAGAGGTTGGTGGATTTAAGGAAATCAGCTTTTTGATAGCTGGCGATGGTGCATACTCAAGGTTGAAGTATGAAAGTGGTGTACATCGTGTTCAGCGTGTGCCTGAAACAGAATCACAGGGTAGAATTCATACCTCAACAGTTACGGTTGCAGTTTTGGTTGAAGCTGATGATGTAGAATTAGACATTTCGACTACAGATTTAAAAATAGATGTGTTTAGGGCGAGTGGTGCAGGTGGACAGCATGTTAACAAAACAGAGTCTGCTGTTAGAATCACTCACTTACCAACTGGCGTTGTTGTTGAATGTCAGGACGAAAGAAGTCAACATAAAAATAAAGATAAGGCGATGAAAATTCTTCGTTCAAGGCTTTATGAGGCTTTGCAACAGGAGCAGAGCGATAAAATAGCGTCTGAACGTAAAATGCAGGTAGGTACAGGTGACCGTTCAGAGAGAATAAGAACTTATAATTACCCACAGGGAAGGCTTACTGACCATAGAATTGGGCTTACTATTTACAGGCTTGAGGATTTGATGAATGGTAATCTTGACGAAGTTTTCGATTCTTTGGCAACTGCTGATCAGGCTGCTAAGCTTGCAATGCAAGGAGATAATTAAGGTAGTATAAAAAGATAGCCTTAAAATTAATTTTAAAGTTGTATCTGCTGAAAAGGTGTTTCCTTAAAAATATGTGTAGAAAATATTTGGGTATTTATTTTTAGCGGAGAATTGGAGTATATAAATGGAGGAAACAAAGCTTTTATCATGTGATGAAAATGATTTGGAAGTTGCTGCTGCACTCCTTAAAGATGGAAAGGTAGTCGGAGTTCCGACTGAAACTGTCTATGGGCTTGGTGCAGATGCAACAAATTCCGAAGCTGTCAGGTCAGTGTTTACAGCAAAAGGCAGACCTGCTGACAACCCATTGATTGTGCATATTTCAAGAATGGATATGCTCGAAAAGGTAGCTTTAGAAATTCCAGATTTGGCATATAAGCTTGCTGAGAGGTTTTGGGGTGGACCGCTTACTATGGTATTTAAAAAGAGAGAGATTATACCAAGCGTTACATCGGGTGGGCTTGATACAGTAGGGGTTAGGATGCCATCACATCCGATAATAAAAAGGATTATAGAGTTGGCTGGAATTCCGATTGCAGCACCGTCAGCAAACATATCGGGTTATCCTAGCCCTACAATTGCAGAACACGTTATGAACGATATGTCGGGCAAAATATCTGCCGTTGTAGATGGTGGGGACTGTCGTTATGGGGTTGAATCAACGGTAATTTCCTTTGATGATTTCCAAACGGTGAGGATATTAAGACCTGGCTGTGTAACTAAAGAGGATTTGGAAGAAGTGTGCAAAACAGTTATTATTGATGAGGCTGTTTTGAATGATGTTGAGGGGCAAGAAAATGTTCCATCTCCTGGAATGAAGTATAAACATTACTCGCCCAAAGCGAATATAGTGATTGTTGATAGTAGCTTGGAGGGGTTTAAAAATTATATTTCCCAACATGATGGGAAAAGGATTTACTCGTTAATTTATGATAGGGAATCAAAGGCTTTTCCGTATCAACATTTGACTTATGGGGATAATAGTGCTGAACAGGCACATCAATTGTTTGGAAAGCTTAGGGAGTTAGATAAAATAGGGGCTGAGATGGTTTATGTTCGTACTCCTGATAAAAATGGAGTGGGACTTGCTGTGTATAACCGTTTAATTAGAGCTGCGGGATTTGAGGTGATAAAGTTATGAATAGTTTAGATGGTGTTATGGTTGTCGGGTTAACTGGACAAACTGGTGCTGGGAAAACAACAGTCTGTGGAGTTTTTGAAAGCAACGGGTTTACTGTAATAAATGCTGATTTAATTGCTAGGGAGGTAATGCGAAAGGGCTTGCCTTGCCTTGTTGAATTAGCTGATTGCTTTGGTGAAAAAATACTAACTGATAATGGTGAGCTAGATAGAAAATATCTGAGCAGTATTGTTTTTAATGATAAATGTAAGCTTGAACAGCTTAATAGTATTTGCTATCCTTACATAACTTCGGAGATACTTAATCAGATAAAAAACAATTCGGACGATGGCAAAAAGCTTATTTTGCTTGATGCTCCAACTTTATTTGAAAGCCGTGCTGATGATTTTTGTGAGCTGATTATTTCTGTTGTTGCAAAGCAGGAAATAAGGCTTGAAAGAATTATAAAAAGAGATGGTTTATCAGAGCAAGAGGCTAAAAATAGAATTGATTCCCAACTTGATGAAGCGTTTTTTAAACAGAATTCAGACTTTATCATTAAAAACAATAAGGGTTTAGATAATTTAAGTGCCGTTGCAAAAGAAGTTTCGGATAAAATCAAGGATTATTACAATAATAAGTTAATATAATTAAATTATGATATGATTAAAAGTAACGCAACAAGTATGGAGGTAAATTTATGAGTAAGGGCAGTATGAGTGCTAAGGAACTAAAGAAGTCGCTGTTTTCAAATAAAAAGAATGCAGGCTTGACTTTAAAAGAAGATGAGATAAAAAAAGCTGATAAGTTTTGTGAGAAATATAAAAACTTTCTTGATGTTGCAAAAACTGAAAGAGAAGCGGTTGATTATACATTAAAAGTTTTGGAAGAGAATGGTTTTAAGGAATATAAAATCGGCATGGAACTAAAAGCTGGCGATAAGATTTATAGTAATAATCGTGGCAAGGCAGTTGTTATTTCTGTTATAGGAAGCGAGCCGATAGAGAAGGGCGTTAAGTTATGCGTTGCTCATATTGACTCGCCAAGGCTTGATTTAAAGCAATGCCCCGTATATGAGGAAAGTGAGCTTGCATTATTTAAGACACATTATTATGGTGGCATTAAAAAATATCAGTGGACTGCAATTCCTCTTTCATTGCATGGTGTAATTGTTAAGGCTGATAACACAAAGGTAATAATTAATATCGGTGAAGATGAAAATGACCCTGTGTTCTGTGTTAATGATTTGCTACCACATCTTGCTGTTGACCAGATGAAGCGTACTCTTTCTGAGGGTATCAAGGGTGAGGAGCTGAATATTTTAATCGGCTCAAGACCTTTCAAGGATGATGAGATAAGTGAAAAGGTTAAGCTTAATATATTGAAAATTCTTAATGAGAAATATGGTATTGTTGAAGACGATTTTATTTCTGCTGAAATTGAGGCTGTTCCAGCATTTAAGGCTAAGGATATTGGTTTTGATAGGAGTATGGTGGGTGCATATGGGCATGATGATAGAGTTTGTGCTTATACAACCTTACAGGCGATTCTAAAATGCAAAAATCCAAAGAGAACTGCTGTGGTGGTTTTAGCTGATAAGGAAGAAACGGGTAGCGATGGGAATACTGGACTTAGGTCGGCTTACTTGAAGTATTTTATTGCAGATTTAGCTAAGGGATTTGGGGTAGAGGGCAGAACTGTTCTTTCAAATTCAGAATGTCTTTCGGCTGATGTTAATGCTGCATTTGACCCAACGTTCCCAGAAGTTCTTGAGAAGAAAAATGCAGCTTATATTAATTATGGCGTGGTTGTAACTAAGTTTACTGGTTCAAGAGGTAAATCTGGAACTTCCGATGCCTCAGCTGAGTTTGTTGGCAAGATTAGAAATTTGCTTAATGAAAATAAGATTATTTGGCAGACTGGTGAGCTTGGAAGGGTTGATTTAGGTGGTGGCGGTACTGTTGCTGCATATGTTGCAAACCTTGATGTTGATACTGTTGACGTTGGAGTTCCAGTATTATCAATGCACGCACCTTATGAGGTTGTGTCAAAGATTGACGTTTATATGGCTTACAAGGCTTTTGTTGCTTTTATGTGCTAAAGATTAGATTATATACAATGCTAGTCCCCCCAAAATTTTGAGGGGACTTTTTGTTTATACTGCTGAAAAAATATTAGGGGAAATAGCTTACCTAAAATCGACAGATTTAACATGAGCTTGACTATATAATAGAACTAAACCTAAATTTAAAAAGAACAGAGGGTTGCAATGTGACTTATATTTATGTCGATGTTCTTATAATTTTAAACATATATGTGAATTATTTCTTAATAAAAGCAACCTCAAGGATTACCCATACGGGATTGAAAACTATCAGATGTGTAATATCATCAGTAGTTGGAAGTGTGTTTTCGCTAATGATACTTCTTCCTGAAATTGGGCTTATCGCAAATTTCATCATTAAGCTTTTTGCAGCAGTGCTAATAGTTGCGATAGCTTTCGGTATTAAAGATAAGCGTCAATTACTTAAATTGATACTGTATTTTTATGGAATGAATTTTGTGTTTGCAGGAATAATGCTTGCGATGTATATGATATTCAAGCCCTCGTTCATGGGGTATAACAACTCCTCAATCTACATAGACTTTTCGTTACTGACTCTTGTGATTTGCACAATTATTGCTTATGGAGCAATATGCCTCATAAGGCTGATTATGGACAGAAGTAAAGCTGATGGTGGGAAGTATACGGTGATTATTAAGCTTGCAGATAAAGTTATTTCAATTGATGGGCTTATGGATACGGGGAACTCGTTGGTTGATAGCTTTAGTGGAAAGGCTGTAATTGTATGTAGCAAGAGTGATGTTTGCAAGCTTTTTAATGAGGATATAAGCTTTAATGTAAATAATTATACGCAAATAAGCACAGAAATGCCAAAGGGGTTTAGGTTGATACCATTTTCAACAATTAGCGAAAGTGGGATTATTCCTGTTTTCAAGCCTGATGAAGTTATCATTAGAGAAGAAAACACCAAAAAATTAAAAAGAGTAGACGCATTAATAGGCGTTAATGAAAGAGAAACAGATGCAATTTTTAATCCTAAACTGTTAACTATATAGCATGATAATAATAAATAAACGGATGGTGATAAGAATGAAATTAGTACAAAGCATATTTTTAAAAATCAATTTATTTCTTGTTAGAAAGAAAGTCAAATTCGGTAAATATGCCGTATATTATATAAATGGTTCTCAAACCCTGCCTCCACCACTTTCTAAGACAGAGGAGGAGGAAACGTTTAAGTTGCTTGCAGAAAATGACGATAAGGCGAGGGAAAAGCTGATAGTTCATAATCTTCGTTTGGTTGTTTATATTGCAAAAAAATTCGAGTCAACAGGCATAGGTATTGAGGATTTAGTATCAATTGGTACAATAGGTTTAATCAAGGCTGTAAACACATTCTGTCCGAGTAAAAATATTAAACTTGCTACATATGCATCACGCTGTATTGAAAATGAAATATTAATGTTTTTGAGGAAATCTTCACAGTACAGAAATGAACTTTCCATTGATGAGCCGTTGAATATCGACTGGGATGGGAATGAATTGCTTTTATCCGATGTTTTGGGAACAGATGATGATATTGTTAACAAGGGGATAGAAAGTGAAGCAGAAAAATGTATGCTAAGGGGAGCTGTTGATTCCTTAAGTGGACGGGAAAAAATGATAATGCAAATGCGATTTGGCTTGCTTGATGGGAATGAAAAAACTCAAAAAGAAGTTGCTGATTTAATTGGAATATCACAATCTTATATCTCAAGGCTTGAGAAAAAAATCATAAAAAAGCTACGTTGTGAATTAGAAAAAATATAAAAATTCAAGCTGGCAATACTTACATTTTTATTAATTGATTATAACCATATCAACTGTCAATAATTATATCAAGAACATTTTGAAAGGTAATTGATATGGCTTATAATAAGGTTGTAATATCAGGTATTAATACTTCTAAGCTGGCAGTTCTAAAAGAGGCTGAGAAGATGAGCTTACTAAGAGAAATACAAGAGACGGGAAACAAGACGGCTAGAGATAAGCTCATTAATGGAAATTTGAGGTTGGTTTTAAGCGTGATTCAAAAGTTTACCAACAGAGGAGAGGACGTTGACGATTTATTTCAGATAGGTGTTGTCGGTCTGATAAAAGCAATCAACAACTTTGATTTGACAAAAGGTGTGCGTTTTAGCACCTACTGTGTTCCTATGATTTCAGGCGAGTTAAGGCGATATTTAAGGGATTATAACCATATTAAAGTCAGCCGTTCATTGCGTGATTTGGCATACAAGGCTATGCAGGCTAAGGAGCTGTTAACAAATCAGCATCAAAGAGATCCCACAATTGATGAAATTTCAAAAGAAGTTGGTGTTGAAAGGTCGGAGGTTGTGTTGGCACTAGAAAGTATTAGTGAGCCAGTATCCTTATACGAGCCTGTTTATTCAGATTCAGGCGACACCCTTTATGTTTTAGACCAAATAAGTGACAAGAACAATGTTGAAAACTGGCTTGATGAGATTTCATTAAGAGAGGCAATAAAAAGACTTCACCCACGAGAAAAAAATATCCTCTACCTGCGTTTTTTTCAGGGAAAAACTCAAGTAGAGGTTGCAGATGAAATAGGAATATCACAAGCACAGGTTTCAAGGCTTGAAAAAGGTGCATTAAAACTTATCAAGGGGCAGATGTAGAATAAGAAAAAGCAGTTAACATTATAATGTTAACTGCTTTTTTATATCTTTATAAAAAGTAATACGCTATTGGTTTAGCTCAATTCAGCAAAATACTTAATTGTTCTAACCATCTGTGATGTGTATGAGTTCTCATTATCATACCATGCAACAACCTTAACCAAAGTCTTGCCATCGCCAAGTGAGTTAACCTTTGTTTGAGTTGCATCGAACAATGAACCCTCGCTAATACCAATAATGTCAGAAGACACTAACTGCTCTTCTGTATAACCAAATGCAGCACAAGAAGCAGCCTTCATTGCAGCATTAACATCATCAGCAGTAATATCCTTATCAACAACAGCAACTAGCTCTGTAACTGAACCTGTTGGAACAGGAACTCTTTGTGCAGCACCATCAAGCTTGCCAGCCAATTCAGGAATAACAAGACCGATAGCTTTAGCAGCACCAGTTGAGTTAGGAACGATATTAACAGCAGCAGCTCTTGCTCTTCTTAAATCGCCACCTCTGTGAGGACCATCAAGAACCATCTGATCACCAGTGTAAGCATGAATAGTTGTCATAAAGCCCTTTGTAATTTTTGCGAGATTATTCAAAGTGTTAGCCATTGGAGCTAAGCAGTTTGTTGTGCATGAAGCAGCAGAAATAATTGTGTCATTCTTAGTAAGTGTGTTTTCATTAACTGAGAAAACAACTGTTGGCAAATCATCACCAGCAGGAGCAGAAATAACAACCTTCTTTGCACCAGCGTCAATATGAGCCTGTGATTTAGCTTTTGATGTGTAGAAACCTGTACACTCAAGAACAACGTCAACACCAAGATCTCCCCAAGGAAGCTCAGCTGCGTTAGCCTTAGCATAAATTTTTATTTCCTTACCGTCAACGATAATAGAATCTTCAGTAACCTGAACTTTATCTGCTAGAGCATATCTGCCTTGTGCAGAATCATATTTTAGCAAATGAGCAAGCATTTTTGGATTTGTAAGGTCATTGATAGCTACGATGTCGTAACCCTCTGCACCAAACATTTGCCTGAAAGCTAGACGACCGATACGGCCAAAACCATTAATAGCGACTTTAACTGCCATAATTTAAAAACCTCCTAAAATATTTATATTATTATTCTACACTATATTTAATAATTATTCAAGTAGTTTGTGAAAAAAACTTCAATATTTATGAAATAACTATATATATGGGTTAAAAAATTAGAAATATATGTACAAAATCATAAAGTAATTTTATTGTAACCAAAATATTTCACATTTTTACAGAAAAAACATACAAAATTCATAATGTTATATTATAATTAATGAAAAGAAAAGTTATATGTTGATAAAATATTTTTTAGAAGTTATTGTAGTTTTTACTAAGAAGATGTATAATTAAAAGAATATATGTAGGCAAAATTTAAGTGGGAGAAACATATATTTCAGTTATCAATCTTTTTTTATGAATTTTGAGTGTTTTAGCAAATTGATGTCGAAATAATCGTTTCAGTTAGGAGGGGCGTAATGGAAAACAATCACAAAATAGATGTTCTAAAGGATTTGTATAATTATTCAAATCGTGTAGTGCTATTCACTGACTATAATTTTAATGTAAACTGGACAAATAGTGATGAATATAAAAACGTTGATAATTGTGCAAAATTATTAAATAGAAATAATAATGAAATACTTGAAAGCGGCGAATATAATACAAAAATAAATGGATTGACATTTTCATATAAGCTTATAAAATATCCTAATATTAATGATGGTATATATATTGTTGAAATTAGCGATAAGGATATTTTGTTTACATTTATAAATTTTCCTGAGCTTTTTGATTTCCTTGATAATAAGATTGCAACAATAAGAGAGTCTGTATTTGAAATAGTTACGTCAAATAATATTCTTGATAATTGTCTTGAGGAGAATTATCTTTATGATGAACGGAAATATTTAAATCTTAATGTAAATAGTTGTTTTAAAATGTTGAGATCAGTTATGAATATATTAGAGATTGCGAGATATGCAGACTGTAAAAAAAATCTTATCGAATTAAAAAAAGTTGATGCCTCTAAAAATATCAATAGCTTTTTAGAATCATGCAGAAGTATTCTTAGAAGCTCAAGCCTTATCATAAAGGGTGAAATTGAACCTGAACTTTTTATAAAAACTGATTTGGATAGATTTATGTCAGTGCTAATTGCTACGTTTATATATGTAATGAAAAATCAATATGAAAGTGATGTAATTATTTACAAGGTAAATAGGGTTGGAGGTTACATAGTAATTACAATGTTAACTGAATCATTAGGCTCTGGTGAAAGCAGTGAGGCATTGATAGATGAGCGTAAGGCTAGGCACAATGTTTTTTCGGAAGGGAATAGTTTGGATTCCGAAGAAAGAGTTATTTCTTGTTACTGCAATGAGTTCGATGCTACTTTTATCAGTTCCTACGATAAGGAACATGGAGATATGTACTCATTTAGAATGAAAGCTTGTGACGAAAATAACAGTAATATTAACTTAAATTCTCCAGCAACAGAGGCACTGAACAATAGGTTTTCAAAATTTCATATTGCTTTATCACAAATTGTTAATTATAAGTTTTATTAGTATACCTTTGTATGATATAGCAAAATTCACAAAATAATATGTTAATAGTATAATAAATATTTAATAATCATACAATTTTCTTGACAAATATAAACTTAACCTTTATAATATATTTATATGTAATGTTTCTTATATTAATATTATTGTGGAGGGATTGTAAAATGAAGAAGATATTGGCATCAGCACTATCTTGCGTAATGCTAATTGGAGCATCTGCTTCAATGTTAACAGCTAGTGCAGCTATCACAAATCCAATACCTATGCCAGGGCAATCGTGGACGGATGGCTTGTATTGTGAAAGTCCATATGATGTTTTGGATTATTTGGATGTACTTAAGGTTTATGAAATCGAGGTGGACATAAACGGCACTGCTCCTGTGAATGATGAAAATGATACTGTAACAGGTAATGTTTTTGTTATGGATGGTTGGGATGAATCTGCTAAGATTTTGTTTTGCCCATCGGGTTGGGAATATAATGAACTTCCATCATATAACTTTTTTGGAATGGGCAAATCAACACTTGAGTTTAAAAAAGAGGATGGGGCTGCATTTTTTGTAGCTGGTCAAATGGAAGGCACACAGGTTATAGTTTCTTCTGAGGGAGAAAGTTCGTTCTCAGTAGATGCAATAAGATACTATGACGCAGATGGAAATTTACTAGGTGGTGAGGGTGGAACACCTGTTGACCCTCCTGTTAAGGGTAAATACAGCATTGCTGATGTGGTTACACTTAAAAAGTTTTTGTTGAATGTTACACCAGCAGGAACTTTTGATGCGAAGAAATTTGATGTAAATAAAGATGAGAAAATCAATGTTTTTGATTTGAATATGATGTTAGGTATCCTTTTGGGCTTGGTTGAAGAACCAGACGTTGATTTGCCAGAAGGATTTAGCGACATGACTTCAATGGAAATTGCTCAAGATATGAAGGTTGGTTGGAACTTAGGCAATACATTGGATTCAATTTACTGGACAGCTAATCCAACACCAGCACAGCTTGAAATGGCTTGGGGTAATCCTATTACAACTAAGGCTATGATTGATGAGATTAAAAAGGCTGGATTTAATACAGTTAGAATTCCAACTACATGGTTCCAATTTACTGGGGAAGGTCCTGACTATGTTATAGATGAAAGATGGATGAATCGTGTTCAAGAGGTTGTTGACTATGTTATTGATAATGATATGTATTGTATTTTGAATACACATCATGAGGGTGCATGGCTAAAACCATTGCCAGAAAATGAAGCAATGCTAGTTGAAAGAGTTTCAAAGGTTTGGGCTCAGATTGGTGATAGATTTAAAAATTATGATGAGCGTTTGGTGTTTGAGGGACTTAATGAGCCAAGAACAGAGGATAGCGAAAAGCAATGGAGTGGTGGTACTGCTGAGGAAAGAGCAGTTCTTAACAAGCTACTTGAGGCTTTCGTTACAACTGTTAGAAGCACTGGTGCAAACAATGAGTTCAGACATTTGATGGTTACACCTTATGCTGCTGGTATGTATGATTCCTTGTTAGGATTTAAAATACCTGATGATGACAGAATTATTGTTTCTGTTCACAACTACTTCCCATATGATTTTGCGTTGAGAGTTGATGGCACTGGTGAGTGGGGAACGCCATCTGAATACAGTGATGTTACTGCTTTGTTTGATACTTTGTATAATAAGTATGTAAGCAAGGGTATTCCAGTAGTAATGGGCGAATGTGGTGCGTTGAACAAAAACAATGAGTCCACAAGGGCTGCTTGGGCTGAACATTTCTTTGGCGAGGCTAAGAAAAAGGGAATAACTTGCATCTGGTGGGATAATAACGCTTACACAGGTGCTGGTGAAAACTTTGGATTATTCAGAAGACAGACGTTGACATGGGAATATCCAGAAATTTTAGCTGGAATTATGAAAGGTGTAGAAGTTACTGAATAAGCTTTTATTAGAATGATTTTATAAAATTATATTAAATAGTGAGATGGTTGTTAACACCAACTGTTTCACTATTTTTTTAAGAAATATGTTGAAAAAGTAATACAGAGATGATATAATGGTAATGTGTTAATATTTTAAGGAGGTTTTTCTATGAAATCATTTATGAAACGGATGGGCAGTGGCGTAATAGCCGTTGCTATGGCATTATCTATTGGTAGCACAGTTTGGTCAGCAGAACCTACAACGCTATTAGCAGATGATGAAATATCAATTTTGACAGCTGTGAATACTCAACCAGTATTTTCAGACGAAGCAGAGAATTGTGAGTTGACTTCAGGTGCTTCATTTGCGACGAAAGTTTATAACGATGAGTATCCAGGTTATTCAGGTGAGGGCTTTGTTTGGGCAGGGAATTCAGGAGGGTTTACTTTTGATGTCACAGTTACAGAGGGGGCTATGTATGAAGTTTTAACTCGTTGCTGGATGTATTTAGGTGAACTTGGTAGCACTAGATTGCAGACTCTTGCAATAGATGGCAAAACAGTTAGCTCTAACTATATTCCAAACGATGGTGATTGGATGGATTATAGCTTTGGATTTTTCTATTTAGAAGCTGGCACACATACTATTGAAGTAGGTGCATCTGGTGGTTGGGGCTACATTCTTTATGATACGGTTACATTCGATTATGCAAAAATGCCTGAATTGAATATTGACCCAACACTTTGCAATCCAAATTCAACTCCCGAAACTAAAGAATTGATGAAGTATATGACAGAAATGTACGGAAACCAAATCATTTCTGGGCAACAGGAAATCTATGGTAGCGGTAATGATGGTGATTATGAATTAGAATTTGAGTATCTTTATGATACAACGGGTAAATATCCTGCTGTTCGCGGATTTGACTTCATGAACTATAATCCATTATATGGTTGGGAAGATGGAACAACTGGCAGAATGATTCAGTGGGTAAATCAGCGTGGTGGTATTGCAACTGCTTGCTGGCATATTAATGTTCCTTTGGATTTTGACAGCTACGAATTGGGCGAAGCGTTGGATTGGAAGGATTGTACATACAAGCCTACTTCGTCATTTAATACAGCTAACTGCTTAGATAGCTCAACTAAGGAATATGAATATTTGATGTTGGCTATTGATGATATGGCAGAACAACTATTGATTTTACAGGAGGCAGGCGTTCCAGTAATTCTCCGTCCTTTCCATGAGGCAGAGGGTAATAATAATACAGATGGCTCTGGCGCATGGTTCTGGTGGGGTTCTGGTGGTGCAGATGTATATCGTGAGCTTTGGAAGTTGTTGTATACAACATTAACAGAGGATTATGGCATAAACAATTGTATTTGGGAAGTTAATTTATATGACTATGCAAACTCTGCACAGTGGTATCCAGGCGATGAATATGTGGATATGGTTGCATATGATAAGTATGAAGGCTCTCCTTATAGATGGGGAACAAGTGCAGCAACATCAATGTTTCTAACATTGGTTAATGTAACAGAAGATACAAAGATGGTTGCTTTATCTGAAAATGATATTATTCCTGATATTACTAATATGGTGAATGAGGGTGCATGGTGGTCTTATTTCTGTCCTTGGTATGGAAGTTTTATTACTGATGGCACAACGAACACTCCTGAAATGCTAGATAAAATTTATAATAGCGAATATGTTATTACACTGGATGAACTGCCAACTGACCTTTATGGCTATGAGCGTGGAAATGGTGGCGATTGGGATGTTGAGGGAGCATATGAATGTGAAGACGGTACAGTAAGTCGCAATGAGGGTACACAGATTATTGATTACAAATATTGTTCTGGTACGGGTTATGTTTATCTACAAGGTGAGGGTGATTATATTGAGCAGACTATAACTGTAGGTAAGGACGGTCTTTATGCGTTGAGTTATGGCTATCAGCAAAACTTTGAGATAGCAGGAAAAACACAGGAGCTTTATATAAATGGTGAATCCGTAGGTTCAGTATTGTTTCCACATTCTATATTGTTTACTGAAACAGATGGCATTTTAGTTGAACTAAAAGCTGGAACTAATACGGTTAAGCTAGTGAGTGATGAGGGTTGGACATACCTAGACTACTTGTTGGTTAACTATGTTGGAGATGATGTTCAGATGGGCGATATTAATTTAGATGGTAGTATATCTGCTGTTGATGTTAAGCTACTAAAGCAACATCTTGTGAACAAAAAAACACTTACTGTTAAACAGGCTGAAATGGCGGATTTATCTGGAGATAAAACACTTAATGCTATGGATTTAGCGTTGCTAAAAAAACTTGTAATTAATAAGTAGGAAAAAATCAATATTAAATAAACCATACGCATATGCTGTAATAATTGGCATTTGCGTATGGTTATTTTTGTTGTATAAAGTATTTGTGAATATCTATTTACAAAGGTGCGTGAAATATGTTAAACTATAAAGGTAGATGTCGATTTATGATGAAATGAAAATGGAGATGAGGCTGGTATTAATCATGTATAATAGAAATTTTAAAGATTTAATTAATAGAATAAAACCAATTGCAACACTTGTAATTATAATTTTGCTTGTTATAGCTGTTATTGTGATGTCAATTCTATTGGCGAAAAGTGAGGGGAAGTCTGTTCAGACGGTTGCACAAGTTGAGGAAACAACTGTAACTGTTCCTGTTTATGAAGAGCCAGATTTTGAGCTTTTATTTAACACTGATGATAGTGCAAAGGTATTCTTTCATGATTCTACATTTGGTGAGGTGTGGATTCCCTTGCTAAAAGATGTTCCACTAAGTCCATATAAGGATGAGAATTATAAGACGGAAAATGGGTTGAAATATTATTATGAGGACAATGAATTAAAATCTGTCGCTGGGATTGATGTTTCTGTTCACCAAAAGGATATAAATTGGAAAAAAGTTAAGGCTTCGGGTATAGATTTTGCAATGATAAGAGTAGGATTTACAGGCTATCAAACAGGCGAATCGTTTTTAGATTCCAACTATAAAAAGAATATACAGGGAGCGTTAGACGCTGGACTTGACGTGGGTGTTTATTTCTTTTCACAAGCAATTAATGTTGATGAGGCAATTAAAGAAGCAGAGCTTATGCTTGACGCTATAAAAGATTACAAGATTACATATCCTGTTGTTTATGACTGGGAGATAATTTATGATGATGAAGCTAGAACTGATGAAATGAGCGTTAATATGCTAACTAATACCACAATTGCTTTTTGTGAAACAGTTAAATCAGCGGGATATACGCCAATGATTTACTCAAGCCGAAAGCAAACATATTTAAAGCTTGATTTAAGCAGACTGACGGATTATGACTTTTGGCTTGCTGAATTTAACCCTACCACATCATATAGATATAATTACCAGATGTGGCAATACTCATGCACTGGGCAGGTTGATGGCATTGAGGGCGATGTGGATTTGAATATCAGCTTTGTTGATTATGGCGAGAGATACAGAAAAGCACATGGTGAAGAGGATACTGAAGATAATTAATTGAAAATTCTTTTAAAATGGCTTGATTTCTTCAGGAATAAGGTATATAATATGTATAATTATATGAAAAAAAGGTGGTAGCTTTATGTTGCGAGCAATTGCTTCTAAGGTTGACATATTGGATAATAAAAACAGTACAGCTCTTGAATATCATAATTATGTGGAAAATTTGATAAATAATTCTTTTGTATTACAAATGAAAACATATACTCAGCATGGTGCAACTACCTGTTATCAGCATTGCATTAATGTTTCTTATTATAGTTATAGGCTTTGCAAGTTTCTTAAATTGCTTAGGTTTGATGTTAAATCTGTGGCAAGGGCAGGGCTTTTACATGATTTTTTTCTCTATGATTGGCATACTGAAAAAAGAGAAAAGGGAAGTAAATTGCATGGATTCAGCCATTCACAAATAGCTCTTGAAAATGCTCAGAGGCATTTTGAACTGAATGATTGCGAGTCGGATATTATTCTAAAACATATGTTCCCTCTAAATATTAAACCACCAAAGTATAGGGAATCAGTTATTGTGGTTTTGGTTGATAAATATTGTGCAATACTAGAAACGGGCTACTCCGTGTTGACAGCATATTCTAATTTATTTAAAAAGCGAAAGACCAATGAAGTGGCATAAAATTATAATTAATTTTATTATATTTAAAGAGTGAATTCTGTGTTTAACAAAATTCACTCTTTTTTAATTTGCTTTTATAATTATTGTTGAGAATTAGGTTGTTGAAAAAGTCCTATCGGTGGAGGATTAAACGTGAATAAAGCAAACAATATAGCTATAATAATAAAGATGAAAGCTCCTAATAAATTATTACCTTTTCCATGAGGTAGGCGAAAATAGCTGAAAATGGCAACTACTGCGACACCTGCAAGAAAAATAATTATATCAACTATGAGAAAGTTTTTGCCCACAACGCCTTTATATGTGTAAAATAGGGTGATGATTGTGAGCATTCCAAGTAAGGTTGCAATTGCTTTTGTAAATAAAAAACCCTTAAAATCATGCCCGATTACGAAATATTGTATAACTGAAAATACAAGGGTTGGGAAAAATAGTAGTTTTAAATGTTCCCATGTGCTTTCGTTAACGGCACTGAAGGTGCTTACTATTTTGTTTTCGCCTGACCATTCGTACAAGAAGTGGAGCAGAGTGCCGAATACTGCTGTGAAAATAAATCCTGAAATCTCCCATAAAAATAATTTTCTTTTCAAAGTTTCTCTCCAATATCATTAGATTTATAATATGCTATATTTAAAATATATGAGAAAATTATAAAATAATACTTAAAAAGTTAAAAAATAAACACAATTCTTTTTAAATGTAAATAAAATTTACAGAGTTATTTCGATGTTTTATGTTGAAAAGATTGAAATAATGTTGAAATTATTAAAAAAATGATGTATACTTATTAAGATATTGTAAAAAGTTTAGGGAGGTCATTATTAAAATGAGTGATTATAAGCAACCCGAAATACATTCTGTAGATAAGCTTACGAAATTAAACAATATTTCTACTGCAAAGACCATGATAGAAAAATACTTATTAAACAAGTCAGCTACTGAAGATAGCTATTTGCTAGCTATAAGCATTGATAACTTGCCTCCAATTAACGATACTTATGGGCATATGTTTGGTGACGCTGTTATTAAGGATGTTGCTACTATTTTTCGTGATGTTACTGAAGAGAGTGACATTATTGCTCGTGTAAACGGTGTTGAGTTTGTTGTTTTTCTTACTAGAACAGATAAAAATCGTGTTGAAGAAATTTCAGCTAAAATTTGCAGTGAAGTTAGAAATATTTATGTTGGTGAAAATAAAAATATAACAGTTTCATGTAGTGTTGGTATCGCTGATACTTCACTTACTGAAAATTTTGATAAATTGCTTAAATCAGCAGAAAATGCAATGTATAGCATAATAAAAGCTGGCGGTGATGGGGTTGCTTTTTATGAGGGAGATACAGTTCCATCTTCAAAAGATTCATCTTTTTTAAATTCAGAAGTTCTTATTGAACAGGATACTCATATTGAAAAGGAATATGATATTGTTTCGTTCGCCTTTGATATACTTGAAAGAACTAAGGATATAAGAAGTGCAATTAATATACTTATATCTAGAATTGGAAAGGATTTCTCACTTAGTCGTGTGGCAATTATTGAGATAAACTTTGAACTTCTCAGTAGCACCACTACCTACCGTTGGGATAGGACTTCACATTCATTAGGGGAAAATATCGTTACTGCTATCTCTAAAGAAGGAATGGATATGCTAGTTGATAAGTTTGATGCTAGTGGTTTTTTTGAAGTTGATAAAGGTGATGTAGAAAATGGCAAGAAATTTTCGGCTTTTTCTGAAACTGATGCAGAAATACAGCTTTATTATGCTATTTATGATAGTGGGCTTTTGAAAGGTGCAATTATTTATGAGAGTAATAATTTAGATAGAAAATGGGATAGGGAAACCAAACAGGTTCTTCGTGAAGTTTCAAAGATTATTTCTACTTATATAAATAAAAAAAATGCAGACCTTGCAAGCAAAGCAAAAACAGACTTTTTATCAAGAATGTCGCATGAAATTCGTACACCAATGAATGCAATAATTGGAATGGTTAATATTGCTAAATGCTTTGCTGATGATAAAAATAAGGTTTTGGATTGCCTTAATAAAATTGATTCCTCTACAAAGTATTTGCTTTCACTTATTAATGATATTCTGGATACATCAAGGATTGAAAGTGGTAAGATGAGCCTTAACAATGAGCATTTTAATATAAATAAGCTAATTGAGGACTTGAAGATTCTTACTATGCCTCAAGCACAGGAAAGAAAAATCAACCTTGAGATTATTAAAATGTATGAGGACGCATCGTTTATAGGAGATGAATTACGTCTAAATCAAGTGCTTGTGAATATTATCGGAAACTCGCTTAAATTTACGGCTGAGGGTGGAGATATTACTCTTAGGATTGAACAGCTTGTGAATGATGAGGAGTTTGCTGTATTAAAATTTTCAGTGAGGGATACGGGTATAGGAATTAGTCAGGATAATATTACTCGTATTTTCCAAGCTTTTGAACAGGCTGAAAATAATACTGCAAAACGCTTTGGTGGTACAGGTTTGGGTCTTGCGATTAGTAGTAATCTTGTTAAGATGATGGGTGGAACGCTTGAGGTTAAGAGCAAGGAGAATGAAGGTTCTGAATTCTATTTCAGCCTTACATTGAGAAAAACAGTTGAAGAAACACTAGATAATGGTGATAAAATTAATGGAAATGAACTGAATTCTCGCAATGAAAAATATGATTTTACTGGGAAAAGAATGCTTTTGGTTGAGGATAACGACCTTAATTCTGAAATAGCAAGAACTATTCTCGAAATGTCTGGGTTTTGCGTTGAAACAGCTTTTGATGGCAAGGAAGCAACTAAAATGTTTGCAGATTCTGAACCGTTTTATTATGACGCTATACTGATGGATATTCGTATGCCGATTATGAATGGGCTAGAGGCTACGCATGAAATTCGTATGATGGATAAAGAGGACTCAACAACTGTTCCGATAATTGCTATGACGGCTAATGCTTTTGATGAGGATGGAAAGAAGTCGATTGAAAGTGGAATGGACGGTCACTTGTCGAAGCCGATTGATACAAATCAACTTTACTTAGCTTTGAGTAAAGCGATAAGTCAAAATTCTGGTGATAAAGGGTTGAAGTTTAAATTATAATGAATAAGCAAAGCTCTTGATGAATTATTTATTTGTAATCAAGAGCTTTTGTTATATTTAATGATAAAGGACATAATATAATAAAAAAGCTGATAAATTATTGATTGTATTTGGTGTGCCCAGCCTTGTAAAATTAATTTATTCCATATATCATTAAAATTGTCTTGAAAAATGGTAGGAATAATGATATAATAGCAAGATGGAGATGTTATATGGTGTATAGATTAAATATTGTATTAGTTGAACCTCGAATTCCACAAAATGTTGGAAATATTGCCCGTACCTGTGCTGTAACTGGAGCGTCGCTTCATTTGATTAAGCCGTTCGCTTTTGAAATAGATGATAAACATTTAAAGCGTGCAGGACTTGATTATTGGGATAAGCTTGGTGTTCAGTATTATGAGGGGATTGATGACTTTTTTAGTAGAAATATTGGTGACTTTTTTTATTTTACTACTAAAGGCAAAAATGTACATAGCGATGTTGATTATCCTAATAACGCATATATAATTTTTGGCAGAGAGGATAAGGGACTGCCTGAAGATTTACTTTATAAAAATAAAGATAATTGCGTGAGGATACCTATGAGGCAGGAGTTAAGAAGTCTTAATTTATCAAATTCTGTTGCAATTGCTACTTATGAAATATTAAGACAATGGGAATATCCCGACCTTGCAAGAGAAGGAAACCTTACTCAACATAAATGGGATTAATTCTTATTAAAAAATCTTACAATAAAGGGGAAAATTAGATGCAAAAGCTAAAGATACTTACGGATTCTGCGAGTGATATTACTGAACAGGTTGCAAGTGAATATGACGTTGAGGTAATAGGCTTTCATGTAACGATTGATGATAGAAGCTATCGTGAGGGTAAGGATATAACTAGGGAAGAGTTCTATCAAGTTATAGATAATTCAAAGGGCTTTCCATCAACTGCACAAATAACTTTTATAGAGTTTAAAGAAATATATCAAAGGATATACACAGAAGGATATACTGATTTAATATATGTAGCAATTTCTTCTACTGGCTCAAACACATATAATAACTCAGTAATGGCTAGAGATGAGTTTTATGCTGAAAATGAAGATGCAAAATCAAAGTTGAAAATTCACTTGATTGACGCTAAGAATTATTCTGCTTGTTATGGTTATCCTGTAATTCAGGCGGCGATAAAAGACCAACGTGGAGTACCTGTTGAGGAAATAATAGCGTATCTTAAAGATTGGTTTGACTGCGTTGAGGTGCATTTTGCTCCATATACTCTGAAATATTTAAAGCGTTCAGGTCGAGTTTCAGCAGTTGCAGCCTTTGCAGGTGAGATATTAGGTTTGCGTCCTCTTATAAATATTATTGATGGTGTTTCTAATGTGAGTGAAAAAATTAGGGGTGATAAAAATATTATTCCTAAACTTTTGCAAGTTGCAGAAAAGCAGATGATTCCACAAACTCCATACGTTATTCTTGGGGGGAGTATGGATGAGGTGACAGATGAGATGGTTAAGGAGATGACTAAAAAGTTTGGTTATGCTCCTGAATATGTCTGCAAGGTTGGTGCAACGGTATGTTCACACGCTGGTCATAAGTTAATCGGAATTGTTATTCGTGGTAATAAAAGGGGTTAATATATTATTTTTTTAAAAAAGTTTTGTATAGGTATTGCCAAATTGAGAAAAATAGTATAGAATATTAATGTTAAGTTGTTAAACAAATAACAGCTGTTGTAGAAAAGTATAAAACTATAATACTATATCAATAGGAGGATGTCATAAGATGGCAGGTTTAAACAAGGTTACGGTAGATGATATTAATGTAAAGGGTAAACGTGTGTTAGTTCGTTGTGATTTCAATGTTCCACTTAAAGATGGCGTTATTACAAATGATAACAGAATAACTGCTGCTTTACCAACTATTAAAAAGCTTATTTCCGATGGTGGAAAAGTTATTCTATGTTCACATTTGGGTAAGCCAAAGAATGGTCCAGAGGATAAGTTTTCACTTGCACCAGTTGCAACAAGATTATCTGAGCTTTTGGAAAAGGAAGTTGTTTTCGCTAAGGATGATGAGGTTGTAGGTGCTAATGCTAAGAAAGCTGTTGCAGAAATGAACGATGGCGACGTTGTTCTTCTTGAAAATACACGCTTTAGAGCAGAAGAAACTAAGAATATTGAAAGCTTTAGCAAGGATTTAGCTGAAATTGCTGATGTTTTTGTAATGGATGCATTTGGCTCAGCTCATAGGGCACATTGCTCAACTGCTGGTGTTACAAATTTCGTTAAGGAAACTGCTGTTGGTTATTTAATGCAGAAGGAAATCAACTATCTTGGTAATGCTGTGGAAGTTCCAGAAAGACCTTTTGTTGCTATTCTTGGTGGTGCTAAGGTTGCTGATAAGCTTAATGTTATCTCAAACCTACTTGATAAATGCGATACTCTTATCATTGGTGGTGGTATGGCGTATACATTCCTTAAAGCAGAGGGGCATGAAATAGGGCAGTCTTTAGTTGATTTGGAAAAGCTTGACTACTGTAAGGAAATGCTTGCAAAGGCTAAAAAGCTTGGTAAGCAACTACTGTTACCAACTGATACGGCTATTACTTCATCATTCCCTAATCCTATTGATGCAGAAATTGAAGTTGATATGGTTGATTCTCATGAAATCCCAGCTGATAAGATGGGACTTGATATTGGCGTTAAGACACAGGAGTTGTTTGCGAATGCTGTAAAAACTGCAAAAACTGTTGTTTGGAATGGTCCTATGGGTGTGTTCGAAAATCCAGTTCTTGCTAAGGGAACAATTGCTGTTGCTAAGGCATTAGCTGAAACAGATGCAACAACGATTATTGGTGGGGGCGACTCTGCTGCTGCTGTTATTCAGCTTGGGTTTGCTGATAAGATGAGCCATATTTCTACTGGTGGCGGTGCTTCACTTGAATATCTTGAGGGCAAGGTTCTTCCTGGTATTGATGTTATCGCTGATAAAAACTAGTTTCTGATTAATTTAGGGCAGGCAGTTTGCCTGTCCTTTTCGTAGTTTATATTTTTAGTGGATAGTTGAATTTGCAATTAGGCTTTGAGATACCTTTGCTGTAAAACTATTAGCTGAAATTTTATAAAACCATATGTTTATTTAATGCAAAAATATTTATATAACAAGGAGAATTTAAAATGAATAAATCTTTAAGACAAGCTGTTATTGCTGGAAACTGGAAAATGAACAATACCCGTATTGAAACAAAAGCTCTTATCGAGGATTTAAAGCCTATTGCTGAAAAGGCTAATTGCGGAGTTGTGATTGGTGTTCCTTTCACAAATCTTGAAACAGCGGTAAATCTTACAGCTGGAACAAACATCAAGGTTGCTGCCCAAAACTGTCACTTCGAAAAAAGTGGTGCTTTCACTGGTGAAATTTCAGCTGATATGCTTGCTGAAATGGGCGTTGAATACGTTATTATCGGACATAGCGAGCGTAGACAATATTTTGCTGAAACAGATGTAACTGTTAATAAAAGAACAAAAGCTGGTCTTGAGGCTGGTTTAAAAGTTATTGTATGTGTGGGTGAATTGCTTGAGGAGAGAGAACAGGGCATAACAGAAGAAATCGTTGGATTGCAGACAAAGGTTGCTTTGTTAGATATTACTGCTGAACAGATGAAAAATATAATCATCGCATATGAGCCAGTGTGGGCAATTGGAACAGGCAAAACTGCTACTGCTGAACAGGCTAATGAGGTTTGCTCATTTATTCGTGGCACAGTAGAAAAGCTATATAACAAGGCTGTTGCAGATGGAATGACAGTTCAGTATGGTGGCTCTATGAATGCTGCAAATGCGTCAGAATTACTTGCACAACCAGATGTTGATGGCGGTTTAATTGGTGGAGCATCACTTAAAGCAGCTGATTTCGGCGTTATTTTGGCTGAGGCATCCAAGTAATAATACAAAAGGAGAAGAGTTATGAATAAAAGACCTGTTGCATTAATTATTATGGACGGTTTTGGTTATAATGACAGCGAGTTTGGAAATGCTATAAAGGCAGCAAATACGCCAAATTTTGATAGGTATTTAAAAGAATATCCTAATACGGAAATTGGTGCAAGTGGAATGGACGTGGGCTTGCCAGATGGACAGATGGGAAATTCAGAGGTTGGACATACAAATATCGGTGCAGGCAGAATTGTTTATCAGGAGCTTACAAGGATAACGAAGTCGATTTTAGACGGCGACTTTTTTACAAATGAAGCGATAATAGGTGCGATTGAAAATTGCAAGAAAAAGAATACGGCTCTTCATTGCATGGGATTGCTTTCTAATGGTGGTGTACATAGCCATAATACCCATCTTTATGGGATTTTAGAGGCAGCAAAAAAAGCTGGACTTGCTAAGGTTTATGTTCATTGCTTTATGGATGGACGTGATGTTCCTCCTATGAGTGGTGCTGGATTTATTGAGCAATTACTTGAGAAAATGCAGGAAATTGGCGTTGGAGAGATTGATTCAATTTCAGGTCGTTATTATGCTATGGATAGGGATAACCGTTGGGATAGAGTTGAAAAGGCTTATTCTGCAATGGTTAAGGCTGAGGGGAATTTCAATGCTGACCCTGTTGATGTAATGAAAAAGTCATACGCTGAAGATGTAACTGATGAGTTTATTGTTCCTACTATTTGTAATAAGGATGGTATGATTAAGTCTAATGATAGCGTGATTTTCTTCAATTTCCGTCCTGACCGTGCAAGAGAGATTACTCGTACGTTTGTTGATGATGATTTCACTGGGTTTGAAAGAAATATGCTTTCTCTTTATTTCGTGTGCATGACTCAATATGACGTAACTATGCCAAATGTTAAGGTTGCATTTAAGCCACAGTCATTGAACAATACATTTGGCGAATATATTAGTCAAAATGGTAAGACACAGTTAAGAATTGCTGAAACTGAAAAATATGCTCATGTAACATTCTTCTTTAACGGTGGGCTTGAAACTCCATTTGAAAATGAGGATAGGGCATTGATTGATTCGCCAAAGGTTGCAACTTATGATTTACAGCCTGAAATGAGTGCTATTTTAGTTTGTGATGAGGTAGTTAAGCGTATCGAATCTGGGAAATATGATTCAATTATTCTTAACTATGCTAACTGCGACATGGTAGGGCATACGGGCATTTTCGATGCGGCTAAGACTGCTGTTGAGGTTGTTGATAAATGTGTAGGCAGAACTGTTGATGCTGTTCTTGCACAGGGTGGAATTGCGTTGATTACTGCTGATCATGGTAATGCTGATAAGATGTATGAGCCAGATGGTTCGCCATTCACTGCACATACAACAAATCCTGTTCCACTTATTGTAATTGGTGAGGATTGCAAGCTTCGTGATAATGGAGTTTTGGCCGACCTTGCACCAACTATGCTAAAGCTTTTAAACCTACCACAGCCTGTTGAGATGACAGGAAAGTCAATTGTAATCTAATTTTTATATAAATATAGTAAAAAACAGGCATAAATCAAATACTGATTTATGCCTGTTTTAATTATTAAGTTGTAACTATATTTGCATTAGTGAATTTCAATAACGTCAATTATATATGAAGTTTCTATTGTAATTAAAGTTTCAGTTTCTTCCCCAGTAGTTACATCTTCAACGGTTGTTTCAGTTACTTCTATAGTAGTTACATCTTCAACTGTTGTTTCAGTTACTTCTATAGTAGTTACATCTTCAATTGTAGTTTCAGTTTCTTCTAGAGTTGTTTCTGTTACATCTGTTTCAACTGGCTGTGAATCAGGTCCTAATACATCTATTTTTTTACATAAGAATGAAGCAATCATCAAATTATCAGCCATATTTAAAATACCGTCGTGCAAACAGTCTGCATTTTCTCTTTGAGAAGCATCCAAAGATACTGCTCCTACAATATACTTATTAAATACAATTATATCTAAAATTCTAACTTCTCCATCTAAATCAACATCACCATACAATGCAACATAATCTTCAGGAGTTGTATCTGTTGGGTAAGTTGTTTCGCTTACAGCAATAGTTTCATCTGTTGTTACTTCTGAAGTTTCGTCTGTAGTCACTTCTGAAGTTTCGTCTGTAGATACTTCTGAAGTTTCATCTGTTGTTACAGTTGTTTCAACTGGGATTAGTTCTTCTAAAAGATCGCTTGGAATTAATGCAAGTTCTTCGGCAGAAAGTGTATTCAACATTGAACCGAAAACGCTCTCGTAGCTTACATCTTCAAGCACTGAAATAAACTGGCTAGCAATTTCCATATGACCAAGCTTGTTTGGGTGAATGTCCTGTGAATTAATGTTTGTGAAAAGCCATCCATATCCTTCAAAATTACTGTATGTGTCTACGATTGTTACACTATAAAGGCTTTTAATACCAGTGTTTAATGCTCCAAGATAGATATTTGAGAATGAATGTAAGTCAGCAAGTGCATTTCCACTTACAGTGTAAATCTCGAATGGATTGTAAACAGTTTGGAAAATAACTTCTGCATCAATGTTTAATGTGTCTATTGCTTGAGAAATTAACACAATATTACTAACAGCAGTTGTCAAGTCTTGAGATAGTTTAGCACTTAAAGCGGAAACGGCTGTTTGGTCAGCAAGAATTTTATCCTTAGCATCAAGCCAAGTGTCGCTCTCTTCCATGTACTGTGACAATGCTGTTATAAGAGTTCCTAACATATCGTTACCACCGATTGAAATGCAAATTATCTCTGCCTCAGTAACTGCGTCAATAACAGTTTCGTCTTCAGTAAGCAAACTAAGAAGATCAGCAGATGTACTGCCGTTTACAGAAAGATTTGAATAATTGGCATCAATATAGTCTGCAACAATTTCTCCATAGGATTGTGTTCCCTCGTCTAGTCCATATCCAGTAGAAATACTGTCGCCAAGTATAAGGACATCTGGTGTTTCTGTTTCTGCTTCGACTGCAAAAATTCCAGATGTCATCACTGATGACGCTAAAACTACGGCAGTAAGCGTTGATAAGATTTTAATTTTCATAAGTTACCTCTTTATTTCAATTAATGTAATAAAATTAACACATTTTATGCCATAAGTCAAGGTTATTGGTGGATATACACATAAAAATTAAATATTATTGTAACAGTTTCCAATTGTTTTAGGTCATAGTTAAAAAGTATTAGTGAATATTGTTGATTGAAATATAAAAAGAAATATGATAAAATAAAAACAGAAAACAGTGCGTATTCTCGTAATTGTAATATTACTTTTTGAAAAAATAATTTTTTTAAAATTCTGTTGCAATTTATTAGTATTATGGTATAATACTAATTAGTATTATTGTTATTTAATATCTGATATATTGGAGGATTATATATATGAATGTTCAAGAATTGTACAAGCTATGGCTTGAAAAGGCTGTTGAAGATGTGGATTTACAGACTGAATTGAAGTCTGTTGATGGAGATGACCATGAAATAAATGATAGGTTTTATCGTAGTCTTGCGTTCGGTACAGGTGGATTAAGAGGTGTAATCGGTGCTGGAACAAATAGACTTAATATATATACTATAAGACGTGCTACACAGGGATTGGCTGATTATGTGAATGAGGCTTTTGAAAATCCGTCAGTTGCTATCGCTTATGATAGCAGAATTAAATCAGATGTTTTTGCTCAGAATGCAGCTGGAGTTTTGGCTGCAAACGGTATTAAGGTTTATATTTATTCAGAATTGATGCCAACTCCTATGCTTTCATTCGCTGTAAGAGAGCTAAAATGCAATGCTGGTATTGTTGTTACTGCAAGCCATAATCCTGCGAAATATAATGGATATAAGGTTTATGGTGATGATGGCTGCCAAATGACACTTGAGGCTGCTGAAATTGTTTTGAATAAAATAAATTCTGTTGATATGTTTGAGGGTGTTAAGATTTCACAGTTTGAAGAGGCTCTAAAAAGTGGAATGATTGAATATATAAAGCAGGATGTTTTGGAGGCATACTATAATAATGTAATTGCTCAAGGTTTAAATGTTGAGCTTTGTGAAACAAGTGGGCTAAAGGTTGTTTATACTCCGTTGAATGGTGCTGGAAACAAGCCTGTTAGAAATATTTTAAAAAGAATAGGAATTAAAGATGTAGTTGTTGTGACTGAACAGGAAAATCCTGATGGAAACTTCACTACTTGTCCATATCCTAATCCAGAAATCACTGAAGCTTTGAGTTTAGGTTTGAAATTATGTGAAACTGAAAAGCCAGACTTATTGCTTGCTACTGATCCCGATTGCGATAGGGTTGGGATTGCTGTTCCGTCCGATGATGGCTATGAGTTGTTCAGTGGTAATGAAGTTGGGGCAATGCTTTTGGAGTATATTTGTAGCGAAAGAACAAGACAAGGAACAATGCCAAAAGATCCTGTTACAGTTAAAACTATTGTTACAACTGATTTAGTTAGGGCAATTGCTAAGGAATATAATGTAGAGGTTTTTGAAGTACTTACTGGATTTAAGTTTATAGGTGAGCAGATTGGCTTTCTTGAGGATAAGGGTGAGGAAAGCAGATATATATTCGGATTTGAAGAAAGCTATGGTTACCTTGCGGGTAGTTATGTGCGTGATAAGGACGCAGTGGTTGGCTCAATGCTTATATGTGAAATGGCTGCTTTTTATAGAACAAAGGGTATTTCGATGATACAAGCGAGAGAGAATATGTACAAGAAGTATGGTGTTTACGTTCACACTCAGAAGAGTTTTACTTTTGAAGGTAAAACTGGTATGGAAAAAATGAGAGAGATAATGGGTGGTCTTCGTGAAAGTTCGCCTGCTGAAATTGGTGGATTGAAGGTTACGAAAATTTCTGACTATATAAAGAGCATTTCTGTTGATATGGAAACGGGTAAACAAACACAAATAACACTTCCTAAGTCGGATGTTTTGGTTTTTGAATTGACAGATGGGGCGAGTGCAATTATTAGACCATCGGGAACTGAGCCAAAGATTAAGGTGTATTATACTACAACGGGTGCTGAAAAAGTTTCTGCTGAAAAGCTTGAAGCGAAAATCTCAGAAGAATTTCAGAGAATTCTAGGATTTTAATTATAGCTTACATTAAAGCAAGGTAACTATTGGGCGACTTAATATATATTGAGTCGCTCAATTTATACATTATTAATAAAAAATCAACAAAAAGAGAAAGAATAGATTGAAAAAAAGTGATATATTAGATAAAGACAGATAAAAGCAAAATAAAACAGAAAAAACGCTTGACAATTGTCTTTGAAAGTGATAGAATATATAAGTCGCCAAAACAGGGGCGAGAGGGAATAAGCCTTTAAGAGTCTGTTAAAAACGACGAAGGTACGGCAATGAC
>JAEWGD010000040.1 GCA_023388515.1 Bacillota bacterium
CTTCTTAAATTCGTCTGTGTAATTTTGCTTTTTTCCAGCCATGATATCCTCCCTATTTTACGCTTTTTCTCATTATACCATGTCCGAATGCTTTTTGTCTAATTTAGTATAACCGATCCAAGAACAGCCCGCCAACCGCTCCGATAATTGTCTGCCCGGTATCCGGCAGTTCAAGCTACAATGGCATCCCGCGTTTTATGATTACAACGGGCATTGAACCGGATGGTCAGACGCAGATTGTGGAAGTGAAAATAGATTCGGGAGCGTGGTTCAACAGCGTAGACAACCCTGAGATGTTTTCCGTAAGTGGATACCTGGGCAATGGTGTAAAAACGATGTTTCAAGCGGCAACATTGACCACAGGAAACCATACTGTGACCATACGTTGCCTTGACAGCGATATCGAGTCTTCAAGTCCGGAGGTTGTTCGTACATTTACGGTGCTGTCACCACCGTTCGAAACAATCACTGCAAACGAAACCTATGTGAAGGCAGCGCATTCGCTCATTATAATGATCTTATCCAGATCCGGCGCACTTTGCCCACTTTCCCACTTTGATACCGCCTGGCGTGAAACACCTGTATTCTCTGCAAGTTCCTCTTGAGAAAGACCTTTCATTTTCCGTAAGGTCTGTATTCTGTCCGCTATATCCATAACGACACACTCCTTTTTATTTGATGAGCTCATGATAACATGACTGCCGGTTGCGCTCCACCAAGTGCGCTTGGTTTCTTGTCAACCGGCAGTTGCATATCTCATTTATATTGTTTTTCTGAGCAAATCAAGCCAGTTTGGTAATGAAACAAACAAAGTGGTTTACGATATAATAGCTACAACTTAGGGCGCCATAGTTTTGATTAAGTATTGAAATAATTGCAACCACCGATAAATCATTCTTGTTTCGGTATGGTTCCTATTAAATATATCATAGGGATCAGAGTAAATATAAACTCTGTGCTAAAGGCAACAACTAACCATAGCTGTAAACTTGACGGCCATGGCCAAATGAGCTGTATTACAATCCTCGATAACCATATAAGGGTAAAGAACGCATAAAATATCCGCAATTCTCCCGAACCATCAAATAACTTCTTTTGCACTATTAATAACAGCAAACTAATTCCTGCTAACAAAAAGGAAAAGCAAAAATTTATGTAGTTTATTGATTGGATTATCTCGGTCGGAGCATCTGGTATATACGAAAACCAATTTGAGGAATATGGTACAGAAAAATGCCAAACGGCAACTATAACACCAATAATACATGCAATATTAAAGAATACTTTTGCAACTTTTTTCATTTTTAATCTCCTTAAATTCGTAGTTTATTTAGCAATTAATAATCATGTTATAGTATAGAAACCCATAATACAATCATGGCATCGTACACGCCATGAGCGATGATCAACGAAAGCAGGGTACAACCTTTGATTTTCTCTCTAAATATACAATATAGAAATCCAATGAATGCCGTCATAAAAATCTGAATGATATTTCCGTTGAATATATGAAACAACCCAAACAGTAAAGATGATGTAGTAATAGCAAACCACTTAGAGTTTTTTATTGCCAATAATTTGTGGAATATGTAACCGCGAAAGACCAATTCTTCAGCAAGAGCAACTCCCAATATTGCATAGATAAATTGATAAACGAATTGATATGTCTGCGTGTAAGTTGTGTTTCCAACCATATCTTTAAAGCCAAGCATAATGGGGAGAACAGTCAAAACTAACGACATAACTAAAGCAAGTAATACGCCGATGCCTATTTGCGACAGAATCTTTTCTTTTTTGAAGCCGATACTGCTGAGCTTTTCTTTGTTCACAATCATTAATATCGCTGGAACGAGGAAAAGCAACCATTGCGTGAAAATCATAAGAACCATACGCAACGGCAAAGGGAATGACATCAGTAAATGTTGATTAAACATCGACAAACCAAAGACGGCAACAAATACACCGCAAACAGCTATAACAAGCTGTATCATTGATGATTTTACCTTTGACTTAATTAACCCTGTGTTTTTTTCCATAACTAAACTCCGTTTCTAAAATATTGATATAAGAATTCAAAACATCCAACCTGCTCTCACAACCTCGCCAAAAGCCGAAAAAACATCCAACCTGACCACTCACGAACGCTGACATCTAACCCGACCACTCGCGGGGCACTGACATCTAACCTGACCACTTGACTATCAAAAACCGCTCTTATGGACTTGTTCCCGCGAAGCAAAAAAACCTCATTTTCGTTCAATGGGTTTTTCACCCATATGTGCTGAAAACCTTGATATATAAGGGTTTTTAGCACACTCACTCTTTTACCCTTGACATCAATACCACTGTCTCAACGTGCACGGTTCGAGGGAACATGTCAACTGCTGACACCTTTGACACCTCATAGCCCAGGGTATTAAGAATTGCACAATCTCTTGCGGCGGTGGAGGGGTTACACGATACCATAACAACACTTGTTGGGGCAATTTTCGAAATTGAGTTAAGAGTTAGCAAATCGCAGCCTTTTCTTGGGGGATTGACTATAACCACATCTATTTTTTTATTTTGTTGCACTATTTTTTCGGCGAACTCTCCAGCATCACTGCAATAAAATTCTGCATTATCAATTGAATTCAGCTCTGCATTTTCGGTTGCATTTTTTATAGCTTGAGGAACATCGTCAACTCCTATGAGGCTTTTCAGCTGTTTCGCCATCGATAGCCCTATTGTGCCAGCACCGCAGTACAAGTCAAGCAGGGTATCATTAGGAGTTATATTCGCAAATTCTTTTGCAATATTATATAATTTTTCAGCTTGCTTAGTATTTACCTGATAGAATGAATTTGGCGAAAGCAGAACTTTATTTCCACACATAATGTCGGAAATATATAGCTCACCCCACGCAATATAATTTTTTCTACCTAAGATTATATTTGTGTTTTGCTTATTAACATTCACAACAATTGACTTTATGTTTGCGAATTCGCTTGCAAGCATCTCACACAAATCTGATATATCGTCAGCAATATTTCTTGTAGTAACAAGGCAAATCATAGTTTCGTTTGTGTAATATCCTTTTCTTAGATAAATATGACGAAGTGCTCCCTTGCTTGTCTGCTCGTTATAAACGCTGATATTTTTCTCATTAACATAATTAATTATCCTGTTTACAATCTTCTCAAACTCTTTTGGCTGTATTTTGCAGGCTGTAAACGGGACAACTCTATGACTTCTTTTTGAATAAAATCCACAAAAGGCTTTCCCGTCAATCTCTACAACTGGATACTGAGCCTTATTTCTATAATATTCCGTTTCATCACAAGCAAGAATTGGTGCAAATTCAGGATTAAGCTTACCTATCCTTGTAAAAGCGTCCTTTACAACATTTTCTTTAATTGAAAGCTCCGACTTATAGCTGATATGCCTGTAAGCACACCCTCCACATCTTCCAAAAACCTCACAATCAGCGTCAATTCTATCACTTGACGGCACAAGTATAGTATCTATAATGCCGTAAGCATAACTTTTTTTGATACTAACAATTTTCACCAAAAGCTTGTCCCCTATTGCTGTCTGTGGGACAAAAATCGCCATGCCCTCAAACCTTCCAACACCATTTCCCTCTGAAGATATTCCCGTTATTTCTAATTCCACAACATCATTTTTTTCAACCATATATTTCATTTCTCCAAGTTTATAATTTAATCTACTACTTCACCTTATAGACACTGCTATATTCAAAAATATAAATGCAAGCTGAAACCTCGCCTGCATTCATATTCTATGATTAATCTATAATTTCTCACCACATCCAGAACAATATAGACTTTTTGGTGTGTTCCTTTTATTGCAATATGCACATCGAATTGACTTCATTTCCATATATCTTATATTAGCATTGCTTAGCTCATCTCTGGCATCACCAATTTGCTCCATTATATCTGCAATAATTTTACTTTCATCCTTTAAACCCGTTTCTGTTAAATACTGTGCCTTACCCAAGCGTTCATACAGCGAATTAAGTCTATTCTTTACCTGTGTCTTTTCAATATATCTCTTTGATAGCTGAACTGCCTCACCTGTTTTTGTCGCAGCCGTATCGAAACATTTTCTTGCTGTTGACACTGTATCATCAAATGTAACCATAATTCCCCTCCTCATATTGTAGTAAGGACTCTCTCCAGTCCTTACTTTCGGTTGCCTTTTTATTCATAAGTTCATCAAAACGGTTGATATACTCATAAGGAAACTTATAATTATGAACCCTCATAAGTCCTCCGTTTGGATAAATAAGCTTAGTTGATGCTGAACATCCAGCTCCTAAAACCGTTTGTGTTTCGTCCATAATAAAAATATTATACAAGCTTTCCTTTCCGCTCTTGGCATAACCTGTGTTCTCAAGATTTTCCACTGTATTTTTCTGTCGATACAGATAATAAGGATTATAACCATTATCCGTCAATGCTTTCAAGCCATACTCAAGCATTTGAGAAACAGGATTACCAACATGGTTTTCGCCCTCTGAATACAGGCTTGATGAGCGTTTTAGCGTCAGCGTATGAATTGTAACACTTTCAGGGTCAAGTGAGATTACCTTATCCAATGTACTCTTAAAGCTTTCAACAGTTTCCGTTGGAAGTCCTGCAATCAAATCCATATTTATATTATCAAACCCTAACTCCTTAGCCATTATGTAAGCATCAACTGTCTGCTTTGCAGTATGGTTTCTGCCAATAACCTTTAATACGTCATCGTTCAAGGTCTGTGGATTAACTGAAATTCTCGTTGCACCCATCTCTTTTATAACTTTAAGCTTCTCAAAGGTTATCGTATCAGCACGCCCTGCTTCTACATTATATTCACGAACTGCTGAAATGTCAAAGTTTCTGGATAAACATTCCATAACTTTTTGCAAATCCCCAGCCTCAATTGATGTAGGAGTACCTCCACCAATGTATATAGTATCTATCTTCAAGCCTAATTCCCTAACAAAACTCCCCAACTGTCCTAATTCAATACAGAGATATTTTATATAGTCAGGAATAAGTTTTTTTGCTATTTCTATCGAATGTGAAACAAACGAGCAATAGCTACATCTTGTTGGGCAAAATGGAATTGAAACATAAAGGCTTACTGTTTTGCAATCATTAGTGTTAATAAGTGGTATCTGTATTTTAGCAATCTCATATGCCAACTCAAGCTTTTCATTACTAACTAGAAATCTATCTTTCAGCACAGCAAATACTTCTGTCTTGCTAAGTCCTTTTTCTATCAAGTCAGTAATTTTTTTAACAGGACGAATTCCAGTTAACATTCCCCATTTTGGCGTTATCCCCGTAACTTCTGATAGGCAAAAGTAAACAATCTTGCATAAATTATACTCACATAAATCCTTTTCCGTCTTAACTTTTTCATTGGAAATATGGTACGCCATACGCTTTATCTTATCGCCAATTCTAACATAAGCATACAGATAGGTAAAGCTTTTACCTTTTTTAACTCTAGTCATAACCATATCGCCATCACAATTTCTTTCATCGTATAAAAAGTTAAAACGCTTAGCTGGAATAAAAAGCTTAATGGTTGACTCAACCTCATATTTAATTGTATGATTACTAAATAAAATCGTCATATGGGTTTCCTTTTAAATATGGGTTATTATTTTTTTCATAAGCCAAAGTCGTTTCTCCCTCATGTCCAGGATATACAGTATAATCCTTTTCAAGTGCATTAAGCTTTTGCAATGATTCGCTCATTTTAGTGAAATCACCATCTGGTAAATCAGTTCTGCCGATAGAACATCTGAACAATGTATCACCACTAAAAATACAATCATCACATATATAACAAACACAGCCATTAGTATGTCCAGCAGTATGCATAACCTTAAATTCAAGTTCATCAAGAGTAATTATATCGCCATCTTTTATTTCAGTATAATTCTCAATCTTCTTAAAATTAGTTTCGCCAAGATTTATAGCCAAGCTCCCTACCTCACTTTTAATCTTCATGGCATCGCCCGAATGAACATAAACCTCAGCACCCGTCTGCTTTTGCGCCTCATAAACTCCACCAATATGGTCATAATGCCCATGAGTCAAAAATATTTTCTTCAGCGTTAAACCATTCTCTTTCAGATACTGCAAAAGCTTTTCAGGCTCTCCACCTATATCAAATGCAACTGCATTCTTATTCTCCGTTTCAACAATATAACAATTCGCCCTTAGTTCACCAAGTGGCATTACTTTTACTTTCATTTTCGTCCCCCTAACTTTATAATCCAGCCTTATCAACTGAAATAACGCCTTTTATTTTCTTCAACCTATCAAAAAGGTTATGCAATTGTTCTTTTCCAGATATATTAATCGATGCCTCAAAAATAGCATTCCCACTCTTTAGTATTCTTGACGATGAATGGTTAATTGGAATTCTCGCTTCAGCAAGGATTGCAGATATATCATACATCAAACCAACTCTATCATTAGCAATTACTTTAATTCCAGTTCTCATGCTTGATTTAAAGCTATCAGTCCACTCAACCTCAACCCATCTCTCAAGGTTATTGCCTTTTTCCATTGCTGATTTATAGTTTGTACAATTTTGATTATGAACTGAAATTCCATGTCCCCTTGTAATAAACCCTACAATCTCATCTCCAGGCAATGGATTACAACATTGCGAAAACTTCACAAGCACATCATCTATACTATCAAGAATTATACCACTCTTACGATTTGCATTCTCTTTTGGCTTAATAATATTCGTACTTTCAATCTTCTCAGCTTCATCACCATATTTCTTAATATAGCTATCTTTAAGCCTTGTCATTATTTTGGACAAAGTTATACCACCATATCCAACAGATGCGTAAAAATCATCAATCGTTGAGCAGTTGTGCTTTTTCAAGTCATCACTTAAAAATTCAGATAAATCCTCTTCAGGCACATTAATTCTAAACCTTTTAAATTCCTTTTCAAACTCTGCTTTACCTGTTAAAACATTTTCCTCTCTACGCTCCTTCTTAAACCAAGAACGCATTTTAGACTTAGCCTCACTAGTTTTAACAATGTCAATCCAAGCTCTATTCGGACCTTTATCTGGGTCTTTACTTGTCATAACCTCTACAATCTGCCCCGTCTGCAACTTATAATCAAGTGGCACCATCTTGCCATCTACCTTTGCACCAGTTGTATTATGCCCTATCTGTGAATGTATTCTATAAGCAAAATCTATCGGTGTTGAATCAGTAGGCAAAGTTATAGAATCCCCCTTAGGAGTCATTACAACAATATCCTCTAAAGCTATGTCGCTTTTAATAATCCGTACGATTTCCTCTACATCATCAGAAGTCTGTTGAGCCTCAATTACCTGTCTTACCCAAGCAAGCCTCTGATCCATTTTATCTTTACCCTGTACACCCTCTTTATATTTCCAGTGTGCAGCAATACCATATTCAGCAGTATAATGCATATCCCAAGAACGAATTTGCACCTCAAAAGGAATACGCTCACGACCAAGAAGCGTCGTATGAAGTGATTGATACATATTAGGCTTAGGGGTGGAAATATAATCCTTAAACCTATTTGGAAGAGGTCGGAACATATCATGCATAATTCCCAAAACATTATAACATTCCCCAACTGTTGTTACTATAATTCTAACAGCATATTTATCATACACTTCATCAATAGTCTTATTGTTTATAAAGATTTTCTTGTAAATTCCATAAATGCTTTTTACTCTACCCTCTATATAAGGTGGGCTTTCAAATTCTTCCACCCTAAGCCTATTAGCGATTTTCTCTTTAATCGTGGAGATAAACTCCTCACGTTCACCTTTTTTTACATCAATAATATGCTCTACTTCTGAATATGCATAAGGGTCAAGGTAATGGAATGCCAAATCCTCAAGCTCATCCTTAACAGCCCTTATTCCAAGCCTATGAGCAATCGGTGCATATATGTGCATTGTTTCCAAGGCTGTATTTCTCTGTTTATGTCCTGGGCGAAAGCTAAGTGTACGCATATTATGAAGCCTATCACAAAGCTTAATAATTATAACACGAATATCCTGTGACATAGCAAGCATCATTTTTCTTACATTCTCTGCCTGTTGTTCTTCCTTGTTGAACATCGGCACTTTGTTAAGCTTTGTAACACCATCAACAAGCATTGCTACATCTTGCCCAAACCTTTTTCTAACTTCATCCAAAGTAGTCGGAGTATCCTCAACAACATCATGTAGCATTGCTGCACATATAGTATCAGTATCCATTCCAAGCTCAAGTAAAATATATCCAACAGCAAGTGGATGTATAATATATGGCTGTCCAGACGAGCGTGTTTGCCCCTCATGTGCCTTATTTGCAAATTCGTAAGCTGTAATAATTTTACTCAAATCATATTGCTTATCATCAGTTAATATTTTCTGTATTAAAAGGTCTATTGTATAAATATCACCGTTCATATCTTACTCCTTAGTTTCCTTAGACAAGAAGATTCTTCTAAATTCACCTTGCTTTTCACTGGGATTAAACTTACAGTCTGTTCATATGCATTATATTTAATTAAATTCATTTCAAGAAGTATATCAATCGTTGATTTCATCTTGCAGTAATTTATATTATTAGCCGTAAGTTTCATAAATAAATCATCAAGACTTATCCCATATTTAGGAATTAATTTATAAATAATTATCATTTCGTCACGAATTGGGCATATCTTATAGTAGTATTCATTAGGGATTTCTTCGCCCCTCAAATACTTTTCATATATAGACTTAGCAGAAAAATATCCAAGCTGTTTTATCCCCGATTTACGATAATCCTTAACAAGCAAAGAACTAGTTGTCTTATTGTTATAAGTGTTATTTTCAAGCGAAACAATAAAATCCCACTTCTCACCCTTTTGCATAGATACGTGTGAAGTTTTTGTTCTAAACATCATTGCATAATAATAATTGTTTCCATATAATAATTTTAACTTTGTATGCACTCCGTTTGAAAGAGATATGACGCTATCAATAATCGCACCACATATTAAAAACAATGGCTGACGATTCCCCTCACCGAATGGCTCAAGCATTTTAAGGCTGTCAATATTAGTTTCATTAATATCTTCAGGCATTAAAAGTTTATCAGCTACAATCGTCAAATCAGGCATCATATCATGATTGATTAGAGCGTAATTCTGTATCATATCTGCAAATTCGGATATTTTATTAGTATTAATAGAAAAACCTCCTGCACCCTTATGTCCACCATAACGCAGTAAAATTTCTGAACAGTAATCCAAACATTTGAATGTAGAAAATTCGCCAAACGCACGCACAGAACCCCTTGAAACATCTCCCTCAACAGTTATCACAAAGCATGGTTTACCGAATCTTTCAACAAGTCTTGATGCAACTATTCCAATAACCCCATGATGCCAATCTTCACCCGAAAATATAAGCACCCTTTCATTGAGTATATCTGGATTTCCAGAAATTTGCTCCTCTATCTTTAATATGATTTCATTTTCAGTTTTCTTTCGCTCATTATTAAGAGTATTCAACTCACTAGCAAGCCTTTCTGACTCATCAGCATCTTCACAAAGCAACAGCTCAACAGCCTGTTTAGGTGAGCCAAAACGCCCAGATGCGTTTATTCTTGGGGCAATCATAAAGCCTATCGAAGTAGATGTTATTTCCCTATCTGCAAGCCCACTAGCCTCAATTAATGCCAAAAGCCCTATACGTTCTGTGTTTTTTATCATCTCCAAACCGTTCTCAACAATAAAACGATTTTCACCCTCAAGCTTAACTATATCAGCAACTGTTCCAATAGCAGCTAAATCGCCAAACTCCTCCAAAGCCATACCATAATCTCCACCGTCCATTGCAGCAACAAGCTTTAACACAACGCCTGCACCACAAAGTGGCTTAAATTCAGACGGGCAATCCTTCCTATGAGGATTAACAATTGCCGATGCTCTTGGAAGATTTTCACTTGGTTGGTGATGGTCGGTAATAACCAAATCCATACCTAATTCATGAATAATTTCTGCTTCCTCAAATGCTGAAATTCCATTATCTACGGTAATTATCAGTTCAACACCATCTTCAGAAAGCTTTTTTATCGAATCCTTATTCATGCCATACCCCTCACTTCTTTCAGGAATATAGTATGTAACATCAGCACCAGTACATTCTAGGTATGAATAAAGAATTACAGTTGAAGTTATACCGTCACAGTCATAGTCGCCGTAAATGCAAATTTTTTTCCCCTCATTAACAGCATTGTTGATTATTTCAGATGCCTTTAACATATCCTTAACTATATAAGGGTCTTCAAGCCCCTCTGCCCTCAAAAAATTGCTTGCTTTTTCTATATCAGAAATTCCTCTTGAAACAAGAACATCTGCACATAATTTACTCAAATCACTTTGTTTAACCATCTTTTCAGCTAAGGCTGTATCAGGTTTGTTTATTATCCACTTTTTCATATAAGCTCCATTCTCTTTCCCTAAGTCCTATATTAAAATAATTATAAAAATATAATTATTGCAATTATCATTAAATTTAATTATATCATTTTCAACATGATAATTCAAGATTTATGTGTAAACATCTATAATTATTTATAAAACTAGTACAACTTTCCAAAAGAGGCACAAATATTACTTGACAATTTCTTTAATAGGTTTATAATTAAATATGTATTAATTATTTACAGGAGTGTTTTATGGAATTATTTATCACCAGAAAATTACTGAACTTTATTACAACAACAGATGTATCTGAAATTGACATAAAGGAAAATTTAAAGGTAGAAGCCGAACAGGTAACCACCATGTTTTCAAGTATTAACGATAAGATAAAATCAATGCTTCCATCAATATTATTCGCATTAGTAGTTTTTATTGTTGGTATACTTTTTTCAAGACTTTTAATAAGCATATTGTTGAAAACTATGAAGAGAACAAGTGTTGACAAAACAGCAAGAGGGTTTTTGAAATCACTAATCAAGATTGTGCTATACACATTAGTTGGGGTTATAACTCTGTCATTACTGAATGTACCAATGACTTCAATTGTTACAATAATTGGTGCTGCTGGTTTAGCAATCGGTTTGGCATTACAAGGAAGCCTTTCTAATTTAGCAGGTGGATTTATAATTTTATTTGCACAACCGTTTAAGTCAGGTGATTATATTGAAACGCCTGAGGCAGCTGGCACAGTGGAAAGCATAAGCATATTATATACTAAACTTGTAACGCCCGACAATAATACAATTTATGTTCCGAACGGGAATGTTTCAAGTGGTAAGATAATTAACTATACGCAAAGACCAACACGACGTTTGAGTTTGGAGCTTTCTTTTAGCTCTGATAGCGATATTGACAAAATAAAAAAAATACTGACGGAAATTACTTCATCCCATGAGAAAATATTAAAAGAGCCAGAACCTTTTGTTAAAATTGGAAGAAACACTGGTGGTTCAATTACGATTTATACAAGGGTTTGGACATTAACTGACGATTATTGGGATGTAAACTTTGATTTATTTGAACTAACAAAGGAAGCATTTGACAAACACGATATTAAAACATCCAGAAATCAATATGATATTAGCATGAGGTAAAAAATGACTAAAAATATTAGCAATATCCCAAAGCCTGTTCAAAAAAAGAAGAAAAGAACGCTACGAAAGTTTTTGCTTTTTACAGTTTTTATTGTTCTATTATGGATATATAATAATTTTACACTAAAGACAACTAAGCAGGAGATTTATTATGACAATGTCAAAAATGAGATAAAAGTTGTTACTTTAAGTGACCAACACGCCGAAAAGTATGGCATAAGTAATAGAACTATTATACGTTCAATTGAAAAAGAAAAACCTGATATTGTTTTTGTATTGGGTGATATGTACTCTAATTACAGCGTAATCGGTGATGAAAATATTGAAATATCAGTTGAATTAATGTCTGATTTAGTAGCAGATGGATATCCTGTTTATTTCGTTCCTGGGGAGCATGATAATGATAAAAGTTATCTTCAGACGCTCAGGGAACACGAAGTAAAGGTAATGGATTATAAAACCGAAACAATTAAGGTTGGCGATACCGATGTGCAAATTTATGGAATTAATAATGTGTATTTCACAAATACCTTTAACTTAAATAATGAGTTCGACTCCCCAAGCGATGATGTTTTTAGCATACTTTTAGCACATATTCCAATGTATGATTACTATAAAAGTTTTGGAGCAGATTTAGTTTTATGTGGAGATACACATGGTGAGGTTGCAAGACTTCCTTTTATAGGTGCAATTTATGTTGATAATGAATTTTTTCCATCAATCACTAATCCAGATACTATAATCTATGACAAGGGGCTTTTCCCTTATGATAACGGAAATATGTTCATTACTTCTGGCATAGGTAACTATCCTTTTCCTGCAAGACTTTGTAATAGACCTGAAATTGCTTCAATCACTATCTTACCAACTGCAATAAAAGAAACCACCACTAATTAGCGCTGAATTCAGACTGTTTCACTGTTTCAACATCATGAAACAGGAGTAAAATTTCTATAAGTCAAGAGAGCCTGATTTTTCAATCAGACTCTCTTTTTATATTATTCTTGAGAATTACGACTTATTTATTTTAATAATTATTTTTATTAGATGGGATTATACTATATAATGCCTTACTTAACACAGCACCCACAATAAAACATACTATCGCCTCAACCAATCCATTAATTCCTACAAAAGCTACAATAAATGTCAAAAATTTCTTACCATCCATAAGCCCAGTAATAAAACCACTTCTTCCAAATAAAACTACTAGAAATATCATAAACAAAATAGTATTTATTAACGCCCCTGATAAAGTGGTTGCTCCGAAAGATGCCACCTTTGTCTTATCATGTTTGTATAGTTTCTCAAAAATAAGACCTGTCAGCCATCCCATAGCAACTCGTGGAACCATACATAGAATAAACGTAAATACAGGATTTATTGAAAGCAAGACTGCCCCAAACGCACTAAATCCAAAGCATTGTATAAAGCTTGTAATTCCAAAAACTCCACCAAGCAATGCACCAACTTTAGGTCCTAAAATAATTGCTCCTATAACTACTGGAATCATCATAAATGTGATTTCCACTGCACCAACTTTTAAGTATCCAAGTGGTGTAAATGCCATTAAAATCATAATAGCTGTTAAAACTGAAAACTGTGTTAGCTTAAGAACACTTTTGTTAATTGACTTAGTATTTTCCATACTTCCTCCTACTATTGCCCCTCATAATTTTACAGGGTGCAATGTATAAATTTATTAGATTAGTTAAACTTAATAGGCTGAATTAATATTATTATACCAAATTCTTCACAACTAATTCTTTTTAGTATTCAATTTATAAAGCATAAGCAAGCCATTAGAAAGTAAATCTTTATCAACAATTACTTCCCTTTTGCAATGTGGTACAATCAAGCTGGAAAGTCCACCCGTAACAACCACAGTAGCGTTCTCACCTAGCACTTCCCTATACCTGTCTATCATGCCATCAATCATGCTCGCAGTGCCTAATATTATCCCTGAACGCATGGAATCAACCGTATTAGTCCCGATAGTCCGTACATCTCCACCACTAGTGTTAATATGTGGCAACTGTGCTGTGGAACTTGTCAACGCTTTCATGGAAACATTTACACCAGGAAATATTGATCCTCCCAAAAATGCACCCGTTGAATCCATTGCTGAAACTGTTGTAGCTGTACCCAAATCAAAAATAATGCACGGCATAGGATATCTTTTCAACACTGCAACTGCTCCACAAACTATGTCCGAACCCATGCTTACAGGATTTTCAATCTTGATATTCAACCCTGTTTTTATACCTGCTGAAACGCAAATCACCCTACATTTGAATACAGTCTTTACTGCACATTTTAATGTACACATAAGTTGCGGCACAACTGTTGAGATTATCGCTCCTTCAAACCCTTCATTTTCACAGGAATAAAGCCTTAAAATATCCATAAAGTCTATTGCATACTCATCTTCCATCTTTGAAGCTTGAGTTGCAAGCCTTGAGCTAAACTTAATCACATCACCATCATAAACGCTCAAAACCATGTTGGTGTTCCCAACATCAACTGTAAGTATCATTCGCATACTCCTTATATTCTTAATTATCCCAGCCTTAAACTTAATCTAATCTACTATAAATTATATCATATCATGGATTTTTGTCAACTTCCTTTTTGCTTTCTCAAATATAAATGACAAAATACACAAAAAATGCAGTAGGCAAAAGCCCACTGCATCTTATTTTAGCTAAATATTAACCTTTAACCTGTGATACAACGCCTGAACCTACTGTACGTCCGCCTTCACGAATAGCAAAACGTAAGCCTTCTTCAATAGCGATAGGTGTAATTAGTTCAACATCTATCTCAACATTATCACCAGGCATACACATTTCCTTATCAGCAGGCAATGTAATAACACCAGTAACGTCAGTTGTTCTGAAATAGAACTGTGGTCTGTAGTTGTTGAAGAAAGGTGTATGACGACCGCCCTCTTCCTTCTTCAAAACATAGATTTGACCTATAAACTTTGTAAGTGGTTGAATTGAACCTGGCTTACAAAGTACCTGGCCTCTTTTTATGTCAGCCCTTTGAACACCACGAAGCAATGCACCAACATTATCGCCAGCTTCTGCGTAGTCAAGAATCTTTCTGAACATTTCGATACCAGTAATAACTGTTTTTGTCTTCTCTTCTGACAAACCAACTAACTCAACTTCATCACCAGTTTTAATTTGTCCTCTTTCAACTCTACCAGTAGCAACTGTACCACGACCTGTAATAGTCATAGTGTCCTCAACTGGCATTAGGAATGGAAGATCAGACTTTCTTTCAGGTGTTGGAATCCATGTATCAACAGCCTCCATAAGATCAAGAATCGGCTTGTATACAGGATCTGATAAATCATCAGAAGTTGCTGTTAGTGCCTTATGAGCTGATCCCTTAATGATTGGTGTATCATCGCCAGGAAACTCATACTTATCCAAAGCTTCACGAATATCCATTTCAACCAATTCTAACAATTCTTCATCATCTACAAGGTCAGTTTTGTTCATAAATACTACGATTGATGGAACACCAACCTGACGAGCCAAAAGTAAATGCTCGTTTGTCTGAGCCATAGGGCCATCTGTTGAAGCAACTACTAGGATCGCTCCGTCCATCTGTGCTGCACCTGTGATCATGTTCTTAATATAGTCAGCATGCCCTGGGCAGTCAACGTGAGCATAGTGACGAGCGTCAGTTTGATACTCTACGTGAGATGTGTTAATTGTAATGCCACGCTCTCTCTCTTCTGGTGCCTTGTCGATTGCATCATAAGCTTCAAAATGAGCCTGACCCTTTAGAGAAAGGGTTCTTGTGATAGCTGCAGTCAAAGTAGTCTTACCATGGTCAACGTGACCAATTGTACCAATGTTTACATGGGGTTTAGTTCTTTCAAATTTAGCCTTTGCCATTGGAATAGTCCTCCTCATTAATAATTTATTATACTAATATTTACTATATTATCAGATATCACTGATAATTTCAAGTGTTTTTTAAAAAGAATTTATATTTTATTCTTTATTACCATTTCTTGAAATCATAATCTTCTCTGAAATAGACTTTGGAACTTGAATATAGCTATGTGGTTCCATTGAGTACTGTCCTCTACCCTGTGTCTTAGAACGCAAATCATTAGAATAGCCAAACATCTCTGAAAGTGGTACAAGTGCGTTAATTTGCTGTGCACCTGATCTTGCTTCCATACCTAATATCTGTCCTCTTCTTGAGTTCAAGTCACCGATAACGTCACCCATATAGTCTTCAGGAACGATTACAACAACCTTCATGATCGGTTCAAGGATAATAGGTGTAGCTTTTCTCATACCTTCCTTAAATGCCATTGATCCTGCAATCTTAAATGCCATCTCAGATGAGTCAACATCATGGTATGAACCATCATACAATTCAACCTTAACGTCAACAACCTGATATCCAGCAAGAATACCTGTTTGCATAGCACCCTTGATACCTGCATCAACTGCTGGTATATATTCCTTTGGAATAGATCCACCAACAATTTTGTTGACAAATTCATATCCCTTACCTGATTCATTCGGCATAACTCTAATCTTAACATGTCCGTATTGACCCTTACCACCAGACTGCCTTGCATATTTATGGTCAACATCAGCCTCACCAGAAATTGTTTCCTTATAAGAAACCTGTGGTGCACCTACGTTTGCTTCAATTTTAAACTCACGGAATAATCTATCCACAATGATTTCAAGATGAAGCTCACCCATACCTGCAATAATAGTCTGCCCTGTTTCATCATCAGTCCATGTTCTAAACGTTGGATCTTCCTCTGAAAGCTTAGACAAAGCAATACCCATTTTTTCCTGCCCTGCTTTTGTCTTTGGCTCAATCGCCAAGTTGATAACAGGCTCTGGAAATTCCATTGATTCCAATATAACTGGGAATTTTGGATCGCAAAGTGTATCTCCAGTTGTAGTATTCTTCAAACCTACTGCTGCAGCAATATCTCCAGCATAAATTTTTTCAAGGTCTTTTCTGTGGTTTGAGTGCATCTGAAGAATACGTCCAATTCTCTCATTATTGCCCTTAGTAGCATTCAAAACATTTGAACCCGAATTTAAAGCACCTGAATAAACTCTGAAAAAACAAAGCTTTCCAACAAACGGGTCAGTAGCAATTTTAAACGCTAATGCAGCAAACGGTTCATCATCAGATGATGGTCTTTCACATTCCTCACCTGTGTCAGGATTAATACCTTTAATATTAGGAACATCAATTGGTGACGGCATATAGTCAACTATAGCATCAAGAAGCTTTTGAACACCCTTGTTTTTATATGATGTTCCGCAAACAACAGGAACAATCTTATTAGCCAAAACGCCAATTCTTATTCCCTTTTTGATTTCCTCAATTGATAATTCTTCACCATCAAGGTATTTCATCATCAACTCTTCATCCTGTTCAGCAACGCTGTCCAGTAAAGATACACGAAGTTCCTTAGCCTTATCAACTAAATCTTCTGGAATTTCTTCTACTCGAATATCTTTTCCAAGATTATCGTAGTAAACGTAAGCCTTCATTTCAAGAAGGTCTACAATTCCTTTAAACATCTCTTCTGTACCTATCGGAATTTGAATTGGAACTGCATTACATTTCAATCTGTCATGCATCATTTCTACAACCTTGTAGAAATCAGCTCCCATTATATCCATCTTATTTACATAAGCCATTCTTGGTACTTTGTATTTATCAGCTTGACGCCATACAGTTTCAGACTGTGGCTCAACGCCTCCCTTTGCACAAAAAACCGTTACAGAACCGTCAAGCACTCTTAATGAACGCTCAACCTCAACTGTAAAGTCAACGTGTCCTGGTGTATCTATAATATTGATTCTATGACCTGCCCAGTATGCAGTTGTTGCAGCAGAAGTAATTGTAATACCTCTTTCTTGCTCTTGCTCCATCCAGTCCATCGTTGCAGCACCTTCGTGAGTTTCTCCTATTTTATGATTTACCCCTGTATAAAATAAAATACGCTCACTTGTAGTGGTTTTACCTGCATCGATATGGGCCATTATACCAATATTCCTTGTTTGTTCAAGCGAACAATCTCTCGGCATAATTTCCTCCTCGAATTTTAAAACACAACACTTATTTCATTGTGTTTTAAATAAACATTCTTACTTCTTTGTAAGATACTGAGTATGCTGTAATTAGCATGTTTCTACCAACGATAGTGAGCAAATGCTCTGTTAGCCTCAGCCATCTTATGAGTGTCTTCACGTTTCTTGCAAGACCCACCTGCGCCATTTATAGCATCAATAATCTCACCAGAAAGTCTTTCTTTCATTGTCTTTTCATTTCTAAGTCTTGAATATTTTGTGATCCATCTCAACCCTAATGTTTGGCGTCTTTCAGGACGAACCTCAATTGGTACCTGATAAGTTGCACCACCCATTCTACGAGCCTTAACCTCTAATACTGGCATAATGTTTTCCATAGCCTGTTCAAATGATTCTAATGCTTCCTTACCTGTCTTTTCAGCAACAATTTCAAATGCATCATAAACTATTTTCTGAGCAACACCCTTTTTGCCATCAAGCATTATGTTATTAATTAAACGTGTAACAAGCTTTGATTTGTAAACTGGATCTTGCAAAACATCACGCTTTGCGATATTACCTCTTCTTGGCATTTCGCTTCCCTCCTTCACATAAATTATGAATTCATAGGTACTCGTTCCATTGAATTTCTCCAATATGACCGTCAGACCATGTAGAGGATTACATCAAATTTGCGTTTTGTAGATAGGAGGCTTGTACTCGCCCTTGCGTTGAATTAACCAATTACCCATCGAACTAACACTCTTTATATATAATCTCCACATTTTTCTGTGGTAGTTGTATCCTATTAATTATTCTGGTTCCCTACTTACTTTGCAGCAGCTCCAGCCTTTGGTCTCTTAGCTCCATACTTTGAACGACCTTGCATTCTCTTTGCAACGCCCTGTGCGTCCAATGTACCACGAATAATATGGTAACGTACACCTGGTAAATCCTTTACACGTCCACCACGAATCAAAACTACGCTATGTTCCTGTAAGTTATGACCAATACCTGGAATGTAAGCTGATACTTCATATCCATTTGATAGTCTAACTCTAGCAATCTTTCTCATAGCTGAGTTTGGTTTCTTAGGTGTAGCTGTTCTTACCGCTGTGCAAACGCCACGTTTCTGTGGTGAGCTTTGATCAGTAGTTTCTTTCTTCTTGGAGTTGTAACCCTTCTGCAATGCAGGAGATGTTGACTTCTTTTTAGAAACTGATCTTCCTTTGCGAACCAATTGGTTAAATGTTGGCATATTCATCCTCCTTACCTCAAAATTTACACTACATTAAATATAATGTCGCATACCATACAATTATATACACATTATCCCCCATTGTCAAGTGGTTTAGCAAAAAAACAATATGCTTTTTACATTTTTTAAAAAAATAATGTTTCAATCATCATTTTTTATTGCAAAAAGCATACTCATACCAAAAAATATTTATCTTTTTTCCATCTTCACATAATCCTTATGGTCTGCAACAGCCTTATATGCTGGTCTTATAATTTTACTCGCATTAATTAACTCTTCAATCCTATGTGCCGACCAACCTGCTATTCTTGCTATTGCAAAAATTGGTGTGTACAGCTCCAACGGTAAATCAAGCATACTGTAAACAAAACCACTATAAAAATCAACATTGGCACTAACGCCCTTGTAAATCCTTCTCTCATCAGCAATAACCACTGGTGCTAACTTTTCAACCAAAGAATACAGCTTAAATTCATCTTGCCTACCCTTTTCATCTGACAGCTTCTCAACAAAGCCCTTGAAAATATCAGCTCTCGGGTCTGATATTGAATAAACAGCATGTCCCATACCATAAATCAAGCCACTCTTATCAAACGCCTCTTTATGCAACAATGCTTTTAAATAGTCCTTAATTTCTTCCTCATTATTCCAATCCTTTACAACCCTCTTCATCTCATCAAACATTTGTGCTACCTTGATATTTGCTCCGCCATGCTTAGGACCTTTAAGTGAACCTAATGATGCAGCTACAACAGAATATGTGTCAGCACCAGAAGATGTTACTACATGAGTTGTAAATGTTGAATTGTTTCCACCACCATGTTCAGCGTGTAAAACCAATGCAACATCAAGTATCTTAGCCTCTAATTCAGTATAACTACTGTCTGGACGTAATGTATACAGAATATTTTCAGCCGTCGATAGTTCAGGTTTAGGACGGTGAATATAAAGACTCTCACCATTCTTATAGTAGCTATAAGCCTGAAAGCTATAAACCGAAAGTACTGGGAATAACGCTATCAACTGAAGGCATTGCCTTAAAACATTATCAACCGAAGTATCATTCGCCATATTATCATAAGAATAAAGTGAAAGCACGCTTCTTGAAAGAGCGTTCATGATATCCTCACTTGGGGACTTCATGATTATGTCCCTTACAAATGTACTTGGCAAACGTCTAAAATCAGCCAGCAAGCTCATAAAATCATCCAACTCTTCTTTTGTAGGCAACTCCCCAAAAAGAAGCAGATACGCTGATTCCTCAAACCCAAATCGCTTTTCATCAATAAATCCATTAACTATCTCTTCAACATCAACTCCACGATAAAAAAGCTTCCCTACACATGGCACTTCCTTACCGTCAACTATCTCAGTTGAACGAACCTCGCTTATATCTGTCAAGCCAGCCATAACACCTTTTCCGTTTAAATCTCTTAATCCTCGCTTAACCTCATACTTATTATAAAGTTCAGGATTAATATTATAGTTCTTTTTGCATATGTCAGTAAGTTCAGTTATTTTTTGATTTATATTTGTATAATCGTAATGTGACATAGTTTTCTCCTTTCTTCTAACAATGAATAGATACTTACCATTATAATATATTTTCACCTAAAAAGAAATGAACAAACTGTTAACATTCTTTATTTTTATTAAAATTTTTAACTCTTTGTTAAAATGTTTTCTATTTATATACTCATGATGCATATTTTAACATAATAAATGCAAGTTATCTTCATACAAATAACAGTTTCCTCCTTTGGGCATGAAAAAAGCAGTCGAGGATTGACTGCTTTTTATAGAGTATTCGTTATTAACTCCACATCTTAGTTTTTATTATTAAATATAGAATCCACAAGCAAAGGAATGTCGGATATACTTGAGGTTTGCAATAGATTTAACCTTGCATTAAAATGTTCTTCAAAAATTTATCATTTTGTTAATCCAAAGCAATCCTTGCCTATTATTTTTTTTCGCAGTAAATCTCAATTGCCTTACTCATAAATTCAGCAGTACCCTCTCTAAATTTATCAATACTCAACCCAATCAGGAACAGCCCTGTACTTCCAATTGAAAATATGCCTTTTCTCAGCATTATAATATTTTCGATACGCCTCAACCACATCATCAGATTTATACTTTTCAGGTATCGCCTGAGCAAATTCACTCAAGCCCCTATCCTCAATATTAGGTGCTATAAGCGACTTGCAAAGCGTTTCACCCTTATGAGTTTTTGCATATCTAAATGTATATTCTTTGCATAATATCAAATTCATATCTCTTAACCATATCCAGTTTGACAGCGATTCCCTTGTCCATTTTGCACATGGATGATTTTGATGTGTCAGCTTATATATTCCATCTGGGATGTTTTCTGTAAAATAATAAGCCGAACACAAAAGCTGATTATATTCAGCAATCATCTTTACAACATGCTTGTCACAGTGATATTCTGCATTTTTTATCATATCTTTATCAAGTACAAATATATTCAATCAACTTCACCACTTTTTATTTTAACGCAACATAGATATTCACATCTGCAACACCATTTTCATTGCTTAAATACTCCTCAAAATCAGCGATATATGTTCTTTCAAGTGGCAATGCCCAAATTTTCTCCCATGCATTTGCTACATCAGTTACAACATCGCCTTTAACATTGAACATTGCATACTTGCCAGCTGGAATTGTCTTTGCAGAAAGCTCAGGATTAGCGTTTTCGGAAACCTCTGCACCAACAGTTACAGCATACGTCATTTCATCAAAATTATAATCGGAATAAAGACCGATACAATACTCATTCGCCTTGTTTTTTAATGAGGTGCATACTCCTTTGCACATAAATTCTTCCCACAAGCCACCGATAATTTTTGTGCAATCAGGGTCATTATTGCCTGTCCTAGCCGTAACTCCAACAACGATTTTCTCCTCAAGATTAACGATTTCATAGTTCATAATAATTACCTCTTTCTAATTTAGTAATCACATTATATCTCTTGTAACATGACAACAGCGTGTCATATTACAAATAATTATTTTTCATTTCCTCAAGTCTGCGTTTCATTTCCTCAACAGCTTTTTTTGGAGAAATAATTGTACAATGTTCACCAAAGGAAATTGCATAGTTGCAAATTGAATTTATATCTGGCAAATATAATTTACAAAGAAAATCACCGTTTTCATTAATTTTATAGCTACTGATTTCATCATAAACACGAAATGCCATTTTTTCAGATATTTCAAGTTCAGCCTTTATATACGAGCCTGTATCAATCTTTTGTCCAGTAACAATCTTTTCTGATACAGTTAAATCAAAGTGTTCATCGGTTACAAAAAGGCTGTTTATTCTTCTTAGCTTGAAAAATCGGTAATCCTCACGAATTCTGCAAAAACCGTAAAGATACCACGCTGCCCCCTTGAAAACAAGCTTTAAAGGCATAACCTCACGCTTGAGTTTTTCTGCCTTTCCACTTGCATAAATAAAGTTTATAACTATCTTTTCAATTATAGCAGTTTTTATTTTATCAAAATAGTCGGCATCATTCTCAAAATATCCCCATGACGAAAAATCAACCTCAATCCAGTCGGAATTTTGCTTACCTAACATACAACTAAGCTTATTAAAGGCAGAATTCCCCTTTGAAAGATTGACGGCACTCACTGCCTTCATTGATGACAATATATCAGCCTTTTCCACTTTGGTGAGGACTGCTTTATTAAAGATGAAATTAGGCAAAAGTGAAATTCCACCACCTTTTCCTTTCCTCATATACACAGGAATTCCAGACTGCGAAAGCGTTTCAACATCACGATATACCGTCCTTGTTGAAACCTCAAACCTTTCTGCAAGCTCTGAAGCGGTAACTGTTTGATTTTCAAGCAGTATGTAAACTATTTCAAATAATCGGTTAATTTGCATTTCTCTTAAACCCCACTTCCAATTCAACAAAACTAATTATACCATATATTTTATCATTTTTAAACTATTATTTGTAAATATAAAGTTTTTTATCATTTAATAGAATACTTGGTTTTTTATCGTGCTTGCTTTAATCTGCCTATAACTTACGAAAATACGTTGATTTAAACTAGAATTCGACAAAAGCTTTTGGGTATATAAAAATAACTTATTGAAATAAACCCTTGATTTCACCATAGTATGGTAAAATCAAGGGTTTATGGTCTTCAACTAAAAGGTTTTGCTCAAAAACATCAAAAACCTACATAAATATGTAGGTTTTTGATGTAATATCGGTTTTGACGAAACTTAATGGCAGGGGCAGAAGGAATCGAACCCTCGGCACGTGGTTTTGGAGACCACTGCTCTACCGGCTGAGCTATACCCCTAATTATTTTGAACTAGCCAACGAATAATATTTTATCATATTATTAATTATTTGTCAAGGGCTTTTGAAAAATAATTCGTTATAATTACAATTTGCAACATAAAATGTACAGACTAAAAATTTAATGTTAATTGTTGTTTGCAAACATGATTTAACTGACTCCATCAGCTAATTAAAAAGCCGAAAACTAAAAAGCTTTCGGCTTTGGGTTTTATTTATTCTACGGACTTAAATGCTTCCTCAAGGTCAAAGAGAATATCATCAATATGCTCTGTACCGATTGAAAGACGGATTGTATTTGGTTTTATGCCTGAATCCAAGAGTTCCTCAGCACTTAGCTGTGAATGTGTAGTGCTTGCAGGATGAATAACAAGTGATTTTACATCTGCAACATTAGCAAGTAGCGAGAAAACTTCAAGATTATCAATAAACCTTTTTGCCTTATCAGCATCGCCTTTAATTTCAAATGTAAAAATAGAACCAGCACCATCAGGATAATACTTTTTATACAACTTATGATATGGATTTTCCTTAATTGACGGGTGATTAACCTTTTCTACCTCTGGGTGATTTGATAAAAACTCAACTACTTTCAATGCGTTTTCAACATGGCGTTCAACACGAAGCGACAACGTTTCAAGTCCTTGTAAAAATAGGAATGAATTAAATGGACTAAGTGTCGCCCCTGTATCTCTTAAAAGCGTTACCCTTGCTTTAATTATATATGCAAGTTCTCCTGCAACAGTTGATAAAACTGCACCATGATAGCTAGGATTTGGCTTTGTTATCCCTGGAAATTTATCATTCTGTGTCCAGTCAAAATTACCTGCATCAATAATTACTCCACCTATTGATGTCCCATGACCACCTATAAACTTTGTTGCAGAATGAACTACAATATCTGCACCATATTCAATTGGTCTTAAAAAATACGGCGTTGCAAATGTATTATCAACAATAAGAGGAATACCGTTTTTATGTGCAATCTTTGCTAGCTCCTCAATATCAATTACATTTGAATTAGGATTACCAAGACTCTCAATAAAAATTGCTTTTGTATTCGGTAAAATAGCTTTTTCAAAGTTTGATAAATCATTATCATCAACAAAAGTTGTAGTAATTCCAAAGTCCACAAGAGTATGTGCAAAAAGATTATATGTACCGCCATAAATTGATTTTGACGAAACAATATTATCACCTGAAACTGCAATATTTTGAATCGCATAGGTTATTGCCGCTGCTCCTGACGCAACTGCTAACGCTGCTTTTCCACCCTCAAGAGCTGCTATCCTCTTTTCAAAAACATCAGAAGTTGGGTTCATAATTCTTGTGTAAATATTCCCACCCTCTGAAAGTCCAAAACGTCCTGCTGCCTGTGCTGAATCTGCAAAAACATAAGAGGAAGTCTGATAAATCGGAACTGAACGTGCATCTGTTGCTGAATCAGGTTTTTCCTGCCCTACATGAAGCTGGAGTGTTTCAAATCTATATTTTCTGTTACTCATAGTATTATACCTCTTTCAATTATATATTATTAACTACTGCTTTGTTCAAAAGGTAATAATACACATTCGCCCATTTCTCCAGTTCTTTCTTAGCATTTTAAAAATCAGATACATGGCGATCACTTCCTTATTTTTATTATATATTAATCATATCTTTTTTGTATGATATTATAATACCACGCATTTACCATCATGTCAATAGGAAATATAACTTTATTTTTCACAAGTTTATATCACTAATCAAGTTGCTTTTCCGTTGTTTTTGCCAAATCTGATAACTTAACATGGTCAACATAGTTATTTACAGTATCATAAAGACCTTTCCAAAAATCTATTGTCCGACATTTATTATATCTAGGGCATTGGTTATTCTCATCTTCAAGACAAGCAACAGGGACAAGCCCACCCTCTGTAACACGCAATATATTCCCTATAGTATATTCATAGGCAGGCTTTGCAAGCTTATACCCTCCTTGTGAACCACGCAGACTCTTTAAAAAACCTATTTTGCATAGCACAGTAACAATCTGTTCAAGATATTTTACAGAAATTTCTTGACGCTCTGCAATATCTTTAAGAGAAACGAAACCATCTTCACAATGTTCAGCCAAATCAATCATAAACCTTATTGCATATCGTCCTTTTGTTGAAATTTTCATTGCTTCTCCCTTTCTTTGTTTCTACTATTATACCATAGGTTTTGTATGTTTTCAATCATATTCTGATTTAATTACTTTTTTTCTTTATTGTTGAAAGGCGTTCAAGTGCGGCATACAGCGTTTCATCTTTTTTTGCATAATGAAAACGTATAAAATTATTAATATTTTCTTTAAAAAAGCTTGAACCAGGAACCGCACCAACACCAACTTCTTTAGCAAGCCATTCACAAAATCTCAAGTCGCTTTCATATCCAAATTCTGTAATATCAATCATTACATAATAAGCCCCCTGTGGAGTTGAATAGTTCAGCCCAATATTATCAAGTCCTTTTAGAAATAACTCCCGTTTTGCTGTATATTTTTTTTGCAGTTCAGAATAATATTCATCACCGAAATTTAGTCCAACAACAGCCGCTTCCTGCAAAGGTGCCGCCGCACCAACAGTAAGAAAATCATGAACTTTTTTAGCGGTATCAACAATATGGACAGGAGCAATAATATAACCAAGTCGCCATCCTGTTATTGAATAAGTTTTTGAAAGAGAGCTGCACGAAATAGTTCGCTCAAACATATTAGGAAGTGAGGCGAAATATGTATGCTTATATGGTGTATAAACTATATGTTCATATACTTCATCGGTGATAACAAAAGTATCATATTTTTCAGCAAGGTCTGCTATTATTTTAAGTTCATCATATGAAAACACTTTTCCGCTCGGATTTGATGGATTACAAATAATAATAGCTTTCGGATTTTGTCTGAACGCTTCTTCAAGAACATCTGCATCAAAATTAAATTGAGGAGGAGTAAGTGGTACATATATCGGTTCTGCTCCTGAAAGAATTGTATCTGCTCCATAATTTTCGTAAAAAGGTGAAAAAATAATAACTTTGTCGCCTGGATTTGTAACGGTCATCATAGCTACCATCATTGCCTCTGTACTTCCGCAAGTAACAACAATTTCGCTGTTCGGATCAATTTCCCTACCCATAAGGCGTGATTGCTTTTTAGCAAGTGCCTCCCTAAAATTTTGTGCCCCCCATGTTATTGAATACTGATGCGGACCTATGTGTGAAATTTCAGCAAGCCTGTCGAGAATTGCCTTAGGAGGATCAAAGTCAGGAAAACCCTGCGATAGATTTACCGCATTATATTGATTCGATATTCTAGTCATTCTTCTAATAACCGAATCTGTAAAGCCATTTGTTCTGCTACTGAGTTCAGGCATATTTATACATCCTTCCAAAGATATGTTGATGAATATTATAGCATATTTATAATAAAACATCAAATATTGTATGTAAGATTTCTTTCATCAATCAGTCTTTTTGCTTTATGTGTAGCTCTTGGTAGAGTGTTATCCTTATGAACAATGATTTCAGCAGGTTTGACACCTATTCTAGCTTTTAAAGCATTGGAAACACGAAGAGCAAGCAATTCATCTAGTTCGGTATTATTATCCGATTTTTCAATTTCAACCTTATATTTTTGAGTATAATTCTGCTCAAATACTCTGATTAAATATTCCCCTGTAATTCCCTCAAGTCCTCTTATTACAAATTCAATATCACTTGGAAACACGTTAACACCAGAAACAATAAACATATCATCAAGACGTCCAACAATATTTATTCTTGCATGAGTTCTTCCACATGAGCATTTATTTCGGTTTACAAAGCCTATATCGCCTGTTTTAAAACGAATCATTGGTCTTGCGTGCTTTCGCAGTGTCGTGAGAACTAGCTCGCCTCTTTCACCATCAGCTAAAGTTTCTCCTGTTTTAACATCAAGAACCTCAACAAGAATATGGTCTTCAGCAATATGCAGTCCATTTCGTTCCTCACACATTCCGGCACATGCTCCAAAAATATCGGAAATGCCATAAAAATCATAAAGCTTTGCACCCCATAGCTCTTCAATGGCACTTCTTGTTGCTTCAATAGAACCACCCGCTTCTCCTGCAACGATTATTTTATTTATTGATAAATCTTTTGCAGGGTCAATTCCATTCTTCTTAGCTGTTTCACCCAAATGCCACGCATAAGATGGCGTAGTCCATATCATTGTCGGCTGAAATTCTTTAAGAATAAACAACAGTCTGTCAGACGGAACTGTTCCTACCCAAATACATAATGCCCCAAGATTCTGAGCTCCTATTACGTCAGGACCTCCTACAAATAATGAGAAATTCAGTGCATGAACATATCTGTCGGTTTTTCTCATTCCTGCTGCATAAAAAAGTCTGCTTTCTACATCTTGAAATTCGTCAAAATCTTTTTTTGTAAACGGACTTACCGTAGGAACCCCTGTTGAACCACTTGATGTTGAAATAAAAACAACATCATCCTCACTAACTGCTGCCATTTCACCGAGAAAGCTCCCAACACCTTGTGTATCACGCTCTGTTTTTTTGTTTACGAAAGGAAATTTCTGAATGTCAGCAAGTGTTTTAATATCGTGTGGTTTGACTCCCTTTTCATCAAATGCTCTTTTATAATAAGGAGAGTTTTCGTATGCAAAAGCTACTATCTCCTTTAGTTCTTCAAGCTGTAATTCTTCAAGCCGTTCTCTTGAGATTGTTTCTATTTTTTCATCCCAATATTTTTTATCACTCATAATATAAACCGCCTTTATTATTTTTTATTAAGCTTTTTTGCAGCAAAATCACCGCCGAACTGTAAAATTTGCACAACTACAATTAACAACGCAACGCATATAAGCATTACATCTGTCTGATATCGCTGATAACCATAACGAATTGCAAGGTCACCTACTCCGCCGCCGCCGACTGTTCCTGCCATAGCTGAATATCCAATAAGTGATACTGCTGTAACAGTTATGTTTTTAATCAGCTGAGGCAAAGCCTCTGGAATAAGTATATGCAATATAATGTATGTTTTCTTTGCTCCTGAAGCAATTGCCGCTTCAATAACACCATTGGCAACCTCCGAAAAAGATATTTCAGCCAGTCTTGCATAAAAAGCGATAGAAGCAACTGAAAGAGGCACAACAACCGCTGTAGGTCCAATGGAAGTGTGTACAATTAATTTTGATAATGGAATCAGTAATACCAATAGTATTAAAAAAGGAATAGATCGTGTTATATTTATAATAATTCCCACTGTTTCATTTATAATTCTGTTTTTTACAAAAAGATGGTTGGAAGTTGAAAATAAAACAAGTCCTAAAAGTCCACCAAGAATAATTGAAAACACAAGTGATATTAAAACCATAAGTGCTGTTTCTCCAAATGCTTTCAGCAACGAATCAATTAGATTTATTTTCACTCAAAATCACCTCCACACTTTCGGTATTGTCTTTAAGATATTGTATTGCCATATCAACATATTGCTGTTCCCCGAGAAGATTTACATAGAGAATTCCAAGTGGGGTGTTGTTAATATATTCAATCTTTCCAAGTAAAATATTAAACCCAATACCACATGAATTTGCGGCATACGATAAAATTGGATTGTTTGCATTGTTACCCTGATAAGTTATTTTTATTACAGTTCCTTTTATGTTATTAATTATTTCTTCAGGAAGATGAAATTTAAGTGTATGGCTGATAAGCTGTTTTGTAAATGCATTCTGAGCCTTAGTGAAAATTTCATATACATTACCGATTTCGACAATTTCACCTTGATTCATTACAGCAACATGGGAGCATATGCTCTTAACAATATCCATTTCATGTGTAATAACTACTATTGTAATTCCTAATCTTTGATTAAGCTTTTTTAAAAGTTCTAAAATTGAAGCTGTTGTTTCAAGATCAAGTGCCGATGTAGCTTCATCACAAAGAAGAATTTCTGCATTATTTGCAAGTGCCCTTGCTATTGCAACTCTTTGTTTTTGCCCGCCTGAAAGCCTTGACGGATATGAATCAGCTTTTTCTGTAAGATTAACCATTTCTAAAAGCTCTTTTACACGAATGCCAGTTTCTTCCTTGCTTTTTCCTGCCGCTCTTAGAACAAATGCAATATTTTGATAAACAGTTTTATTCTCTGCCAAATTGAAATGTTGAAAAATCATTCCGATATTTCTGCGTAAATTCCGCAGCTTTTCACCTTTATATCCAATTACACTTTCACCGTTTATCAATAAATCACCTGATGATATTTGCTGAAGAAGATTTATTGTGCGAAGAAGCGTACTTTTTCCAGCACCGCTTGAACCTACTATTCCGAAAATGTCACCCTTTTCAATTATAAGTGAAGCTTTTTTTACTGCACTGAATTCTTTACCACCATTTGTAAAGCTGACATCAACATTCTTAAATTCAATCATGATATATACTATACTAATTTTCAATCAATAAATGTTCAAAAAATCAATCAAAAGCTTTAATATATGTGGTTTTGCATTGATTTTATGTCATTACTTTAATTAAAGATTAGTATTAGCTCCTTCCTTAAAAAATAAATGGGGCAGGCAAAACGTCCGCCCCAAACAGTTTAAACTCAATAATCCTTAGGCTTTTGGAATGATACATACTGCCCACCAGGATTTTCAACAACCTTTTTAAATGCATCAGATTCTACTATTTGAACAATATCCTTTGAAAGTTCTGAATCCTTGTCCTCGGTTCTTACTGCAATAACATTTACATAGCCGTCACCTAAAACCTCATTATAAAGTGCATCAGAAAGCTTTAGTCCTGCACCGATTGCAAAGTTACCATTTATTACTGCAACATCAACACTGTCAAGGCTTCTTGGAAGCTGTGGTGCTTCAATTTCTTCAAATTTTAACTTCTTAATATTTTCAGACAAATCATTCTGAGTTGCCTTTGCCGGATTAGCATCTTCCTTAATTTTTACTAAACCTGCTTGCTGAAGAACTCTAAGTGCTCTTGCAAGATTAGTTTCATCATTAGGGATTGCAACTGTAGCACCATTAGGGATCTCGTCAAGTGATTTATATTTATCTGAAAAGATTCCCATTCCAGCTGTAGGTATTTCCTTTATGTAGCTTAAATCAAGACCATTATCCTCTGAAAACTTTTTCAGATATACAGAATGCTGAAAAATGTTTACATCAATTTCTTTTGCTGCAAGTGCTTTATTTGGCTGAACATAGTCAGAAAACTCAACAATTTCAATTTTGTAACCCTTATCTTCAAGTGATGGCTGAATTGCTTCCTTAAACATATCGCTGTAAGGTCCAGGGCAAAAGCCAACTTTTATTGACTTTGCAGCTTCTTCCTTTTGGCAGGCAGCAAATGAAATTCCAATAACACCTGCAAGGGCAATTGATGTAATCTTTTTTATTATATTTTTCATGTAAATAACTCCTTTATATTTGATTAATTTAATTTTATAAAAATAAGCATAGTTTTTAACATCGCAAACTGCACATTCGTTCATGCTCAAATCGCTTATATTTCCCTTGATAAGTGATTTTCATAATGATTTCTCCCTTTTACAATACATATTAATCATATATAAATACTATATTTGATTTACTGATTATATATCGAAAATGAGTTCATGTCAATGCTTTTGGACTATCTTTTTAATGTTCAGAAACTCATACAAATTACTCACACCATTTATCATATATTCTATATAGTTTTACTATGATATGAATTATAAATTTAAAATAAGTTTATCCAAACCATTTTTAAGCTTTGACCATGGGCATGCAATATTTATTCTTTGAAATCCTTTACCCTCATCGCCAAACATTGTGCCTCCATCAAGCCAAAGCTTAGCTTTATTTACAATAATATTGTTAAGATTTTTATCATTTAACCCTAGTTTTTTAAAATCAATCCACAAAAGATAAGTTCCTTCTGGTTCAATTACATTAAGCATTGGTGCTTTTTCAGCAATAAAGCTTTTAGTTTTATCAATATTATCAGAAAGATATAATATCAAATCATCAAGCCACTTTTCACCATATTCGTATGAAGCTTGAGCAGAAATAACACCCATTGTATTCGGGTTACCATATCCCGTTTTTCTTATTTCTTTATAAACAGCTTTTCTTATGCTTTCATTATCAATGAAAATATTTGCAATCTGTAATCCTGCAAGATTAAATGTTTTACTAGGTGATGTACAAGTAATAGTTATATCTGATAAATGTTTTGACAAACTTGCAAAATTTATATGTTTGTTATTATTAAAGATAAAATCAGAATGAATTTCGTCTGCAATAACTATAACTCTATGTTTAATGCATATGACACCAATTTTTTTCAGTTCTTCCACTGTCCAAACTCTTCCGACAGGATTATGAGGATTGCATAAAAGAAACAATTTTACGTTGTTTTCAATAATTTTCTTTTCAAAGTCATCAAAATCTATTTCATATTTCCCATTTTTATAAATAAGCGGACTATTAACAAGTTTTCGGTTGTTGTCCTTAATAACATTTGAAAAAGGATAATAAACTGGTCTTTGTATCAGCACTCCATCACCATCTTTTGTAAGAGCTCTTATTGCTGCACATATTGCAAAAACTACTCCAGGTGTGACGATAAGCCATTCACGTTTCACAGTAAAGTCAAACCTATTTTTATACCATTTAGAAACAACATTAAAATAATCATTATTTATATCGGTGTAGCCAAAAATTCCATGTTTACAGCGTTCTATAAGTGCTTCAGATACAGCGGGCGGTGTGCGAAAATCCATGTCCGCTACCCAGAAAGGCATAACATCAGCAGGCATATTATGTTCTGCCATAAAATCATATTTTACCGAATTCGTATTATCTCTGTCAATAACTTCATCAAAATTATATCTGCTCATGCTATATACTCCTTATAATTTTATAAAAAATCCGCTTCATTAAAATTTTAAATGAAGCGGATATAATTTTTTTTTTTGCATTTATTCTGCAAACAAAGCAGTTGAAAGATACCTTTCACCAGTATCAGGCAGAATAGCAACTATAACCTTTCCTGCATTTTCAGGACGTTTTGCAAGCTCCGTAGCAGCTGCAAGTGCTGCTCCTGATGAAATTCCAACAAGAACACCATCTGTTTTAGAAATCTCTCTTCCCACTTCAAAAGCATCTTCATTTGAAACAGTAATTACTTCATCATAAATTAATGTGTTAAGAGTTTCTGGAATAAATCCTGCACCAATTCCCTGAATTTTATGCGGTCCTGCTTTTCCCTCTGAAAGCACTGGTGAATCCTTTGGCTCAACAGCTACAATTCTTATATCAGGGTTCTTAGACTTTAGATATTCACCTGTTCCAGATATTGTTCCGCCTGTGCCGATACCTGAAACAAAAATATCAACTTTACCGTCAGTATTTTCCCATATTTCAGGACCTGTGGTTTTTCTATGAACAGCAGGATTTGCAGGATTTACAAATTGCCCTAATACAACAGCATTTTCTATTTCTTCTTTTAATTCATCAGCCTTAGCAATAGCACCCTTCATTCCCTTTGTACCCTCAGTAAGAACAAGCTCTGCACCGTATGCTTTGAGCAGATTTCTGCGTTCAATACTCATTGTTTCTGGCATAGTAAGGATAATTCTATACCCCCTTGCTGATGCAACTGCTGCAAGGCCAATTCCAGTATTACCACTTGTTGGCTCAATAATTACTGAACCCTCTTTAAGGATACCTTTTTCCTCTGCATCTTCAATCATAGCCTTTGCTATTCTATCTTTAACACTTCCTGCGGGATTGAAATATTCAAGTTTTGCAATCAATGTTGCCTTTAGCTCATGCTTCTTCTCATAATTCACAAGTTCAAGCAAAGGGGTTCTTCCGATTAAATCAGTTAAGCTTTTATTAATTTTAGACATAAAAATTTCCTCCATTCAAGTATCATATATCACATATCTGTTTGCTATGGTTTAAGTATATACCATTATTTTTATTTTGTCAAGGGGTTTTATAACTTTTTTTATCCATGCGAAAATGTTTGAGGAATTCCGCTTGTTTCATATAAAAGAGCCGATAAATCACCTTTCCCCGGAATTCCGCAGGCATCAGCACGGCAATGCTGACAGTGCCTGAAAACAGGCAGATATTTTTCTGCTTCTGTTCTTACAGTGTTAAGCAGTGTACAGCTTGGGGCTTCAATATTTGAAAACTCATGCTGCGGAATAAGCGGAATTATGTTTATAAGATTTGCTCCATATTTCTTAACCGTTTCAGCAATTTCACCAATATGATTATCATTTATTCCAGGAATCAGAACAATGTTAATTTTAATCAGCATATCAAGAGCAGCCAGCTTCCTTATACCTCGTTTTTGAGCTTCAACAAGTATCTCAGCCGCTTCTCTGCCGATATACTTTATTCCGTCATATACAATCCATGAACATATTTTTTCCTGTATTTCAGGATTAACCGCATTTACAGTTACTGTTACAGTTCTTACTCCAGCATCAAATAATTCATCGGTATATCTTTCCAGTAAAAGTCCGTTAGTGCTTAGACAGTTTATCAGTTCAGGGTATTTTTCGTGAATAAGCTTGAATGTTTCGATTGCATAAGGCGTTGCAAGAGTATCACCTGGCCCTGCTATTCCTGCAACAGTTATTTCAGGACAGATTTCAAGTGCCTTACTGACTAGACCACTTGCAGCTTCAGGAGAAAGTATAGTCTGTGAAACACCAGGACGGTTTTCAAGCTTATTTATACTCCGCTTACAGAATTTACACTGGATATTACAGCTTGGGCTCACTGGAAGATGCAATCTGCCATTCTTAAAGTTTGCTTCACCGCTGAAGCATGGGTGACGGTTTGCTATATGTTTAAGCCTTGTGTCAATCTTAACTTCACTATAGCATGACATAATTATGACCACCTTTCAAAATGAAGATTAGTATAATGCTATTTCGATTTAATTTAATCAAAATCATTGACAAAGCTGTTTTTTTATTGTATCATTAATACATATAATACAAATATGTTATGGAGGGATAGAATTGAGAATTTCATCAAAAGGGCGTTATGCGCTTGTATCAATGATTAATATGGCTGCACACTTTGACAGCGGAAAATTTATTACTGTAATAAGCATTTCTGAAAAATTCGGATTTTCTAAAATATATCTTGAACAGGTTTTTGCTCTTCTTAAAAAAGGAGGACTTGTTACCTCTGTAAAAGGTTCTCAGGGCGGATACCAGATTTCTCGTTTACCTAGTGAGATTACTGTCTTTGATATTCTTTCTTCAATTGAAAACATTCTTTTTGAAAAAGCAGAGGAAACTGTTTCAGAATCTGCTCCTGCCTACGAAAAAGCTTTGCATTCTTTAGTTTTTAATGCTTTAGATGAGGATATCAAGAAGTCACTTAGCTGTGTAACACTTGAAAATCTTGTTAAAGAAGCTGACAAAAACACTAGTGATCAGTCTATTATGTATTATATTTAAGGAGAATATTTTATGAACACCTCTATAATACGTTTTGTTAATACTGATGATTTGGCAGATGCACAAGCAATTCTTGATATATATGCTCCATATATTCTAAACAGCGATGTTACATTTGAATATACTGTTCCGACAACGGCTGAGTTTTCTGACCGAATACTACATTGTACCGAGCAATTTCCCTATCTTGTTTATGAGATTGATGGAACTGTAGCAGGTTTCGCTTATGCTGGAAAACAGCGAGAACGCGAAGCTTTTATGTGGAATGCAGAAACTTCTGTTTACGTTAACAAAAAATATCAGCGTTTAGGAATTTCAGGAAAACTTTATACTGCTCTTCTTAAAATTCTTACTGCCCAAGGATATAAAACAGCATATGCCTGCATTACGTATCCAAATACTAAAAGTATTGCTTTGCATGAAAAATTCGAGTTTAAAGAAACAGCTATATTTCATAATACAGGATTTAAGCTAGGAAAGTGGCGTGACACCATTTGGCTTGAAAAACAACTGGGCGAATATGAAAATGAACCTGCTCCTCCGATGCCATTTTGCAAGCTAGATAAAAATCTTTTATACTCACTGATTAATAGTATTGTCTAATTGACATCACCGCATTTTTAGTTGCGGTGATGTCTTTTTTATAAAACTTTATCTTCAATAATCTTTTTCATAACATCATCAATAAATCCTGGTGCAGTAAATACTCTTAATCCTTTTGAAATAAGGTATGCAGATGCTTCTAATCCAATTCTGCTAACAAAAACCGCGTCACAATCAGTTAGCACATTTATTACATTATCAAAATCACTTTCATTATGTTCACCATTATTACAGCATTTTTCAACTTGTCTTTTTTCTAAATAAGTGTATCCATCATTTGAAATATCAACAATATAAAAAACTTTTGCTCTTCCGAAATGTTCATTTATAAATTTTCCATCTGTTGTTGCAAGTGCTATTCTTGACATATATTTCACCTCTTATTTGTATGAATAAAGCACAGTGTCATAAATATCTTCAATTACCCTTAAACCTCCTGTAAAACCGACATAGTTTGTTGTTAGAACCAATCTGTACGGCGTTGGAACTGAAATTGACAAGAAATCAAAATCTTTTTCTTTTGCAAGCTCCTTATCCCAGCCACTGCCTAAAATAATACCTCTGCCTTTATTTTCAAGCTTTCTTATAACATCCTGCAACGCTCCTGCATCTGGATTAAAATATACTGGAATCTCACGCTTATCAGATGTTGATTTTAAGTCAGCAGTTACCTGAGCAATATATTCCTCAGGAGTATTATCCACAATAAACTGCTCTTTCGGTATAATTCCAACTTCATGCAAAAGAAATTTTGAGAGTCCAACAACATAGCCTGCATCATGTAGAATATGAAAATGGTTCGGAAGTCCATATCGGAATTCAGTCAAAAATGTTGCAAGATTATCTATTTCATCATAATATGCATTATTTTCTTCACTAATAAAGTTCCTTGCTTTTTCTTCATCAAGCTCTGCACCATTTTCATTGGCAAATTCTATAACTCCATTTAAAAAGTTTATCGTTTCATTTGCACCAATTGGAATGTATCTGAAATGATAATACGGTTGATCATACTTTTCTTCGAGATTCTTTACAATTGGCTCACCATACCAAGGTGAAACAAGTATATTAAAGTTAGCTTTCGGAATAGTTTGCCATTCATTTACTCCGCTCGAATGAGGACCGAAAAGAATATTTACTTCAAGACCTATTCCCTCAAGAAGTCGCTTGTATTCTTTGAGATTGCCTTTCCAGAATTGATCCTGATATGGAATTGAAGCAAAAAGATTGACAAGCTTTTTATTTGAACGAGTTGGATTTTCTGTAGTAAATTTATCAACATATTGATTAATTATTGCATTGATAACATTACTGTGTGCTACTAAATTATTTGATTTAAAGCCTGCTGTTTCAACATGAACAATAGGTTTTCCGTTGTTAGCGAACTCATTCACAACAGATGCAACATCGTCACCAACAATATCAGCTGTACAGCCAGTTACAACAACCTGCAAATCAGTATCAAGAACCTTATATGTATTTTCGATAATTTGCTTTAGTCTTTCTGTTCCGCCGAAAACAACCTCTGTTTCACCGAAATTTGTGCAGGGTGAAGTATTTCCGCCAGCATATCCTCTTGAACGTTCAAAAAAACCGTTTACCATTGTTCCACAGCCAGGACCTGAATGAAGAATCGGTACTGCTCTTTTTATTGCAACTACCGACTGCAATGCACCTATAGCACAGGTATAGCGTTCCTGTTCAATTATTCCTGACATTATTCATCGCCTCCCAAAAAAGTATGAGGCTTTTGTTCAAGCCACCATTTAGAATATGGATTTATAGCATTTTTAGCAAGATTAGTAACAAATTCATTATTATCAAGAGTTTCAAGAATACGTTCACCGTAGTTGACAAGTCCTTCATAACCCATGCCATAATGCTCATCTCCGATAAGAAGTGATGGTATTCCGAATTTAGCTCCCCATAATGTCATTCCGCCATGTCTTGCAAGAAGAATGTCAGGGCGAATTCTGTTAAGCTGATTTACAAGCTCGAATTCCTGCTTGTTACAAACATTATAGTTCGGAACATCACCATAGTCTTTAACCGTATGCCCTAAGGTATCTGATTCTGGAGAACCGTTATCATAAATAGGGTCATGATGAAAAATAGCTGCACCCTGTGCTTTCATTCCTAGCTCACCAAGTATTGCAAGAAGCGAATGTCCATGTGAAGCACCAGCTGTAACAAATGCAGTTTTCCCCTTTAGCTTTTCACGCAACTGCTCTATCTTAGGAAGATACTCCTCTTTTTTCTTTTTTAGAAAATCTTCTACTTCCTGTTCCTTGCCAAGGATTTTACCAAGCTCTCTGAACCATCTATCAGTCTGTGCAATTCCGTATGGAGGTGAGGTTTTTATTTCTGTAACGCCGAAATCTTTTTCAAGTGCCGCACCAAGATATGAACCTAGTGTTGCACAAGCTTGAATTGTTGCTACAGCTTCAGATGAATGGGCAATAGCATCAACAGTTGAATATGGAGTCAAGTAGTTTGGCTTATATCCAAATTCTGCAAACCATTCAGTGAAAATGTCAGTTCCCCAGAAATTTACAACATTTATAATATTTCTTTTCTCAGTAGCTGGTTTTATAAGCTTTCTCGCTATTCCATGATAGCCTGCATCAAAGCCAGATGTCCATATTCTTGAACGAAATCCCTCACAAAAAATCGCTGCGATAGGTATCCCAAGTTCTTCCTCTGCTTCATTAGCAATTCCATCTACATCATCACCTATTATTCCTGATGCACAAGTTGTAATTATAAAAATAGCTTTTGGATTTGCTCTATCATAAACTTCTCTGATTGCATTTGCAAGTTTTTCATTTCCTCCGTATATTGTGTCATGTTCCTCCAAATTTGTTGAATATATTTTTCTCTGTGTTGGATTTTTTATTTCTCTAAGTTCAGAATTTACTCTGTATGTAAATGCGAATTCATGCAGACATGAAGAACATCCGACTGGACCATGGCTTATTACTGCCGCATCCTGAATAAGCACTGTAGTACAAGCTGCAAACGAAGTTGAACATCCAAGGCACTGACTAAACGAACGCACCTTATCCTTTAAACCATATCCAGAACAACCTTTTACAAGCTCTGACGCATTCCCTTGAAAGCCAGTTAAAGAGTTAAGCCTTATTTCACGAATCTGAACCTCGGGAGCTTTGAGATTAATTTCACTCATATAATTTCCTCCGTAAAATCATATATTAGATGCTTTGTCACGAATTTCACCTGTTTCAATTGCTATAAGCTGATCAGCCCAATATGATGCCCATTCCTTAAGCTGCTGTGAATCAAGCGGTGAAGGAATTGTCGACTGAGTATGCTCATCAATTCTCTTTGCAAGATTTCTGTAAACTTTAGCCTGTGCCGAATCAGGCTGAGCCTCAATTGTTGTTCTGCCAGACAGTTCACTCTGAGTTACTGTAATCGAACGAGGAACATACTCCATAACCTGTGTATGTGTTCTTGATACAAAATCATCAATAATTTCCTTTTGATATGGATTTGTTATAGAATTTGCAATTACTCCGCCAAGAAGTGCCCCCCCTGAATTTGAATACCTCTGAATACCCTTGAAAAGATTATTAGCCGCATAAACAGCCATAAAGTCAGCAGAAGAAACAGTGAAAACGTGTTCTGCAATGCCTTCACGAATCGGAACGGCAAATCCTCCGCAGACAACATCTCCAAGAACATCATAAATAACATAATCCAGATCAAGCTCTTCAAAAATTTTCTGTTGCTTTAAAAGCTGAACAGCGGTTGTTATTCCTCTACCTGCACATCCAACACCTGGAGCAGGCCCTCCTGCTTCAACACAATAAATGCCGTTATAGCCTTTAAAAATAACATCATGTGCATCAAGTGTTTTTTTCTCTCTTAAAACATCAAGAACTGTCGGTATATATGTTCCGTCACGAAGAGTATTTGTTGAATCAGCTTTCGGGTCGCAGCCGAACTGCATAACCTTATAACCCATATCTGAAAGTGCCGCACTAATATTTGATGTGGTAGTAGATTTTCCAATACCCCCTTTTCCATAGATTGCAATCTGCTTTATTTTTTTTGCCATAATAATAAAATCCTTTCTGCATTTTATGTTAAATTTTCAATTTTATCTTGATGAATTCAAACTAATCTCTTTAGCAATCTATTGTGTATTTAATCGTAAATTTATCACAATTCTTTAAAAAAGAGATTAGTATTATTCATCATAAATTATGAAATCAAAATCTACCCATTTAGATTAACTGATTTTTGCTGGAATAACCGCTCCGTTATATTTATCCTCAATGAACTTTCTTGTTTCATCGGATTGGAGTGTTTTAACAAGTGCTTTTATTGCTGGCTCATCAGCTTTTTCGGATTTTACAGCAACAATATTAGCATACGGCGAATCCTCACCCTCTTTAAACAGATATTTTGATGTATCAATTCCTGCTTCAAGAGCCTTATTTGTATTAACAATATAAATGTCAAAATCTTCTGCTAATCCAATAATTTGTGCTGAATCAATCTCAGTAATCTCAATTGGCTTTATGTATTCAACGATATCAGTCACAGATGCTTTAAGCTCTGGAAGATTAGGATCAAGCTTGATAAACCCTGCAATTTCAAGAATTCTAAGTGCTCTGTATTCATTTGTTGCATCATTTGGAATAACAACCTTTGCTTTTTCAGGAACTTTATCGACATTTGTATATTTTTCTGAATATGCACCAATCGGCTCAACATGAATATATCCCGCATTTGCAAGGTTTGTGCCGTTTATTTCGTTATACTCCTCAAGATAAGGTAGGTGCTGGAAGAAATTAAAATCAACATCACCCTTATCAAGCTTTTCATTCCAAGTTGCATCAGCAGCAGTACCTACAAGCTCTATTTCAATCCCCTGTGCTTCAAGCTGCGGTTTAATAAATTCAATAAGTTCACTATGAGGAACAAGATCAGCTAAACCGATAAGCTTTGTAACCTCAGTTGCTGCGGTTTCTGATTCTGTATCTGCGTGTGCTTCAGCTTGTGTTTCTTTTTTTGCTGTTATTGAGCTTTCAGATTTATCTGTACTGCATCCTGTTAAAACACCTGCTGTTAGCGTAAATGCTGATAGAATTATCGCCACAATTTTCTTTTTCATATTATATTTCTCCTCTTATTTCAATCAAATTAGATGCCACTTTTTTAATAGTAGCTTTGAAAATAAATCTCCTGTAAACTGAACAAGCTGTACCATTATTATCAATACAAACACTGTTGCAAAAAGAACATCATGCTGAAATCTCTGAAAACCAAACCTTACTGCTATATCCCCAATTCCTCCAGCACCAAAATTTCCTGCAAGTGCTGTCATGGAGATTATTGCAATCAATGCAACTGTAAAACCTCTTATTAATGACGGCAAAGCTTCTGGTATCATAACCATAAAAAGTATTCTTAAACTGCCGCTGCCCATTGCTTTTGCAGCTTCAATTTTACCTTTTGATATTTCTAAAAGACTGCTTTCTACAAGTCTTGCAAACATTGGAATACAGCTTGCCGCCAATGCAAGAATACATGCGTTAACTCCATATGCCTGACCAACAAGCAATCTTGCAACAGGCAGCATTACAATAATCATAATTATCTGTGGCAGCGACCTAAGGCAGTTTATGATACCTCCAAGTGTTCTATTGATGGCTATTAATGGACAAAGTCCGTCATCACTTGTAAGGACTAGAAACAAACCAAGCATAATTCCAAGAATCAGGGTTATTACAGAAGTTACTACAACCATATAAAGGGTATCCCATATTGCAGGAATTAGCATTTCCCACACTTTTTCTGTAAAAGCTGACTTCAATACCTCCCAAAAGCTATAGTTTCTAAGGCTCATATTCCTGCACCTCCTGTCCATTCGGTTTTCTTGAATTCAGAATATACTTCAAGAAATATTTTACCTGTCTGTGAAGTTGGTTTCATGAAAACTTCACGAACACTTCCCTTGTCTGTGATAACTCCGTTTTCAAGAATAGCCATATTATTGCAGGCATATTTTATTACCTCAAGTTCGTGAGTTATCAACAAAATTGTTATTCCAAGCTTTTTGTTTATATCTTTCAAAAGCTCAAGAATCGAAAGTGTTGTCTGTGGATCAAGTGCACTTGTTGCTTCATCGCTTAACAAGACGTTAGGATTGTTCGCAAGAGCTCTTGCTATGCCAACTCTTTGTTTTTGTCCTCCCGAAAGCTGACCTGGATAGGCGTGTATTTTATCAGTAAGCCCTACCAGTTCAAGAATTTCCTTTGTTCTTTCCGTTATCTTTTGTTTGTTTTCACCTGAAATTTGAAGCGGATATGCAATATTCTGAAATACCGTTTTTGATTCAAAAAGATTAAATGTCTGAAAAATCATGCCTAATTTTCTTCTTTGAATATCAAGTTCTCTTTTATTAAGAGACGTTATCTCAATTCCATCAATAACAATTTCACCTTTATCAGGCTCCTCAAGACGGTTTATACATCTAATAAGTGTTGACTTGCCTGCTCCGCTGAAACCAACAATCCCGAATATATCTCCCTTTTCTATTTTAAGATTTATTCCTTTTAAAACCTCCACATTTTCTTTCTTTCCGTTAAAGGTTTTATAAAGGTCATTAATTTCTATAATATTTTTGTCCATTAAACCATTCCTTTACGGTATACATCGTCTTTTAAAACAAAGCCCCATACACATTCGTTTATTACCATTCCTTGCTATCATTGTACTTCTTGCCCTGCCGTTTCGATTAAGATTTGCATACAGCTTTTTCACATTAAATTCCTCCAATCGTGAATGTTATAAATAAAAACAGCAGTCCGATAAAAACCTGACTGCTGTTCTGCTGACTTTACAGAATTACGTTCAAGTTAATATATTTTATTAGTAACTATATCTCTTTTCATCATACAACACATAATTTTCAATCTCCTAATATATTTTTACTGAAATACCTGTCACCCCTGTCAGGGAACACCGTTACTATTCTTCCTTTATCAATTTTATCAGCAAGCTTTATTGCTGCTGCAAGTGCCGCTCCTGATGATGACCCAGCAATAATGCCTTCCTTAGCCGCAAGAAATTTTAATGCGTCAAGAGCTTCCTTGTCGCTTATCTTTATAACATCATCTACAAGATTTATATCCATTGTTTTAGCGATAAAATCATTGCCGATACCTTCAATATCATAATCTGCGTGTTCTCCTCCGCCGATTGTAGAGCCAATCGGATCAGCAAGAATACCCTTAATCTGAGGATTATTCCCTTTCAGATACTTCATAATGCCTGAAAAAGTCCCTCCACTTCCTGCTCCTGCAACGAAATAATTGATATTCCCATCAAGCTGGCTAAATATTTCAGGTCCTGTTTTTTCATAATGTGCAAGTGGATTGCTCATATTATCAAACTGTTTTAGGGTCACAGAATTTGGAATTGTTTTAAGAAGCTCCTCTGCTTTTTCCGCCGCACCGAGCATTCCACCTTCTCTTGGAGTATTGATTATTTCAGCTCCTAGCGCTTTAATTAAAGTCTGCTTCTCTGCTGAAAACTTTGTCGGCACAACAAATATCACTCTGTAACCTTTGTTAAGTGCTGCAACCGCAATTCCAAGTCCCGTATTGCCTGCCGTTGCTTCAATAATCGTACCACCAGGTTTAAGCAAGCCTTTATCTTCGGCATCATTAATCATATAAATACCAATTCTGTCCTTGACACTGCCACCTGGGTTCCAAAGCTCAAGCTTTGCAAAAATTTCAACACCCTTCTTTATCCCAAGGTTATTTAATTTTATTAATGGTGTATTCCCGATAAGCTCGTGAATACTGTTATAATACATACCCATAAGCTTAATTCTCTCTGCTGAAATGCAATGCATTTTCAAGATCTTTGATAATGTCATTTACATCCTCGATACCAACAGACAAACGAATAAGCCTCTCTGTTATACCCACCTTTTCTCTGATTTCCTGTGGGATAGAAGCGTGGGTCATTGTTGACGGATGAGATGCAAGTGATTCGACTCCGCCAAGACTTTCAGCAAGAGTTATAAGCTTTAATCCATCAAAAAACCTAGCAGGACTATGTCCGTCGGCAAGCTCAAATGAAATCATTCCACCTGCACCATCCGCTTGCTTTTTCTGTATCTCATAACCCTGACTATCCTCAAGTCCAGGATAATATACTTCTTTTACGGCTGGATTGGTTTCAAGGTATTTTGCGGCAGCCTCAGCATTGCTGATATGCCTATCCATTCGCACTGAAAGAGTCTTTATTCCCCTTATCAACATAAATGAATCAAACGGCGGGAGAACTCCCCCTGTAGAATTCTGTATGAAATAAAGCTTTTCTGCAAGATTTTTGTCCTTTACTACTGCAAGCCCAGCAACAAGGTCACTGTGTCCGCCTAAATATTTGGTTGCACTGTGAACCACAATGTCAGCACCAAGCTCAAGCGGTCTTTGCAAATATGGTGTCATAAATGTATTGTCTACAATAAGATGAACACCATGCTTTTTAGTTATTTCTGATACTGCTTTAATATCGGTAACTGTCAGCAATGGATTTGCTGGGCTTTCTATAAATACCGCTTTAACATCTGTTGTTATACTTCTATTAAGAAGCTCCAAGTCTGTTGTGTCAACAATTTCATATGTGATACCGAAATTGCTGAAAATCTTGTCAAGCACACGAAATGTTCCGCCATATACATTGCTTGATATTATAATTTTATCACCTAATTTAAAAAGACTAAGTACAGCTGTTGTTGCTGCCATTCCAGAAGCAAAAGCAAAGCCGTAATTCCCACTTTCAAGCTCTGCAATAAGTTTTTCAGCTGCCTCTCTTGTTGGATTCCCTGTTCGTGTATATTCATAACCTGTATGCTTACCAAGGCGTATCTGCTTGTATGTTGACGTCTGATAAATCGGAACATTTACTGCTCCTGTTATTTTATCGCCATCTGTTCCGCCATGTATTAAAAGAGAATTTTTATTTAAACTCATTATTATCACCCTTAATCATTATTTTTGTGTTTTTATAACTAAATAAGAGTTGCAACATCGTTTATGTAATATAGTAACTTTTACCATGATTTCAATCTCCAAACTTTACATATATGTTAGGTATGTTTTATCTTGATATTATTATATTCATTTTAAACAGAATTGTCAATGCTTTTCATTACAAAAAAAATATTTTGTACGATTACATTAAATATTCCTATAGAATTAGTATGATTATTAGCAAATTTACCGTATCCTTATAAAAAACAGAAAAAACGTCTACTAATTCACGATAATAATACATGAAAAATAAGGCAAAAAACTTGATATATGCATTTTGGAAGATTTTTCAACAATATAAAAATGTGTATTACTCGGTTGTTATATAATGAATTCTGGTTCAATCTTTGTGCTGGCTAAATAAGGCATCAATGGAGAGCAGACCGTTTTCCTTATCAAGCCTTTCGAGATAAGCATTACGCTCTTTTTCTCTGTAAAACGCTTTATATTGTTCCAGATCGGTTTCCATCAAATATCCCTGAACCGGGATAAACAGTTTATTTTGATACGATTCATCCGCTTCTTTCCTTTTGCAGAATTCGTCGTATGTAAGCTCTGTATAGCCTTCATTTACTAAAATAAATACTTTTCTAGGTGCATATTTCACCTGTATTTCCTCCAATCAATCTGAATTTTTGAAAATCAGATTGATTGGGTGGACTGCGTGCTTTTGATTTCATTTATCCTTTCCGCTTTCTGTATGTAAAAAAGGACAGAAAAATACCCGCAAGTATAGCTGAAAGCTATTGCTTGCGGGTATGGCTTTAATTATGCTTTTACCAGATTACCGTACTAGTATTAAGGGCACATACATTATAAATTATTATTTATTATTAAGATGGTATTGACCTTATTTATAATAATAAAAACCTAATAGTTTCCTTCTTCATCCTTTCTAATGTCAAAATTATTATACCGAACGTCCATCACTGTGTTTAACACGCAGTATCCTACTAAAGAACCTCCACAATGTAATTGATACTCTTTGTTCAATACTATCTCCTCATCCTTTTGAAAAGCATCCCCATATGGCGGAAACCTATCTCCGTAAGGAAGCTCTATTATTCCATTATACCAAACGTCAGGTAACATAAATAAATCATCACCTAAATATATAACGCTGCACATTATTCTTTGCTTTCCGGTAAAAAAAGAACACCAAAAATTAGTGTTATATTCTTTTTTTTCTGGTGTTTTATCTCTAAGAATTAAAAACGAGGCACTAAATCTTATGATAATAATCACCTACTTAAATTTTATTTGGGTTACAGCCTGATTAAATTTATCAATCAATTCTGCTGATACTGTTACAGAACCGTGGCGAAAAATGCTGCCATCAATAGGAGTTTTATCTAAGATATTCAAAAAGCTGTTAGAAACTCTTGCTTGAACAACATTGCTTTGCCCTGCCCATTCTCCGATTTTTTTAACTTCTCCTAGGGAATAGGCAAATTGTTTAGCTTCCATTCCTCCTTTTGTATATTAAATTGTCTTTACTTTAAACATTTTAAACTCAGCGTTAATTGAGATAGCCGAAGATTTGATTATTGCAATTTGGATGTTGCCCAGAGTGATCAATCTATCAATTCCGAGAAACACAATATGCAACATAATTCGCCAGGCAGTTTTTTAGTACAATATAAGAGATTATCATAATTCGCCAGACAGTTTTTTTCGTACAATATATTAGATTATCATAATTGCCAAGCATATAAATCCGACGATCAAAACGCGATTATAACTCCATGGGATATGCAATCTCTTAAGTAGCTTCTCAACTCCTGCTGGTCCTAGTATATATTCTGCTATGCCAAACACACCGAAAACCAATACGCAGACAAATGATAGTATATTTATAGTAAGCAAGAATTTCTTAAAGAAATCGATCACTTTAAGGTATACCCCCTTCGCTTTGCTCTTTCTTCTGGGTCCTTACTGAAAGCTGAATATGCCGTATTTGCCCATGCAAGTCCAGCAAACGCATATGGTAACACTTTGCCACCAGCTGATTGAATATAATCGCTAAACTAAAGTGGAATTACTTTATGTTTTGTTATGTCCGTGTAAAAGTACATTGCACCAATCTTATTCTTATTGTCATTATATTGCTGTTTTAATTCAAAAAGTCTGTTGTAATCCATACGTTCACCACCTTTTTTTATTAGTATATCACGAATTATTAAGGAAATCAACCTTTTATTACCTCCAAATAAATATCTGCTGCACCGATACAAAATATCTAAACGCACAGACAATATAATCCATCACCGTTGTTTCCTCAAATCTGATACTTAAAAATGCAAACATTGCCGTAACAGCAAAGGGCAGAAAAGTCCATAACTGCGTCATAATCACCACCGATATGATCAGCAGAACGCATAATATCAAAAAGTCTTTTATGCTCCAAAGCCATAGCCTTGCACCTGCTTCCGTGTTTGCAATAGCACTTTCAATATTTGGCTGTGCTCCGTTATAGCTGTAGTCTAGTAAAAAAGTGGTGCATTTGCATTTTTTATTTTTACATTTATATCTTTGCTTTCCTTCAGGAGATTTTCCGTATTTTATTACTTCCGTTTTACAACACTTGGGGCATTTTACTTCTATCTTTGC
>JAEWGD010000010.1 GCA_023388515.1 Bacillota bacterium
ACTGGATAAACCATTATCCACGCAAGATTTTAGATGGAAAATCAGCAAATATGCTATCAACAATTTAATTGGTCGCTTAACAGAAAATATTTTTATTTAAGTTGGTCATTTTATATTGCAATTTATATTATATTGCTTTTTTAAAAATTTATCTTGACAAAATGGTTTTTATGTGATAAAATATTTAGGTAGTATAAAAGCCGATGTGATGGAATTGGCAGACGTGCTGGACTCAAAATCCTGTGGTAGTGATACCGTGCCGGTTCGACCCCGGCCATCGGCACCAATAAGAGTATTGTGATGTATCTGAATTGTGCATCCCAATACTTTTTTCTTATATAGAAAAATTTTAGTTTAAGCCAAAGTTTTATTGTGAAAAAGGAGAAACCAGTGGGGAAAGTTAAAAGAAGAAGAGGGCAGAGGAAAACTATCCGTAAGCCTGATATAGAAATTGTTGTAAATGAAACAAGTGGATTGTTAGAGTTTTTGCTGAAAAATCTTAATAAATATTCAAGAAATAATGTTAAATCTTTGCTGTCACATAGGGAAGTTTTTGTTGATGGTAAGGTGGTTACGCAGTTTGACTATGAGTTGCATGAGGGGCAGAAAATTCGTATCGCTCAGCCAGCAACCAAAATTGAAAAGCAAGCTGAATTGCTTGATATTGTCTTTGAAGATGATGATATTATTGTAATAAATAAGCCAGCTGGCTTGCTTTCTATGTCAACTGAAAAAGAAAAGCATATGACAGCTTATCATATATTAACTGAGTATATGCAGATGAAGAACACCAAAAGTCGTGTTTTTATTGTGCATCGCCTTGACCGTGATACTTCTGGAATTATTATGTTTGCTAAAAATGAAAAGATGAAGATGGCATTACAGGACAAATGGGCAGAAATAGTTGCAACAAGGGCGTATGTCGCAGTTGTTGAGGGTGTGCCTGATGATAAAAGTGGTAGAATTCACACATGGCTTAAGGAAACTGAAACCTTGCTTATGTATTCTAGCAGAGTTGACGGCGACGGGTTGGAGGCTATCACCAACTATAAAGTTCTAAAGTCTGGAACTGATTATTCTTTGGTTGATATTAGCTTGGAAACTGGGCGAAAAAATCAAATTCGTGTGCATATGAAGGAGCTTGGAAACAGCATAGTAGGCGATAAAAAATATGGTGCAAAAACCAATCCCCTAAAGCGTTTGGCATTGCACGCATACAAGCTTGAGATTACACATCCGTTCACAGACGAAATGTTGACTTTTGAAACGAAAGTTCCTAAGGGTTTCAATGGTTTGATAGATAAGTAAATTAATATTTAGGGTGGTATATTATGGGTGGACAAAACAGAGATAATATAAAAATCGGTGCAGAGGTTGAAATAGTTTTAAAAAAGGATCAGCCAACTGGAAAGCTGACTAGAGGTCATGTTAAGCGTATTCTCACCAACAGCAAGGTTCATCCACATGGAATAAAGGTAATGCTTGTTGAACAGGATATGGTTGGTAGGGTTCAGAATATTTTATAATAAAAAAACAGAAATCCCCATTGCTTTATTAGCATGGGGATTTTGTATTAGTATCATGGTTTTCGTCTGTTTTATCCTTGCTGAACAATTCCTTTATTCCTATTATAAAGATAAAAACTGCGAACATTTTTGTTAGTATTGATGAGCCGAAACTTTTTGCTAAAAAAGTACCGATCACTGCAAAAACAACTCCACAAGCTATTGACGGGATACAGGCTTTCCAGTCAATAAGCTTGTTTTTTGTATGGACAATTAGTGATAGCGTTGCTATGGGTATGAAAAAAAGCAAGTTTATTCCTTGTGCCTCAAGCTGGTCAGTGCCATTGAAAACGGTTAAATAGATGATGAGAATCATGCCACCACCAAGCCCTAATGACGCAAATAAGCCAGTTAGTAATGCGACTAATAAAATTATATAGTTCATTTAATAAACAACCTAACTCCAGAAATAATAAGGATTAGTCCGAACACTCTCTTTAATATTTTGTCAGGAATCTTTTTAATAAGAAGTCCGCCAATAACAGCACCGATTAAGCCTAATGGAATAAGTTTTATTGTATAAGAAAAGTTAAGGTTACCATTTTTGGCGTAGAAAAAACAGCTTACAATGCTAAGTGGAAGCGTGATTGCAAGCGAAGTTGCGTGACTATTCTTGACATCTAGTCCACCTTTTTTCAGCATTGGAACAGCAATAATTCCCCCACCTGAACCAAAAATTCCGTTTATAAGACCGATAATAGCACCTAACGCACTAGAATATAGCTTAGACAAGGTAATCCTCCCATAACAAAAATCATGATAATGGCTGTAAGCCTTAACTTACAGCCAGAAAATTAATTAATCATTGATGAAAAACCGTCAACAACAGTACCGAAGGCTCTAAGTGCCTTGCCTGTATTTTTTTTCAAGTCACGCTTTTGTCTTGGCGATGATTGAGATATAACATACACCATCGCACCAACAGTTGCACCGAGAGTAACACCTTTTATAACAGGTTTTAACTTCATTTTAACCACCTCTTTAGTAATATGATTGTAATTTTAGTATTAGCCTTTATCGCATAATCATACATATTAAAGTTTGGTAAAATGAAAAGCTTATTTTACAAAATTAAGTTTTTTCTATTTCAAAAAGGTTATTGAGAACTGCCCAATTTTGTGGGAATGGACGCATTGTGTTCCAGTAACCGACTCCACGAAGATTATTTTCTGGAACAAGTGAAAGCTTTGCCAAAATACTCCTAGCGTCCTCAAACCAAACGATATGCTCAGACCCGTCTGGTGCAATATATGTATAAAATGGTGTTTGTGCTAGTTCATCAAATTGTATTTCAGCACCAAAAAGCTTTGCCCTCTGTACAGCCTGAAGATTGCCTATTGTTTCAGCTCTTGATTCACCTCTTACATATGGCAACCTCCAGTCATAACCATAATTAGGGATACCAAGTAGAATTTTTTCAGGTGGTATTTCTGATAAAGCATAATTAAGTACAGTTTTTACGTTGTTTAAAGGGGCAACAGCCATTGGTGGACCGTATGTATAGCCCCATTCATAAGTCATAACCAAAACGGTATCAGCAATTTCCCCAATTGCTTTATAGTCCTGTGCTTCATATAGCAATCCAGTCTGTTCAGCAGATGTTTTCGGAGCAAGGTCTACATTGACTGTAAAGCCTTCAGCATGAAGTCGATTGGTTACATTTCTGATAAAATCTATGTATTGCTGTCTTGATTCAGGAGCGACAAATTCAAAATCAATATCCAACCCTAAATATCCCTTTTCTTTCATAGTCGAAACAATATTTTCTATCAGATTATTTTGTATTTCTTGGTCAGCAAAAATATATTTTACAATTTCGCTATTGAATTCGCCAGTTTCATCAACGGTTGAAAGCAACATAATTGGAGTTGCGTTGAACGCATAAGCCTTTGATATTAATTCTTCATCATCTATGCCTATTAGTTCGCCACTTCTTGTAAAGCCATAACCAAATATAGTCAATTGAGTTAGAAATGGCAGAGCATATTCAAGAACTAATTTTTCGATATTTGGGTATGCGTATGAATTTACAAGCACATTCCTTAGTTTTTCATCTGCAAAGGAAACCACAAGAGTTTCACCTGCAAATAACTCTGGCTGACTAGTCAAAAAAGGATTATTTTGTAGTAATTCCATTTCAGTAAGCCCGTATTGTGAGGCGATACCTTGAATAGTTTCACCAGATGTAACGGTATGGATAACTTCGGGGATAAGCACAACTATTGCTTGCCCGACTACTAAATTATTAGGCTCAAGTACACCATTATCGGAAATAAGACGTTCACTGGATACATTATACATTGCTGCAATGTCGTTTAAAGTTTCACCAGCTTTTACAATATGAATAAACAAAAAAATCGCCTCCTTAGCATATTGTATGCGAATAAGAGGCGAAAAATTAATATGTTTACTATTAAATATTGGAATTTAATAAATAGATAAAACTTGAGTTTATGTTACTTTAAAAGTGATATTTCTTTATCTAAAACTCTTTTCAGTTTAGCGATTGGTAGACCGACTACATTAAAATAATCGCCATCAATCTTCTCAACAAGAACAGCACCAAAGCCTTGAATTCCATAGCCCCCAGCCTTGTCGAATGGCTCATTTGTAGCAATATAATTTGTCATTTCTAAGTCGGACAGCTCATAGAATTTAACATAGGTTGTTTCAGAAAAGCAAAAAGATTTCTGACTACCAAAGCAAACAGTAACCCCTGTAACCACCTTATGAGTTCTTCCCGACATCGTTTCAAGCATCTTTTTGCAGTCGTTTTCATCAACAGGCTTACCCAAGATTTTATTATCAATTATAACAGTAGTGTCGCAACCGATAATAATGTCATTAGGATAGCTGTTCATCACATGATTAGCCTTTTTAACTGCAAGATATTCAGCAGCTTTTTCAGGCTCAATATCACTAGGAATACTCTCATCAATATCAGCAGGAATAGTTTCAAAATCACTGCAAATAATCTTTAAAAGCTCCTGTCGTCGTGGAGATGCTGAAGCAAGAATAATTTTCATTTATAGTAAATCCTTTGGGTCATATTCAGGCTTTTTCATAATAGATGGGTTTTCAGCAATTTCCTTAGCGAAAACATCTTGCCATTCCTGTGCAGTATAATCCTCAACAGCAACGGAAACATGGCTTTCACCACAACCAAGAGCATCGCATAAAGCATCAGTTAGCTTTTTTACTGCAAGAGCCTTTTGTTCATCAGTTCTACCTTTTAGCATTTTAATTGAAATATGTGGCATAATTAGACCTCCATAATATAAAGTTGGTATATTTACCTAACTAATATTATAACATAATAAAGCTAGAAATAAAAGCGTGCAAAAAAATTATTTACAAATAGTTATTGAAATATTAAACTAATAGGTTTATAATAAAATTTCACTGTTTAAATGTCTTGAGTTATTCATTGTTTCAAGAGATGAATTTTGCTTAACTATAAAATATGATAAAAATAAACAGTAATTTTTATAAAACAGTACTAGACTTTGGTTAAAATATAAAAAAAGTATTGCTTTTCATAGCAAAATGATGTATACTTTTAATAAGTAATTATATCGTTAGGGGGATTAATATGCAAGTTACTCTAATTAACTCAGTCAAGGGAAATGAAGTGCATGGAACTGATACAGGCAAGAGAACTGGCTGTGGAATAAATTTAACAAGAGCCGACAATATGTCTAAGTATATAAAAGGCTCATATATGGTTGATCTTAAAGAGATTACTTGTGAAAAATGCAAGGTGGTTTTGGCGAAAAGAATTATAAAGGAAAGCCAAAAGGAACTGTCGAAAGAGCTTAAAGAAGAGAGCAAACGTGCTGCTCAAGGCTTACCACCAATCGAAAATGAGATGTCAAGGTCTGTGAATATGACTAAACCTAAGACGGTTAACCAGACTGAAATGTATCAGCCTAAGGCTATTGTAAATGAGATGAAGGTTGATAAAGTTGTTGCACAGCAAGCTTCACAGCCTACATATAATAAAACATCAACGGGTACGACAGAAAAATCAAGCTTTGCCCAGAAAGATGATATATTATCGCAGTTTGCTATACCAGTACCAAAGACTACGCAAGAACTAGAGCCAAAGCCAGTGTCAACAATTGCTAAGATTCAGCTTGATGATGAGTTGGAACAGTTTGCAATTCCAACACCAAAGGCAGAGCCAAAGCCAGTGCCAACAATTGCTAAGATTCAGCTTGATGATGAG
>JAEWGD010000014.1 GCA_023388515.1 Bacillota bacterium
ACTGGATAAACCATTATCCACGCAAGATTTTAGATGGAAAATCAGCAAATATGCTATCAACAATTTAATTGGTCGCTTAACAGAAAATATTTTTATTTAAGTTGGTCATTTTATATTGCAATTTATAAAGTTTCAGATGTGGGAAAGAAATGCTTGTAAAAAATAAAGATATGTGATATACTGAAATAAGTGTTATCAAAAGTAATTATTAGGGTAAAAATAATACAAAACCAGCAAAAAGAGTTCAATGCAAAGACCGATAGATACTAGCTTTATAAATATTATCATAGATTGAGGAATAAATAATTATGGCTAATAATTATGATGTAATTATTGTAGGAAGTGGCGTTGCAGGACTATATGCCACGATTAATTTACCAACTGAATTTAAAATATTGTTAATCTCAAAGAGGGAATTGACTTTGTGCAATTCTGCATTAGCACAAGGGGGAATTGCGGGCGTTTATAATTCGCCGAATGACGATGTTCAACTTCACCAGAATGATACTCTTATCGCAGGTGGGTTCAAAAACAACCTTGAGGCAATTGGTGTGCTTGTGAGTGAGGCTTCGGTTGACATTGAAAACATAATTAAATTGGGTGTGGAATTTGATAAAAATGATGATGGAACGATACATCGAACTCTTGAGGGTGGACATAGTAGAAACAGAATTTTCCATCATAAGGATGCGACAGGGCATGAACTTGTCACAAAGCTGTTGGGCAATGTTTTAGCACAAAAAAATGTAGATATTCTTGAGAATAGTATGGTTTGCGATATACGAAAAACTTCAACAGGGTTTTCAGTAGATACGCTTAAAGATGGTGAACATATAAGCTATAATTCTCATTATACAGTTCTTGCAACTGGTGGAATTGGTAGGGTTTATGAATATACTACAAACTCATCCATTGCAACCGGTGACGGGATTACTTTTGCGTATGAGATGGGTGCTGAGATAAAGAATTTAAGTTTTGTACAGTTTCATCCTACGGCGTTTAATAATAAAAAAACTAGGGAATGCTTTCTAATATCTGAGGCAGTTCGTGGTGAGGGTGCGTATCTTCTTAACTGTAATGGCGAACGGTTTATGAAAGGTTACGATAAAAGGCTTGAGCTTGCTCCTCGTGATGTGGTTTCTCACGCTATTATAACTGAAGGAAAAAAGCTTAATTCTGGCGATTTTTATCTTGATATATCGCATAAGGATTCTGAATTTTTGAAAAATCGGTTCCCTATGATTTATAAAAACTTGTTGGAACAGGGTTTTGATTTGACTAAGGATAGGATACCGATTTATCCTTGTCAGCATTACTTAATGGGTGGAATAAATGTTGATATTAATGCAAAAACAAAGATTGAGGGCTTGTATGCAATTGGCGAATGTGCGCATACGGGTGTTCATGGTAATAATCGCCTTGCTAGTAATTCACTGCTTGAGGCGTTGGTTTTTGCTAGACAGGCTACTAATGATATTATTTTAAACTCTGAAAATAAGAGTGATGATTATGAAGATTATATCTTTGATTATTCTACAACAGATACTGCTATTCCAAAGGGAATAAGAACGGAAATAAGGCGAATTATGCAGGAAAGCTATTTTGTTATTCCAGATAAAAAATTTGCTATTGAGGGATATGAGCGTGTTCTTGAGATAAAACGTATGCTTACAACGGGCAATTATATAATAAACGATGATTTTATTGAGGCAAAATCGCTTGCTACAATTGCATATCTAATATTAAAGGAAGTTATTTAGAAGGGGATTTAATATGACATTGCCACAGCAATATATTGATAATGTAATACTCACTGCTTTGAATGAGGATATTAATTATGTTGATGTCACTACTGATAATTTAATTCCAGATGGGCATAAAAGTTCTGCTTATTATGTTGCAAAGGATAGTGGGGTTTTATGTGGAATTGACGTAGCTGTTCGCACTTTTGAGCTTTTAGGTGGGGGAGTGGATACTGAAATTCTCATACAGGACGGAGAAAAGGTTAAAGATGGCGATATAATTGCAAAATTCGAGGGGGATACTAAGGTATTATTAAAGGGTGAGAGGACAGCTTTGAACCTTTTACAGCATATGTCAGGTATATCCTCTGCCACTAACAGATGTGTTGAGCTTGTTTCAGATACAAATGCACAGATTACAGATACAAGAAAAACAATTGCTGGACTTCGTGCGTTGCAAAAATATGCTGTTACTGTCGGTGGAGGGAAAAATCACCGTTTTAATTTATCTGATGGGGCAATGCTAAAGGATAACCATATTGACGCTTATGGGGGGATAACTCCTGCTGTTAAGGCATTAAAGGCTAAGATTGGGCATATGGTAAAAATTGAGGTTGAGGTTCGTAATCTTGATGAATTGCAAGAGGCAATTTCAGCTGGTGCAGATGTTATTATGCTTGATAATATGAATTGTGAAGAAATGAAAAAGGCTGTTGAAATAACAGCGAAAAGAGCGTTACTTGAAGCATCTGGAAATGTTACAGAAGAAAATATTCGTGAAATTGCACAAACGGGAGTGGATATAATTTCACTTGGCACACTAACGCATTCTGTTAAATGCTTCGATATTTCTATGAAAATAAAAACAATTTAGGTAAAAACTATGTGTAATAATAAAAAGGGAGAAGTTATGGACAATAATAACTCTAAGGGGAAATTCAGTTTTGCCAAAAGCGACCTCATGAAATCTATACTTCTAAGTGGAGTGATACTACTTATCCTTGCATTTATGCTTATAAGATATGAGGGCTTTTTTGAAATTGTTAGCAAAGTATCACGAGTTTTTCGCCCAGTTTTAATTGGTGGAATTATTTCATTTATATTAAATAAACCACTTAACAAAATTAATTCTTTTTATCAGCGGATAGCACAAAATAAATATGATAAAAGGGCTAAAAAGCATAAAAAGCCTGCAAAATTTATTGACCAAGGTAAGAATAGAAAGCTTCCATATTTTCTTTCTGTTGTAACGGTTTATTTGTTGACAATATCAATTATTGCAGTTTTGTTATTGTTTATAATTCCACAGCTTATTGATAGTATTAAGCTATTTGCTGAAAACTTTAACGCATATTATAATAACTTCTTGAATTTTATAGACAAGAATTCTTCACAGTATGACTTCAAATGGGTTAAGGAATTGAATTTACAGGAAAGGCTTGAAAGTTTGTCGCTATCGGAAGTATCGAAGTATGCTCCTGATGTACTAAAGACAACGTTTGGGATTACTGCTGGTATTTTCGGATTCACTATAAGCTTTATTAGTGTTGTTGTTGATGTTGTTGTTGGGATTGTATTTTCTATTTATATTTTAACAGATAAAGAACGCTTGAAGCGACAAGCTAAATCTGTTACTAAGATGATATTTAAAGAAAAAGCTTATGAACGTGTGAGTTATTATACAAGGCTTACTACCCAGACATTTACACAATTCCTAAGTGGACAGATTACGGAAGCAATTCTTTTGGGACTGTTTTGCTTTATAGGAATGACGGTTATTGGCTTTGAGTACCCACTTATGATAAGTACAATTATTGGTATCACAAATATAATTCCAATTGTAGGTCCTATTTTTGGAACGATTCCTGGAGTAATTGTGTTGCTACTTGTTAATCCAGCCCACGCTTTGTGGTTTTTGGTTTTTATAATAGTTCTTCAACAGCTTGAATCAAATCTTCTTTATCCTAGAGTTGTGGGAAGTTCAGTTGGTCTTCCTCCATTATGGGTACTGCTCGCCGTCTTAATTGGTGGTGGTCTTGGTGGCGTTTTAGGAATGATAGTTGCTGTTCCTTTTATGTCGATAATTTATACAATTGTCAAAGAGGAAGTAAATAAGAGGAAAGAAACAAAGGCTGTAACAGGAGTGACAGATTCAAAAGGAAAGCAAGATATAAAAGAAGTTCCAGCAAAGAAATAATTGAGGAATACACGGGAGATTTTCACTTCAGCGTGATGTTGGGAAAGAGTTCTATTGTTACTTCAAGGAGATACCAACAATAATTAGTCAGTTACTTAACCGTAGCTGGCTAATTTTAATAAAATAAAAAAATCGGGACAGAATTACTCCGTCCCGACTCTATTAGTTATTCAATTATAAATTATACCCTTTTGCACGCATTGAATCTATTACTTCTCCTAAAACCTCGCTGTTAGTTTTGGAAACGGAATGAAGAAGGTATATGCCTCCTCCGTGTGCGGCACCATTTAATTTCTCTAACGCCTCTGAAATACTTGGCTGATTATCAACTTTCCAATCGACATATGCGTAACTCCACATTAAAGTTTTATATCCTAAATCTTGTGCAGTAGCTAATGATACTTCTGAAAACTCTCCGCAAGGAGGTCTTAAATACTGCATATCATATCCGTATTTTTCTAAAACATATTCGTGTAAATCCATGATTTCAGCTTTACATTCATCAACGCTTAAATCAGGCATGGAGGCATGTGTCATACAATGATTACCTAAGATATGACCTTCGTCAATCATTCTTTGAACCAGCTTTGTTTCCTTAATGGCGTAATCTCCCGTTAGGAAGAATATAGCCTTAACGTTTTTTTCCTTCAGCGTATCAAGAATCGGTATAGTGTATCCGTTTTCATAACCTTGATCGAATGTCAAAATAATAGAATTACTATCGTCAGTAAGTGCATAAGCATCGAATTGTTCGTATTGCGAATTAAAATCAATCGCACCATACGGACAATTGTTTCCGTCAACCGCCCTGCCTTGCCCATAACCTTGTTTTCTAGTATCAAGTGATGCGGCAGCAATAGTTGCGTTTCCACTGAAACTAAAAGCACCTGAAAGCATAATGGTTAGTGCGGTTATTACAAAGGTTTTTGCTTTATTCATTAAATATCCTCTTATCAAAGGAATAGCAATTCGCAATAGAACTGCTTGTTAACTCAAAAAGAATCTTTTGAACTAACATTAGTATTATATGCGAAGCTTAAAAAGCTACTCTAATAAAATAAAACCAAAATATAAACCAAAAATAATAAATAATAAAAACAAAAAAACGGACTGTAACAGTCCGTTTAGTACGAAGAACAAGAAAATATTATTCAGCTAGATATGACTTAACAAGCACCTGCAACAGCTCGTCCCTGTCTATATGGCGAACTAAGCTTCTAGCGTTGTTAAACGTGGTTATGTACGTTGGGTCCTCTGATAAAATATAACCGACTATTTGATTAATAGGATTATAGCCCTTTTGTACAAGGGCATCATAGATAACGGTAAGATTTTTCTTGATTTCTTTTTCTTTTTCCTCGATTACAGAAAAGGTCATTGTTTCGTCGTTCATAAAAAATCATCTCCCTCAAATACATTATAAACTATTTTGGCTCACTTAACAAGTGCTTTTAAGAAAAATTGTATTTATGTATGTGTTAAACACATATTTCTTGTGCAAATCATACAATACCAGTAGGGACAGCATAAAACTGCCCCTATGGTAAAGAGAGTTGGCTAAATAGTACTATCTAATTAAGAACCAAGAACGAATGAATTGCAGTCTGTGCATTCAGGCATTGTTGGATCTGACTCATGTGTTCCAACCTCGATTGAATCTAAAGTACAATACTGTTCATTACCCATATTATACTGACATTGAGATACGGAACATTGGATACTGCTATTTTTTTTAGGATTAGCCATTTTAAAACACCTCTTCAATAATTTTTTGCCTCTACAATGAGAGAACATAAGTATTATTTACATAAAATATTTTTTTATTCTAATTTTAAAATAAAAAAATATTGCAATAGGCTATTATCAACAATTTGGAAGATAAAGTTTGAACAGTATTTGTATATATTCCCGTTACTTGTTAACGAATTTGTAAACAATGTTACAAATCATATACAAAACTTTATAATATAACATAAATTCAATTGACTTAATGGTTGGTTGTATGTTATTATAAGTCTGTGCATTTTTTACTTAAATTTAATAATAATAACAGGAGGAAAGCTTAATGAGTGAATATAATAATAACAACTTTGATGTTAATCAGACGCAAGTTGCTTTTGGTACTGAGGTTGCAAAAAAGAAAAAGCCAATAGCACTTTTTGCTGTGGGGGGAGTTCTTTTGCTTGCAATAGCAGCTGTTCTTTCCTATTTACTTATTCCATCATTCAAAAACACTATTAAAATGACAGTGATGAAGCCACAAAAATATTATGCATCTGTTGAAAATGATAATATTTCAAGACAGGCTAAGGAAATAAGCGAACAATATGGCAAGGTTATTGAAGCGTATAACAATGAAAAAGGTACATCAATGGATTATGAACTTTCTGCTGATATTAATCCAGATTTCCTAGATGATATATCTACTTTAGTTGATTATGATATACCTGCACAATTTGCAAAAATAAAGCTAAATGGCTCTACTGCTATGAAGGATGATAAAATAAGCAGTGACATGATGCTATCTGTTAATGATGTGAAGATTATCACATTAAAAATGTTGATGGATTCTGTAGCTGAGGAAGCTTATTTCCAAGTTCCTGAATTAACTGAATCTTTCTTTAAAATTCCTATGAGCGAGTTTAGCGATGATATTCTTGATGAGATGGACTCAACTGGACTAATGGGAATGGCTTACACTCCTACTATGGAGTCTTATGATGACACCTTGATTTCAGATAACTTTGAGAAGATATTTAATGGTGAACTTCTTTCTGAAAAAGAATTAGAAGAGTTAATTAACAAGTATTACAATATCGCAATTGAAAATATTGAAGATGTTGAACTTGAAAAGGGTGAAGAGGTTGAAGTTGGTGGTGTTGACGCAAAGTTCAATACACTTACAGCTAAAATCACAGAAAAAGATGCTGTTAAAATAGCACAAGCTATTCTAAAAGAGATGAAAAAAGATGATGTTATTATTGACGCAATGGTAGAGCTTGAAGTATGTACAGAGGACGAATACAAAGCGTTTATAGAAGAAGGAATAACAGAACTTAAAGATTCAACTGGAGATAAGAATAATTTTATTAAGCTTATTACTTATGTTGATTCAAAGGGTATAATTTGTGGACGTGAACTTGAGGTTTATGAAGACAAAGAAAAAATAGATGATTTTGAATTATACTACATTGCTGCTAAAGATGGCAAAGATATAGCGTTTGAAATGGTTTTGGGTGTTGAAGGTGCTACTTTTAGTATTGAACTTGACGGTGAAGAAGAAGCTAAGGAAACTTATAGTGGTGACATTAAAGTTGAGGCAGTTATAGGTAATTCTTGGGATGAAGAATCTCAGCCATATTCTTTCAATATTAAATTTGAAGACTATAATGTCGCTAATGAGGAAAAGGGATATATTAACGGTAAGTTCACTCTTGACCTTGTAGTGACAAAGTTCACAGTTGACTTTAAATCTGATGGCGATAAGCAAGAGGTTTCTGTTGAAATTCCTGATTATGCTACAATAAAGCTTACTTATTCAGAATCAAAGCCTGAGGATATAACAATGCCTTCAGATAGTGAAGATATCTATGACTTAACTAATGACGAAGATTTGACAAGATTGATGGAAGAGATTGACTTTGAGGCATTTATTGCTACTTTAGGTGAAAATCTAGGCATTGATTTAGAGGATTTAAGTAGCTCATTGTTTGGTTATGGTTATGGTGATTACGGCGATTATGATGATTATGACGACCAATATGACAGCGAAAAAGACGACGACTACGACGATGAATATGCCAATATTGACTACGATTTAAGTAAAGTAGACATTGCTATTAATGGCGAAAAGGTAGTTTTAGCAGAAGGTCTTGCTAATATTTCAAATTTGGTCGACACTGAGGGGCTAACAGTTATTAAGGCTGGGGAAAGTGAATATCTATATAGTGAAGATTATTCTATATCAATTAGTTTAATTAATGAGACTGAAGCAGATTTACCTATTGAAAAATGCATAGTTGAGTATTTACATTATTCTCCTTATTCTAATGAACCAACAATGGAATTCTCAATTAATGGAATAAAAGTTGGAAGTACAGTTAAGGAAGTTGCTACTGCTTTTAATTCTGAAATTAGTGAAAGTGCTAGCATAATCAGTATTTATGATGCAGACGATTATTTCAAGAGTGTTAAATTTAGCGTTGAAGATGGTCGTGTAGCTAGCATGACATTTAGCGAATACTAAACAAGAGATAAAAAATCACTGTATAAAAAGGTTGCGTAGTTTAATACTACGCAACCTTTACTTTTATAATGTTCAGATGTATACTAATCATTATTCTGATTTAGGATATTCCTCTTCATGTTAACCTTATCAAACACATTCAAAACGCCATCATTGTTTGTATCAGCATACTGTGCTTGTTTTGAAGTGATAGAAGTAACGCCATTTATTTTCTTCTCACCGAATATAGTCACCATTAACTTTTTCAACTCATCAGAAGATATAACGCCATCACGATTTAAATCGCCTGTTGGAAGTGGGATTTCACCCATTGATGCAAAATCTAATTCATTTGCTATTGCATATTGCTCTGCAACTGTTCCATCATAGCTGTGAATTGTTAAAATAGGGTTATGCTCAAGACCACCACTTGAACTATACTTATAACCTAATGCACCATTAGCTATCGAGATAACATGATGAGGTATGTAAATATCCGTTAAGCTTGTGCAGTTGTTAAAGGCTAGTGAAAATATTTTATTTGTACTATCAGGAATTGTAATGCTCTTTAGTGAAGTACAGCTATCGAAAGCAGCCATACTAATTTCAGACAAGGAATTTGGTAGAGTTACTTCTTCTAGGCTAGTGCAATTTAAAAATGTGCCAAGCTCTAAATATGTTACTCCATTAGGTATCTCAATCTTTTTAAGGCTTTCGCACATACCGAATGTAGCTTCACCTATTTCGTTAAGGATACTGTTACCGTTGAAATTAACTTCTACTAAGTCTGCACATTTCCAAAAAGCACAGTTGCCTAATACTTCCACCGTTGAAGGAATTGTTACGCTTTTTAGTCCCGTGTTGTCGAATGCAGACTGTTTTATAGTAATAACTCCCTCTGGAATTGTTACGCTAGTTAATGAAGTACAGTTCATGAATGCACCATCATTAATTATTTTAGTTCCGTCTTCGATTACATATTCTGTTTCAGTTCGACCAACAGGATACTGCACTAATGTTGTTCTATCATAATTATATAAAACGCCGTCTAAGCTTGAGTAAGACTCATTAGCACGAGCAACCTTTATATCAGTTAATAATGGACAGCTTATAAATGAATAAAGACCAATGTTTGAAACTGTTGAAGGTATGGTGATATTCACTAGCTGAAGGCAACCTAGAAATGCAGAGGATTCAATGGTTTTCAAGCCTGTTGGAAGTTTTACGCCCCTTATTTCAGATTGGGAGAAAGCTCTGGTTTTTAGCGTTGTTACTGTTGCAGGGACTTCATAAATTATGCTAGACTTTTTAATAGGGAACTGTATTAATTCGGATACGTCCTTATTAAATAATACTCCATCAACAGAGGCATAGTTTTGGTTATTTTCATCAACATTTGTTTCTGTAAGTTTTAAGTTTGATGAAAATGTGAAATCCTCAATTAACGCTACGCTATCAGGAATATTGATTGTTTCCAAATCTAAAGCTCTCCAGAATGCGTTTGATGATAATTTAGTTACAGGAATTCCATCAATAGTGCTTGGAATATCAAGAGTAATTGAGTCTTTGGCACAACCAGTAATAGTGATTTCTCCATTAAGGACCTCATAATTTATAGAATCATTGTATGTAAAGGTTTCTGCATATGTACTGTTTGTTTTCAAACTTAGTGATGTTTTAAAATCGCCGAATAGTGGTACAGATGTAGCTATAAATACCAAAATAAATATTCCAACAAGTAATTTTTTCTTATTTCTTAGCATGATGCCACCCCATCTTTCTTGAACTATTTACAAAATCATATAAAAATACTGTTTACACCTTTATCATTACTCCTTGTACATATTATACAGTTTATTTAATGTTATATAAACAATTTTATGTATAATTTGCGTGTACAAAAGATTAATTTTAATTTACTAGTATTTATGCATTATTGATACTAGAAATCAATTTTAAGGGTGTAAAACAGTAATTTTATACATGATTTATGTGCAATTCGTGAATAGTTAACGGGTAGTCAATATTTCCATGATTTACATCTTAGTTTAAAAAAATTTCATCAACTTTAGTCATATCATTAATGCTTGCAGAAACAGCACTTTCTGATGAGAACATATAGACATATTCGCCGATATAAACAGCACGATTAAAATAAAGGTTAGAGGTGTTGCTATTGTTTATATAGCCAATCTGTTTGAACTCGCCATTTTCATATTTAAACATGAAATAGTAGCTGTATGCATCTGTAATCACAGGGAAGCCTATGATGTTTTTTTCAGCATCAATCAGCAACTGTTTGTGGTCGTAAACTGCTTCCGAATAAACATAGCTACGTCCCATAGTTTCTGTATTTAACACTACGATTCCGTTTTCTTTTAGGTCGCCATTGTCTGAAACATCAAACATTACAAGCTTAACGCCTTTTTCAAAGCCTTTTTCATCTGCGTCAACGCCAAAGCCTAAAAGCAAGCCATCGCTCCAACTATGCATATATGAACTATATCCGTTTATTTTCAATTCGCCCCGTATTGTAGGAGATGTAGGGTTACTCAAGTCAATTGCAAAAAGTGGGTCGGTTTGCATATAGGTAACAACATATGCAATATCACCTGAGAAGTTAACAGATTTAATACTTTCTGTTTTACCGAAATCATCAACACTGCCGACAATCTCAAGCTTTTCATTGAGAACATAAACACCGTTGCTTCTGTCAGCTGTACCTGATGAAAAACCATCAGTTGTAGTAGCAATTCTGAAATAAGAGTTATACTCACTCATAGAAAACTGGTTTAGAACATAACCATCAACTTTGCCAGTTGCCATTGGTTGAATATTTCCATTGTCTATCGCAAGCCTAGTAATACTTGTGCGATTAGCGTTATTGTCATAAATTGAACCAGTTATATAAATATTATTTTGTGAGCAATAAAGCTGTCCAGAATAATCAGCCAACGCTTTTATTGATACAGGTTCAGACATATTATTAATGTCAATACCACCAATTATCGCATAATTCAAACCGCTATACTCATTTTTCCAATTGCTTGGTATCAGAATATCATCTGGTTCAACAAAACTCGTTTGCGTTCCACATGTATAAGAGGGAACATATGCTTCAATATCTTCTGCATCATCAATTAAGCCTACTTGCATATTATATTTATTGCTAATCAGATAAAGCGTATTGCCAATCATTCTTGAATCGCTGTAACTACCATCTTGAGTATATGTGCTTTCAAGGCTCAACTTACCATCTGACACATCAAAAGTTATAACACTAGTTGTTGAACTGCCAATGATGTCATAACGGTAGTTTTCAGTATAGTATTCTACATCATCAGAATAAGTTTTATAATAATCCGAATACTCCGAATAGATTAAAACTATTTTTCCGTCTACAAGAAACATTGAGATAATATTTCCGTTAATTTTGTGGCTTTGTATTTCGCCAAAAACTCCATCTTTAGCAGTGACAGCATACAACTTTTGACCAACTACATAAAAAATATTTTTGCCATCAGTCTTGATTATATCAGCCTCTTCAACGCCCTCTACTTGAGTAATTGTGTTGGAGAAATCATCGCTATCACCAGTGCCGTTCATATTATCACTATATTCAGTATCTTCAGTTGCCATAGCACCGTCAGTGATGCCATCAGCCTCCCCTTTTTCAGCGTATGCACTAGACGTTGTATTTGTATCCATGTCTTTGCTACCAAAAATAGATTTGAAAAAGCCCGCAATTCCTCCACCGTTATCGTCCTCTTTTTGCTGTTGCTTATAACTTCTTGTTACTGCATCATATATTTCGTTGTAGCTGTTAGCACCAGCCATATAATTGCCTAATGTATTGGTTGATTCTGTACTAGTTGCTTGAGAGGAATGGCTTGACTTTAGACCACCATCAGTTAAGCCGTTTTTGTTATGGTTATAGATGGACAGAACACCTGTAACAAGCACTGCACAAGCTGCTGCTGTTGCTGTAAACCTAACAATTCTTGCTCGCCTTGATATATTGCTACTGCTTTTAATTTTACTTCTATCTATTTTTTTATCCTTAAGCATTTTTGAGATATTCTCTGGTTCAAGTTCCTTTGGGATTTCATGATTTTGCATAGCGTTTTTGATCCTATCATCATTATTCATAATATCAGCTCCTTATATATATTAACCTAAGGCTTCTCTTAACTTTGCTTTTGTTCGGGCAAGCTTAGTTCGTACAGTTGCAGGATTTATCTCGCAAAAGCGTGCTATTTCGTTGCTTGTATATCCCATCAATGCAGACAGCGACAAAATCAAACGTTCCTCATTATTCAAGCGAAAAATCTCCTCAGCAAGTTCATACTTGCCAAAATTAAATTCATCACCCTTGATATTTTCAGCCACATCATAACTATCAGCCGACTGTAAGTTCATGTACTCTGCCTGTTTTTGCTTAACCTTATTAGTTAATATTTTTACAATCCAGCCTTTGAAAGCATTCTCGCTTCTAAGCTTTTTTATAGAAGCGAATGCGTCAAGAACAGTTTCGCTTACAATATCAGCCGCATCTTGTTGATTTCTAAGGCTACAAATTGCAATATGGTATAAATCCTCATACACAATGGAATAAAGCCTTGCAAACGCATCGCAATCACCGCCAATCGCAAGCTTTACATCTTTATCAAAGCTTTGATTTTTATTCATTTTTGTTATACACCTCCAAATGTCCTGTTAACAGTTTACATAATATAAGTGTCTTAAAAGGTCTGTTTTGTTTCAACCAAAGTAAATCTTTGTGTATTCTCACAAATTAGCGAGAAATACTTTGTTTAATATGTTTGATAAGAAAATAATAATTGACAAAAATAAACACCTTGTGCTATAATATGACACATGGTGCTTTTGCAATATCGGTAGGCGGTTTCTCCCATCAAGGGAGGTGATAGCTGTGGTTACATACGGTGAGCTGTTTCAGCTTTTGTTATTAATCGTTACAGCTATCTCCTTGTTTTATAACATTTATAAAAACAAGAAATAGTTTCTTAGCATAAAAAAGAAACAACCGCCATCTTTCCCCAGATAAGGTTGTTTCTTTAACCAAAACTTGGGTGAACCGCTTATCGCAGAAGCACCTTTTATATTTTTATTATAACATATATTTCAAATTTGTCAACAGATTTTCTGTGTAGTGTCTAAATAATTCTTTATTGACAAAAATGAACATCTTGTGCTATAATATTACATGGTGCTTTTGCATATCGGTAGGCGGTTTCTCCCATCAAGGGAGGTGATAGCTATGGTTACATACGGTGAGCTTTTTCAGCTTTTGATGTTAATCGTTACAGCTATCTCCTTGTTTTATAACATTTATAAAAACAAGAAATAGTTTCTTAGCATAAAAAAGAAACAACCGCCATCACTCCAATGAATGCGGTTGTTTCTTTATAACCAAATCTTAGGGAGCTAACCGCTTATCGCAGAAGCACCTTTTACACTTCTATTATAACATATATTTCAAATTTGTCAATAACTTTTGAGATTTATTTTGGTTTTATTCAATGTCACATTATTACAGTTAATGCATTTACTCAACAACCTCAACCACTTTTCCGTCAGATATTTGAATAATTCGTTCAGCCATTCCTGCAACCTTCATGTCATGAGTTATAAGCACAATGGTTTTTCCTTGCCTATGCAATTCGCATATCATCTCCATTACTGCTTCGCCAGATTTTTTATCCAAGTTTCCAGTAGGCTCATCAGCGAGAATTATCGGTGGCTGTGCAGCTAAAGCCCTTGCTATCGCTACTCTTTGCTGTTGTCCGCCCGACATTTCTGATGGTCTGTGGTTCATTCTGCCCTCTAGCGACACTCTTTTTAATGCAGTTGTAACAAGTTTTTTTCGTTCTGTTCTGTCCATACCTCTATAAATAAGAGGCAATTCGACATTCTCAAAGGCTGTTAAACCTGACACAAGGTTAAAACATTGAAATATAAATCCTATTTTTTTATTGCGTATTAACGATAACTCCTTGTCATTATAATCCATTATGTCTGTTTCGTCAAGAACATAACTTCCAGAGCTAGGCAAGTCCAAACAACCGATTATGTTCATAAGCGTTGACTTTCCTGAACCTGAAGTCCCTACAATAGCAGTGAATTCCCCTCTTTTTATGTTGATATTAACACCATTTAATGCGTCAACTCTATTATCGGTATCCCCATAAGTTTTGTATAAATCTTTAAGCACAATTAAATCTTCCACATCAATTCTCCAATACAAATATAAATTTATATTTATTATGTGCATTAAAATTGTATTTATTTCTACTAATTTTACAAAAGCTATTTTATAATTTGGGAGTGGATAAAAAACAATTTTATGTAAATGAAACGATGAAAAAAGCCCTGAAAAAACCGCTAACAGTTTTATTTTCAGAACCTTTTACGATTTTTCCAATCCGAAGGAACGTGTCAACCTATTTCTTTTAAGATGTCACCGATTTCATTTGAGTTCTCTTCGTTACAATATAATTCATTATTTTTGCTCCCTATATAATTTTTTATTTGTACTCTTTTTGAAGTAATGCATAAATATACATACCATCATAAATTTTAGAATTTTCTTTTGTAGGAACATATTCTAAAAGGGTAGCCTCTTTTCTCATAGCTAATCGCTCTATAAGCTTTATTGATTTTTCATTTCTAGTATTGATTTCAGCAAAAATTCTGCGGATGTTAAGCGTATTAAAGGCATAATTAAGCATACCCTTGACACTTTCAAAAGCATAACCTTTTCCTTGGTATTTTATATTAAAGGTGTAGCCTATCTCATAACTTTCATAAGATCTTTTAGAAAAGTATATTTTCCCAATAACTTTATTTTCTAGAACAACAGCAAAAAAATCATCACTTTGTGAAAAGTTAATTGCTTCCTGAATACATTGTTCTTTTGTAAATGTTTCACACGGCTCAAAATAGGTGACTTCCTTATCTGTTAATATTTCCGTTAAGTCATTATAATCTTCGGGGTAAAATTTTCTGATATGTAAACGCTCTGTGCAAAATAATGTTGATGTATTCATAGTATACCTCCAAAACCTAAGTTATATTTATCATACTACACACAAGGAAAAGTCAATCACAAAGCTTTGGGGAGAGTGGATATATCGTGCATATTAAAAGAAAACCAGTACAGAAAAAGGTAACTCTCGTGATTTGGAGTTACGATTTTTTGCTGTTTTCATGATTTTATTATATTCAACGTTATTTGTCCACACCTCTTCTTAATTTTGCGTTCTTGACAAGTGTGGTTATAATTGTGTATAATATATATGATGTATATTTTTCAACACAAATGATAATATTAATTCGTGTTGAAATAATATGCTTAATGATTTATAAATAAGGAGGATTATTAAAATGGAATTAAAAGGTTCGAGAACCGAAGCAAACCTAATGGCTGCGTTTGCAGGAGAATCACAGGCTAGAAATAAATACACTTACTATGCGTCAAAGGCTAAGAGTGAGGGATATGAGCAAATTGCTAAACTTTTCATAGAAACTGCTGATAATGAAAAAGAGCATGCTAAAATATGGTTTAAGCTTTTGCAAGACGGCGGAGTGATAGCTTCGACTCCTGAAAATCTTCTTGATGCTGCTCAAGGTGAAAACTATGAGTGGACTGAAATGTATGCTGAATTTGCAAAGGTAGCTAAAGAAGAGGGATTCACTAAGATTGCATATCTTTTTGATGCAGTTGCTAAAATAGAAAAAGAACATGAAGAGCGTTACCGTAAGCTTCTTGCAAATGTTGAAGAGGGAATAGTATTTTCAAGAGATGGCGATACTGTTTGGCAATGTGCTAATTGTGGACATATCCATATTGGAAAGAAAGCTCCAGAAATGTGTCCTGTTTGTGAGCATCCAAAGGCTCATTTCCAAATTCTGGCTAAGAACTATTAGTTTTTAGTTGGTAATAATGGGATAGTGTTAACAGTGATACACATAAATATACTTTAAGCTTTATACTTTTGGTAGATAAATAAAGCAATTATGAATGAAGTTTCCCCTGCGTTTATTTTGCAGGGGAGATTTTTTTATTAAAAGTTTCTGTGTTGTTCAGAAAAGCTGTTGACAAATTTGAAATATATGTTATAATAGAAGTGTAAAAGGTGCTTCTGCGGTAAGCGGTTCACCTCCGAATGCAAGTCATAGAATAACCGCACACTTTAGCGAGGGGCGGTTATTTCTTTTTTATATTGTTACACAAATTGATTGTGTTAATGATTACCAAACAAAATGTAAGTATTTCAGAAACGCTCATGTAACTTACCACCTTTTTAGGAGGAAGATTTGAACCGCCTATCCGTTATGCAAAAGCACCTTGTAATATTATAGCACATGATGTTTATTTTTGTAAATAAAGAATTATTTTTCATTATTCAGAAGATTGTGAATTTGTTAAATAGATGGATTTTTTTTATTAATAAGTGCTTGACATATGTGTTGTTTTGGAGTACAATATAAGTGAAAATTTAATAGCCTTATCAAGAGTGGCGGAGGAATCAGGTCCTGTGAAGCCCAGCAACCTATTGCGAGTGCAAGGAAGGTGCTAAATCCTGCGGTTAAATCCGATAGATGAGGAATTTTTATAGAATTCACAAGCGTTCGGTAATCCGAACGCTTTAACTTTATTATTGGATAATAAATTTTCAATATTGTTTAAAATGGAGGAATATATATGAACAGGAAACTATTTACATCAGAATCAGTAACAGAGGGACATCCAGATAAAATTTGTGACCAGATATCTGACGCTATTTTGGATTCATTGCTTGAAAGCGACGCATATTCAAGAGTAGCTTGCGAAACAGTTTGCACAACGGGTATGGTTATGTGTATGGGCGAGATTAGTACAAAGGCATATGTTGACATTTCAAGGGTTGCGAGGGAAGTTATTGTTGATATTGGCTATGATAGAGCTAAATTTGGATTTGATGGACATACTTGTGCAATTATTACAACGATTGATGAGCAGTCATCTGATATAGCTATGGGCGTAAATGAGGCTTTGGAGTCTAAGGTTGGAAGTGATTCTGACTGCGATTCAACGGGTGCTGGGGATCAAGGAATTATGTTTGGCTATGCTTGTAATGAAACGAAAGAGCTTATGCCTATGCCGATTTCACTTGCACATAAGCTTGCGTTAAAGTTGACAGCTGTAAGAAAAGATGGAACTTTGCGTTATCTAAGACCTGATGGAAAGACACAGGTTACTGTTGAATATGAAGATGATAAGCCAGTTAGAGTTGATACAGTTGTTGTTTCATCACAGCATTCACCTGAGGTTTCACTTGATCAAATAAGAGATGATATTATTGAATATGTGGTTAAGAAAACTATTCCGTCTGAATTGCTTGATGAGAATACAAAATACTATATAAATCCAACGGGACGCTTTGTTATCGGTGGTCCACAGGGCGATAGTGGGTTGACGGGTAGGAAGATTATTGTTGATACTTATGGTGGTTATGCTAGGCATGGTGGGGGTGCGTTTTCGGGAAAAGACCCAACTAAGGTTGACCGTTCAGCTACTTATGCTGCAAGGCATATTGCGAAAAATATTGTTGCTGCTGGAATTGCTGATAAATGCGAGGTACAGCTTGCGTATGCGATAGGTGTTGCACAACCAGTGTCGATTTTGGTTGATACATTTGGAACGGGAAAATATGAAGAAGATATGATTTCAAAGGCAGTTGCAACCGTGTTTGATTTACGTCCTGCAAGTATTATTAACAACTTAAACTTGAGAAAGCCACAGTATAGACAGCTTGCTGCATACGGCCATGTGGGTAGGGAAGATTTGAATGTAGCGTGGGAAAAGACTGATAAGGTTGATGAGCTGATGAAGGAATTAAAAAAATAGAAATTTATTGAGAAAAAAGACTATTTCATTTTGGAATAGTCTTTTGTTTATATCAGTGGGAAAATCAGTTAGAGTTTTAGAACTAACTGTATATTTCAAAAAAGTCAATTAAACTCAACAGTTTGGCATACTATTTATAAACACAAACACACAAACATAAAAGTTTTTGGTTAAGCTTTTTTCAAGTGGCAAACTGCCACATGAAATTTAGCACCAGTTAGTTTCAAAAAAGCCAATTAAACTCAACAGTTTGGCATACTATTTATAAACACAAACACACAAACATAAAAGTTTTTGGTTAAGCTTTTTTCAAAAAGCTTAGCGGAGTTTGAGGCGGCAGCCTCATGCCGACAGGCAAATAAGCAGAGTTTGAGGTGGCAGCCTCATGCCGACAGGCGTTGCCTTTTAAGAATAATTTGCTATCAAGGTGAATACAATTTACATGAGCAATAAAATTAGTGGAGGTAGAGCGATGAGGAGAAAGGTAGTAAGTTTTATACTATTAATAATGACTATTTTCTGGACAGGCTGTTCGGCGATAGGTAATAGCAGTTCGGATTTAGAGATGGAGTTAACTTCGGAGATAAAACTGCATGACAATTCGCTTATTCCTAATGAATTTTTGCAAGAGGGTGTGTATAAGCCGTTAAACTACTCTACTCAACAGGCGATGTGGTTTGCGTATATGGATTATGAAAAGATTTTGCTTAACAGGACTGAGGAGGAGTTTACGAAGCTTGTTGTGGAGAGGTTTGTCAAGGCAAAATTGTTGGGTATTAACACTGTTTATGTTCAGGTTAGGGCATTTTGTGATGCGTACTACAAATCAGAGTTGTTTCCGAGGGGCGAATATTTTTCTGTGTCGAGCAATTTTGATCCACTAGAAATAATGATAAATTCTGCACATTCGCTTAATTTATCAATTCATGCGTGGGTTAATCCGATGAGGGCAAAAACAGATATGGAAATGCAGGCTATGTCGGGTGATTATTTACCTAAGCAGTGGTATGATGATGAGATAAAAAGAGGAACTTATATTGTTCAGGTTGCTGATAGGTGGTATTTAAACCCTGCTTATAGTGAGGTTAAGAGTTTTATTACAGATGGAATAAAGGAAATAGTGTCGAGTTATGAAGTTGATGGGTTACATATTGATGATTATTTTTATCCGACAACTGATGCAAGTTTTGATACTATATCATTTGCAGAAGGCAATACAAACGACTTGACTGCGTGGAGAATGGAAAATATCAATGTGATGGTTAAGGGAATATATTCTACAATAAAGTCTTTGAACACAAATGTTTTGTTTGGAATTAGTCCACAAGGCAATGTAGAAAAAAATTATAGTACGCAGTATGCGGATGTAAGAAAATGGTGTAAGGAGGGTGGATACTGTGACTACATCGTTCCACAAATTTATTTTGGGTTCAAAAATGAAACTTGTCCATTTGAGCAAACGGTTTTTGAGTGGCAACAGCTAACGTCTGGAAGTAAGATTAGGCTTGTTATTGGCGTTTGCACATATAAAATAGGCAAAGAGGATACTTGGGCTGGTACGGGTAAGGATGAATGGATAACCGATTTGAATGTCACTTCACGAGAGGTTGAATATGTTATAAATGACGAGAAACTGAGTGGTGTGGCTATATTTAGCTATAACTCAACCTTTGAGCCGAGTGGTGATGAGGTTCTTGTGAATGCAATTGCCGATGAGTGTGAAAAAATTAAGCAAATACTTGTTAAGGAATAAATTCTGTGTTATAATATAAGTTCTTGATGAAAGTGGTTTACGATGATTCCATAGCTTGGAGATGTGGAGAGGAGAGTTAATGTGTTTAGGGTTGTGAAAAAAAGAGAACTGAATAAATTGGTGTTTTTGATGGAAGTTGAAGCACCATTGATTGCAAAAAAAGCACTTGCAGGACAGTTTATAATTTTTAGAGCAGATGAAAAGGGAGAACGTGTTCCACTTACTATCGCTGATTATGATAGGGGAAATGGAACGATTACAATAATTTATCAAGTTGTAGGGAGAAGTACACAGGTGCTGTCAACGCTGAATATAGGAGATGAGATACTTGATGTTGTTGGACCTTTGGGTATGCCTACACATATTGACGAGGGTGTAAAAAGGGTGTGCGTGATAGGTGGTGGTGTTGGTTGTGCAATTGCTTATCCACAGGCTAAGGCTCTCTATAATAAAGGCGTTATTGTAGATGTAATTGCAGGTTTTAGAAATAAAGATATAGTTATACTTGAGGACGAGTTTAAGGCTGTTAGTAATGAGCTGATTATTACAACTGATGATGGTAGCTATGGGAAAAAAGGTTTAGTTACTAATGCGTTAAAAGAACTTGTCGACAGTGGCAGAAAGTATGATACTGTAATTGCAATTGGACCTGTTCCGATGATGAAATTTGTATGTGATGTAACTCGTGATTATAATATAAAAACTATTGTATCACTTAATCCGATTATGATTGACGGAACGGGAATGTGCGGAGGTTGTAGAGTTACGGTTAACGGAGAGGTGCGTTATGCCTGTGTTGATGGGCCTGATTTTGACGGTCATGAAGTTGACTTTAAAGAGCTTATGATGAGAAATGGAACTTATAAGCGTCATGAGGATTCATGCAGATTGATGGAAGAATAAATTAAATGGAGAAACTCGTTTAATATTACGGAGGTTTAAAATGGCTAATATGTCACCTAAAAAGGTTGAAATGCCTGAACAAGATCCATTAGTCAGAGCTGGGAACTTTGAGGAAGTAACAACTGGATATACAAAGGAAATGGCTATGGAGGAGGCTGAAAGATGTCTTAACTGTAAGCATAAGCCATGTGTGGCTGGTTGTCCTGTTGCTGTTAGAATTCCTGAATTTATTGAGCAAGTGAAAGTTGGGAATTTCGAGGAGGCATATGATATAATCACTTCAACTAATAGCTTGCCTGCTGTTTGTGGTAGAGTTTGTCCTCAAGAGGTTCAGTGTGAGGGCGTTTGCGTTAGAGGGATTAAAGGCGAGCCAGTTGGAATTGGACGCTTGGAGCGATTTGTTGCTGATTATATGATAAAAAATGGCGAAATCAAGGTTGAAAAGGTTGAAAGCAATGGTCATAAAGTTGCTGTTGTAGGTGCAGGACCTGCTGGGCTTACTTGTGCAGGCGACCTTGCAAGGCTTGGATATAAGGTTACAGTTTTTGAAGCGTTCCATGTTGCTGGTGGTGTGCTTATGTATGGAATTCCTGAATTTAGGTTGCCTAAGGCGATTGTTCAAAAGGAAATACAAGCACTCAAGGATTTGGGCGTTGAGATTAAGACTAATATGGTAATAGGGAAAATCCTTTCTATTGATGAGTTGATTGAAATGGGATATGAGTCAGTTTTTGTTGGCTCGGGTGCTGGGCTTCCTAGATTTATGGGCATTGAGGGCGAAAATCTGGTTGGAGTTTCTTCTGCTAATGAATATCTTACAAGAATTAACATTATGAAGGGCTATCTTGAGGAATATGATACACCTGTTCTGAAGTCAAAGGCTGTTGCGGTTGTCGGTGGTGGCAATGTCGCTATGGACGCTGCAAGAAGTGCAAAGCGAATGGGTGCTGAAAAGGTATATATTGTGTATCGACGCTCAGAAGATGAAATGCCAGCAAGAAAAGAAGAAGTTCATCATGCAAAGGAAGAGGGCATTGAATTTTTAATGCTTACTAATCCTGTTAGAATAATTGGTGATGAAAGTGGCAGAGTTAAGGCAATGACTTGCACAAAAATGGAGCTTGGCGACACTGATGAAAGCGGACGACCTAAGCCTGTAAAGGTTGAGGGTGCAGATTATGACCTTGTGGTTGATACTGTAATTATGGCAATAGGTACATCACCTAACCCACTAATTCGTACAACAACAGTAGGAATTGAGGCTAATAGGCGTGGCTGTTTAATTGTTGATGAGAATATGATGACAACAAAACAGGGCGTTTATGCTGGTGGAGATACTGTCACTGGTGCTGCAACGGTAATTTTAGCAATGGGTGCAGGAAAAAAAGCTGCAAAAGCTATTGACAAGCATATTCAAAGCAAGTAATATAAGTAATATGTATAATTTTAGTTTAAATAAATTTAGGAGGAAGTTTAATGGATTTTAATTTTTTAAATCAGCTTGCAAATATTTCAAATCTTTTTTTAGCTAATTCATCGGGAGATGCTAGTTCGGCAGCATCAGGAGCAGGTGGATCAGCTTTGTTACTACAAATTGCTACATTCGGTGGAATAGGATTATTTTTCTATTTTATTATAATCAGACCACAAAAGAGAAAAGAAAAAGAAACTCAAGCTATGCGTGGTAGTGTGCAAATCGGAGATGAAATTGTAACTATAGGTGGTATTGTTGGTTTAGTCGTAAGAAAAACAGAGGATACTATTGTACTAGAAACTGGTGGCGACAAGAGTAAACTTCGTATAAAAGCTTGGGCTGTACAGGATAATTTATCTGCTGCGGATAGAGCTAAAGCAACAGTTAGCACTCCAACTCTAAGTAAAGGTGAAGAAAAAGAATAGATTTTGAATAAACGATGTCAATGTCATAATATTAGCGTTTCCAGAATATTAATGTATAACAAATAATATATTAATAATGTATTAATCATGTAATAAATATTCTATATTTTTCATGAGGAATGGGGGAACGCTATGCGACGGTCCAGACGGAACTATTTGTGGGACGTCAAGGTTGTATATATTATCCGTTCTGTTTTGTTTGGGATAGCAGTAATGATACTATGTCTTATGGGTTTTTCTGCGATAATGACACGTTTTTCAGCACCGCCAACAATGATTTCAATGATGGCAAATGTTTCGCTTTGCGTTGGGTGTTGTGTTGCAGGGTTCACTGCTTCCAAAAAGAGAAGAAAGCATGGAATAATGACGGGAATATACTGTGGTGCAATAATTTACTGTGTGGTATATTTTCTTGGAATTGTCGTTTTGGGTAGATTTATTAGTATGACACTCTTTACGAAATTGCTGATGGCAACAATTTGCAGTGCGATTGGTGGCATTTTCGGCGTAAACACCAAAATTCGACGCCCTCCACCATAATTCCTTGTAACATTTTATTCATAAATTCTTCTTGAATTATTCAAAGTTTTATGGTATAATAGTAAAAATACCTTTTGTTAAGGACGGTGAATTGTAATGAAGCACATCAAAACAATAAACAAGGCTAACCTTAAAGAAACTGCAAAAAAAGGCGGCTGTGGTAAATGTCAGGCATCCTGTCAGTCAGCTTGTAAAACATCTTGCACAGTGGCTAACCAAAAATGTGAAAGATAATTATACAATTTAATTTTTTACATTTTATTAAGGGGCAATTCTGTCCCTTTTAAAATTTTATAGAAATATAAAATAAAAAGATTTTGTATAGTTAATATAATAAAAATGGGGGAATTTTATGATACATAAGTATAAGCTTAACGGCTACAATATTGTTCTTGATGTAAATAGTGGTGGGGTTCATGTTGTTGACGAGCTGACTTATGACTTGTTGGATAATATAGAACCTCCTTTTGAAGAAAGTTGCCCTGAAAAGGTTATAAATAAATTAGAACGGTTTTATTCAAGGAAAGAAATTGAATCGTGTTACGCTGAAATATTGGAGCTATATGCTGATAAGATTATGTTTAGTGAAGATGATTATGAGCAATATGCTGATAAGGCTATCGCTGCACCATTAAAAGCTATGTGCCTTCATATAGCACATGATTGTAACCTTAGGTGTGAGTATTGCTTTGCTTCAACGGGGGATTTTGGCGAAACAAGAGGGCTTATGAGCTTTGAAACGGGTAAGAAAGCGATTGATTTTTTAATAGAGAAGTCTGAGGATAGAGAAGGGCTTGAAATTGATTTCTTTGGTGGAGAACCACTTATGAACTTTGATGTTGTAAAGCAGATTGTGGAGTATGCTCGCCAAAAGGAAAGTGAGTTTGGGAAGAAGTTTCGTTTTACAATTACTACAAATGGTATGTTGTTGGACGATGATAAAATAGAGTTTATTAATAAGGAAATGTCGAATGTTGTTCTGTCGATTGATGGACGTAGAGAAGTTAATGATAATATAAGAAAACGCATTGATGGGACAGGCTGTTATGATACAATCTTGCCTAAGTTTAAAAAGCTTGTGGAAGGTCGTGGAACAAAGGAGTATTATGTTAGAGGTACGTTTACTAAGCATAATTTAGATTTTTCCAATGATGTGTATAGTCTTTTTGAACAAGGTTTTGACCAGATTTCTGTTGAACCTGTTGTTGCTGACCCAAAGGAAGATTATGCGATCACGGAAAAAGAATTGCCTGCTGTCTTTAGAGAATATGAAAAGTTAGCAGATAGAATTCTTAAGAGTGATAAAAAGGGAGAGAAGTTTAATTTCTTCCACTTTATGATAGACCTTGATCAAGGGCCGTGTGCGATTAAGAGGTTGAGGGGTTGTGGTTGTGGCAATGATTATGTTGCTGTTACTCCACAGGGCGATATTTATCCATGTCATCAATTTGTAGGAATGCCTAAGTATAAAATGGGCAACTTAAATGAGGATACTTTTGATGGGGATATAAAGAAAGAGTTTGCGAATACTCATATTTATTCTAAGCCTGAATGTAAGAATTGTTGGGCAAAGTTTTATTGCAGTGGTGGGTGTAACGCTAATAATTATCAGTATGCAGGTGATATTAATAATGCTCATAAGCTTTATTGCGAGATACAGAAAAAGCGTCTTGAATGTGCAATAATGATAAGGGCTGTACGTTTAACCGATAGTATGGAATAAAAAATAGGCATTATCAGTTTTCAGTTACTGATAATGCCTTTTAATATTATATTGGTTAATTATTTTTGCTGTTGATTTTTAAGTAAATCTCTTATTTCTGTAAGCAAAACTTCCTCATTCGATGGCTTTGGAGGAGCTGGCTTTTCAGCTGGTTTCTTTTTTGTAATTTTATTTAGTGTCTTAACGATAAAGAACACGCAAGCTGCAATAATTAAGAAGTTAACAACTGCTTGTAAAAAGCTACCGTATGCAATTACAGGGTGGTCACCGAATGGGATTTCTAATGTTAGTCTGTTGAAGTTTATACCTCCGACAAATATTCCTACAATAGGCATAATAATGTTGTTAACAAGCGAATTAACGATTGCTGTAAATGCAGTACCGATGATGATACCAACAGCTAAGTCCATTACATTACCTTTGGATATAAACTCCTTGAATTCGCCGATAATTGACGATTTACTTTTAGTAGCGTTTGGGTTTGTGGTTGTTTGTGGAACATTTTTTTCTTCTGACATATTATATTTCCTCCAATATTTTAATTTAGAAATGTAAAGACATAATTAATTTGACTGGAATAATACAGGGGTTAATTGTCAATTATCTTATAGAAAGCATTAATAAGATGGAAATTAGCAACATTAACAATATTTCAGCCTACATCTATATAATTATATCACATTTTTCTACAAATTTCACTAGTAATATCAAACAAAAAATAAAGCAAATTTTCGGTGTGCTTGTACACGAATCTATATAAACCAATAATTGTTAACAAGGAAACTTAAAAAGCACTCTCGTTTTTGGTTAATTACAACAAATTGCAACAGTTAAATTAGTGAATAATTAGCGTATATTTTTATTAGATAGATATGGTATAATAATAGTATTATTAATAATTATATTTGGTTTTAAATTGATTAGCTTAAAAGCTTTAATGTATAGGAGAGTGAATTATGGTTTATGGAAATGGTAAGAAGATTGGGTTAACTGTGTTGCTAAGTATCGTCATATTTGCAGTCATAATATTTGCGATTATTGGAATATGGTATAAGCTAAAAGGCTTTGATAAAATTCAACATGGCTTTCAATCGAATACTTTATCAAGCAGTGACGTTGAAGAAGTCAATAAACTTGAGGGAAATTATGGTTTGACTCAAGTTTCAAACACTCAAGTCAATATGGGCGATTTGATTTTGGTTAACGGCTACTATGAGTATAAAGGGGATAGCTCGGATATAGCAATTATATATGAGAATAAAAACGAGTATTATTCGGTTAGCTCGTATGAGGATAGTGCTAAACCGATTCTAATTGATAAGCTTAATCTAATGGTTGAGGGTTTTTATGCAGCTACAAACAAGCAGGATATAAATATTATAAGTGGATTTCGTACAAGGGAGTTGCAACAACGATTGTATGATGAGGGTGACGCTGAATATGTCGCACGTCCTGGATTTAGCGAGCATGAAACAGGTTATGCAGTGGATTTGGGGCTGTATGATGGTGAATATTCATCTCAATTTGATGGTACGGGCGAATACGAATGGATTTCACAGAATTGCTATAAGTATGGCTTTATTTTGAGGTATCCTCTGGGCATGGAAGGGCTGACACAAATAAACTATGAGCCTTGGCATTATCGCTATATTGGTAGTCCTCATGCATATTATATTTGGCAGAATGGTCTTTGCTTGGAGGAGTATATCGAGCTAATGAGAATGTATCCGTTTAATGGTGAACATTTGGTAATTACTGATTATAATGGTGATGTTTATGAGATATATTATGTTTCAAAGGATACTGTTGCAGAGTTCACAGAAGTAGCTGTTCCTAATGAAAAGCCATATACTATTTCGGGTGATAACATTGGTGGGTTTATTGTGACGGTGAAGATGTCGGCTTGATTTTTGGTGTTTAACTAGCATATGTTTTCTTTGTTGTCATGGAATAAGTTTGGTATTATTTAATTAGTGAAACAAGAACCAAAGCGAAAGTAAAAATAAAATTATAGATTGACAGACATCTCTTGTTATGATAAAATAAATAGGCGTGAAATGGTGGATTTTATCTAATAAAAAAACATTTCTGTAATAATAGACGTGAATGGAGTATTTATATGAAGAAAATTATTATGGCTTTTATTTTGTCAATTTTAATATGCTTTTCAATGGTCGGCTGTTCGGGTAAATCTGAATTTTCATCAAAGGGAAGGATAGACAACAAGGACATTCTTGATACTGCTAGCAGTAACTTAGTGATTGACGGCGTTCCTGTTGCTACACCGTTTTCCCTTAATGATTTGGGCGAGGGGTTCACTTATGATAAAAACAGGTATTTTTCTGAAAGTGATGATGGATATTATCTTGTAACATTCGTTGTTCATGACGGTGTGAAGGTTATGGAGGTTCAGATATATGGGCTTACTGAGGAGCATAAAACTAACGAGGAGCTGTTGAATTCAACGGAGATTGATTATATCAGTTCAGAGGCTGGCTACTTGGGAACGGTTGAATTTGACGGTGTAAAGGTGGGGGACAATATAAGCGAACTTAGCGATTGGGGAGAGCCTAGCGAAAAGAAAGAAGGCTTTATCCGTTTTAAAGGCTATGACGAAAACAGGCTTAAAGGTACGCTTTCGTTTACTCATAGCAAGGCTGAAGAAAAAATAATCGACAAAATTTCACTTTTTATGTATGAGTAAAATTAATAAAATAATATAATGAAAAAAGGATACCATTATGGTATCCTTTTTTATGCAAATTAGGCTTTATTCCAGTTCAATAAGTTCCTCAAACTTTTCGTCCATAAGGTTTTTAATATACTCAATCTCCGTACATTTCTCACGTATAAGCTTGAAATCAGAGTAAACCTCGTCCTTAGTAATTTCCTCTTGCAAGCTGTCAAGGTCATTTTGCAGATTCTCTATTTCAGTTTCCAAAGCCTTCATTCTATTGCGTCGCTGAACTTCTAAATTACGCTGTTCTTTCGTGCGATATGCTTTAACGCCCTTAGCTTGAGCCTCTTGTTTTGCAAGTTCTTGTTTTTGCTGTTCCTCATGCTTTTGAGTTGCCATTTCCTTTTCACGCTTTGTTTTCATATAAGAATCAAAGTTACCGTCAAAGTTTTCAACATTATCAGCATTGATTTCTATTATTCTAGTCGCCAACTTGTTTAGCAAATACCTGTCGTGTGATACAAAAATAATCGTGCCATCATAATCTATCAAGGCTTGCTCAAGCACTTCCTTTGTAGTTAAGTCAAGGTGGTTTGTAGGCTCATCAAGTAGCAACACATTGCCCTTTTCAAGCATCATTACAGCGAAACGAACCTTTGCACGTTCGCCACCACTAATTACGCCAATTGGCTTGAAAACATTTTCACCAACAAGCCTAACCTTACCCAAAAGGCTACGGATTTCAAAATCAGTAAGGCTTGGGTACTTGCTATGCAACTCGTCAAAAACGGTATTTTTAGGGTTCAGTATAGTGTTTTCCTGTTCAAAGTATGATATTTTCACATTCGATGTCCAACGAATTTTGCCTTTATGGGGGAGCTTCCCCTGTAATATTTTCAAAAGTGTAGACTTCCCAGCACCGTTATCGCCAATAATTGCAACCTTTTCGCCACGCTTCACCTCAAAAGAAACATTATCTGCAAGCGTTTTATGGGACTCATTTTCGCCAACTGAAATATCAATATCTTGCACATTCAGCAAGTCAAACGGTGGAGCAACATTATATTCAAGTGTAATTTTAGATGCTTTTGTCGGAGCAAATGGCTTGTCTATAATATCCATCTTCTCAAGGGTTTTCACTCTACTTTGGGCACTTTTGGAGGTTGATGCACGAACTATATTTTTCGCAACATAATCCTCAAGCTTTGCAATCTCCTTTTGTTGTCGGTCATATTCCTTTTGCTGACGAACAACAGCCTCCTCTTTAAGCCTTGTAAACGCAGTGTAATTGCCCTTATAGCGTGTGAGAACTCCTCTTTCGATTTCGCATACGCTCTGTACAAGAGTGTCAAGAAAGTATCTATCATGCGATACAATCAGCAACGCACCCTTGTAGGATTTAAGGTAATCTTCAAGCCAAAGAACTGTTTTAAAGTCAAGGTGATTGGTCGGCTCGTCAAGTATCAGTAAATTTGGTGCTTCAAGCAGAAGTTTTGAGAGGGCAAGCCTTGTTTTCTCGCCACCACTAAAGCCAGAAATAACCCTGTTAAACTGGCTATCATCAAAGCCCATACCACTCAATACAGTTTTTATTTTTACATCTATGAGGTATCCGTCATTCGCCTCAAAAATGGCTGTAATTCGTGAATATTCTTCGGTAAGTTCAGTAATATCACCACTTGCGTTCTTAGAAATCTCCTGTTCAAGTTCGTGCATTCTAGCATGAATATCCAAAAGCTCATGAAATACATTTTTCATTTCAGCAATAACAGTATTTTCGTTATCCAACGCACCAGTTTGCTCAAGATAGCCAACGGAAGCCTTATTGGAAAAAGAAATAATACCGTCCTCATCAGTGAATTTATCGGGTAGTTCCTTTCCTGTAAGAATACGAATCAACGTGGTTTTTCCACATCCATTTACGCCAATAAGACCTAAACGGTCATTATCCTCAATGGTGAGATTAACATTTTTTAGTACTTGGTTTCCATTATAGAATTTATTTACATTTGTTAAAGATGCTAACATATTTCGACTCCAGACTTTGATAAGTTTAAACCATACTTTAGTATATAATAACCTGAAAGTTTTGTCAAGTTTTAGCCCAAAAGAGCAAGCACCGAGCGTTAAACTCAGTGCCTGTCTTTTATATATAAATTTATTGAAAAGGGGGGCAAATTAATATACGAATCCAAGCCTTTTGAGGTGTATCAAATCGAAAACATTTACAACATTATCGTTATTAAAATCCATAGATTCTGTTGTTTCCTCTTGATTAGGTTTGTTTAATAAAATGCTTATTGATTTTTTTGTAAGCATTTGGACATCAACTGTTGTTTCAGTTGTTTCTTCAGTTTCGGAGACAGTTGTGGTTTCGTCAGTTTCAGCTACAGTTGTTATTTCAGCTGTTTGAGTAGTCAGTTCTGTTTCAGATACAGTAGTAGTTTCCTCAACCTCAGTGGTTTCTGGAATAATTGTAACTGCTGGAGAATTAGCATAATAAACTGTTATATTTTCCAAAGTAATAGACTGCTGTTCTCCATACCAATAACCGACTTGCAATATTCCATGTTCAATATTTATATCAATATTTTCATCAATTAGTATTTCCATAGAGTGGTTATTATCATCAAGATTAAGATTAAAATCCTCTTGATACCAACCACCGTTAGCTGTTATAGTTGACAACCCAACGGAAGCAGAAATCGTTCCTAATTTACCATTATTAGAGATAATATTAATAGAAAATGATTCTATATTGTCGGTACTTTCTATTAAATCATAAAGTGGAATTTGAACCATTTTTGAATTCAGCGAATAGTTAAGAACTGTATTAAACACATATTCTCTTTGATTAATTGGAGTTGTAGTTGTAGTAGGTTGTGTAGTTGTAGTAGGTTGTGTAGTTGTGGTAGGTTGTGTAGTTGTAGTAGGTTGTGTAGTTGTGGTAGGTTGTGTAGTTGTGGTAGGTTGTGTAGTTGTGGTAGCTTGTGTAGTCGTGGTAGCCTCCGTAGTCGTGGTAGCATCCACAGGCGTTGTGGTCTCAGTTACCCTTGTCCAAGTTGCTTTTACGGACAATGTAAGCCCAGACATTATGCCAGGAACAAGAAAGCTTTCGCCTGCTTGATAAATTGTATTTTTATAAGACCAACCAGCAAAATCATAGCCACTATATGTAAATGTAGGTTCAGGCATGGAAATATATTCTCCAACAGTACCCGTAACATACATAGTATTTCCACTTCCATTGCTAGATGTAAAACTCATTCTATAAACAGATGCCTTCCAAACAGCTGTAAAAGTAACGTTTTGGTTTGGCATTCTATATTGCCCGTAAGGAGTGTATGTTTTTCTATCATATTCGCAATACCAGCCTGTTATTTCATATCCAAGCCTTGAAAACCTCATTGTGTCAGGAAGGTCGAAAATCGCACCCTCTGCACGTTCATTGAACGTAACCTCTGAGCTACCAGAAATATCTGAATAATTTCCAGCTTTATATGTTACTTCATAGTAAGTAATAGCTGAAACATTGTTCTCATTTAGAATTGGTAACGATAAAAAGGATAATACAAAAATTATAGAAATAACTAGAGAGAAAAATCTTTTCACATTGGTTATCATGATAAATGCCCCTTTCAATACCTAAATAATGTAACGCAATGCCAAAAACCGACATCCTTATTACTAAGAATGCCGATTATAGTTACCCCTTTAAAAAGAGTGCAACCGGCTGTCTTTTCATAAAAATTATGAAGAGGACCCATGGCTTTGCGTCCTTACTTTTCAGTAAGTTTGCCCAAATTATATTTAGTTTTAGATAACGCAAAAAAGCCAATATCAAAAAGACATTGGCTTTGACAAAGCGAAAACTTTGTGCAACCGGCTGTCTTTTCATAAAATTATGAAGAGGACCCATGGCTTTGCGTCCTTACCTTTCAGTAAGTTTGCCTACTATTAAATTTAGTAAATGGAAATAGTGTACTAAAACTATGACTACAGTGTAACATAAAAGAATATTATTGTCAATAGCATTTCCATATATATTAATAAGTTCGACATTTTAAACAAAAATACCTTGCTTTATTGTAGAATTCAAATATTTGACACAATAAAACATAATTTTTTTAAAAGTATATTAATTTTTTCCCTCATAATATTCTAAAGACGCTCTAATAAAGTCAGTGAAAAGTTTTTGAGGCTTGTTTGGTCTTGACTTAAATTCTGGATGGAATTGAACACCTATAAACCATGGGTGGTCTTTTAATTCTATAATTTCAACTAAATGCTCATCAGGCGAAAGTCCAGCAATAACAAGTCCCTTTTCACAAAGAACATCTCTAAAGCCATTATTGAACTCCCAACGATGTCTATGACGCTCATAAATGAGGTTGCTATTATAAATTGTGGAAACCTTCGTACCCTCAACAATTTTACATGGATACAGACCAAGACGCATTGTTCCACCCTTTTGTGTAACGTCCTTTTGGTCCTCCATTATATCAATCACGCTATATTTCCCATCAGGAGCAAATTCAGTGGAGTTAGCTTTTTCAAGTCCTGCAACATTTCTAGCAAACTCAACAACAGCCATCTGCATACCCAAGCATATACCGAACATAGGTACTTCATTAACCCTTGCATAGCGAATTGCCTCAACCATGCCCTCAATTCCTCTGTCGCCAAAGCCACCAGGAACAATTATTCCATCACAACCCTTGAGAATACCATCAACAGTTTTGGTAGAAATTTCTTCTGAATTAATCCAAATAACTTCCACATTAGTGTCGTTATTAATCCCACCATGCCTTAAAGCCTCAGCAACAGATAAATACGCATCAGGCAAAGCAACATATTTTCCCACTAACCCGATTGTTACTGTTTTAGTAGCAGCCTTTTGCCTGTTAACCATATCAATCCATTCACAAAGGTCAGGCTTTTTATTTTCAAGTTTCATATGATGGCACACACAGTCAGCAAGTCCCTCTTTTTCAAGCATAAGTGGCACTTCATATAAAGATGGAGCAGTAAGATTTTGTATAACATCTTGTTTACGAACATTACAGAATAGGCTTATCTTCTCAGCCATATCATCAGGAATTTCCTGTTCACTCCTACAAACTACGATATTAGGCTGAATTCCAAGAGATAATAATTCCTTAACAGAATGTTGAGTAGGCTTTGACTTTAATTCATTTGAACCAGCAATAAAAGGAACAAGCGTTACATGAATATATATTGCATTTTCACGCCCAACTTCCGTTACAACCTGTCTTATAGCCTCAAGGAAAGGCGTGCTTTCAATATCACCAACAGTACCACCAATTTCCGTTATAACAAAATCAGTTGATGTTTCCTTGCCGACACGATAAATTCGTTCCTTTATTTCATTGGTAATATGTGGAATAACCTGAACAGTACCACCGAGATAATCGCCCCTACGTTCCTTATTCAAGACAGTCCAGTAAATTTTTCCGGTTGTCACATTTGAATTGATAGATAAGCTCTCATCAATAAAGCGTTCATAATGCCCCAAATCAAGGTCAGTTTCAGCCCCGTCATCTGTTACAAATACCTCACCATGTTGATAAGGACTCATTGTACCTGGATCAACATTAATATATGGGTCAAATTTTTGGATTGTAACCTTATAGCCCCTTGCCTTTAGCAGTCTACCAAGTGAAGCGGCAGTAATGCCCTTGCCAAGCCCCGAAACTACTCCCCCTGTTACAAATATGTATTTGATTGCCATTTGACACTCCATTTCTTCGCCGAAAATCGTTATAGTAAAAAATGCACACCACCTTATCAGCGACAAATGATGGGGCATAACAAATGCATAGTAAAAATAAACTATGCAAAATATAGTTTATGTACTTGCTTAAAGCTACATAAACGATTATAATTTTAAATAAACACTTATATTATTGTACTATTTTTTTTATCAAATTGCAAGACATAAATTAAATTTTATACATATATTATAGAGCTTTTTATTTTTAGCAAAATTAATTACAAAATTTTAATAAAAAACTTTCGTATTATGCAGTATTTTGAACAGTTCAATCGTTTTATTAGTAGAGTAAGCTTACTGGGGATTAGATATTTTGACAAGAAAGGGGATGACGGGAGTGGATTTTTCTGAGAAGTACGACAAATATTCAGCTATGATTTATAGAATTTGTGCGATTAGGCTTGGCTCAAAGTATGACGCAGAGGACGCAGTACAAAATGTTTTTATAAAATTATACTACAAAGCACCTGATTTTGCAACCGATGAAGAAGAAAAAGCATGGCTTATAAGAGTAGCAATTAATACTTGCAAGGACTACCAAAAATCATTTTGGAATAAGAAAACAGTATCCCTTGAGGAAGCAGCAAATGTTTCATATGCAGCAACAGAAAACGTAGAAAAACTTATTGACATTTTCAATTTACCACCAAAATATAGAACAGTTTTACAGCTTTTTTATTACGAGGGTTATTCAGTAAAGGAAATTGCAGAGATAATGAAAATATCAGAAAAAACAGTAACGTCACATTTATGTCGAGCAAGAAAACGATTGAAGGTTGAAATGGAGGTTGAAGAGTATGCAGGAACGTGATATAATGAAAGCTTTTGATGGGATTACACCTGATAATGAGCTAAAGGAAAAGGTTTTAGAGGCAATTGAGAATCATAAACCACGCAAGTTTAACTGGGATTTCTCACGAATTGTACCTGTGGCACTTTGTGCAGTAGTGCTTATAAATGGATTTATTTTGTACAAATCCTTGCCTGAAAAGAATAATTCGGTTATTCCACTGGATTTAAGCAGTGCTAATATATCCAATAGTATGGTAGTTGATATAACGACAACTTCGATTCCAGTTACGAAAACTACTACTGAACCTGTGATTGAGAAAAAGCTGAATGTTGATTTGATTTCAGATATTGGACTGACTTATTCACAGTTACAAGAAAGGTATGGAAAATTAATGTTTGCTTTTAATAAGAGTGGTGGTAAATTTTATTGGTTTGAAAACGGAAGTGGATCATATGGTTGGTCTGGTGAAGGTCATAGCATAGATTATGAAGGAGAAGGACTTTTACCAGATGAAATTTTTTCATTATTATGGTTTGAAGGAGATGGATATTTAAAAAAAGAAGCTGTTTTATTGCCAAAGAGCAAATCTAAATGTGTAGAGATTGTGGATTTGCAAGCAACAGACATATTTATAGGATTGGAGCAACCTGCTACATTATCTGAAATAGAAGAAAGTTATAATATTGAGTTTGAGGAAGTTTACTCGAATATAGATGAAGAAAGTGGAAAATATATGGGTCCAATCACATATCGTAATAAGGCTGGAGAAATTTTTCGTTATAGTATAGAACTTATTTACGAAGGTAAAAGTATTATTATAGAAATGCTGAATGAGGAAATAATTTCACTTGATTCTTACGTGAAAATACGTTATAAGGTGGAAGATGACGTAACCGTATCGGAAACAGTTGCTGAAACAACCCAAACGCAAGAGGAAACAACAGTTGTTACGGAAACTACTACTGAACCTATGATAGAGAAAAAGCTGAATTGGGATTTGCTTTCGGATATTGGGTTGACTTATGAGGAGATTAAGGCAAAACGGGGAGAAACTACTCAAAGAGTTGAAGTTGAAGGTGGTTATGGGTATATTTTTGAAAAAGGATATGGTAAATATGGTTGGTCTGTTGAGGAGATGGTTGTTAATAATAATGAAGTGATAAAACCGAAAGAATTTGCAAAGTGTACAACTATCGATAAAGTTAGTGTTAGGGATTTGTTTTTGGGATTACCGAATTCTATTACTCCTTTAGAAATGGAAGAAATGTTTGGTGTTAAGTACAAAAATACTCAAGATGCAGGGTATACACATTATGGATGGGAGAATTATATCTCATCGTTTTCTTATAATGATATTGATTTCATTATTTATACAAAAGAAAAAGATAAGATTGATTTAGACTCCTATATATTTTTAAAAATGGAAAATTAAAATATTAACAAATAAGGAAATAACACAAAAACAAGTGCAGTCGAAAGATTGCACTTGTTTTTATAAATATAATAAACACATAAACATAAAGTTTTTGGTTAAGCTTTTTTCAAAAAGCTTAACGGAGTTTGAGGCGGTAGCCTCATGCCGACAGGCGAACAAGGCGAACGGAGGCAAGGCAAAGACTAATCCCCGAATGAAATCCCTAAGCTTTTAGCGGTAGAAACGAGTTGGTCGTCGGGTTTAACGAACTTAGTAACGCCAGCAATATCGGAAAGCTTGTTAGAAGTAATTTTCGAGTTAACTTGAGCGACAGTTCTGCCGTATTTCTCTTGTGAGATAAGTTTTGCGGCATGAACGCCGAACTTTGTTGCAAGAATTCTGTCATAAGCACTAGGACTTCCACCTCTTAGCATATGACCAGGAACGCAGACTCTTGCGTCAATTCCAGTTTCAAGTTGAACTTGTGATGCAATTCTGTTAGTAGCAGTAATAATGCCTGCTTCGGTACGCTTTTTTAGGCGTTCTTTTTTCTTTAATTTAGCTTCTTCAACATCGAAAGCCCCCTCAGCAACGGCAATAATAGAGAAAGACTTTCCACTATTAATACGCTTATGCACCGACTTAATAACATTATTAACATCGTATGGAATTTCTGGAATTAGAATAATATCAGCACCACCAGCAATTCCAGTATTCAAAGTAAGCCAACCAGCCTTATTACCCATAATTTCGCAAAGAAGAATACGAGAATGGCTTGCAGCAGTGGTATGAAGTCTGTCAATAGCTTCAGTACCCGTATCAACAGCAGTATGAAAACCAAAGGTAATATCTGTTCCGAAAATATCGTTATCTATTGTTTTAGGCAAGCCAATTATATTAAGCCCCTCATTAGAAAGCAAATTAGCAGTTTTATGAGTTCCGTTTCCACCAAGCGTAAGCAGACAATCAAGCTTTTGAGTATAATAAGTATCTTTCATAGCTTTAACCTTGTCCACATTATCTTCGCCAATAATTTGCATCATCTTATACGGTTGCCTTTTTGTGCCAAGTATTGTGCCACCTTGAGTAAGAATACCAGAAAAATCAGATGGTTTCATCGTTTTAGCCATGTTATTAATAAGTCCGTAGTATCCGTTGGAAATTCCGACAATCTCCACGTTATCTTCACCAAACATTTCATAACAAGCCTTCGCAACACCTCTAAGAGTAGCATTAAGTCCAGGACAGTCGCCACCACTGGTTAAAATTCCAATACGTCTTTTCATTTTATAGCCTCATTCCATAGATTAAAGTAAGATTTTAGACTTTCACGAGTGCAAGGAAAATAGAAAAGTAGTGCATTATGCTCCCACCAATGACAAAAAGATGCCAAACAGAATGCATATACCTTAATTCTCTCTTTACATAAAATATAATCCCAATCGAATAAAACAATCCTCCAGCTAAAAGAAGTATTAGTGACAATGTAGAAATTGTTTCATACAAAGGTTTAATTGCAAAAATAACTGCCCAACCCATAATTAGATAGCATAGCGTTGAAATTTTACTGAACTTTTTGAGATTAATTGATGAAAGAACAATTCCTATTACAGCAGAGCCCCATATGCAGCCGAACAAAATCCAGCCAAATTTACTATTAAGGCATGAAATGGTGTATGGAGTATAAGTTCCAGCAATCATCAAAAATATCGTATTATGGTCGAGTATGCGAAAAACTTTTTTTGCTTTTTCATTGGATATAGCATGATAAAGCGTTGACATTGTATAAAGAAGTATCAAGCAAGCACCATAAATTGAGGCGGTTGCAACGGCACGGGAATCAGCATAAACCGCACAGAAAACAATCAAAACAACAGTACCAACAATCGAAAGCAATGCTCCTGTTCCATGAGAAATAGCGTTAAAAACTTCCTCACCAAGCGTGTATTTGCGTCTTATGAAATCCATATATTAAAAACTCCTCCAGTTATCGACATTATCAGCATTCACAGCCAAAAATTCAGCAATTTCGTTAGCAGGCATAGGCTTTCCAAATAAATATCCTTGAGCGTGGTCGCATCCAACCTCCTTGAGAATCCTTGCCTGTCCTTCCTTTTCGATACCCTCAGCAATAGTTTCAATCTTTTTAGATTTTGCAATTTTAATCACTGCTGAAACAATTTCACGAGCAATCTCATCTGTTTCAAGATTAACTATAAATGTACGGTCTAGTTTAAGTAACGTAATAGGTAGAATTTGAATATAGCTTAAAGAAGAATAACCTGTACCAAAATCATCCATAGCAAGCTTGATGCCCATATTCCTCAACTGGTGCATACTACTAACAGCGAGGTCAATATCTTGCATAGCAAGCGTTTCTGTTAGCTCTATTTCAAGATATTCAGCATCAAGCCCACTCTTTACAAGAACATCAAAAACAGTATCTTTTATATCCCTTTGATAAAAATCAGCAGATGTTAGGTTTACGGACACAACAATTTTAGGCAACCCCATATCCTGCCAAGATTTGTTTTGCCTGCAAGCTTCAGCAAGGACATATTCACTTATTTTTATTATAAGTTGTGAAGTTTCAGCAACAGGTACGAATTTTCCAGGAAGAACAATAGTCCCATCAGGCTTAATCCATCTGATAAGAGCCTCAACCCCGATGATTTTACCCGTATTCAAGTCTACTTTTGGTTGATAATAAAGCCCAAGTTCATTGTTATCAATTGCATCAGAGAGAGCTTTTTCAAGTTCATTCCCGTTAATAACCATATCATGCATAGAGCTGTCATAGCCGAGAATAGTACCCCTGTTTCTCATCCCCGCAGATAATGCGAATTCAGCTTGTTCAAGCACTTTAACAAAGCTAGCAGCGTTACCTGGCATACAAGAATATCCAGCAGAGCATGAGAGCGATTGATTAGAAAAAACATCAACAGCAAGCTTTGAAAAGTCAAGCTGTATTTTCTCAACAGTTTTAATCGGAAGGTCGCCATCACCATAATCCTTAATAATTAAAGCGAAATTATCGCCACCAATTCTTGCAACAAATCCACCAAAAGAAAGATATTTGTAAAGCATTTGTGCAAAACTACGAAGTAATTTATTTCCATTATGATACCCGCAAGTATCATTAATTATGTGAAATTTATCAATATCTACAACAATAACCCAATATGATAAGTCAAGGTCAATACAGCAGTCAAAAATCTCCTGTCCCATAATCATAAGCTTATTTCGGTTAGGAATATCGGTAACCTGATCCACATAAGCAAGGCGTTCAATAAGCAAGTCCTTTTCCTTATCCTTATGAATATCAATAAACGCACCACCCATAACCCTGTTTTTTATATAAGAAATATTTGCAGTTTTATAGCGATAAAGGTACCAACGATATTTTTTATCAGCAGAAAGAATTCTAAACTCAATATTATGAATTTTCGTATCATCAGGTCCAACAGATTTAAACAGACTATTAACATAGGCTTCATACAGCATTTTATCGTTAGGATGAACTTTTTTCTTTAATTGCTTGAAAGAAATTATTGAGCTATCCAAGCCAAGCATCTTTTGTAATTCCTTTGACGCATAAAAGTTGTCATTTCCGTCCTCGCTTAATATAATACCTATCTCCGAAAGCTCCATCGAAAGCTCATATCTGCTTTCCGAAACGGAAAGATTTTGAGAATATATATTAAGTTCATCTTGCATATTTTTTAATTCAGTTAAATCAAATCCGATTGATAACAAAAGTTTGTAGTTCTTATTTTCCATTATTTCCGAAGAACTCCAAATAAAATATTTATTACTTCCATCTGACACCTTAAAAGTAATCTCTTCTTTTTCATTTTTAAGAATTTTATCAATGTTTTCAATGGTGAAATCAGGGAGATTAAAGACCTTACACATGAGCATATACTCATCAAAGTCTACATTTTCTATATCAAGTATACTTTTCAACTTTTCATTTGGTATAATAATACTGAGGTCAGATGTCCATAATATAGCAGGAGTATCAATATCATCAGCAATTTTGGTGATATAAGACTGATTAATGTATCCCTCTTTTTTTTCTTTTAAATGATAATAAACGCCTAACAACAAACCAAGCAGAGAAAGTGTGATAACGTAGACATACAAAATTTGCAATGAGGCTGACTTGTTAAAATAAGTATATACTAATATAAACCCTGTGCAAATAAACAGAAAAATCTCTGCAAATAGAATTTTATTTTTCATCTATGCCACCCCTCTAAATGTGTGTGCATTTTATTTATGATAATCTCATATAACTTTACCCATACATAATTACCTTAACACAATTATAACAATACTTTTGTATGATGTCAATGAGAATTAGTGAAGTTAGAATTAAATTTTACTACTATTTTCACAAAATATACACATATATAATGTAAAATAGATATATTAAGATGAAAAAATTAAAATGAACATTTATAGGGATAATTTATAATTTAAGGGGTGACTAATTTGTATAAACTATTAGTAGTTGACGATGAGGTTAATATAAGGAAAGTTGTCCGTGAGTATGCTGAGTTTGAAGGGTATGAGGTTGAAGAGGCAGAGGACGGTATGCAGGCTGTTGAGATGGCAAAGAAAAAGGATTACGACCTTATTATTATGGATGTAATGATGCCTAAATTAGATGGCTTTTCAAGTTGCAAGGAAATTAAAAAGCATAAGGACATACCTGTTATCATGCTTTCTGCAAGAGGTGAGGAATATGACAAGCTTTTCGGGTTTGAGATTGGAATTGATGACTATGTAGTAAAGCCTTTTTCACCGAAAGAGCTTATGGCGAGAGTTAGAGTTGCTATTAGGAGGAATACTTCTGAGCAAAAGGCTGATGAAAAGCTAGAGTTTGAGGGGCTTAGAATTGATATTTTAGGACGTGTTGTCTATGTTAATGAAGAAAGAGTAGCAATGACACCTAAGGAATACGACTTGCTGTTTTATCTGGTTAAAAACAAAAACCTTGCACTCACTAGAGATAAACTGCTTGAAGATGTTTGGGGCTATGACTTCTTTGGTGATGATAGAACTGTTGATACCCATATAAAAATGCTGAGAAACAGTCTTGGAGAATACAGAAAGTTCATAGTGACATTGAGAGGAATGGGGTATAAGTTTGAAGCGAACTAGGAGCCTTAGATTTAATATTTGGCTATATTTTATGCTTTTTGTTATCGTTGTATTTACATTGCTTTGGGTATTTCAGATACTTTTCTTTGAGAGTTTTTACAAAAGAATGAAGTTTAATGCTATTGAAGAAGTATCGAATGGAATAATTGATATATATGGTAGTGAAAATTACGAAAATGAAATGCGTATGTTTGCGATAGAAAATGAAGTTTCTATAATTATTTATGACAAATATAATCGTTTAAGGCTTTCCATTGGTGGCTATGGAGATTTTGCTTTGATGAGTGGCTATAATGAAACTCCGATGTACTTAAAAGAGCTTATTAATAGCAAAGATGGCATAATAAAATATGTAGTTAATGAAAAACGAACTAATAAGCAGGTTTTGATTTATGGTTCTGTCATAGGTACACATGATAATACTGACGGATATCTGCTTGTAAGTTCAACGCTAGAGCCTGTTGAGTCAACTGTAGCTATTATAAAAAAGCAGATGTATATAATTTCTGGAATATTAATATTTTTTGGAGCATTACTTTCACTTTGGGCATCACAAATGATTGCGTCACCGATTATAAAGATAACGGAGTCGGCTAAAAAGCTTGCTAAGGGAAATTATGACGTTGAACTTGACGGTGATGAATATAATGAAGTGTATCAGCTTTCGCAGACCTTGAGTTATGCGTCTAAAGAAATTTCAAGGGTTGATAAGCTACAAAGGGACTTGATTGCCAATGTATCCCATGACTTGCGGACGCCTCTTACAATGTTGAAAGCATATGCAGAAATGATTAGGGACTTATCGGGAGATAACCCCACTAAGCGTGGTGAGCATTTGAATATAATCATTGACGAAACAGATAGGCTTGCACAGCTGGTAACGGATATGATGGACATAACTAGGATTGAAAGTGGTGGAATTGCTCTTAATTATTCAACATTTGGAATAAGAAGTAAGCTTGAAGATATAATCACCAGATACAAAGGCATATCTGAATATATGGGTTATAATATTCATTTTGAAGCTGATGAAGAAATTGATGTTTATTGTGACTTAGCAAAAATTGAACAGGTATTAACTAATCTGGTTAATAATGCAATTAACTATACTGGTGAGGATAAAAATGTTTTTGTAAAACAGATAAATCAAAGTGATGGCGTAAGAATTGAGGTTAGAGATACAGGGCAGGGTATTAGCGAGGAGGATATTAAGCTTATTTTTGATAAGTATTATCGTTCTGAAAATCATAAGAGAGAAGTTGTCGGAACAGGTTTAGGCTTGTCAATTGTTAAGGTGATTTTGAAAAAACATAATTTTGCATATGGTGTTCAGAGTACGATTGGAAAGGGAAGTGTGTTCTGGTTTAAGCTAAAACTTGCTGAAAAGCCTGATGAAAAGCTTGTTGAAAACATGGAAATAAGCAAAAAATAGAAATTTAAGTGATTTCAATTTATTTTCAATTAGTTTTCACTAAACATACACATATACTTGTTATTATAAGAATATCTCCTAAGAGGAGATGAAACCCCTTTCTTAATTTGATATTTTTACGTCCCCCAACGTGAAAATATAAATCCCCAATAATCCCTATATCATAATACAAAACTCCCATGCTATTATAGTATGGGAGTTTTGTATTATTTATTTTTAGTCAGAGCAGTTAGTTATTGCACCAGTTGGGCAAGCCTCATAGCAAACACCACAAACAGTGCATTTTTCATAGTCTATTTCAGCACAGTTATCTGTAACCTTAATTGCGTCACTTAGGCATTTCTTTTCGCATATTTTACAGCCAATACAGCCATTCTTACAGTTTGTCTTTGTTATTTTTCCATTGTCCTTTGAGGAACAAGCAACATCTATATGCTTTGTAACAGGTCGCAAGGAAATTAATAGGTTCGGGCAAGCCTTAACGCATTTTCCACATGATATGCAAGCCGATTTGTCAATACAAGCAATGCCGTTTACAATTGAAATCGCATCATATTCACACACAGCAACACAGTCACCAAGCCCTAAACAGCCATATGTACACACCCCGTCACCACTGTAAAAGCGTTTAGTCGCCACACAACTCTGTATTCCATCAAATGTGAATTTCTTTGTAGTAGCATCACAATCACCACTGCAGTGCACAACAGCTACCTCCCGAACCACGTCAACAGCATCTTTACCAAGTATATTGCTGATTTCTTCAACAACATCACTCCCGCCAGGCTTGCAAAGCGTCGTTGACTCATCTTTTTCTATAACAGCACTCGCATAATCAGCACAGCCAGCATACCCACAAGCACCACAGTTAATCTGTGGCAGTGCGTCATTTACTCGCTCAATGCGTTCATCAACTTTTACCTCAAATGCCTTAGACGCAACAGAAAGTAATATGCCTGCTACTAAACCAATTCCTGAAAATATTAATATGGGTATTACATAGGTTTCCATATATCACGTTCATCCCTTTCCTTCTTGTTCGCCTTACGGCATGAGGTTGCCGCCTCAAATTCCGCTTGTTCGCCTTACGGCATGAGGCTGCCGCCTCAAACTCCGCTAAGCTTTTTGAAAAAAGCTTAACCAAAAACTTTTATATGTGAGAAAATACATACACACAAAAGTTTTTAATCCAATTTTTTCAAAAAATTGGCGGGGGTTTGGGGCGAGTAGCCCCATAAGCCGACAGGCTTGACTTTGTCTTGCCACTCAACTAGTAAACCCTGAAAAGCCCATAAAGCTTAGTGATACTATTGAGGCGGCAATTAATGTTGATGGCACTCCCTTAAACGTTTCTGGTATATCAGCAGTTTCAAGCTTTGAGCGAACTCCAGCGAAAATTATAAGTACAAGCGTAAAGCCAATCCCTACAAATGTTGAGTTTGCCAACGACTCCATAAAGCTGAATTCATTGTCAATGTTTATAAGCGTTACACCCAATACTGCACAGTTTGTTGTGATAAGTGGAAGATAAACTCCAAGCGACTTGTAAAGTGGTGGCATAAACTTTTTCAGAACAATTTCAACAAGCTGAACGAATAACGCAATAATAAGTATAAATATTATAGTTCGTAGGTAGGTAAGTCCCATCGGTTCTAATATTAGCGTGTATGCAGGATATGTAAACGCTGTTGCACAAGCCATTACAAAAATTACAGCAGCACCCATGCCAAGACTTGAAGTCAACTTTTTTGATACTCCAAGAAATGGGCAGATACCCATGAATTTTGATAGAACAAAGTTATCGGTTAAAATTGCAGAAAGCATAATCACAAAATAAGTTTTCATTACTCACCACCTCCATTTGCACCACAAACAGCCGAATTAGGACAACCTTTACAGCCGATTTCCTTAGGTGGCTTTTTATTTGCAAGTTTATTTACCAGAGCTATGATTACGCCAAGCACGAAAAATCCACCTGCTGGCATAATGAAAATGGTCATAGATGCGTCAAGAGGAATATTTACTTCAAAATTTGTACCTGTAAGCCATGTTCCAGCACCCATGATTTCCCTAATTGTACCCATAGCAAAGAGTGAAAGAGTGAACCCAAGTCCCATTCCCAAGCCGTCTAAAATTGATGGCATAAGCTTATTTTTGCAAGCAAACATTTCAGCACGACCTAGTATAATGCAGTTTACGGTGATAAGCGATAGGAATGTTCCAAGACTTGTATATAATTCTGGCAGATACCCTTTCATAAGAAACTCAATCAGCGTAACAAATCCAGCAATAATAACTATGTAGCAAGGTAGCTTTACAGCTTTGGGGATAATATTTTTCAAGAGTGATATAGCGATATTTGAGCAGACAAGCACAAAGGCTGTTGCAAGTCCCATTCCAAGCCCGTTCATTGCCTCCGTAGTAATTGCGAGAGTAGGACACATTCCGAGCAGAGAAACTAGGGTTGGGTTTTCTTTAATGATACCTTTAGTAAACTCTTTTAAGTTACTCACCTAAAATCTCCTCCTTATGCTCATTGTAAGCGTTAATAGCAGTATCGACAGCGTTTTTTATGCCCTTTGATGAATAAGTAGCACCAGTGATACTGTCTATTTTATAGTTATCTGAATTTATTCCAACAAATTGGTCAAGAAAGCTTTTGTCTTTAACTTTTGTACCCAAGCCTTGAGTTTCACTGATAGCAATGATGCTTATGTTTTGTAGATTTCCGTTTTCGTCAATACCAACAAGGGTATGCAGACCACCCTTTACATAACCATCAGCGATTATTTCAAAAGCAACCTGTCCGTTATCATTAACGATTATGGAGGCTATTCCGTCATAGGTTTTAACAGTTCCATCATCATTTTCGAGCATTTTATATTCAGCATTGCTTTCACCATATATTTCATTTAAGCCCTCTTGCAGACTTTCTGTAATTACTCCTGTTGTATCAACATAGGTTGCCTCATAAGCGACAATAAGCAATCCACAGATAATACCACAAATCAGCATAAGAACCAAAGGAGCTTTAATTTTCTCAAGCATTTTGCATAACCTCCTTTTGTGGCTTTTTAGCACCAAGAGGTTTTGTCCTTGTAAATCTATCTATATAAGGTGTGAGTATATTCATAAGTAGAATTGCAAACGATACGCCCTCAGGATAGCTACCGAACTGCCTTATAAGGAATGTAATAACACCACAGCCGATACCGAACACGATTTTACCTTTGTTTGTAACTGGAGTAGTAACATAGTCAGTAGCCATGAAGAACGCACCGAGAATTAGACCACCAGTAAGGACTTGATAGAGAACATCTCCACCTGAAATCCATGTAAGGAGTGCAACAGAGCCGATAAAAGCGACAGGAGTTGTAGGGGAGATAATTCGTCTTATAATAAGATAAACGCCACCGATAAGCAGAGCCAACGCACAGGTTTCGCCCAAACTTCCACCAGTTGTTCCTAAGAATAATTCCTTATAGCTAAATGGCATTTCACCGTTAACCCATTCTTTAACAAGTGGAGTGGCACTTGATACAAGTTCATTATTTTTATAGAAAAACGGCTCAACCCATTCTGACATAGTGTTTGTAAACGAAAGCATTAGCACAATTCTTGCAGTTAACGCTGGGTTTGCAAAGTTATGCCCCAACCCACCAAAAAGCTGTTTTACAATTGCAATTGCGATAAAGCTACCGATAATCGCCTGCCATAGTGGAATAGTGGCAGGTAGATTTAACGCCAATATCACGCCAGTTACAACAGCACTTAAATCGCTTATAGTTTGCTTTTTCTTCATAATAATTCGGCAACCGTATTCAAATACCACGCTAGAAACAACGCAAGTGATTATAACCAGAATAGCTTTCATACCAAATATAATCCCACTTGCAACAACTGTCGGCAAAAGGCTTGCTAACACGCAAAGCATAATTCTTTGCGTTGACATTTTATCTTTCTGATGGGGCGACGGTGACACGATAAGTCTATCCACTTTTATCAAATCCTTTCAGCTTATAATGATAAAGAATAACTGTCTATCTTTTTTGTATCAAAGCTTTTGCAAGCTGATGAGATTCGGCAAGCTTTCTATTTGCTGGACAACCATAAGAACAACAACCACAGTTCATGCAAAGTACAACCTTTAGCTGTTCTAAATCCTTAACATTCTTATGTATATATGCCTTTTCAAGTTCAACAGGCATTAAGTTCATAGGGCATACAGATATACAACGGCCACAGCGTATACAAGCTGTTTCGACCTGTTCTGTATATGTTTTAAAAGCAAGAATAGCATTACTTGTTTTAACAATAGGAGTTTCAAATGAATGTTGGCTCATGCCCATCATAGGACCACCGAATACAAGCTTTTTTATTTCATCTGTTTCTACTTCAGCAAATGAAAGTATATCTGAAACAGAAGTTCCAATCGGTACAAAAACATTGCAAGGTTTTTGTATTGCGTCGCCCTCAACAGTAATCCTTTTTGATACAAGAGGGATACCGTTTTGCATATATTGGTAAACAAAGGCAACGGTTGAAACATTAATTACAATAACGCCTTGTTCAGATGGAAGTTGCCCCTCTCCAACAATTCTGCCAGTTGTTGAATAAATTATTACCTTTTCTGCACCTTGAGGGTACCTTGATGGCAATGAAACTACTTCTATTTCAGGGGAATTTTCAGTAAGCTTTTTAAGCAACTCAATAGCCTTTGCTTTATTGGACTCAATTGCTATTTTGGTTTTAGGAATATCAAGACATTGCATAACAAACTTTATTCCGTTAATAATATCATTAGGCGTTTCCATCATTTGTCTATAATCAGAAGTGATATAAGGCTCACATTCAGCTCCATTTATAATTAACGTATCAATAGGAGTCTTTGAATCAAGCTTAATATATGTAGGAAATCCAGCACCACCAAGACCACAAGAGCCACTTTCCCTCACAGCGTTGAGAAAGCTTTCCTTACTTGATATAATAGGTTTGCTTATATTGGGTGAGATAGTCTGCTTTCCATCAGTTTCAATTTCAACAGCTTTGCAGGTTTTACCGTTTGCAAGCGTATAATCGCTGATTGCAACTACCTTTCCAGAAACGCTCGAATGAATAGGCAAGGATAGAAAAGCTTTGGAATCTCCAATTTTTTGCCCAACGAAAACTTCATCACCAACCTTAACAAATGGCGTGCAAGTATCACCTATACTCATAAGCATAGGCAGTTTAACCCTTTTTGGTGTTGGGAGCTGTACAGTTTCAAGGTTTTCAGTCCCCTTAATGTTTTTAAGATGAATTGTGTTTAACTTTTTCATGAGTTTCCTCCAAAGATATATTTCACTTCAGGACCAGAATGTGTAAAATTTCTTCAAAAAGATAAAAACCCCTTTTATTTTTATTAAAAAAATGTTATTATAATGTACAGGTTATTATAATGTAAAAGCTATTTACTGTTTATATCTTTCTCACAGCATTTTATGAGGTTTAATAAAGCAGAAGAATATTCGCTTTCATGCGACAAGCTTTCAGCCGTAATATGTAATGTTTCAATGTCTACATTAGAATTATTACCGTCAATTTCAATTGAATTTGCCATAGCTTTTATACAGGCTTGATTTTTGGAAATAATTGAGTCAACCATATCCTCAGCAATGGCATTGTCAACAGAAAAAATCTTTTGGTCGTTTTGGAGATTAGCATTATATAATGTTCTAAACATTTTATATGCAGATAGCATGAAGTAAGAGTAGACTGGCTTTATAAATGCTTTATTACCAGATTTTTGTGCAAGGTTAAGAACATAGTTTGTTGTGTTATTTATTATCTTTTTGTTGAACGCAAGAAAAGCATCGCTAAACATAGAATCATTATTTGATTTACCATGCCAGTCAGAGCCATCATTCGGGTCAGTGATAGTTTTATCTGGTTCACTAGTTCTCCCCAGAAGATAATCACATGACACGCAATAATAATTTGCAATTTTCACCAAGAACGAAAGCCCACATTCACGAATCCCTTTTTCATAGTGAGAAAGTAAAGCCTGTGAGATTCCTAAATCCTGAGAAGCTTGCTTTTGACTTATTTTTCGTTGTTTTCGTTGCAGAGTAATTATTCTTGAAAATTCGGTATTCATATTACACCTCGTAAAGTTTTTGTAGGTTAAGTATTAGGAAATAAAAATGATATATTAATCATAGTTTGATAAAAAAACATCAATGTATCCAAGCTAATTCAGAAGAAGTTATAAATTTATTACAGCGAACATTTATCTACTAATACAAATTATATAACATTGAGTATAATTTGTAAAGGGGTTAAGTATTAAAATGTTTAACATAAGTAATTAATAATTTTTGTTTAATATATGTACATAGCGAATTTATAGCATGAAATTAGTACATAATGTATAAAACAATAAAAATATACAGACAATATAAGGAGATTAGAAAATGAAGGGTTACAGATTAAGTTTAATTAGACATGGTAGGACAATTGCGAATGATAAGGGGATTTACATTGGCAAAACAGACTATCCCTTGTCAGATGATGGGAAAAAGGAACTCTTGGACAAGCTAGATGAATTTACATATCCTAAGGTACAGAGGGTATATTCAAGCCCACTTAAAAGGTGTACTGAAACTGCTGAGATACTCTTTTCACATAAGGAAATGCTTTTGGTTGACGATTTACGGGAGCTTGACTTTGGCGATTTTGAGGAAAAAAGTGTTGATGAGTTGATTAATCGTGAGGATTATAAGCAATGGTTAAAGGGTGGGATTGATAATTCAGCACCGAACGGGGAGAGTTTGTCGGAGCTTTCACTTCGCTCATTTAAAGCTTTGGAGGAAATCGTTATGGATATGATGAGGGAGGATTTGACGCATTGTGCAGTGGTAACTCATTCAGGTGTGATGACTAATATGCTTTCATGCTTTGGGATTCCTAAATATAACCCTAATCAGCTTACTTGCGATATTGGGGAGGGGTATGAGGTGCTTGTAACAGCACAGCTTTGGCAACAGGCACAGGCTTTTGAAATTCTCGGTAAGATACCACATAAATATGGTGAAATTGAAATTGACGAATAGGTATACTATATATAGTATAAAACAGTTTGGTTGCTGATATTTATATTTCAACAATAGCACTCTCAAGAAAATCTCATACATATACATAATAAAAAATGAGGTGCTGAATAGATGAACATAAAGGAAATTAAATATAAAGCTAAGATTGCTATGAAGGAGAAGTATTGGGAGGCTTTCGTTGTGGTTTTTGCCTGCTTTGGAATATATATATTATTCAAGCTGGTTGAGATTATGGTTTCTGCCATTTTGATTTATAATAATACTATTGATATAAGTCAATTATTTTCAAGCAACAATACTATATGGACTATATTTAAAATGCTATATACAGTCTTTTTGTTTATAGCAATGGTTCCAGTAGTAACAGGTGCAGTTTGGTGGTTTTCACAGGCAGTAAGTAGGAATGAGTTTACATCGGATAGCGTTATACAATTATATACAAGCTTTAAGGTAAATAGTAGAGCTATTCTTGTATATGGCTTAATGTGGGTGGTTCAGCTTTTGTCGTTAATTCCATCATGCCTTTTGATTTTTGGTGCGTATACTATAATAGTACATTATAATGTGAATTCGGATATACTTTATATAGCAGTTCAGCTGATTATTCTGGCAGTTGTTTTTCTTGGACTTTATATTAGAGTTTCATTAGGTTTAATGCTTGCACCGTATATTTTTATCAGGCACCCTATGGATAATCCGTTTGAGATTGTTAGTATTTCGTTTAAGCTGATGAGGGGCAAGAAAATGGAAGCCTTAAAATTGTTGCTATCTTATATAGTATACCTACCTCTTATGGCTTTGGTTGTGACAATTCCCTTTATTATTCCTAATATAATAATGTCGGTAACAGTTTTTGCAGAAAATATTGCGTCAGAATATGCTATAAAACAGATTAAAAATGAAAAGGTTAAATCGAGGAGAAGTGAAGTTGGAGATATTGAGGTTCAAGGTAGAATGTAGCGAGCCGATTATGGCAAAGGTTTTTCTTGCTGAAAAGGGCGTATCACGGCGATTAATGTCAAGGCTGAAAAGTCAAAAGAATGGTATAACCTGTAATGGTGAGCATATTCGTACAATAGATATGCTGAACAATGGCGATGAAGTTGTGCTTTCCATGAAAGACGAAAGCTTTTTAGAGGCTAATCCGTCGCTAAATGTTCCGATTGTTTATGAAAGCGATTCCGTTATAGTTTTCGATAAGCCGATTGGAATGCCCGTTCACCCGTCTATTAAACATCAGGGCGATACGCTGGGGAATTATTTTGCGTATTTACACCCGAACTTGACGTTTCGCCCTGTTAATCGACTGGATAGAGATACTTCTGGATTATGTGCTGTTGCTAAAAATGCCCATGCAGTAAGCATGATGAAACTTCAGAAAATTTACTATGCAGTAGCTTGTGGGGTTATAAAAGAAGATGGAGTGATAGATGCTCCGATTGATAGAGCAGAGGAGTCCATAATATTCCGTTGCGTTAGTCCAAACGGGAAAAGAGCTGTTACACATTATAATGTAATAAGAAGTAATGGCAAGTATACATTGCTTGAGATAAGGCTTGAAACTGGTAGGACTCACCAAATACGAGTGCATTTTTCTTACATAGGACATCCTTTGGTGGGAGATGAGCTATATGGTAGTTTAAGTGATGAAATTACTGGACAGGCTTTGCACTGCGGTAAGTTGAGTTTCTTTGATGTATCGGTTGGTAAAGGGGTAGAAATCGTTGGTAAGATGAGAGGAGAAATGACAAACTTAGTTTAGACATAACAAATTTATATTTAGTATCTTTTTGTTACTGGTTTGTAATAAAGGTTAAGAAAAAATTAAAATATTGTAAGGAGTATGGTTATGGAGAAGATTGCAAGTTTTCAGGTAGACCACAGATACATAGGGGTTGGAATGTATATTTCAAGGATAGATGGAGATATTGTCACATATGATATAAGGATGGTAAAGCCAAATGGTGGGGTTTATCTTGAAACTCCGTCAATGCACACGATAGAACACCTATTTGCGACATTTACAAGGAATACTGAGCATAAAGACAAGATAGTTTATGTTGGGCCAATGGGGTGTAGAACGGGCTTTTATTTGCTTGTTAGGGATATGACACATGAGGATGCGATTAAGCTAGTGGGGGATTCGTTCGGTTTTATTGCGTCTTATGAGGGTGAAATACCAGGTAGTACAGAAATTGAATGTGGTAACTACAAAGAGCATAATTTAGAGCAAGCGAGAGAAGATGTAAAGAATTTGTTAAGGAAGATTAAGGATTATAAAGCTGAAATGTTGGAATATTCTTGGCATAATAAACAAGTTTAAACAATAATAGTTGTGGGATATTCCAAAAAAGCTTCTTGTAATATGGAAATTAGTTAAAAACCATTGCAATTTTGAAAAGTAATGATATAATGGTTACTAACGTAACTAATTTGTAACAATTATTAAGGGAAAAACGATTGTGTTACGGTCGGCGTATTTATTATCTGTTAAATAGCCGATTTGAAAGGAGCTGTTAAAATGGAACCCGAACGTCTTGAAGATGAAGGTAAAGAAAAAGACGTTTTCCAGAGGAACGCTATAATTAAAAAAATGCAGGAATTATACAAAGAGGTTGAATACAATTTTTCTAAAAGTATGATAAAACTCGGAACTTGCATTACACGAACGCTAATGCTCGGTATTAAGAAAATCAAGAAGATGCTTGGTGGCGTGGGTGGTTGGTTCAAGAATAAAGGCTTGGTTGTGATGGAAAAGGTTGGCGACTTTGTTGTTGACTTGATAAAAAAACTTGCAAGTCCTATTGCGAATCGAAAGCAATGTGCCGAAGAGATAAGAACTAATCTAAATATTGCAAAAAAGCTTGGCAAAAAAGCTTTCATAAAAGAAATTTTCAAAAGCTTTGGAAGATTTTATTCTGGGGCAGGAGGAATTTTATCAACTGCGTTTAATTATGTAGCACCCGTTGTTTCGGTAGCATTTTTGATTGGAATAGTCAATTGTGTGTCGGGACTTGAATATGGTTTAAGTGTTCAGTATAACGGGCAAGAAATGGGAATTGTTAATGAGGAGACTGATTTTGACGCTGCAACCAAAGAGGTTCAGAAAAGAATTGCTCAGGTTGATGGCGGTACGGAATTAGAGTTTACTCCGAGATATTCGTTGAAGGTTATTAATAACAATGATGAATATGTAAATTCTGGTCAGTTGGCTGATAAGATGCTTAGTAGCTCTGATGCAGAATTAACAGAAGCCTTTGGAGTTTATGTTGATAATGAGTTTATTGGTGCGGTTACAAATAAGGATATCATTGCTCAGGAGCTTACAAATATGCTTGCAAACTGCGATACAAGTGGTAGTGCAACAGTTATTAAGTTTCAAAAGCAGGTTGATTATGTTAAGGGAATTTACCTAACGGATAGCCTTACTAAAGAAGCTGATTTAACGAAAAAACTACAAAGCACTCGCACAGAAGATTCGACTTATACTGTTGCAGAGAATGATACACCAATAGTTATTGCACAAAAATGCAATATGAGTTTAGAGGATTTGACGGCGTTAAATCCAGAACTTATTAATTCATGTGTTACAGGCGATGTTTTAAAAATCAAGAAAACTGTTAGTTATATGCCGATAGAATATACAAGAGTCTTACAGACTACGGAATATATTGATTATAGCTCAGTTGAAGTGCAAACAAATACAATCTACAAGGGACAAAAAGCTGTTCTTACAAAGGGAGTTAGAGGCGAGCAAACAAACGTCGAAAACGTATACTATGTAGATGGCATGGAAATCTCAAGAGAAGTTATTAGTTCACAGATTACAAAAGAACCTGTTACAGAGGAAATCGGTGTAGGAACATATACCGCAAAACCTTCATCATCATCAAGTACCGCATTGGTTGGAAATGGTCAGTTTAGTTGGCCCGTTAACGGTGGCTACATTAGTGACACATACGGAAGTAACAGAAACCATAAGGGTATTGATATTGCAGCACCATCGGGAACAGCGATATATGCTGCAGCAGACGGAGTAGTAATTTATTCAGGATGGGACTCAGGCGGATACGGAAACTGCATTAGAATTGATCATGGCAATGGATATGTAACTGTCTATGCACATAACAGTTCGATGAGTGTTTCGGTAGGTGAAACGGTAACTAGGGGCGAATATATCGGTGGTGTTGGTACAACGGGAGATTCAACTGGAAATCACTTACACTTTGAAGTGAGATACAATGGAATTCCAAATAATCCAGCGAATTATATAAGCGTAAACAATTAGTTAATAAGGTAAGGGACAGTAAGCTGCTGTCCCTTATTTTTTTGCATTTAATATATGAATAATATGTGAACAAAGAATGAGCTTTGTTCACAGAAAGTTTACAATTAAATTTTTAAATAATACTTGCAATGGTAAAGTGTGTGTGTTATAATATACAAGCGTGATTGCAAAAGATATGCGATGAAGCGAAAGGTTGCTGGCGGTATGCTGGGTAATTTTCGTGGAGTATGTCCGATTTTAAACCGGGCGAATGGAATAATGAACACTGTATGTGCTTTATGTATCTTGCGAATGCATGGAGTATACCCTTGTGTCTGTTTATTGCTCGGAATCCTTAAATGGTAGGATTTTCGAGTTTTTTTGTTTTTGGAACACAGAACACACGGTAGCGTGTACGGAATTTCAATAGGATTGACTAAACTCAATTCCTTGCCCCCATAAATATTACTTTAGGAGGCGAAAAAAATGGCAGTCAACGAAAAAATCAGAATCAAGATTAAGGGCTATGAGCACGCAGTTGTTGATGCAGCAGCAAGTAAGATTGTTGAAGCGGCAAAAAGAAGCGGCGCAAGAGTTTCAGGACCTATCCCACTTCCTACTGACAAAGAGATTATAACAGTTCTTCGTGCAGTACACAAGTATAAGGATAGCCGTGAGCAGTTTGAGCAGAGAACACACAAAAGACTTATCGATGTTATCAGACCAACTGCTAAGACAACAGATGCATTGCAAAACCTTGAAATTCCAGCAGGTGTAGATATTGTTATGGAGTTAAAATAACATTGAGATAACCTGTTTGAAATCTGCTTATTAAGAAGCAGATGTTTCAGTGATAGTCACTGAAGGTCATGTTGGCAAACGTCAACCAATAACCTGATAGGAGGAAAACTCATGAAAAAAGCAATTATCGGTAAGAAAATCGGTATGACTCAAATTTTTGATGCAGCAGGGAAAGTAATTCCTGTTACAGTAGTAGAAGCTGGACCTTGTGTTGTTGTTCAGAAGAAAACTATCGAAAATGATGGCTACGAATCTGTACAGCTAGGTTTCGGCGATATAAAGGCTCAGAACGTTAGCAAGCCAATGAAGGGTCACTTCGATAAGGCTGATGCAGCATATAAGAGAACTCTTAAGGAGTTTAGACTTAATGATTGTACAGCAGTTAATGTGGGGGACATTTTGAAGGCAGATACATTCGCAATAGGTGATATTGTGGACGTGAGTGGTACAAGCAAGGGTAAAGGTTTCCAAGGAACAATAAAGCGATATAATTATGCTAAGTTAAAGGAAACCCATGGTACTGGTCCAGTTCATAGGCACGCTGGTTCATTGGGAGCTGCTTCATCACCATCCCGTATATTTAAGGGAAAACGACTTCCAGGTCATATGGGAGCTGAAAAGGTAACAATTCAAAATCTTGAAGTTGTTAAGGTAGATGTAGAAAATAATCTTATTGCACTAAGAGGTGCTATTCCTGGGCCTAACGGCGGAGTGGTTTGCATCATAAATAGTGTCAAGAAGGCTTAATGGAAGGAGGAAACGTAGATGTCTAAGGTTGCAGTATTTGATATGAATGGCAAACAGATTTCTGAAACTGAGGTTTCTGATGCTGTTTTTGGAATTACTCCTAATGAAGCTGTAATGCACGCTATGGTGGTAAATTATCTTGCAAATCAACGTCAGGGTACTCAGTCAACTCTAACTCGTACAGAGGTAAGAGGTGGAGGAAGAAAGCCATGGAGGCAAAAGGGAACAGGTCATGCAAGACAAGGCTCGATTCGTGCTCCTCAATGGTATCATGGTGGTATTGCTTTAGGACCAAAGCCTAGAGATTACAGATACTCATTGAATAAGAAAGTAAGAAGACTAGCTATGAAGTCTGCTCTTTCCACAAAGCTTCAGGATAATAATTTTATTGTTTTAGATACATTGCAGATGGATGATTATAAAACAAAGACAATGGTGAACATGCTTAATTCTTTGAATATCAGCGGAAAAGCACTTATTGTAATGCCAGAGGTAAACAACAAGATAATTAAGAGTGCATCAAATATTCCAGGGATTAAAACAGCAGTGGTTAACACACTAAATGTTTACGATATACTCAATTATGATAAATTTATTGTGGTTAAATCCGCAATTGGGAAAATTGAGGAGGTGTATGCATAATGAAAGCAGCACAGGATATCGTAATTAAACCGATTATTACAGAGAGAAGTGTTGACTGTCTTGAGCAAAGTAAATATACTTTCAAGGTAGCGAAGAACGCTAACAAGCAGGAAATCAAGAAGGCAGTTGAAGAACTTTTTGATGTTGAAGTTACTAAGGTTCATACAATGAATTGCAAAGGGCGTACAAAGCGTGTAGGTAAATTTGTTGGTAAGAAGCCTGATTGGAAAAAAGCTATAGTTTCAGTTAATCCTGAACCAGATGGCAAAAACAAGAAGGGTACTATTGAATTCTTTGATAGCTTGCACTAAACTCATCTGAAAAAAAGTATGGGAGTAATGCTCCCGCAAAAACGCATTTTAAGGAGTGAAACAAATGGCAATAAAAACCTACAAACCGACAACGCCATCACGTCGTCAGATGACTTGTACTGATTACTCACAGTTGTCGAAGGTTGCTCCAGAGAAAAGCTTGCTTGAGCCATTGAAAAAGAATTCAGGCAGAAATAGCTACGGCAGAATTACTGTTCGTCATAGAGGCGGCGGAGCAAGAAGAAAATATCGTATTATTGATTTTAAGCGTAATAAAGATAATATGGATGCAACAGTTATGACACTAGAATATGATCCAAATCGTTCAGCACATATTGCTTTAGTGAAATATGAAGATGGCGAGAAGCGTTATATTTTAGCTCCACATGAATTAAAGGTTGGAGATGTTATAAGATCAGGTGTAGATGCTGATATTAAGACAGGTAACACTAAGGAATTGGGCAATCTTCCTACTGGTACATTTATTCATAATATTGAGATGCATCCTGGTAGGGGTGGTCAGCTAGTTCGTTCAGCAGGAAATTCAGCTCAGCTTATGGCTAAGGAAGGCAAGTATGCTTTGCTAAGACTTCCATCAGGCGAGTTAAGAAAAGTTCCAATTAACTGTAGAGCTACTATAGGTCAGGTAAGTAATATCGACCATGAAAACGTAAACTACGGTAAAGCTGGTAGAGTACGTCACATGGGATGGCGTCCAACAGTTCGTGGTTCAGTAATGAACCCTTGCGATCACCCACACGGTGGTGGTGAAGGAAAAGCACCAATCGGACGTCCAGGACCAGTTACTCCATGGGGCAAGCCTACACTAGGATACAAGACACGAAAGAAGAAGAATCAATCTGACAAATATATCGTAAAACGCAGAAATAGTAAGTAAAGCGAAAGGAGGAAGATGAATAAATGAGCAGAAGCGTCAAGAAAGGCCCTTATGTGCAAGAGGTGCTTTTGAAGAGAATTATGCAGATGAATGAAGCAGAAGAAAAGAAAGTTCTGAAAAGCTGGAGCCGTTCATCAACAATTTTCCCTGATTTCGTTGGACATACTATTGCCGTTCATGATGGCCGTAAACATGTTCCTGTATATGTAACTGAGGACATGGTAGGTCACAAGTTAGGTGAATTTGCACCTACAAGGACCTATAAGGGTCATGCAGGTTCAAGAGTATCTAACAACGGAAAGAAATAGCGGAAGGAGGAGTTCAAATGGAAGCAAAAGCAATTTTGAGGAATATTCGTATATCCCCTCGAAAGGTGCAAATCGTTCTTGATTTGATCAGAAATAAATCAACTGAAGTGGCATTGGCTACTTTGAAATACACACCGAAAGCTGCTTGCGAACCTTTGGAAAAGCTTTTGAAGTCCGCTATGGCAAACGCAGAAAACAATAACAATATGGATGTAAATAAACTTTATATTTCAGAATGTTTCGTTTGTCCGGGACCAACAATGAAGCGAATTATGCCAAGGGCACAAGGCAGGGCGTTTCGTATACTAAAGAGATCATCGCATATTACAATTGTTCTTAAAGAAAAAGAATAATCCCAAGAGGAGGTAAACTATGGGCCAAAAAATTAATCCACACGGTTTTCGTGTCGGCGTTATAAAGAGTTGGGATTCACGCTGGTTTGCTAATAAGTCAGATTTTGGCGATACTCTTGTTGAGGACTATAACGTTCGTAATTTCATCAAGAAAACTCTATATTCTGCTGGCGTACCAAGAATTGAGATTGAACGTTTCGCTGATAAAGTTAGAATCCACATTCACTGTGCAAAGCCTGGTATTGTAATTGGTAGGGGTGGCACAGAGATTGACAAACTACGAGTAAAGCTTGTAAAAATGATGAACAACAAGAATGTTTCATTAAACATTGTTGAAGTAAAGTCACCTGATTTGAGTGCACAGCTAGTTGCTGAAAAGATTGCACTAGACCTTGAAAACAGAGTATCTTTCAGACGTGCTATGAAGCAGTCGATTGGAAGAGCAATGCGTTTAGGGGTAAAGGGTATCAAAACTAGGGTATCTGGTCGTTTGGGCGGTGCAGAAATTGCTAGATCAGAAAGCTATAATGAGGGAACAATCCCACTGCAAACCATAAGAGCTGATATTGATTATGGTACAGCAGAAGCACATACAACATACGGTCTTATTGGTGTGAAGGTATGGCTATATAAGGGTGAAGTTTTAAAGGGTGAGGCTCGCACAACTGAGGTAGAAAAGCCAAAGCCAAGAAGAAATCAAAGAGTAGGAGGTAACAATTATGCTGCTTCCAAAAAGAGTTAAGTATCGTAGAGTTCATAGAGGACGTATGACAGGAAAGGCAACTAGAGGTAACACTATTTCTAATGGTCAATACGGCTTACAGGCTACAGAGCCATCATGGATTACTTCAAACCAGATTGAATCTGCTCGTATTGCTATGACACGTTATATCAAGCGTGGAGGTCAAGTTTGGATAAAGATATTTCCAGATAAGCCTGTTACCGAAAAGCCAGCTGAAACTCGAATGGGTTCAGGAAAAGGATCGCCAGAGTATTGGGTTGCAGTTGTTAAGCCAGGTAGGGTTTTGTTTGAAATAGCAGGTGTTGACGAGGAAGTAGCTAGAGAAGCTATGAGACTTGCGATGCACAAGCTTCCTGTCAAATGCAAGTTTATAACAAAAGAAGCAGAAGGAGGGGAGCAAAATGAAAGCGTCTGAGATTAGAGATTTATCAGTTGATGAGATGAATGAAAAGCTAGTTGATTTAAAGAAGGAGCTTTTCGCTCTCCGTTTCCAACATGCCGTAAATCAGCTTGATAATACAGCTCGACTTAAAGATGTTAAGAAGGACATGGCACGAATCAAGACTGTTCTTCAAAGCGTACAAATTAAGTCTGGCGTTCAACAGTAGGAAAGGGAGGTTTAGTTAATGTCTGAGAGAAACCTTAGAAAAACAAGGGTAGGTATGATAGTAAGCGATAAGATGGATAAGACAGTAGTAGTTGCTATCGTAGACAATGTTAAACACCCACTCTATAAGAAAATTATTAAGCGTACTGTTAAAATTAAAGCACATGATGAAATGAATGAGTGCAAAATTGGCGACAGGGTGCAAATAATGGAAACCCGTCCGTTGTCGAAAGACAAGAGATGGAGAGTAACAAACATTGTCCAAAAGGCTAAGTAATCTAATAAAAACTGAGTTAAGTATAGAGTAGGGAATTATGCAAAAAAGCATAAGTTTCTAGCTTTTGAAAGGAGGAACTCGCTGTGGTACAGATGCAGAGTTATCTAAAAGTTGCAGACAACACTGGAGCAAAAGAAATTATGTGTATCAGAGTTTTGGGCGGAACCCGCAGAAGATATGCAAATATTGGAGATGTTATTGTTGCTTCTGTAAAGAAGGCAACACCCGGTGGCGTTGTTAAGAAGGGTGACGTAATCAAGGCAGTTATTGTTCGTTCAGCAAAGGGATTGAGAAGAGAAGACGGAACTTACATTCGCTTTGATGAAAACGCAGCAGTAATTATAAAAGATGATAAAAATCCGAGAGGAACTCGTATTTTTGGGCCGGTAGCAAGGGAACTTCGTGAAAAGGAATATATGAAAATATTAAGCCTTGCTCCCGAAGTACTATAATGGAGGTGTCATAGATGAATAAGGTTCATGTAAAAACCGGTGACACTGTTGTATTGCTCAAAGGCAAGTATGAGGATAAATACACCAAAACCGGTTCTAGAAGAACAGGTAAAGTGCTTGAGGTAAGCCCTAAGGAAGATAAAGTAATAGTTGAGGGAATTAACCTTGTAACAAAGCATGTAAAACCAAACAGTATGGGTCAGGTTGGCGGAATTATCATGGCGGAGGCTGCGATTTATTCATCAAAGGTGCAACTAGTTTGCCCTAAGTGTAATAAATCAACAAGAGTCGGTCGTGCAATTCAAGCTGATGGAACTAAAAAACGTGTTTGTAAAAAATGCGGAGAATCATTTAAGTAAAGGAGAAACGACATGGCTAGATTAAAGGAACATTTTGTTAGCAATGTAGCTCCTGCTATGATGAAAAAGTTCGGCTACAAGAATGTAATGGAAATTCCAAGACTTCATAAGGTAGTTATAAATGTTGGTGCTGGTGAAGCTAAGGAAAACACAAAGATTATAGATGCAATTTTAAATGACATTGCAATTATAACCGGACAAAAACCTATTGTTTGCAGAGCTAAGAAGTCAGTTGCTAACTTTAAATTGCGTGAGGGAATGCCAATAGGTGTTAAGGTTACTTTGAGAAGCGAAAAGATGTATGAGTTTGTTGATAAGCTTTTTAATGTTGCTTTTCCTCGTGTTCGTGATTTCAGGGGCATAAACGCAAATTCATTTGATGGTAGGGGCAATTACTCTACAGGTATCAAAGAGCAATTAATTTTTCCAGAAATAGAGTATGACAAAATTGATAAAGTAAGAGGAATGGATATCAACTTTATCACAACCGCAAAGACCGATGAGGAAGCAAAAGAGTTACTAGCATTGCTAGGTGCTCCATTTGCTAAGTAGTTAGGGAGGATAAAGCAATGGCAAAAAAGGCAATGGTATTAAAACAGCAAGCGACTCCCAAATTTTCCACAAGAGCATACAATAGATGCAAGATATGTGGAAGACCTCATGCGTATCTTAGAAAATACGGAGTTTGCCGTATATGTTTCAGAGAATTAGCACATGATGGTCAGATTCCAGGAGTTAGAAAAGCTAGCTGGTAATAAGTAAGTTACAAAAGGAGGTCATTCGGCATGCAGATTACAGATGCAATAGCAGATATTCTGACTAGAATTCGTAATGCAAATACAGCAAAGCACGCCACGGTTGACGTTCCCTCTTCCAATATTAAGAAGTCTATAACACAAATTCTTGTTGATGAAGGGTATGTTAAGGGCTATCAGGTAATTGAGGATGGTAAGCAGGGTATAATCAGAATTACTTTAAAGTATGGTGACAATAAAACACCGATTATTACAGGTTTACGCAGGGTGTCAAAGCCAGGTTTACGTATATATTCAAGCTGTATGGATATGCCAAAGGTAAGAAGAGGGCTTGGAATTGCAGTTATATCCACATCAAAGGGAGTAATGACTGATAAGAAGGCTCGTGAACTTAACGTAGGCGGAGAAGTACTAGCATTTATTTGGTAAGGAGGACACGAAGATGTCAAGAATAGGTAAGATGCCAATTAGTGTCCCTGCCGGTGTAGATGTTAAAAGTGAAAACAACTTGATAACCGTAAAGGGTCCTAAGGGCGAATTGGTAAAACAGTATTCACATGAAATGATAATAGAAATTGCTGATGGACAAATCACAGTGACACGTCCTTCAGATAAGAAAGACCACAGAGCTTTACATGGTCTTACAAGAACTTTGATTTCTAACATGATAGATGGCGTAGTTACTGGGTTCACAAAGAACTTGGAAATAGAAGGCGTTGGATATCGTGCAGCAAAGCAAGGGAATAAGCTTGTAATGAACATTGGTTTTTCACATCAAGTAATATTTGAAGAAGGAAACGGTATTACAATTGATGTGCCACAACCAACAAAAATCATAGTTAGCGGTATTGATAAACAGGCTGTTGGGCAAATTGCTGCTGAAATACGCAGAAGCCGTCCACCAGAACCTTACAAAGGTAAGGGTATCAGATACGCTGGCGAACGTATAATCCGCAAAGAAGGAAAAGCCGGTAAGGGCAAGAAGTAAATAAAGGAGTGAAACGCAATGATAAAAAGGGCTGACAGTAATAAAGCCAGAACAAAAAGGCATGCAAGAGTTCGTGCTAAAATATCAGGCACTCCTGAGTGTCCACGTCTTAATGTATTTCGTTCAGCAAATCACATTTATGCACAAATCATTGACGACGTAAACGGCGTTACTCTTGCATCCGCTTCTAGTCTCCAAAAGGATTTTGGCGAAAGTGGCGGAAATATAGCAGGTGCAAAAAAGGTTGGCGAAATGATTGCTAAGATTGCACTTGAAAAAGGAATAGCAACTGTTGTATTTGACAGAGGCGGTTTCCTTTATCACGGACGTGTAAAAGAGCTTGCTGAAGGAGCTCGTGAAAACGGACTAAAGTTCTAAAAAAGGAGGGTATGCACTTTGGCTAATATAGATGCTTCAACACTCGAACTTGCAGAAAGAGTTGTTTCCATTAATCGTGTAGCTAAGACAGTAAAGGGCGGACGTATAATGAAATTTTCCGCACTAGTAGTAGTTGGTGATGGTAATGGGATTGTTGGCTTTGGCTTGGGTAAATCAGGTGAAGTGCCAGATGCAATTCGCAAAGGGATTGAAGATGCGAAGAAAAATCTAATTAAGGTTTCTCTAAGAGGCACTACAATTCCACATGAAATAATTGGCGTATTCGGTGCAGGCAGAGTCTTAATGAAGCCCGCAGCACCCGGTACCGGAGTTATTGCTGGCGGACCTGTTCGTGCGGTTATAGAAATGGCTGGAATCAAGGATATAAGAACAAAGTCATTAAGGTCTAACAACCCATGCAATGTTGTTCGTGCAACAATTCAAGGTTTATCTAATTGCACTTCTGCAAAAGAAGTTGCTGCAAAAAGAGGAAAAACTGTTAAAGAAATTTTAGGTTAAGGAGGGAATGACAATGGCAAAGCAGATTAAGCTTGTAAAAAGTCTTATTGGAAGAAAAAAGGACCAAATTGCTACTGCACATTCTCTTGGGCTTAAAAAAATTGGAGAGGTTGTAACACAACCTGATAATGCGCAGACTAACGGCAAGATCAATAAAATAATCCACCTCGTGGAGGTACAAGACGCATAAAGCAAGGAGGTGCACACGATGAAATTACACGAATTATCCCCAGCTCCGGGTTCAACCAAAGAAGTTAAGCGTGTAGGCAGAGGACATGGTTCCGGAAATGGTAAGACATCAGGTAAAGGTCATAAGGGGCAAAACTCTCGTTCAGGAGGCGGTGTAAGAATCGGCTTTGAGGGCGGACAGATGCCTTTAGCAAGACGCATACCTAAAAGAGGATTTAATAACAAGATGTTTGCAATAAATTATGCAGAGGTCAATCTTTCTAGCTTGAATAAATTCAAGGATGACACAGTTGTTGATGCAGAACTTTTATTAGCAGCAGGAGTTATAAAGAAGGTTGAGGATGGTGTTAAAGTTCTTGGCAACGGAGAGATTACATCAAAGTTGACTGTAAAGGCTACTGCATTTTCTCAATCTGCGAAAGAAAAAATTGAGAAGGCAGGCGGGAAGGCTGAGGTGATTTAATGTGTTCAAGACCATGAAAAATGCCTGGAGTACTCCAGATATTCGTAAGAAGCTCATATACACATTATTAATCATCGTTTTATTCCGAATTGGAAGTGCGATTACTGTTCCATTTCTTTTGGTAGATAAAATAAAAGGATGGATGGATACTCAGGCAGCATCAGGAAACATTTTGGAATATTTAAATCTTTTAAGCGGTGGAGCTTTATCAAAAGCTACAATTTTCTCAATGTCAGTACAACCATTTATCAACGCATCAATTATTATTCAGCTTTTAACTTATGCACTACCTCCATTAGAGAGGCTGTCGCATGAGGGTGAAGAGGGCAGGAAAAAAATCAATCAAGTGACATCAATAGTGGCTCTTTCATTAGGGTTTGTGATGTCAGTTGGATATTATTTCATGCTGAAAAATACAATGGGTGCAGTTAAGTATACTGAAGGACGTGCTGGAATATTTGCAGCAGTTGTTATTGTATTCAGTTTCGTTGCTGGTTCATCATTGATAATTTGGCTAGGAAACAGAATAAACGAAAAGGGTGTTGGTAACGGTATTTCAATGATTCTTCTTGCTGGTATTATTGCAAGAGGTCCTGAATCTATTGGATTGTTGGTTTCACAGTTTAAGAGTGACCCATCAAAATACTTCTTTATCATTCCAATGGTTGCTATTGTATTCTTAGGTATGATTGCGTTTATAGTTCTTATGAATAATGCTGAACGTAGGATTCCAATACAATATGCTAAGCGAGTTGTTGGGAAGAAACAGTATGGCGGACAGAATACTCATATTCCTGTAAAGGTTGCGATGAGTGGTGTAATGCCAATTATTTTCGCAATGTCATTTATGCAGTTGCCAGCTACACTATATCTTTTTGTTCAACCTGAAACTGTAAATCCAGGAACATGGGATAGAATTTATATAAAGTTTTTAGAGGTATTTAGACAAGATCACCCAGTATATATATCACTATATATGATTTTAATTATTGCATTTAACTTCTTCTATGTTTCAATGCAATATAACCCAGTTGAAATAGCTAATAATCTTCGTCAAAACAACGGAGGTATTCCAGGCATTAGACCAGGTAAGCCAACATCTGAATTTATTCGCAAGGTTCTTAATAAAATCACGCTTGTTGGAGCAATATTCTTAGGAATTATTGCAGTATTCCCTATGTTCTTTGGAATGATGTTTAAGGATCTAAGTAGTTTAGCTTTGGGTGGTACTTCAACATTGATTGTTGTTAGCGTAGCACTTGAAACAGTTCGCACATTGGAGTCACAAATGATGATGCGTCATCACAAAGGCTTCTTAGAGTAAATGGAACAGGAGGCTTGAAGTTAATGAATCTTATCTTATTGGGAGCACCAGGTGCAGGAAAAGGAACTCAGGCTGAAGTGATATCAGAGGCATTAAATATTCCACAGATTTCAACAGGAAACATTCTTCGTGAGGCTGTAAAAAACGGTACTGAGTATGGTTTGAAGGCAAAAGAGGCAATGGAAAGCGGAGCGTTGGTTTCGGATGATATTGTTATTGGAATTTTGAAGGATAGAATTACTGCTGATGATTGTGGAAATGGTTATATTTTAGATGGTTTTCCTAGAACGGTTGTCCAAGCAGAGGCACTTGATGCGATGGGAGTAAAAATTGACAAGGTTATTGAAATCTTTGTTGAAGATGAAGCTATTCAAAAGAGGCTTTCTGGAAGAAGAGTTTGCGGGGACTGTGGAGCTTCGTATCATATTGAGTATAAGCCGTCAAAGGCTGGCGAAAAGTGTGATAAATGCGGAGCAAACACAATAATCAGGAAGGACGACCAACCAGCAACTGTTTTGGAAAGATTAAAGGTTTATCATTCTCAAACAGCACCTTTAAAGGAATATTACGCTAAACAAGGAAAGCTAAAGACAGTAATTGGACAGGAAGAATTGGCTGATACTTCAAAGGCTACACTTGAAGCTGTGGGTGTTGGTAATAATGATTAGCATTAAGTCTAAAACAGATTTGGAAAAGATGCGTGTAGCTGGCAAAATAGCAGGTGGAGCTTTAAAATTAGCTGGCGAAAGCATAAAATCTGGAATGACAACGTTTGCACTGGACAAAATTATTCACGATTATATTGTTGGACAGGGAGCAAAACCATCCTTTTTAGGATACGGTGGATTTCCCGCAAGTGCTTGTATTTCGATAAATAACGAGGTTATTCATGGGATACCGAGCATTAAGAGAAAAATAATGGATGGCGATATCGTCAGCGTTGATGTGGGTGCATACATTAACGGTTTTCATGGTGATACTTGTGCGACATTTGCGGTTGGAGAAGTTTCTGATGAGGCAAGAGAGCTTATGGAAGTAACGGAGGCTAGCTTGTATGTAGGGATTGAACAAGCAAAGGTTGATGCACGAGTGGGAGATATAGCTCATGCAATTGAGGAGTATTGTGTCTCAAGAGGTTATGCTATTGTTAAAAAGTTTTGTGGACATGGAGTCGGGAGAAAACTACATGAATCGCCTGAGGTACCTAATTATGGTAAGGCGGGACATGGGCAAAGACTAGTGTCTGGAATGACAATTGCAATAGAGCCTATGGTAAATATCACTGGTGAAGATGTTAATGTTCTTAGAGATGGATGGACTGTGTTAACAAAAAGTGGTTCACTGTCTGCACATTTTGAGCATACAGTTGCAATTACACCAGACGGTGCGGTTATATTAACACAACCGTAAAATCGGAGGGGTAAATTGTGGATGTTAAAAGAGGGATGGTAGTCAAAGCAATTGCAGGACGGGATAAAGGTGAGTTTTTTGTAGTAAAGGATGTTGATTCCAGTTATGCTTATATAGTTAACGGAAAAAGCAGAAAATATTACAATCCGAAAAAAAAGAGTTTAAAACACCTAAGAATCACCAATACTGTGATTGATATGGCCGAAATAACTGATAAAAAGCTAAGAAAAATGTTAAATGAGTACTCACAAAACAACAGATGATGGAGGGAGTAATTTTGTCTAAAGAAGATGTAATAGAAGTAGAAGGCACTATTTTGGATGCATTGCCAAACGCAATGTTTCAAGTGGAACTTCAAAATGGTCACAAGATTCTAGCCCATGTTTCAGGAAAGCTACGAATGAATTATATTCGTATAGTTCCAGGTGATAAAGTAACGATTGAAATGTCACCGTATGATTTAACAAAGGGAAGAATTACTTGGAGATCAAAATAAGTGATAAATTTGAAGGTTAGGCTAAGAAGGTCTAAATGTATGCCTTCAAAAACTTATAAGGGAGGTATTTTCAATGAAAGTAAAACCTTCGGTTAAACCAATTTGCGAAAAATGCAAGGTTATTAAGCGCAAAGGTAAAGTTATGGTTATATGCGAAAATCCAAAGCATAAACAAAGACAGGGCTAGTCATAAGACATAATATGTCAAGTGAAAGCTTTATATGGAGGTGTAATTAATGGCAAGAATCTCTGGTATAGATCTTCCAAAGGATAAAAGAGTTGAAGTGGGTTTGACTTACATTTTTGGAATAGGTCACAAAACTGCTACTAAGATTATTAATGGAACAGGGATCAATCCTGATACAAGGGTTAAAGACTTAACAGAAGAAGATGTAGCAAAATTGCGTGAATACATCGATAAGTACTGTTCAGTTGAAGGTGACTTGCGTAGAGAAGTAGCTCTTAATATTAAGAGACTTATCGAAATTAACTGTTATAGAGGAATTCGTCATCGCAGAGGGCTTCCTGTAAGAGGACAGAGAACAAAAACAAATGCCAGAACTCGTAAAGGTCCGATTAGGACAGTTGCTAATAAGAAGAAGTAAGGAGGGGTTGAAATTTGGCACAACAAAAGAGTAAAGTAACTTCTGTTAGAAGACGCAGAGAGCGTAAGAACATCGAAAGCGGAGCTGTCCATATTCAATCCACTTTCAATAACACAATTGTAACAATAACAGATACTCAAGGAAACGGAATTTCATGGTCAAGTGCTGGTGGACTTGGTTTCAGAGGATCTAGAAAATCAACACCATTTGCTGCACAATCAGCGGCTGAAACAGCAGCTAAGGCAGCGATGGAACACGGCTTGAAATCAGTAGACGTTTATGTAAAAGGTCCTGGTTCAGGCAGGGAAGCTGCAATCAGAGCATTGCAGACAGTAGGGCTTGAAGTACGTATGATAAAAGACGTAACTCCAATTCCACACAATGGATGTCGTCCCCCAAAGAGACGTCGTGTCTAATTTTAACGGGAGGTGTATTTATGGCTGTTAATAGAGAGCCGATTTTAAAAAGATGTAAGGCTTTAGGATTAAGTCCAGGAGTAATGGGCTTGTCAAAGCAAAGCAAGCGTAATCCAGGAGCAAATAAAAGACAGAAGATTTCTGAATACGGTTTACAGTTGAAGGAAAAGCAAAAGTTAAAGTTCATATATGGAGTTCTTGAGAAGCAGTTTTTTCACTATTTCGAAATTTCTGAAAAGATGGAAGGTAAGGCTGGTGAAAACCTAATTACTTGTCTTGAATCAAGACTTGATAATGTTGTTTACAGAATGGGATTAGCAACAACTCGCAGAGAATCAAGGCAGTTAGTTACTCATGGACATTTCAATGTAAATGGTAGCAGGGTTGACATTCCTTCATACAGAATTAAAGTTGGAGATATAGTTACATTAAGAGAGAACAGCAAGAGCAGTCCTAAGTTTAAGGAAGTTGCTGAATCTGTAAATAGTAGAGTAATTCCACTTTGGCTAGAAGTAAGCAAGGAAGACCTTTCTGCTAAGATAAGTCGTATGCCTATTAAGGAAGATTTAGATTACGAAATAGCTGAGCATTTAATTGTTGAGTTGTATTCTAAATAATGACAGGGTGTAGAACAAGGGTTATAATGTATAGATTTGGTTATAAAAAGCGATTTGATTTATACATTAAAAATAATTGTTGCGTAACAGGAGGTTTTTTATGCTTGAAAAAATAGAGAAACCCGAAATAGAAACAGTCGAGCTGAAAAGTGACGGCAAATACGGTAAATTCGTTTTATCACCACTTGAGCGTGGTTATGGTATAACGCTTGGGAATAGCCTAAGACGTGTGTTGCTATCATCGTTGCCGGGTGTTGCGGTAACTTCTGTGAAAATAGAAGGGGTACGTCATGAACTATCAACTGTACCAGGAGTTAAAGAGGATGTTACTGAAATAATCCTCAGCATTAAAGGCTTAACAGCAAAGCTTCACGGAGAAGGGCCAAAGACAATATATATTGAAGCCGAAGGGGAATGCGAAGTAACGGCTGGGGATATAAAAACTGATTCTGAGGTAGATATACTTGATCCGGGAATGCATATCGCAACATTGGGTAAAGATGCTAAGCTATATATGGAAATAACAATAGACCGAGGACGAGGTTATGTTTCTGCTGAACGCAATAAGCAGGCAATCAACTTACCGATTGATGTTATGGCTGTTGACAGCATTTATACTCCTGTTTTAAAGGTAAACTACCATGTGGAAAACACACGTCTAGGTCAGGTTACCGACTTTGATAAGCTTACAATAGAAGTTTGGACAGATGGAACAATCTCCGCAAAAGAAGCTTTATCACAAGCAGCCAATCTCCTCAACGAGCATCTAAAGTTATTTATTGACTTGTCAGATGAGTCAAGTATAGCTGAAATATTAGTTGAAAAAGACGATAAAGGTAAAGAAAAAATCCTTGAGATGACCATTGAGGAACTTGACTTATCAGTTCGTTCATTTAACTGTTTAAAGCGTGCGGGGATAAACACAGTTGAAGACTTAATAAATAAGTCTGAAGAAGAAATGATGAAGGTAAGAAATCTTGGAAAGAAATCCTTTGATGAGGTTAAGGAAAAACTAGATTCATTAGGTTTTGAGTTAAGCTCCGAGGAAGAATAAAAAGTTTTTACTTGGGACAGAGGAGAGATTGCTAGTCAATCACCCCCTTCTTTGTTCTGATATAAGAAAAAGGAGTGATTTCAATGCCGGGTACAAGAAAGCTGGGCAGGGCAACGGATCATAGAAAAGCTATGCTAAGAGCTATGGTTACTTATTTGCTTGAAAATGGTCAGATAGAAACGACTGTAACAAGAGCAAAAGAAGTAAGAGCTGTTGCTGAAAAGATGATAACCATTGGTAAAAGCAATGACCTGCACTCCAAGCGTCAAGTATTAGCATACGTTACAAAAGAGGGCGTTGCTAAGAAACTATTTGATGAAATTTCACCAAGCTATGCTGAGAGAAATGGTGGATACACACAAATCATTAAGATAGGACCACGTCGTGGTGATGCTGCAGAAATGGCAATTATCAAGCTTGTTTAATTATTGAAATAATTTAATAAGATATAAAAATAATCAAGAAAGATTTGCTTTCTTGATTATTTTTAAGTTATAATAAGAATATGTAAGGGCGAATTTAATTCGCCCTAATTAGTACCTATTCCGATAAATTCAATTGGTTCGATATACTGCCCATTTCTTAATACTTCAAAGTGAAGATGAGGAGCGTCAGCACTTTCAATTTCGGCAGTGTCACCAATTGCACCGATTACAGTGCCAGCAGCAACTTCAGAGCCTGCTTGAACTGTAACGCCTTTGTTAAGGTTGCAGTATCTTGCGGTTATGCCGTTTCCGTGATCGATAGCAACACACACGCCCCAAAGTCCATCTTCCTTGACTTCAAGAACAGTGCCGCTTGTCATTGCTTTGATTTCATCGCCTAAGTTTCCAGCAATATCAACGCCGTTATGAGTTTGCCATACTCCAGTTGTATTGGATTTCACAAGTTCTGAGTTGCTGAATGCATTAATTACTTCGCCTTCAATCGGCATAGCAACGGGTGATGCGGCAACGTCTTCAACTGGTGGTTCAGTTTGCTGTGGGGCAGCCTCAGAGGTTACTGGTGGAACAACCTTCACTGCATCCTCAACAAGCTTAGGGGTAGTAGTTGTGGTATTCTTGGGTATGCTGTTTTGATTTCCGACAACGTCTTCGTAATCAGAAGATGAATCGGTTTTGGGCTTAGATGTAGTGCTTCCTGAGATTGAACTTAGTTGACTGCTTAATTTATCGGCAGTTTGATTGTATGCAAAGAAAGATGCAGCACCAATCATGAGAAAGCTTAAACCGAGAGCGACGTAGAAGCCTTTCCCTTTAAAGAATTTGCCGATTTTTGAGTTTGCCTTATAATTTTTTATCAAGTTTAACACCTCCGAATTTAGTTTTGACTATAATTCTTGTTTTATACTAAAGGAATGTTAAATTTAAGAGATTTTGTGCTGAGTAATAGCATAAAATTTGTAGAAGATAAATATATAAGGTTTTACAAAAAAACAGCCAATACAAATTATAGTATCTCATTGTATTATAGTAGAAAAATCTCACCTATAATTTCGGATGTGAAAATGTTTATTTTAAAGCTTGTTTCTGTATTTTTTTAAAATGTATGGAGATGAATTAAAACTAACGAATAAATAGCAAATGAATAAAACAACGAAAAAGGTATGTACTTGGGTACTGTGAAATAAATAAGACTATTTTATCGTGTAGAAATATGGACCACAATCCGACTCGTGAGTATGAACATATGTCCATGAAAAATCTTCTGCAACGATATAGACATCGGTATATTGCTCTTTATCAATTTTAGCGGAAGTTACTTTGTTAATAGTAGATATGTTTGTAATTTCTGCTGAATAGCCACCATAAAATTTTATTGCTTTATGATAATGAAGTTTATCAAATGCAGATTTTGCAGTGTCGCCCTCTATACAAGAAACCTCTCCCCATGTAAAAATGTGCCATAAATGATTGCCACAAGAGGTGACATGATTTTTAATTATACTATTAGGAACGTTTTTCCCAAAGGACTCCAGCCATTTTTTGACTATTTGATTATTTTCCAAAGTATACACTCCCTCAAAAAAATATTTATTTTTGTAATAGTGGCATGATTACTTTAAGAATTATACGGCTAATAGCTTACATTGTCAAGTGCTTAAGAAGTGAAGTTAAACCAGATTTCATACAAGTGGCAAACTGCCCCCTGTATTTTTGGCATGGTTTAGTTTGGGCGAATTAATAAAACATAACAATTTGGCAAGCTTAAAATATATAAACATAAAAGTTTTTGCTTAAGCTTTTTTCAAAAAGCTTAGTGGAGTTTGAGGCGACAGCCTCATGCCGTAAGGCGAATAGGTGGGAGTAGAAAGATTCAATGACAGGAAGGAAGACAACTATGATTAATGATAATTTGGAAAAGAAGATGAAAAAGGAGATACAAAAAAATGGAACAAGATATGCGACAATAGTATACATTTTTCTTGTTATATCGATGTGTGTTATTATTGGCATTGGTTATTTTCAAGATAATAAATTAAGTATCACGCCGTTTTATGTAGTGATAGCACTTACTTTGGTTTATGTTATAAGTTTAGCTTTAATTTTGGCAGGGGCACCCTTTAAGGAAGTTTTGAAACTAAAAAAACAGATGGATGAATATGAATTTCAAAGGTTTTTAAGTGAATATTATGAAGCTAAGGTTTATAATAATATAAGTTTTGTTGGGGGCTATTTAATTATAAAAAACATATTTTCTTATCGGATAGTTGCTATTGACGAAATAACAGCACTTGAGGTTAAGAAAAAGGAAACTAAACTTAAAGGTGTTGAAATTACTGCTACATATATGTTTTTAATATATAGTGGGAAAAAGTGTATTACAATTGATAGGCAAGAACAGACAGCATACAGTTATAATAATATAATACAAAAGCTAATGGATAAAAATAAAAACATTACAATTAATTCACCTGATTCTCGCAAGCCTAGTCTGATTATGAATGTTCTAACTATAATAGTAATTGTAGTCTTAGTATCGGTAATTATGGGGATTTTTTATTACTTTTCATAGTGGCAAACTGCCACCTGTATTTTTGGCATGGGTTACTTTGGGCGAATTAATAAAACACAGCAATTTGGCAAGCTTAAAATATATAAACATAAAAGTTTTTGCTTAAGCTTTTTTCAAGTGGCAAACTGCTACCTGTATTTTTGGCATGGTTTAGTTTGGGCGAATTAATAAAACACAGCAATTTGGCAAGCTTAAAATATATAAACATAAAAGTTTTTGCTTAAGCTTTTTTCAAGTGGCAAACTGCCACCTGTATTTTTGGCATGGTTTAGTTTGGGCAAATCAATAAAACATAACAATTTGGCAAGCTTAAAATATATAAACATAAAAGTTTTTGCTTAAGCTTTTTTCAAAAAGCTTAGTGGAGTTTGAGGCGACAGCCTCATGCCGTAGGCGAACAAGGCGACAGCCTCATGCCGTAAGGCGAACGGGGCGATAGCCTCATGCCGTAAGGCAAACGGGGTGAAATTTTAGGAAAAGGAGAAACTATGCTTAAACTTATAAGATTTTTAAAGAACTATAAGAAGGAAGTTATTTTGGGTCCATTATTCAAGTTATTTGAGGCAATATTTGAGATTATAGTTCCGTTGGTAATGGCGAAGATAATTGATGTAGGGATAAGGAACAATGACAAGACTTATATATTTCAAATGTCTGGGGTTATAGTTTTGTTGGGGGTATGTGGTCTTGTGCTTGCGTTATTTGGTCAATATTATGCGGCAAGGTGTGGAATGGGGTTTGGAACGGAACTTCGCAGGGCGTTGTATAAGCATATAAACAGTTTATCCTATGCTGAGATAGATAAGTTTGGCACTTCGTCGCTGATAACAAGAATGATAAATGACACAACGACGACACAGACTGGTGTAAATATGGTTATAAGGCTTGCAGTTAGAGCTCCTTTTCTGGTTATAGGTTCAACGATAATGGCGATGATATTAGATTTAAAGCTTTCGGTTGTGTTTTTGGTTGCAGCACCGATTATTACGCTTGTTTTATATCTGATAATGAGTAGGTCAATTCGTATGTACAGGGGGATACAGAAAAAGCTTGATAGGGTATCGCTTTTAACAAGGGAAAATCTTGAGGGTGTAAGGGTAATACGAGCATTTTCAAAGCAGGATGAGGAGAAAGAGGAGTATAATAAGGCGAGTGAGGACGTATCAAGGAGTGCAATTATAGTAGGCAGAATTTCGTCAATACTAAACCCTGCGACATATGCTGTAATGAATTTAGCGATTGTAGCAGTGCTTTGGTTTGGAGGAATGAGAGTTGATACGGGGAGTTTGACTCAAGGGCAAATCATAGCTTTTGTTAACTATCTTACACAAATTTCATTCGCTTTAATTGCTTTGGCAAACCTAGTTATAATCTTTACCAAGGCTGAGGCATCGTCGAACAGAATTAATGAGGTTTTTGAAGTTAACTCTAATATAAGTGATGGTGCTTATGAGTTGGAGTATAAAGAAAATGTTCCTGTGGTTGAGTTTAGGAATGTGAGCTTTTCGTATGGTGATGAGGGGGAATCAGCTATTGAGAGGATTTCATTTCAATTAAATCAAGGAGAGATACTGGGGATTATTGGTGGAACGGGAAGTGGAAAATCTACTATTGCAAACCTTGTCGGCCGTTTTTATGATGCAACACAGGGTGAGGTTGTGCTTTATGGGAGAAATGTCAAGGAATATAACCTGAAATCCCTACGCAAAACTATTGGAATTGTGCCACAGAAAGCAGTGCTGTTTTCGGGGACAATATTAGAAAATATGAGGTGGACAAAGGCTGATGCAACAGAATCTGAAGTCGTTGAGGCACTGAAAATAGCACAGGCATGGGAGTTTGTGGAGAAGTTGGAGGACGGAATATATTCGGAAATTTCACAGGGTGGTAAAAACTTTTCCGGAGGGCAAAAGCAACGTATGACTATCGCAAGGGCTTTGGTTGGAACACCTCCTATCGTGATTTTAGACGATAGCATGAGTGCTTTGGACTACGCAACAGACCTTGCGTTAAGAAAATCAATTAGCGAAAAATTAAGCGATACTACGTTGATTATGATTTCGCAACGCTCAACGTCTATAAAAAATGCTGATAAAATTATGGTTTTAGATGATGGTGAAATAGTCGGCATGGGAACACATGATGAGCTGTATAATTCATGTGAGATTTATAAGGAAATTTGCGATACACAGGGGGAGGCAGAAAATGAAAAAGGTTCTTAGGCGTGTTTTGTCATACTCAAAGCCATATTCATTCTTTTTAATTCTAGCAATAATTAGTGCGTTAATTGGAACTTTGCTCTCTCTTTTTACGCCAATTTTTATCGGAGATGCTGTTGATTTAATTGTGAGTAAGGGTAATGTTGACTTTACAGGACTAAAAAAAATAGCTACTATTATCACAATTACCATACTAATCAGCATTATATTCCAGTGGATTATGGGTGTTTGTTCAAGCCATTTGGCATATAAAACAGTTAGAGATATTCGTTGTGAGCTGTTTGCAAAGCTTAATGAAGTTCCGTTAAAATACATTGATGGAAGTTCAAGAGGAGATTTAATAAGCAGAGCAGTTAACGATATTGAGATACTTTCTGATGGACTTGTGCAAATTTTTACACAGTTTTTCACGGGTGTTGTAGCCATATTAGGAACGTTAGGCTTTATGCTTACTATAAATGTTAACATCACTATTGTTGTTGTGTTGATAACTCCATTATCCTTGCTTGTAGCAGCGAAAATAACTAAGGCATCGCATACTGCATATAAAAAGCAGGCGGAATTAAGGGGCGATGCGGGCGGTTATATTGAGGAAATGATTGGTGGCCAAAAGGTTGTTAAGGCTTTTTCCTATGAAAACAGATCAGAGGAAAGCTTTGATAAAATTAACAAGGACTTATGCGAAATAGGAATAAGGGCTACATTTTACAGCTCAACAACAAACCCAAGTACACGCTTTGTGAATGGGCTTATTTATGTTGCAGTTGGTTTGGCAGGTGCATTGGCAGTGATAAGTGGAAGGCTATCGGTTGGACAGCTTACAAGCTTTTTGGCATATTCAAATCAGTATACAAAGCCATTTAATGAAATATCTGGAGTGGTTGCTGAATTGCAAAATGCAATAGCTTCGGCAGAAAGAGTGTTCAGCGTTATTGATGAGCCGTCAGAACCGTCCGATAAGCATTTGCCTGAAATAGTGGAATGTGATGGAAGTATGGAGTTGAAAAATGTTTCATTCTCTTATGTGCCTGAAGTAAAGCTTATCAAGAATTTCAACTTGAATGTAAAGGCTGGGCAGAGAGTTGCAATTGTAGGACCTACTGGTTGTGGAAAAACAACTGTGATAAATTTATTACTAAGGTTTTATGATATAAATAGTGGCGAAATAAAGCTATCGGGTAAGAATATTAACGAGGTAACAAGGGATAGCTTGCGTTCTTCATATGGAATGGTTTTACAAGACACATGGCTTTTCTCTGGTACTATTGCAGAAAATATTGCGTATGGTAGAGCCGATGCCACAAGAGAAGAAATAATCGAGGCAGCAAAGGCTGTTCATGCACATGGATTTATAAAAAGACTTCCTCATGGGTATGATACCATAATTAACGAGGACGGTGGGAGCATTTCACAGGGGCAAAAACAGCTCATAAGCATAGCAAGAATAATGCTTACTAACCCTCCGATACTAATTCTTGATGAGGCAACAAGCAGCATTGATATCCGCACTGAACAGCGAATACAAAAGGCTTTTGAAAAGCTTATGAAGAATAAAACAAGCTTTATAATTGCTCATAGGCTTTCAACTATACGAAATGCTGATGTGATACTTGTGATGAATAATGGGGATATTATCGAACAGGGAAGTCATGAGGAGCTTATAGCGAAGCATGGTTTTTACGCAAATCTTTATAATAGTCAGTTTTCGGCGTAAAGAAAAAGTCGAATTTTCTAGCCTATATCTTTATGGCGAAAATTTCACTTATATTTTAAATATAGTTTTATACTATCATTCATCTTGCGAAATAAATGCATTTTCAGATTCAATTTGAAATCGTTTTAAACTTGATATACATTGTTGAAGTTTAGCGATTTTTTCTTTTTCAATCCGTGCCTTTATCAGCATTTCAGAGAATTGCTCAAGCTGTTCTGTAACTTCGGATATCCCGTTTAAAAGCATAAAATAGAACTTTTTATAGTTTGTCATAATGAACTCCTTTTTTTATTTCATAATCCTTATACTGCGTTTTGCAGTATAAGTCAATACAACAAGTTGCAGTATGCTAAACTTGTGGTGAGGTGATTGTTATGTATGAGAGAATACGAAATTTAAGGGAGGATGCAGACTTAACACAGAAAAAAATAAGTGCGGTTTTAAATTGCTCTCAGCAAGTTTATAGCAACTATGAACTTGGTCAAAGGGATATTCCAACGGATATTTTGAAAAAACTTGCACGATTTCATAATACAAGTATTGATTATTTGCTAGGGGAAATCGACGTCAAAAAACCATATCCTAGAAATAAATAAGTCGGCATAGAGATATAATTGTATTATATTGCTTTTTTGGCAAGTTGTAAAATGAAATGACCAAATAAAAATTAAAAATATCCCAGAGGAGAAACATCTGATATAATGTTAAGTGACCAAACGAAACATTAACGGAGGTTTCACCAATGGGACAAATAAAGAATA
>JAEWGD010000019.1 GCA_023388515.1 Bacillota bacterium
CATACAAATCATTTCCATCTGTAACCTTTCTTCTTTTGCTTTTCTTATCATTTTCCTCACCCCACTCTATTATACCACAAAATATCGAAAAAGTCCAGCGAAGGCTGGGCTTTTTCGACAAGCTGAAGCTACTATCACTATAATGATAGTAGCTTTTTTTTATTGTATAGTTGTCACTTCATCAGCAGATGTTTCTGTCATTGTTTCGGTAACTACTGTTGTTTCTGTAATAGTACCAGTGTCAGTTCCAATTCCACCTGGCATGAAATCACTGAATTCAATAAGTAAATCTAAATTAGGCATCTCAAACGAAACAAGTAGTCCTGTTTCCTTATCAAGCTTTATTTCATAATCACCTTGCTCAGTCCTACCCTCAATAATCAAATACTCTTTGTCATTAATTACTTCAATAGTATCTTTAGACGCTGTTTCATCAATAATTGTAAACAAATTACTCATCATGGACTTTATCGGCAAAGCAGACTTTGGTACAGAAAAGCTTAACCCCTTATATGATGCTGTAACATCATCGTCCAAAAATGAAAGCTTAACTCCTGCTAATGTATTTGGTGCTGAAAAATCAGCCTCCCACGCACCATTTCCAAATCTCTTTACCACTGCTTCAGAAAGAAGATCGCCATACTTCATCTTAACATTACATGAAAAAGCACTATCAAGTTGAGGCTTAATTTCCTTTTTCACTTTTCCAATCTTGCCACAAGCAGACAAGGAAAGAATACTAACTACCACTAACATCAATGCAAAAATCCTTTTCATAAAAAGCTCCATTCTCCGTTTTTTCGGTATTAATTTATCTTTTTACAATCCTTAATTTTTGCCGATATATCGAGCTATTTATAAGCTAATTTCCAAATATCGATTACTAATTATTTTTCATTTCATTGAACAGGTAAGGTAATTCCTGTACCATGTCCGTTGGGAGCATAGCTTGTTGAGAATATTTAACTGCTGTTAAATCCCCTGCCCTACCATGCATATAAACACTTAGAATTGCTGACTGTTCAGGTTTAATTCCCTGTGCCACAAATGAAGCAATCATTCCACTTAATATATCTCCACTTCCCCCTTTACTCATGCCCGAATTTCCGTTTATATTTACATATGCCTTGTCGGAAACAGCCACAATCGTTCCTGCCCCTTTAAGCACCAGTATAGCGTTACTTTCCCTTGTAAAGCCAACTGCTGACGCAAGTCTATCGGACTGAACTTCCTCTGTCCTACAACCGATAAGCCTTGCAAATTCGGCTGGATGAGGTGTAATAATAACCTCCGACTTGTTGTCCTTTATAATATCTATGCAGTCAACCATACAGTTTATTCCATCAGCATCTAAAATTACAGGACAGCTTATGTTTTTTATTACTTCTCTGACTATTCTTTTTGTTTCATCAGTTACACCAAGTCCACAACCAATCAATACTGCTGAGGATTTATTGCACTCCTCAATGATTTTATCAAGGTTTTCAAAAAGATAAAATCCGTTCCCATCAGTTTCCATCGGTAAAATCATTGCCTCAGGCATTCGTGTTAAAATTGAATTAGCAGTCCTAATTGATGAAGTTACTGTAACCAATCCAACCCCACAACGCAATGCAGATTCACAAGCCATGATGCCAGCACCAGTCATTCGCTCACTCCCTGTAATACATAACAGTCGCCCAAAATCACCCTTATGCGAATCTAGTTTTCTTTCAGGAATAATTTCTAATACAAGGTTTTCATCTATCACTTTTATTGGAAAACCAAGCGTGTGGTAATAACTTTCAGGTATGCCAATATCCACAACCATAACTTTACCGCATAGTTCTTTCAATGGGTACTGCTCCATTCCAAACTTTTGATAAGCAAAGGTAACCGTATAGTCAGCTCTGAACGTTCCCTCCGCAACAGCTCCCGTAGCACAATTTCCACCACTCGGAACATCAACTGCAATCTTCACAGCGTCAGTTTTCACTGCAAATATATTTTTTGATTCATCATCAAGTTCACCGTGAAATCCTGTTCCAAATACTCCATCTACAACCACAGATGCGTGCTTCACAGTGTTTAAAATCTGATTTTCTTCAGTTATAATAAGCAGGTTTTTATCCTTAGTTTTCATAAATTCATTTAGGGCAATTTCAGTTTTAGGTATACCATATAAAAGTGCAATTACAACCTCATACCCTTGCTTAATTAAATATCTCGCCGCAACAAAGCAATCGCCACTATTATTTCCGTTACCACATAAAAAAATAATTTCTTTACTATTTACAGTGGATTTGCTGTAAATTTTCTCAATTTTCCTTGCAAGACATAAACCTGCATTCTCCATTAGTTGCCCATAGGAAAATCTATTTTTATCCGAAAGTTCCTCCAAAGCCTTCATCTGTATAGGTGTAACTAGGTTCATAATTCCCTCCTAATAAAATCTGCTGCCTATTATTTAAGCAGCAGTGAATTATACTATCAGTATATTATAATAATCGCAGTAGCATATTCCTTTGTGTGACTTATGCTAACTGAAATGCTTTTATCTCCAGCTATCTCAAACGCTTTCCCCGTTAAAACTATATAGGGTGCACCAAGCTTATCGTTAAGCGTAGTCACTTCATTCAACTCGAAATCCCTCACGCCTGTCCCTAAAGCCTTTCCAAAAGCCTCCTTAACGCAAAACCTACCTGCAACAGTTTCAGGATTATTCTTGCGTTGTTCAAATAATTCTAACTCCTCTGGGGAAAAAACCTTGCTCATAAAGCGACTATTTTTCATACTTTTTTTTATCCGTTCAACTTCAATAATATCAATTCCTACACGCATTATAACACTGCTCTCCTTGATAAATAGGGCTTTATGCTTTCTAGTATCTTTTCATTTGGAGAGAAAACAACCCTTGATTCTCCATATTCATTATGATTGAAATCAGCATAATATTCGTTTTCATATATTCCATCCGATACCATAAACGATGTAACTTCTGCCTCAATATCCTTAGCGTCGCTGACTTTTCCAAAGCTTTCAAATGATGATGTTTTAACTGTCAAGAGATGTACTCTTTTTTTCTTTGATATTATTTTATCAATATCAATTTCACCATTTACAACTGAATATTCATACTCAATATCCATGCCCTTTATTAAATAAATACTTACGCCAATTATACCCAAAGTTAATAAAATCCCCATCGGCATTAAGAAAATTAAAGCTAAGGCACTAATACCAATAGCAAAAATTATAATCAGAATTTTATATAGAAACCTATTTTCATTCGCTCCACCTTGTACAATTTGTTCTGCAATTATATCCATTTTTATCCTCCATATATACTTCTTTCAATAATTATATCATATTTTTTTAAATTCTTCAACAATAAACACTTGCTTTTTTATTAAAAATTGTTTATACTTATTATAACACGATGACTGAGAGAGTAAACATTTTATTTCATATTCCAGAGAGGGATCGCCTTTGGCTGTAAGCTTTCCTATTATGTTAAATGTTGAAGTTCACTCACGAGTGGCTATGCCGAAGTTCTGTTTGGGGAATTGTAAGCTGTGACGTTAAGTCTGCGTTAAAGACAAGAGGGTGTTTGCCTTTGGAAAATGGGTGGTTTATACAAGACTTGTCTTGTCCTATTTGGGCAGGGCTTTTTTATTTTTATGATTAATTTATGAGGTGATTAAATGAAACAGCAGTTAGAAAAGATTGAGTCATTGGCTGGGGAGGAAATATTATCCTGTAATGACATTAAGGGGCTTGATTCATTAAGGGTTAAGTATTTGGGCAAAAAGGGTGAGCTTACCGCTATTTTAAAACAAATGGGTAAGCTTTCAGCAGAACAACGTCCTATTATGGGTCAGGTTGCAAACAAGGTTCGTGAAGATATCGAGAATGCTATTTCTGAAAAGCTAAATGCATTAAAGCAAATGGAACAGGATAAGGCTATAAAAAGTGAATCAATTGACATCACTTTACCTGGTAAGATAAAGCAAATTGGCAAACTGCATCCCCTTACAGTTGTTGCAAACGAAATTAAGGAAATCTTTATCGGTATGGGCTATAATATTGCTGACGGTCCTGAGGTTGAATATGATTATTATAACTTTGAGGCTTTAAATCTACCTCCAGACCACCCTGCAAGGGATACTCAGGACACTTTCTATATAACAGAAAATATTCTTCTTCGTACACAGACTTCCTCCGTTCAGGTTCATGTAATGGAAAACCAAAAGCCTCCTATAAGAGTTATTTCTCCTGGACGTGTTTATCGTTCTGATGCCGTTGACGCTACGCACTCACCTCTTTTTAATCAAATTGAGGGGCTTGTTATAGATAAAGGCATAACTATGGCTGATTTAAAAGGTACGCTTGAAATGCTTATGAAGCGTCTTTACGGCGATGATTGCAAGATTAGACTTCGTCCACATCACTTCCCTTTTACTGAGCCGAGTGCAGAAGTCGATGTTATGTGCTTTAACTGTCATGGCGAGGGTTGTCGTGTTTGCAAAAACGAGGGATATATCGAACTTCTTGGTGCTGGAATGGTACACCCTAAGGTGCTTGAGGGTTGTGGTATTGACAGCGAGGTTTATTCTGGATTTGCATTCGGTCTTGGCTTGGAGAGAATAGCCATGAGAAGATATAATATCAATGATATGCGTCTGCTTTATGAGAATGATTTGAGATTTTTGGGGCAGTTTTAATTAAATTTATTACTGTTGCGTATAGAATTTAGGAGGAAAATTTATGAATTTATCTATGAAATGGCTTTCAGATTATATAAAAAAGGATATTCCTATAAAAGAATACTGTCATGGTATGACAATGAGTGGTTCAAAGGTTGAGGGTTATGAAATCGAGGGTGAGGAAATTTCTAATGTTGTTGTTGGAAAAGTGATTTCGGTTACACCTCACGAGGACTCCGACCACCTTGTTGTGTGTCAGATTGATGTTGGCAAGGAGCAACCTGTACAGATTGTTACAGGAGCATCAAATGTTAATGCTGGTGATATTGTTCCTGTTGCATTAGATGGCTCAACACTTCCTGATGGAAAAAAGATTAAAAAAGGTAAGCTTCGTGGCGTTGAAAGTTACGGTATGCTCTGCTCACTTGGTGAGTTAAGCCTCACAACTCATGACTTCCCATATGCAATTGCTGACGGAATTTTTATCATGCAAGAGGATTGTAAAATCGGACAGGATATTCAATCTGCAATAGGGTTGAATGATACCTCTGTTGAATTTGAAATCACGTCAAACAGACCTGATTGCCTATCTGTAATTGGTCTTGCAAGGGAAACATCTGCTACATTTAACACTGACTATACCGTTAATGCTCCTACTTTTTCTGCAAATTCTGAGGATATAAACGACAGCCTAAAGGTAAGTGTTGAAAACAAGGATTTATGCAAGCATTATTGTGCTGGGATTGTTAAAAATGTTAAGATTGAGCCATCACCACGTTGGATGAGAGAGCGTTTGAGGGCAAGTGGTGTGCGTCCAATTAACAACCTTGTTGATATCACAAACTATGTTATGCTGGAATACGGACAGCCTATGCATGCGTTTGATTTAAGATATGTTGATGGTGCTGAAATAGTAATACGAAATGCAAAAAATAGCGAAAAAATAACAACTCTTGATGGAGTTGAACGTGTGCTTTCCGATGATATGCTTGTTATTGCTGACTCAAATAAGCCAATTGGTGTTGCTGGCGTTATGGGTGGCGAATACAGCGGAATTATGGACGATACAAACACTGTTGTATTTGAATCTGCATATTTCAATCCTGTTTCCATTAGAAAAACAGCGAAAAAGCTTGGTATGCGTACCGATGCAAGTGCAAGGTTTGAAAAAGGCTTGGATACAAATTTGGCAATGGTTGCATTGAGCAGAGCCTTTGAACTCGTTGAACAGCTTGGTGCTGGAGAAATTGTTGGTGGAATAATCGACAAGGATTATATCGACAAAACGCCTAAAACCATTGGTTTCAATTCAGAATGGATAAATGGCTTTCTTGGTACTGATATTCCTGAAAGCGATATGATAAAGTATTTAACAAGCCTTGATTTCATTGTTGAAAATGGTGAAATCACAGTGCCTAGCTTTAGAATTGACATCGAATGCAAGGCTGATATTGCTGAAGAAGTTGCAAGAATTTATGGCTATAACAATATTCCATCAACTACTTTCAGAGGTGTTGCTGATTCGCAGTTAACTCCTATTCAGAAATTTACCGATAAGATTTTAAGTACTATGGTATCGCTTGGCTATTATGAAATCGCAACTTATTCCTTTATATCTCCTAAATATTTTGACAAAATTAATCTTTCTGAGGTTAGTGCTTTGAGGAAAACTATTACAATTACTAATCCTTTAGGCGAAGATACAAGCGTTATGAGAACAACTATTATTCCTTCTATGCTTGAAATCCTATCCAAAAACTACAATAACAGAAATGACTCTGCAAGGCTTTTTGAGGTTGGCAAGGAATATATTCCAACAGCACCTGATACATTGCCAGAGGAACTTCTCCGTCTATCAATTGGTTTATACGGTGATAACGCTGATTTTTATGAGCTAAAGGGCATGATTATGGCTTTGCTTGATAATTTAGGTCTAGAGGATTTTGAACTAATGCGTTGCCATGAGAATTACAGTTTTGATGAGGCATCAGCTTTTCATCCTGGCAGAAGTGCTGTTATTGTTAAGAATGGTACTGCTTTGGGAATATTTGGTGAGGTGCATCCATCAGTTACTGGTAATTATGAGATTGGCGTAAAAAACTATGTTGCAAAATTAAACGTCCCTGAAATGATGGAACTTGCAAAGTCGGAAATAACATACAAGCCTTTGCCAAAATACCCTGCTACGACTAGGGATTTAAGCTTGGTTTGCGATGATGAAATACCTGTTGCAGAACTTGAAAAGGTAATCAAACAGGCTGTTGGAAAAACATTGGAAAAGGTTACACTGTTTGATGTTTACAAGGGACAGCAAATTGAACAAGGCAAAAAGAGTGTTTCATACTCAATTTCCATGCGTTCACATGAGGGAACTTTAACCGATGAACAGGCAGATACAGCAATGAAACGTGTTTTAAAAGCACTTGCTGAAATGGGTGCAGAGTTGAGAATGTAAGGCATTAACAAAGTGCCTTCGGCGAAATAAAATGAGGGCTTCGCCTTCAAACCCCCACCAAAGGGATATCTTCCCTTCGGAAACCCATTACAAATCCATCGGAGATACAACTTTTATCAAACAAAACAGGCTGAATGAAAACTCATTCAGCCTGTTTTGTTAAACTAATATTGTACCTTTATTGTCAATTTCAAGCATTTTAACATTCCAATTATTAAGCCCATGCTTGTCTAATGCAAATCTTAATTTGCCTAGAAAATACTCATTATTCTCATCTACAATCGACATAATTGACGGCCCTGCACCACTTATATAAACTGCATAAGCACCTAGAGTATATGCCAAATCAAAAACGAATTTCGCATGAGGTATAAGCTCCATTCGGTAAGGTTGGTGAAGTCTATCTTCAACTGCTGTTCTTAAATTTTCATACTTTCCAGTCAAAAGTGATGATGAAAACAACGCTGCACGAGATAAATTATAAACAGCATCTTTATGGGCGATTTCTTTCGGCAAGCAATCCCTTGCAAGCTCTGTACACAACTCAAAATCAGGTATCGCCACAACAAATTTTAAAGTAGTAAGCACCTCTTGTTTCACCCAATGGACGCATTTCCCATCAAAAACAGCAGTAACAATTCCACCTAAAAGTGCAGGGGCAGTGTTATCGGGATGCCCCTCAATTTGTGCTGATAAATTTACCATATCATCAAGCGTAAGCGGGTTCCCCATAAGCGTATTCGCACCAACAAGACCAGCAATAATACAAGCCGAGCTACTGCCCAGTCCCCTTGTCATAGGGATATTGTTTTCTTGTATAATCTTCAACCCCACGAATTGTTTTCCACATATTTCATAGAGTGATTTTGCAGATTTATATATCAAATTCTTTTCATCACAAGGCACTTTCACGCCATCAAGAGATGATATATCCACTCCGTCATATTCTTCCATTTGCACATAATTATAATAGTTCAACGCTAATCCAAGTGCATCAAAGCCTGCTCCTAAATTCGCACTAGTTGCAGGAATTTGTATCTTTATCACTAAAAATGCTCCTTCTAATCAATATCTAAAACAGAAATCATCGACTTAACCTTTATTCCATTTTCTTCTATCTTTATCTTTAGCTTTACAGCATCTTTAATGCACATCATATGTGTAGTAAACGCAATTTCTTCAGTATCACTAACAGAAATATACTCAACATCACCGAACAAATCTGAATTCATTCTATCTACACGGAAATACATTCTTGACTGGGATTTGCAATATTCTTCAATATAGCTAATGTCAGAACTATCATCCCAATACTGTGAAAATACCATTCTATCATGCTTAACCGACTCAATAAGGTCAGCAATAACCGCACTTGCTGTTGGCAATTTACCAGCACCTTTACCGTAAAACATAGTCTTTCCTATTGCATCTCCAGCAACCATAACTGCGTTGAAAACATCATCAACCCTTGAAATAAGGTTGTCATATGGAACAAGCTTTGGCTCAACAGAAATATGGATTTTACCATTCTCAAGCATCTTAACGCTCCCAACTAGCTTAATTGAGCCACCCCATGCTTTAGAAAACTCAACGTCTTGTAAAGTAATTCCTCTTATACCCTTTGTGTATACACTCTTTGGATAAACATGCTTTCCAAATGCTAACGATGCCAAAATGCAAATTTTTCTACAAGCATCATTACCCTCAACATCATCTGTTGGGTCTTTTTCAGCATACCCTAAATCCTGTGCGAGCTTTAAAGCATCATCAAAGCTCATCTGTTCATCAATCATCTTAGTAAGAATGAAATTAGTCGTACCGTTCAGTATTCCCGATATTTCCGTAATCTCATTTGCAGCAAGGCATCTATGCAACGGACGAATTATAGGTATAGCTCCGCCAACGCTTGCTTCAAAGAAGAAATTGCAATCCATCTTTTTAGCAATCGCAAGAAGTTCTGCACCCTTTTCTGCAACAAGCTCTTTATTCGATGTTGAAACACTTTTACCCTTTTCAAGGCAAGCCTTAACAAAACTGTATGCTGGATCAATACCACCCATGCACTCAGCAACTGCTCTTACTTCATCATCATTAATTATAATATTTACATCTTTAACAAACTTATCTTTATATAGGCTATCAGGAAAATCTCTAATATCAAGAATGTACTTTATATCAACCTCTTGTCCAGCTTTTTTCTCAATATGCTGTTTATTCTTATACAGCAATTCAACAACACCAGAACCAACAACCCCGTAACCCAATACTGCAATTTTAGACATTTATAAATTTCTCCTTTATTCACTTGATAAAATTTTCACTCCAACAACGCCATTAAGCTGTGAAATATTTGACTTAATTGTATAAATCTCATCCATTGAGCCGTTCAAACGCAAAGAAATAGTAATTGCAGCAACTCCATCAATCGGAATTGTTTGATTAACCGTCAAAATATTTGCGTTAAGCAGGTGAAGTGACACTAAAACACTTGATAAAACTCCAGGCTCATCTTTAAGCTCTGCGTAAATAGTAATAATTTTATTCGTTAACTCCTTATCATAGGAAAATATCGAATCCTTGTACTTATAAAAAGCACTTCTGGAAATGCCAACTTTTTTGCAGGCAGCAACAGAGCTTTTTTCTTCCTTGTTGGCAAGTAGCTTTTTTACTTCAATAACCTTAATAATAACCTCAGGAAGCACACTCGAATCAACAAGAACAAGTTGTGAATATTCGTTCATCCAAACAACACTCCGTCTTAAAAATAATTAAATATAGTCCACCACACGAAAACAATTGTATTTCTAACATAACTATACCACATTAAAATGAATTTTGTCAATACTAGTTGAAAGATATTTTTTTATCCATCTTTCCCCACTCATTAAAAAATAGCAACATACTGATTCCCCCTTGCTATTACATGGTGATTAACATCTAAAAAAGGTCTGTTTTATTAATGCGTTTTGTCAACACTTCTAAATTATTAAAATTCTATTGACAAATTAAAAAAATTGCTATAAAATAATGATATTAAATAATAATAAAAATTAAATATCAGAAACAATGGCGTTTCAATATAAAGCATTTTTTTAACTTGCTTTGTGTTTGGAACTCCTTTTATTTTAAGGAGGATTTTTTATGCCCGAAACATTGAAAAAGCAAAACTTTGCTGACTATTTTGGTTGTGATGTTTTTAATGAAACTGTAATGAGAGATAGACTCCCTAAAGACGTATTCAAGGCTGTTATGAAAACTAAAAATTTAGGAATTTCTTTAGATAGCACTGTTGCAAATATAGTTGCTAATGCTATGAAGGATTGGGCTGTTGAAAAGGGTGCTACTCACTATACACACTGGTTTCAGCCTATGACGGGTATTACTGCTGAAAAGCATGACTCATTCTTATCTCCCTCCGATAATGGTAAAATTATTCTTGAATTCTCAGGTAAGGAACTTGTTAAGGGTGAACCAGACGCTTCATCATTCCCATCTGGAGGCTTGAGGGCTACATTTGAGGCAAGAGGTTATACTGCTTGGGACCCTACATCTAATGCTTTCATAAAAGATGATTCCCTTTATATCCCTACTGCTTTTTGCTCATATACAGGAGAAATTCTTGATAAAAAGACACCTCTTCTTCGTTCTATGGAAATTATTAATGAGCAAGTTTTAAGGATATTAAAATTATTTGGAAATACCAAAGCAACAAGAGTAATGACTACTGTTGGTGCTGAACAAGAATATTTCTTAATTGATAAAAAATTATATGAACAGCGTAAAGACTTGTTTTTGACAGGCAGAACGCTTTTTGGTGCAAAGCCTCCTAAGGGACAAGAACTTGAGGACCACTACTTTGGTAACATTAAAAAGAGAGTTTCTGATTTCATGAAGGATTTGGATAAAGAACTTTGGAAACTCGGTGTGTTTGCTAAAACAGAACATAATGAGGCTGCACCTGCACAGCATGAGCTAGCTCCCCTATTCACTACTGCAAACATAGCAGCCGACCATAATCAGCTTACTATGGAATTGATGAAAAAAATTGCATTAAAGCATGATTTGATGTGCTTACTACATGAAAAGCCTTTCGCTGGGGTTAATGGCTCTGGTAAGCATAATAACTGGTCACTTTCTGCAAATGATGGACAAAATCTTCTTGACCCAGGTGATACACCACAGGAAAACTTGCAATTTCTTCTTTTCCTCTGTGCTATTATAAAAGCTGTTCATGAATATTCACCACTACTTAGATTGTCGGCATCAAGTGCTGGGAATGACCATCGTTTAGGTGCTAATGAAGCTCCTCCTGCGATCGTATCTATATTTATCGGCAGTAACCTTGAGGACGTTCTTTATGCATTGGAAAAAGGAAAAACTTATATAGCACCTACAAATCAAGAGTTTTTAATCGGTGTAGATGCTCTGCCAAACTTCCCTAAGGACGCTACTGACAGAAACAGAACTTCCCCTTTTGCATTCACTGGAAATAAGTTTGAGTTTAGAATGCTTGGTTCTTCCGATTCAATTTCATGTGTTAATACAATAATTAACACCATTGTAGCACAGGTTCTAAGTGAATTTGCAGATGAACTTGAAAAGGCTGATGACTTTGATTTAGCATTACAAAAGCTTATGGCTAAAACAATAAAAGAACATAAGCAGATTATCTTTAACGGCAATGGCTATTCTGATGAATGGGTTATTGAGGCTGAAAAACGTGGCTTGCCAAACCTTGTAACAACAGCAGATGCTTTACCATACTACTTACAAGATAATTTTGTAGCAATGTTTGAGAAATTCAAGGTATATACAAGAGCTGAGATTGCATCAAGAACTGAAATTTTGCTTGATAATTACAATAAAGTTATAAATATTGAGGCCTTAACTATGCTGGATATGGCTAATAAGCAAATCTTGCCTTCAGCTATAAAATATACTAAAGAATTATGTGACACTGTTATTGCTAAGAAAGCTGTTGGGATTGAGGGTGGTGCAGAGGAAAAACTTTTATATAGACTTTCTAATATCACAAATGGTTTAGGAGAAGCTATTACTGCTCTTAACCAAACAATAATTGATTCAAAAAATTGCAATGGAGTACAAGAATTATCAAAGTATTGTAAAAATGAAATTCTTCTTAGTATGCAATCATTAAGAGTTTTAGCTGATGAGTTAGAAACCATTATGCCCGAAACATTATGGCCTTTCCCAACATATTTAAGTTTATTGTTTATGATTTAGTTTAGCATACATAAAAACTGCTCTAGTCCAATATGGATTAGAGCAGTTTTATTTTGTATATAACAGCTAAAATTTTCTGCTTATATGTAATAATTTTACATACTCGGGCAAGAAAAAGAACTTATCTATAAAAGATAAGTTCTAAAGAAATAAAACTCAACGTACAATAGTTTGAAACTAGTCTTTTAGTTCGCCCATGCAAACAGCACAAACACACTTAGTTTTGAAGTCGCCTAAATCTTCGTTGCTTCCGCAGAATACACATGAAGATTTATACTTCTTAAGTATGATTGAATCTTGGTCCACATAGATTTCCAAAGCGTCCTTTTCAGCAATATCGAGTGTTCGTCTTAACTCGATTGGTAGTACAATTCTTCCTAGTTCGTCAATTTTTCTTACAATTCCTGTTGATTTCATTTTAAACTCCTCCTAATTATTATTCATATTGAGTTTATCGTACATAGTTTCCATTTACTACATCAAGTATACATCTTTTCGACCTGTTTTGTCAAGCGTTTTTTTAGATATTTTTAAATTTTTTAATATTTTACCATTTATGCAATAGAATTATGTTTTTTTGTGCATTTTTCATATAGATTGACCAAAATTATAAGCATTTTTACCATGTCAATTTAAATTAGTACTGCTTTAAAGTAAATATTTGTAACGGAGAGTGTAGAAAAAATGATGAAGTTTGTGTTCGGATTTATGATAATTGCTGCTGTCGTTTTTGGAATATCATCTGGAAATATTGATGGTGTTTCCAACGCTGTATTAGAAGAGGGTGTAAATGCTATTGAGCTATCGCTATATATGATTGGTGGAATGTGTGTTTGGGGTGGTATTTTAAAAATTGCTGATAAGGCTGGCATAACAAAAATGTTATCCGTTCTGTTTAAACCGATAGCAAAGCTTCTGTTCAAGAACCTCGATTTCAACGGCAAGGCATACAAAGCTATCTCAATGAATGTTATAGCAAATATACTCGGTCTGGGCAATGCCGCTACCCCTTTTGGATTGGAAGCTATGAAAGAACTTGAAAAGGAAGAAAACCTATCCGACACTGCCTCCAATAACATGGTGGTTTTTACAGTTTTGAACACTGCCTCAATAACGCTAATACCGACCACTGTCGCTATGCTTAGACTCAAACATGGCTCGCCCTATCCTCTTGATGTCCTGCCTGCAATTTTACTGAATTCGCTAATTTCACTAACGGTAGCAATTATACTAACTAAAATAATAAATTCGCTAAGGAGTAAAAAATGAATTTATCTTCATATATACTACCCATTTTTATAGGATTAATACTCATTGTAGGATTAATTAAACACGTTGACGTTTTCAGCGAATTCATTGATGGTGCAAAAGAAAATCTAAAGGTTGGTGTGGACATACTGCCAACACTTATTGCACTCATGACAGCAATAGGAATGTTCAAGGCATCTGGTGCAATAGATCTAATCACTTCTGCAGTAAGCCCGTTAATTAACACACTAGGATTCCCTGCTGAATGTGTCGCATTGGCTCTCATACGTCCTATATCAGGCAGTGGTGCATTGGCAGTGTACGAATCAATACTGAACGATTGCGGTCCTGACGGCTTTGCTGGGCGTGTTGCAAGCGTTATGCTAGGCTCAACTGAAACAACATTTTATACTATTGCAGTTTATTACAGCGTTACTAAAATTAAAAAAACACGTCATACTCTATTATGCTCATTATCTGGTGATTTAACAGGATTTATTTTTAGTGCATTGCTTGTGAGGCTGTTTTTTGTCAGTTAGTTATAAAAATGTCCACAATATCCGCTAATATTGTCTAAAACTTGTATTATATAAAATAATAAAACTTTTTTTGAAAAAGGTATTGACATTCGTAATATTATTTGGTATAATAAATAACGTTGTCAGAAGTTCAGTAATTCTTGACACAATAAGTTTTGAGACATTAGCTCAGCCGGTAGAGCATACGCCTTTTAAGCGTAGGGCCGAGGGTTCGAATCCCTCATGTCTCACCATATCAGGGCGATGATTTAGTTCTACCCACAACAAACCTCGATTTTATCGGGGTTTGTTGCCGTTTAAGGTACTGAAATTTAGCATTGAAATCTATAGATGCAAACGCAGTTTTACCGTTGAGGA
>JAEWGD010000021.1 GCA_023388515.1 Bacillota bacterium
CATACAAATCATTTCCATCTGTAACCTTTCTTCTTTTGCTTTTCTTATCATTTTCCTCACCCCACTCTATTATACCACAAAATATCGAAAAAGTCCAGCGAAGGCTGGGCTTTTTCGACAAGCTGAAATAAGGACTTGTTAACATTAGTTAGCAAGTCCTTATTTTTAATCTTTTAAATATTTATCAATAATGAATTTAGGGCGATTTTTTGTTTCGAGGTATATCTTACCAATATACTCGCCGATTATTCCAATTGCTAAAAGCTGAAGTCCACCTATTGCCCAAATTGAAACAATAGTTGATGTCCAACCCTGTATAGTAGCGCCTGTAAAATGCCTTATAAGAAAGTATATGAGCATTGCAATGCTTATTCCAAAGATAAAAAAGCCTGTTGTTGTAATTAGTCTTATAGGCTTAATTGAAAGCGATGTTATGCCCTCGAATGCAAACGCAAGCATCTTTTTAAGAGGATATTTAGACTCGCCTGCAAAGCGTTCCTTTCTCGCATAGGTGACCTCCCCAGATTTATAGCCAATCATAGGAACAATACCCCTTAAGAAAAGGTTTACCTCCTCGAATTCCTCAAGCCCGTCCAACGCCCGCTTACTCATAAGTCTATAATCAGCATGATTGTACACAATATCAACACCCATACTTTTCATAACCTTATAGAATCCCTCCGCAGTTGTTTTTTTGAAAAAAGTATCAGTTTTTCTCGCACTTCTTACACCATAAACAATATCACAGCCATCAAGATATTTATCAACCATTTCATCAATCGCATTTATATCGTCCTGTAAGTCGGCGTCTAAAGAAATTGTAATATCGCAATAATCCTTAACAGTCATCAAACCAGCCAATAATGCATTTTGATGCCCTCTGTTTCTGGAAAGCTTAACGCCTTGAAACATAGGATTTTCACTATGAAGCTCCTCAATTATTTCCCATGTTCTATCCTTAGAGCCGTCATTAACTAGCACAATTTTACTTTTGTCTGAAATTTTTCCCTTGCCAATAAGGCTGTTCATCTTTTCAAGCATTTGCTTTGATGCCTCAGGCAGAACCTCTTGTTCATTGTAGCATGGAATTACTAAATACAATACGCACATTTTTAATAGCACTCCTTTAATATATACTTCCTTTTAACCTGTAAATAGCAAGGTGATTTTCATATTCACCAACATATCCATCAATAATATCTCTTCAATAAGTGTCGAGTTTTATATATTAACCTATTTATTTTAACATATTCACACTAGCAATGTCAACCAAGATACTACTATATTAACTACTCAAGATGCAAAAAGGTTTCATAATTTCGATAAATAATTTTATTTGGCTAAAATTATTGGTTTTAAGTCTATAATATGGTTGTAGAAATATGATATAAAATATGTTATAATATTAAATTAAAGCATGGTGAAAGTTAAACTTGGTTGAAAGAGAGCGAATAATGGTGATATATTTAGATAATGCGGCGACAACAAAGGTATGTGATGAGGCTGTTTCGGCTATTACGAGTTGCTTACAGGAGAACTACGGAAACCCATCTTCATTGCATAGAATGGGGATTGAGGCAGAGAAAATTACTGATAATACAAGAAAAGTAATTGGCATGGCACTGGCTTGTGAGGCTGAATGTATATATTTTACATCTGGTGCAACAGAAAGCAATAACCTGGCAGTATTGGGTGTTGCAGGTGCTTATGGCAAGCGAAAACGAAAAATTATAACTACAAGTATTGAGCATCCCTCCGTTGGAGAGTGCATGAATAAATTAGAGGAAGACGGCTTTGAGGTTGTTAGGATTTCTCCGAATAGTGATGGTGAATTTGACGTTGATGGTTTTATTAATGCAGTAGATGGAAATACTTGTATGGTGAGTGCTATGCTTGTTAATAACGAAAATGGTTATATACTGCCTATCAGCAAGATTTTCAAAGCTATAAAGAGGAAAAATCCAGATGTTATTACACATTGTGACGCTGTTCAAGGGTTTATGAAAACTCCTATAAAGGTAAAGGAACTTAATGCAGACCTCATTTCAATCAGTGGGCATAAAATTTATTCTGCAAAGGGAATTGGTGCTATTTATATAAAAAAGGGGATAAGGCTTAAACCTATTTGTTATGGTGGTGGACAGGAAAAAGGATTTCGTTCGGGTACAGAAAGCGTTCCACTTATCGCTGGATTGGGTGCGTCGGTTGAGAAGCTGAACAGCACGATTGCTTGCAGATTGGACAAGGCTAATGAGTTAAGAGAATACTTTCTTGAAAAGTTGGATAAGCTTGATGGTGTGGCAATTAACTTTAATGATAACAGTATGCCATACATTATAAATGTATCTATTAAAGGTATACGTTCAGAAATAATGTTACATTTTCTTGAGGAAAAGGGGATATATGTTTCAAGTGGGTCTGCTTGTTCAAAGGGTTCAAAGAGTAATGTTTTAAAGGAATTTGGCTTGAGTGATGGGCTTATCGACAGTGCAATACGAATAAGTACAAGCTTTGAGAATACAGTTGAGGACATGGAAATGCTTGTGAATGCGATTGTTGAGGCGAAGAAAAGGTTTGATTTTAGTAAGTAGCAAGATTATTGAATACTTCTTCAGAATGATTAACATATATTATAACTTTTGTCGCATATACTTGACATAATGACTGTTATATGATATACTTTTTTCTATCAAGGGGGAGGTTGTCATGGGGAAGAATTTGAGAATAAAATCAGCACGAGCCGAAAAGGATATGTCACAAAAGGACGTTGCAGAGGCGATTGGTGTCACTAGACAGACTATGAACGCAATTGAAAATGGCGACTATAATCCTTCAATAAAACTATGCAGAGCTATTTGTAAGACATTGGACAGAACCTTAGACGAGCTTTTTTGGGAGGATTAAGATGAAAAGTGAACAATTTGATGAGTTGCAAATAAGAAATAGACAGAAGATTGCATATCAAACGATGTTTTTGACGCTTGTTGTAATATTGATAAATGGGATAATTAAGGGTTTTTTTGTAGCTAATTGGGCGAATCCAATGCTAGAAGCGAATGTTCTGATAATTATACCTACATTATATTTTATTAGTATGTGTATTTGGAAAAACGCATATTTTACAGATACAGGAGTTAAATCCAATATTATAATGTCTGTATTTTTATTATTTGGAATAATAATGGCAGTTATTGCGATTCCAGATGAAAATAGATACATATATAATAGTATGTTAAATTTTAATCCAACAGGCATATTTTTTGTTGCAATATCAGTGCAATACTGGATAAAAAGGTTAATTGATAAATTTAAGGAAAAGAATGATGGGTAAATTAAAATAATACATTATAATAGTATATAAATACGGAGGATTGTTATGGCAGAAATAATACTTGGAAAATATGGCGAAATGGCTTTAAAAGGGTTGAATAAAAATACATTTGAGAATGTTTTGCTAAAAAATATAAGAAGACGATTGAAGAATATAGGTAAGTTTTCCATTTCAAAGGCTCAATCAACGGTTTACATAGAGCCAGAAAATGAAGATGTTGATTTAGATGAAGCGTTTACAATGATGAAGAAGATTTTTGGAATATCTTCACTATGTAGGGCGACTATTACTGAAAAGGATTATGATGCGATTGTTGCCGAAACTATGCGTTATCTTGGCGATGAGTTGGCATATGCAAGAACTTTTAAGGTTGAGGCTAAGCGTGCTGATAAAAGATTTCCTATGAAAACTCCTGAAATTTGCAGGGAACTTGGTGGGAATATACTTGAGAAGTATCCACATTTAAAGGTTGATGTAAAAAATCCTGAAATTACTGTTACTGTTGAAATAAGGGACACGAATGCATATATACATTCCCAAAAGGTAAGTGGTGCTGGTGGGTTGCCTGTGGGAACAAGCGGCAGGGCAATGCTGTTACTTTCGGGTGGAATTGACAGTCCAGTTGCTGGATATATGATGGCTAAAAGGGGAATTGTGGTATCTGCGATACATTTCATAAGCCCTCCATATACTTCTGAAAGAGCTAAAATGAAGGTAGAACAGCTTTGTGAAAAAATAACGCATTATTGTGGTGATATAGATTTTTACTGCGTTCCTTTTACAGAAATACAGGAAAGCATACGAAAAGATTGCCCAGAGGAATATTTTACAATAATTATGCGAAGACTAATGATGGAAATTTCTCAGCGTATTGCTGAACAAGATGGAAGTATGGCGTTGATTACGGGCGAAAGTGTTGGACAGGTTGCAAGCCAGACGCTTGATGCGATTGTGTGCACAGATGCGGTGTGCAGAATGCCTGTGTTTAGACCTGTTATTGGAATGGATAAGACAGAAATTGTTAATATATCACGCAAAATCGATACTTTTGAGGTATCTATTCAACCATATGAGGATTGCTGTACGGTGTTTACACCAAAGCATCCAAAGGTAAGACCAACGCTTGAGGAGATTGACATGGCACAGAAAAAGGTTAATTTTGAAGAAATGGTTACAAAATCAATTGAGGATACTCAAAAAGTAACAATTAGATTGAGAAAACGTTAAAGTTTTGTTAACAGAATGTTCACAGTTTATTAATAAAAGTTGGTGATAATGTGCAAAAAGATGCTTGTACTTTTGGAAATAGTCAGCATTCTTATGAAAGTTGTGTTCAAGAACTTGACAAATTGGTTACAGATGTAGTAAACTTGTTAATATTAAGAGGGAAGATTATTGCTACAGCAGAGAGCTGTACAGGAGGTCTTATCTCGGAACTGATTACATCAGTAACTGGTGCATCACAGGTTTTTGAACTTGGGCTATGTACCTATGCTAACAGAATGAAACAAAAGTATCTAGACGTTCCCGTGAGTGAATTAGACGAGTTTGGTGCGGTAAGTGAAGAAGTCGCATTGTCTATGGTGAGGGGCTTGAAAAAAGCTTCAGACGCTGATGTCTGCATCTCGGTTACAGGAGTTGCAGGACCTGATGGAGGAACACCCGATAAACCCGTTGGAACTGTTTATGCAGGGTTTATTTTTGGGGATAGGGAATTTGTTAAACTGTTTAGATTGTGGGATTTGGACGATAAGTCAAGGGAGAGCATTAGGCGTAACACCGCTGTTTGCGTTTTCGAAATCGTACAATCACTGCTGATGGAGGAGGTTAAATGAAATGAACGGAAATGTTTATTATAAGAAAAACAGGAAAAAGCTTTCGTATTTTGATGTTTTGAGGGACATTTTTCCAAGTCGGGGCGATGCCGTAAAGGATGTAATAAGGAAAACAGTTTTTATTATTACGATTATTATTTTGGGAGTTTGTTCATATTTTATTTTCGATTATTTTTGGGCAAGTCATAAAACCAATCAGCTTTATGATGAGACAAAAAATATATATTATAGCATGAATTCTGAAACATCTAATACAGAAACAAGTACTGAGGTTGAAGATGTTGCAGAGGAGCATTGGGAGTTTTTAAGCGGTGCTAAGGCACTTTGGGAGATTAATGCTGAAACTGTGGGATATATAAGTATACCCGACACAGAAGTTGATTATCCTATTGTTCAGAGAAGGGATTCAGAAACAGGGAATTTATATTATCTTGACCGTGATTTTAATCATGAGTATGCGAAAGCAGGCACAATTTTCCTCGATTGGAGAAATTCTTTTGATAGAGTTGTTGGTGGAAAACTTGCTGAACCGAATTCCGACAACCTTATTGTTTATGGACATGATATGAGTAAAGGAGAAATGTTTGGCTCATTAAAGAAATATAACACTATTTATTCATATTATGGGGAACATCCTCTTATTAATTTTAATTCTAATTATAAAACATATACCTATAAGATTTTTGGTGTTTTTATAGCACCTGGCTCTTCTGATAGCAGCGGTTTTCAGTATTATAATCATATAAATTTTAATACTGAGGAAGAATTTTATAGTTATGTAAATGGAGTGAAAATTCGCTCTAAGATTCTGAATGATGTTGATGTAAAATATGGTGATAAATTGTTAACACTTTCAACTTGCAATAGTGAGTTTTCTGATGCAAGGTTGGTTGTTGTAGCAAGGCTTGTTCGTGAGGGTGAAGACCCGTTGGAGGGAACGCAGAATAATTCACGAAATCCAAATCCATTGATGCCAGATGATTATTATAGGTGGAATAATGAACGCTTTGATTCTGAAGCAGAATTTATTCCTTATGGGTAATGAATATGAAAATAGATATGAAAAAAATAGATAAGAAATACATAATCATCGGTGTAAGCGTGTTGCTTGTTGTTTTGATTGGGCTTCTAGTGTATTTGCTTAAGGGTAAAGCTTCTGTTGAGGAGCCTGCTGTAAGCTTTAGTTCTTCAAGTGTCACTAGTAGTATGGTTTTAACTGAAAAGATTGAAACAGAACCAGTTGTAACTGAACCTCCTATGTTTGAAAAGGCAGTGGAGTTGCTTCAGCTTAATTCCGATACCGTTGGTTATATACGAATGCAAAATACGATGGTGGACTATCCAGTAGTCCAAATACCTGATGATGCCGAGATAGGGAATAGTTATTATATTGACCATGACTTTGACAAAGAGTATTCAAAAGCAGGTGCAATTTTCATAGATTATAGAAATAATTTTGGAGCTGATGAAAGCTTGCATTCGGATAATTTGGTTGTTTATGGACATAATATGTATAATGACACAATGTTTGGTTCTCTAAGACATTATCGACAGGATTATTCATTTTATGAAGAAAATTCAATTATCGAGTTAAGTTCTAATTATAAGGACTATAAATACGAGATATTTGGTTTTTTTATAGTCAGTGGCTCTTCAACTTCTGATTTTCCATATTGGAATAGCCTTAATTTCGCAAACGAGGCTGAATTCAATCAATATGTTGAACAGGTCAGACGCAGGTCGCTGGTAGACATTGATGTCGATGTTGAATACGGGGATAAGCTCATTGCATTATCAACCTGTTATTCTGATGATGATAACTCAAGATTTGTAGTTGTAGGACGGAAATTGAGTGATGATCAGTAGCATGGACATAAATCCCAAATACATCTTCATATGTTTTGATAGAGATGTATTATGCTGAAAAAATTCAGCAGGGAAATAAAGCCTTTTAAGGCGAGAAATATGGGAGTTTATATATGAAAATTCGAATACCACTAAAGTGTATCGCTATGACTATGGCATCTGTTATGCTTTTTGTAACAGTATTTAGTATGGTTGATATAGTTGAAGGTGCGGGTACACTTAATGAGCAAACGCTCAGTAAGGAACAAGGCAGTCAAAAAGGTGCGTATGCGGACAATGACGTTAGGGAATGGTGGAAGGCTGATTTATCAGCTTATGATGATAGTTTAGCCCTTGTTGGGTATGAGGACGCACCAAAGGTAGTTAAGGCAGTTGCTGAAACGGCAGTCACAACAGTGGCTGAAACACTGGCTGAAACAGAGGCACCAGTTGTAACGGCTAAGCCAGAAACAATACAGGCTCCAGTAGCAACAGCACCGCCAGTTGTGGCTGTGGCGGTAGGTGAGTTTGCGTTTACGACTTATGGCTATGGTCATGGAGTAGGGTTGAGCCAAAATGGTGCAAATAGTTATGCTAGATATGGTGGTTATAATTATCAGCAGATTTTACAGCATTACTATCCTGGTATTACAATTGCTAATACAGGAACAGCGGCAACTGAACAAATTACGGTTGATGGCGTGACAGGAAGTGTTATGGAATTACTTCCACAGGTTGTTAATTATGAAATAGGCTCGTCAATGAGTTTTGAGGCTATTAAGGCACAGGCAGTTGCAGCTTACACTTATATTAAATATAATGGAGATAGTGGCAGGGATTTACGCATGAAGGGTGGAGCATCACAGACTGTTATTGATGCTTGTGTAGCCGTTCTCGGTGAAGCGTGTTACTATAATGGTTCATATGCGTTGACTATGTTCTATGCGTCAAGTGGTGGCTTTACAGCTTCGTGTAAGGATGTGTTCTCGGCGAATTTGCCTTACCTTACAAGTACAGCTTGTGAATATGATGCTTCTGCAGATGGGCATTATGGAACAGTAAAGGTTATGAGTTCAGGTACGGTTAAGGAAAAGCTTGAGTCAAGGCTTGGAATTACACTTTCAGGCGACCCAAACAATTGGCTTTCCATTGTAGAAGGTGATGGTGGATATGTGGCATATGTCGTAGTTGATGGACAGGTAACGATAAAGGGAAATACTTTTAGAACTTATCTTGGTCTGAAATCCCCGAAATTCACCTATACGTTTGCATAATAAAATAAAAATAATGGGGGTTCATCTTTTGAACCTCCATTTTTTATTAGGAGAGTGTTTTATGAATTGCTATGATATTTTATCAAAAACTAAGAATGGAAAAGAGTTAACTGATGAGGAAATTTATTGGCTTGTAAATGGCTATGCTAAGGGTGAAATCCCTGATTATCAGCTTTCAGCATGGCTTATGGCAGTTTGTTTTAATTCTTTAAACGATAGGGAAACGACTGCGTTAACGCTTGCTATGAGGGATTCGGGTGATGTGATTGACTTGAGTGGCATAGGGGGGATTACTGTTGATAAGCATAGCACAGGTGGCGTTGGCGACAAGACTAGTCTTATAATTGCACCAATAATATCAGCGTGTGGGGTGTTTGTGCCTAAGATGTCTGGTAGGGGGTTGGGGCATACTGGTGGAACGATTGACAAGTTGGAAAGTATTCCAAATTTTAAAACGGAGCTTTCGTTTGATAGGTTTATTGAAGTTGTGAAGAAAGCTGGTTTTTCTATAATATCACAAAGTGGGGATATTGTTCCTGCTGATAAAAAACTGTATGCGTTGAGGGATTCAACTGCAACGGTTGACAGTATACCTTTGATTTGTTCAAGTATTATGAGCAAAAAGCTAGCAATGGGTGCTGATTGCATTTTACTTGATGTTAAGCTTGGAAGTGGTGCGTTTATGAAAACAGAGGAATCTGCGACAAAGCTTGCAAAGGCTATGGTAAGTACGGCAGTTAATTCTGGAAAGAAATGCAGAGCGATGATAACAAATATGGACGAACCACTTGGAAATGCTGTTGGAAATTCGATTGAGATTATTGAGGTTATTGAGATATTAAAGGGGAATAAAAAAGGTAGGCTTTATGAGCTTTGTATTGATTTATCGGCTAATATGCTTGAGATGGCTGAAAAAGGAGATGCAGAGGAGTGTAAAAAGCTTGCGATTGAGGCGATTGGTAGTGGTAAAGCGTTGGGGAAGCTAGCTCTTATGATTGAATTACACGGTGGAAACCCTCATGTTATTGATGATTATTCGCTTTTGCCACAGCCTAAATTCAGTGTAGATGTTATAGCAAAAGAAACTGGGTATATTACAGGAATTAACAGTGAGGAAATCGGATTGACTGCATTAAGACTTGGTGCTGGGCGAGCGACTAAAGATAGTGAAATCGACCTTTCTGCTGGAATTAACATAAATAAATCTGTGGGAGATTATATTAAAACGGGTGAGGTAATTATGACATTGTACTCATCAACACAGAGGGATTTTAGCGAAATTTCCAATATGGCTGAAAATGCAGTTGTGATTTCAGAAAAGGCAAAGACAAAAAATCCAATGATATACAAGATTGTTTACTAAGAATTCATTTAGTTTTCATTGACAAATATAAGGAATTGGTATATAATCAAAATAATATACTATAATTATGATAGATAAGTATCACAAAAATAGGAGGAATACATTATGGGTTTTATTGATAAGGTTGGAGAAATTGGTGGAAAGGTTTATGATACAGCTTCAAAAACTGCAAGTAGTATAGCTGATAAATCAAAAGTTGTTGCTGAAAAAACTAAGCTTAAACACAAAATAAATGAAGAAAAATCTGCAATTTCAAAAAAATATATGGAGATTGGAAAGAAGTTTTATGAGCTTAATAATAAAATAATGCCTGAAGCATACATTGAAGAAATTACAGCTATTTCCAACTCTATGGAGCAGATTAGTGAGCTGAATGCTAAAATAAATGATTTAAGTAGTGAAGTTGCTTGCCCATCATGTGGTGAAAAAATTCAAAGGGAACAGGAATTCTGCCACCTTTGTGGAGGAAAAACAGGGTTTGAGCCTAGCAAAACTACTGGTACAGATGAAGTTATTGAAGTAAGTGCTGAGGATATTGAGGTTGAGTAAATTTTTTTGTTAAACTGTGAACCTGTATATGATATAAACTAAAGGTATCCTAATTATTATCATAATAATTAGGATACCTTTAGGCTGAGAAATGTGAGAACAACACATTGTGGAACTTATTTGCATAAAAACGCACTTAACAATAATATAAAAAATTACTAATACTTATGGTTTTAATATTAAGGAGGATTCTATGAAAGAAGAAAACGGGTTTAAGCTAATAACCAAATATAGAGGGGCTATTATGGGGTTTTCTGCCCTTATGATACTGTTTTTCCATGAATGGGTTACTCTTTTTGAAGCTTATCCGAAAATTTATGATGTTGAAAGATATCTCAAAGTTGTTGGGTTTGTCGGAGTTGATATTTTTCTATTTTTATCAGGAATAGGTCTTACATTTTCAATCGGAAAATCTAGTTTAGGCAAGTTTTATTACCGTAGAATAAAAAGAATTATTATACCATTCGTTGTCATTGCTGTTTTTAGGTTAATACTTGAAAAATGGCCAATAGAAACTTTCTGGAAGAATATTTCTGGATTTAACTTCTATAATGTTAGTATTTACAGCTTTTTATGGTTTGTACCAGCTATTCTAACGCTTTATCTTTTATTTCCGCTTTATTACAAATTTTTTTCAAAATCAAAAAACAAAGTCCTTTTTACCCTTTGCGTGTTAATGATATGGCTTATCTTATCTATTTATTTTAGGGAAGAAATAAGAATAGACTTGTTTGGATTTACGAATAGAATACCTATATTTGTCATAGGAATTCTTGTCGGCTGGATTACTCAAAATAAAGAAGTCGTTTTCAATAAAACTACATGGGTTTTTTTATGTCTAATGTTATTGCTCGGAATATACTTAAGTTATCTTACTAATTTTCTTGGATGGAGTATCCTTGTACCAATTTCAAATTGTGGTTTTCCTAATATGCTTATCGCTATTTCATTCTCGTTCCTTTTGCCTAAATTTTTTGATATAATAAGCAATATAAAGATTGTAAAACATCCCAATAATGCGATTGTTAAAATTTTAGCTTTTTATGGTGTATTCTCTCTTGAAATATACTGTGTGCAAGAATGGCTCGGCAGACTTATTTTCCCTGAGATAATTGGAAAATATACAGATATTCAAATGAATATTATAATACTTATTTGTGTTACTGTATGTGGATATGCTCTTTATTGGGTTCAGAAACTATTTTGGAAACCTATTGACTGGAGTATAAATAAACTTACAAAAAAAGATGAAACAAAAAATGCAGATTCTGAAGAAGTTTTATTAAAAACTACTCAAAATTAATATAACTAAATTGGGGATTTAGAACTAGTACTCTATAAAGTTTAAGGTGTACTGCTATTTTAATTGGCAGTACACCTTTGATGTTTTTATTTAATTTTAAGAATGGAATGGACTATCAGTAATCCCCCAACTAAAAATAACGCTGTTGGCATTATGATTGAAGAATATTTTGTCATTTTTTGCTTAATAAATAAGTATAGCTTATCGAATTTGCTTTGCTTTTTGATGTACAGAAAGTACATGGCAACTTGTGGTGAAATGTAGATTGCATTGTAGAGTAGAAGTATTAATATTAGGATAATTGGCGAAAGCTTAAAGGTAAGCAAAACGGCTAGAAATGCGAAGTATGGCAATGCAGAGGTCAACTCATATATAGTTGCAGTTACGCCAAGTATCGTTAATGAAAGTGGTGATACGGACTTTATTTTTAATGCAAGTTTTTGTTCATCATCGTTTTGAATTGTGTCGGATTTGTTTTTTGTAGTTTTTATAATTTTCACAACTAAACCAAAAGTGGCAATGAGAAAGGCTATGCCTAAAATAAGTTCAAGCCCATAAATGATATGACTGTAACTTTCCATGAAAGATTTCGCAAAATTTCCTACTATTGCTACAAAGCCGTAATAAACTAGAACACCACTTATAAAGTTTGTAATGCCCGTAGCTAAGATGAAAAACCAGATATGCTTTGGATTCTTAACCATACCTTGTAAGACGAATTGCTGAGTTATCGCAATAGGGTTAAAGCTGTCAACTGAACTTGCTAGAATTGTTGTTAGAATTAAACTTAATATAATAAATACCTCCTCAAACAAAAAAAGCCATAGGAGTAAATTGACTCCTAGGCTTTTATCCCACCGTGTACACAAATATTATTGTGCGTTTTCTCTTGGACCAGACTAATATTTCTACTACGGAACCCTAGAAAACTTTTTCTATTTAAATATATCATATTATTTTAGTTTTGTCAATATCATAGAAAAAATATATGATATATGTAAAACCACTTGACAAAGCTGTTGAAAATAAATATACTTATATAAAGTTAAACTTCTAGAAAAAGTCTAAGCTACTTGTAGGATATGAAATTTTGAATAGACCTTGTGGATTAATTCTGCAAGGTCAAGTTAATGTAGTAATGCAGTTAAAATGGAGGACTGAATGGAAAAATATCAGGAAATAGAGAGAAGTATAATAAAGAAGTATCATAAAACGATATGGTGTAAATTTATTGAGGGCATAAAGGAATATCAGCTTTTAAATGAGGGCGATAAAATTGCTGTTTGCATATCGGGTGGTAAGGACTCCATGATTTTGGCAAAATGTATGCAGGAACTTCAAAGGCATGGGAAGTTCCATTTTGACTTGGTGTTTTTGGTTATGGACCCTGGATATAGTGAACCTAACAGGCAAATGATAGTTGATAATGCAAAGATTTTGAATATACCTATACATATTTTTGAAACCCAGATATTTGATATTGTTGCAGATATTGAGCAAAGCCCTTGCTATTTATGTGCAAGAATGAGGAGGGGACATCTCTATAAAAATGCAAAGGATTTGGGTTGCAACAAGATTGCTCTTGGACATCATTTTGATGATGTGATTGAAACAACTTTGATGAGTATGCTTTATAGTGGGCAGATGAAAACAATGATGCCAAAGCTACACAGCACGAATTTTGAGGGGATGGAGCTTATTCGCCCTTTGTATTGCGTTAAAGAGGCTGATATTATTTCTTGGGCGAATTATAATGATTTGCATTTTCTACAATGTGCTTGTCGATTTACTGAAAATTGTGTAAAGAATGAAGAAAAAAACACTTCTAAGCGTCAAGAAATGAAAATGCTGATAAAACAGTTTCGCCAAACAAGTAGTGTTATTGACAGAAATATATTTAAAAGTGTAAATAATGTAAATCTAGATACAATTATTGGTTATCATAGAGAGGGAGAAAAGCATTCTTTTTTAGATGATTATGATTTAGAAAAATTAAAATAATAAATTAATTGGGTGCTGTATGCTATGACTTATTAATTATATCACCCTTTTAATAACGTAGTTGCGTGGTTAGATATAAAAATGAAAATAATTTTCGGAAATGACTTGACAAAATTATATTTTGTGCATATAATATAAGTATAATATTTTAAATTCTAAGAGCAAAGGTAAGTAATCGTCAATACGATGTCACAGAGAGTTAACCACTGGTGAAAGGTTGATACACACGCTGACTGATGAATGGATTTGTGAGAAGCATGGTGAAAAGGATTTTCCTTGAGTACCCATTGCCGTAAACCCTGCGTTATAAGGGTAGGATATTGATGCTTTTTTGCTTGTACAGTGATTGTATTTAGCTTTAAGTTGCGTATCTGATAAAGGAAAATTGCATAATTGTCTTATGCTGTTTTCAAATTTGGGTGGCACCACGAGGTCTATCGTCCCATTATCGGGGAATGATAGGTCTTTTTTTGTGCGTAAAAATAAATATAAGCTTACATTTTAGGAGGGGTTTTCATGATTTATCCAAATATTAGTGAGGTTAAAGAATATCTAAAGGAGTATAAAATTACACCTGTTTTCTATGATTTTCTATCAGATACTCAAACGCCTGTTCATATTTACAATGCTTTGAATGAGGGCGAAGAAAATAGTTTTATACTTGAAAGTGTTAGTAATAAGGAGAAGTGGGGACGTTATTCCTTTATTGGAATTAATCCTAAAATGGAGATAAATATTCAAGGAAAAACTGCTGTTGTTAAGACGGAAAAGGGTAGCACTGAAACTGAAATAGAAAATCCAGTGTATTTTCTAACGAAGATAATGGATGAAAATAAGTCGCCAAAACTTTTAAATCGTCCTAATCTTACGGGTGGTCTAATTGGCTATTTTGGGTATGATACGGTGCGATATATTGAAAAAAAGCTTGTGAATATCCCCGAAGATGATATTGGAATGCCTGATTGTCATTTGTTTTTATATGATGAGATTATAGCTTTTGACCACCTTAGCAACAAAATAATTGTTATATTAAATATAAGAAGTGACGGCGATGTTGAGGAGCAGTACGCAAATGCTGAAAGGCGAGCAGAACAAATTGCTGATAAAATCCTTTCGTATGTTCCTAAAAGGTCGGAGAAAAAAGCATACGGTGAATTCAAGGTAAATTCCAATGTTACTCAAGAAGAATTTAAGGGGATTGTTGAAAAGGCAAAGGAGCATATTGTTAATGGTGATATATTCCAAATAGTTCTATCACAGCGTTTTGAAATTGATAATCCACCAGATAGCTTTGCTGTTTATCGTATGCTTAGGGCGACAAATCCATCACCTTATCTGTATTATTTCAAAAATCCTGAATACCATATCGCTGGTGCATCGCCAGAAATGCTTGTGAATGTGACTGATGGAATAGTAACAACAAAGCCAATTGCTGGCACGGTTTGCAGAGGGAAAAATGAGGAGGAAGATTGCAAATTAGAGGCTATGCTTAACGCTGACCCAAAGGAAAGGGCAGAGCATACTATGCTTGTGGATTTAGGAAGAAATGATATTGGAAAGGTTTCCAAATTCGGTTCAGTTGAGGTTACAGGCTTTATGCAAACCGAACGCTATTCAAAGGTTATGCACCTTGTATCCGATGTAAAAGGCGAGTTGAGAGATGATAAAAATGCCCTTGATGCGTTGATGGCAGTTTTGCCAGCAGGAACGCTTTCAGGTGCACCTAAGGTAAGAGCAATGGAGCTGATTGACGAGATGGAGAACCGTAAGCGTGGGCTTTATGGGGGTACTGTTGGTTATCTTTCCTTTGATGGAAACATAGATACTTGCATTGCAATACGAACAGTTTTATTCAAAAATAACAAGGCTTATGTTCAAGCAGGTGCTGGAATTGTTGCTGATTCAGTAGCAGAAAAAGAATTTGTTGAAACTGAAAATAAAGCATTAGCTATGATAAATGCAATAAGGGAGGCGGCTAATTTATGATACTGATTATTGATAATTATGATTCGTTCACATACAACCTTTACCAAATAATAGGTGAGCTTTATTCCGATATACAGGTTGTTAGAAATGATGAGATTTCTATCGAGGAAATAGAAAAGCTTATGCCAAAGGCGATTGTAATATCTCCTGGTTCTGGTTATCCGAAAGATGCTGGAATTTCTGTTGATGTGATAAAGAAATTCAGTGGAATAATCCCAATTCTTGGTGTATGCTTGGGGCATCAATCCATTGTTGAGGCTTTCGGTGGAAAAATAGTTAAGGCAACGGAATTAATGCATGGCAAGGCATCAGACATTAGCATTGATACAAAGTCAAAGATATTCAGAAATTTCCCTGATACAATAAAGGTCGCTCGTTACCATTCGTTGATTGCTGAAAATTCATCTATGCCAGCTTGCTTAAAGGTAATCTCAAGTGATTCAAGTGAACAGGTTATGGCAGTTGAGCATATTGAACACCCAACTTTTGGATTGCAATTTCACCCAGAATCAATTCTAACTAATACTGGAAGTATCATTATCAGTAATTTCCTAAAATTAGTTGATGATATAAGCGTTAAACCTGTTACATCGCAAAAAAACGTTTCTGATATTCCTAAGGTTGCATTAAAGCCATATATTGCAAAGGTTGTTGATAGAATTGACCTTATAGAGAATGAAGCAACGGAGGCTATGGACAGCATTATGAGTGGTGAGGCGACCGATTCACAGATTAGCTCATTTCTTACTGCTCTTAGAATGAAAGGCGAAACGATTGACGAAATAACAGGCTTTGCAAAGGGAATGCGAAAGAAAGCCACAAGGGTTAAGGGTTGTGAATCGGCTGTTGACATTGTCGGTACTGGTGGAGATTTGGCGAGTAGCTTTAATATTTCAACAACATCTTCATTTGTAATTTCAGCGGCTGGAGCAATTGTTGCAAAGCATGGAAATAGAAGTGTTTCAAGCAAAAGTGGTGCGGCAGACGTTCTTGAAAGCTTGGGTGTGAAGATTACATCAACCCCTGAGGTTGCAGAAAAGCTTATAAGTAAGGTTGGGCTTTCGTTTCTGTTTGCACAAAATTATCATGGCTCAATGAGGTTTGTGGCTACTGCAAGACGTGAAATGGGAATTAGAAGTGTGTTCAACATATTAGGACCATTGTCAAACCCTGCATTTACTGATTATATCGTGCTTGGAACTTATGATAAGGCTTTACTTGAACCGATGGCAAAAGTGCTGATGAATGTAGGAATTAAGCGTGCAATGGTTGTTTATGGCAATGACAATCTTGATGAGATTTCTATTTCTGATACAACTTCTGTATGCGAAGTGAATAATGGCAAGATTGAAAATTATACGCTAAACCCTGAGGATTATGGCTTAAAGCTTGCTGAAAAAACTGAAATTGTTGGAGGAACTCCTGATGAAAATGCAAAGATAACGCTTGGAATTTTACAGGGTGATATTCATGGTGCAAAGCGTGATATAGTCGTAATCAATTCAGCTTGTGCTTTGTATGTTTGTGGCAAGGTGAATTCAATTAGAGATGGAGTTAAGCTTGCACAGGAAACAATTGATAATGGCAAAGCTATTGCAAAGTTGAACGAATTTATTCTTGCGACGAATAGTGAGGTGTAGTTATGATTTTAGAAAATATCGTTGCAAAAAGAAAAGAACAGCTAGAACGTGAAATAAGGAAAATTTTAAGGGAACAGATGTGCAAGCTAGCAGAGGATACCTCTAGAACGATAATTAGCCTTTATGACGCATTGAAAAAGGATACGTTGTCGGTTATATCAGAAGTGAAAAAAGCATCACCATCAAAATCTGTAATACGGGAAGATTTTAACCCTGTTGAGATAGCAAAGCAATATGAACAATCAGGTGCAAACGCTATTTCATGCTTGACAGAGGAGTTTTATTTTCAAGGTAGTAGCTCTTACCTTGCTGATATAAGGGCAAATGTAAATTTACCAATTCTTCGCAAGGACTTTATTTTTGATGAGTATCAGATTTATGAGGCAAAGGTAATTGGTGCAGACGCAATACTGCTCATTGCATCAATTTTGGATACGAAAACGTTAATCAGCTTTAAAGAATTGGCTGAAAGCTTGGGAATGCAATGTCTATTTGAGGTGCATAACGAGGAGGAGTTAGCAAGTGTTCTGCAAGCAAATCCTAGTATTGTCGGAATAAATAATCGCAACCTTAAAACCTTTGAGGTAAGCCTTGATACAACAAAAATGCTTGCTGAAAAAATTCCCAACCATTGTATAGTAGTATCGGAAAGTGGAATTGCTGATAATGGCGATATGAAAATGGTAAAAGAATACGGTGCTGACGCTGTTTTGGTAGGCGAAACGCTTATGAGGAGCGAAAATATAGCTGAAACCATGCAACAATTGAGGAAGGGCATATGATAGTAAAGCTTTGTGGTTTAAGGCGACTTGAGGATATTGAGTATGTAAATGAGTTTATGCCAGACTATGTTGGATTTATTTTTGCTGAAAACTCTAAACGAACGGTTACAATTGAGCAAGCAAAAGAGTTGAGCAAGAATCTTAGCTGTTACATTCAAAAGGTGGGAGTTTTTGTAAATCAGCCTGCCCAATATATTAAAAAAGCTGTTGACGAGGTTGGCTTGAATGTGTATCAGCTACATGGCGACGAGGATTACGATTATATTCAACAGATAAGTAACATCGTTGACGCTGACATATGGAAAGCTGTAAGGGTCCGTAGCAGTGAGGATATTGCTTTTGCCGATAATTTGGGAGTTGACGCAATTCTTCTTGACAGCTTTTCTAGTGGGCAATATGGTGGAACTGGAAAACTTGCTGACTGGAATACAATCACAAAAGCAAAGATAGATACACGCTTTTTTCTTGCTGGTGGTCTTTATGAGAACAATATAATTAATGCAATTAAAACAGTAAAGCCATACGGAGTTGATATTTCTGGTGGAATTGAAACGGATGGTTTTAAGGATAGATTGAAAATTAAAAGGCTTATGAATTTAATAAGATGAACTGGAGTGGTTGAGTTGGGTAACAAAGGTAGGTTTGGTGAATTCGGTGGGCAGTATGTCCCTGAAACCGTTATGAATGCAGTTTGTGAGTTGGAAAAAGCTTATGAATTTTATAGGAATGATGAGGGATTTATAAGCGAATTAACAGAGCTTTATAATAATTATGCAGCACGTCCGTCTATGCTTTACTATGCAAAAAAGATGACGGAGGACTTGGGCGGTGCTAAGATTTATATTAAGCGTGAGGATTTAAACCATACTGGCTCTCACAAAATCAACAATGTTTTAGGTCAGGCTTTGCTCGCAAAAAAGATGGGTAAAAAGCGTATTATTGCTGAAACTGGTGCAGGACAACATGGTGTAGCAACTGCAACAGCGGCGGCATTGTTCGGGCTTGAATGTGAAGTTTTCATGGGCGAGGAGGATATAGATAGGCAAGCACTTAATGTCTACCGTATGGAACTCCTTGGTGCAAAGGTGACTGGTGTAAAAAGTGGAACAAGAACTCTTAAAGATGCAATTAATGAGGCAATGCGTAATTGGGTTACCAATATAGACACCACATATTACCTAATAGGCTCTGTTATGGGACCTCACCCTTATCCTATGATGGTTAGGGATTTTCAAAAGATTATCGGTGAGGAAACTAAGCGTCAACTTATGGAAATGGAGGGTAAGCTCCCTGATTGCGTTGTTGCTTGTGTTGGAGGAGGCTCGAACGCAATGGGTATGTTCTACGATTTTATACCTAATGAGAGCGTAAGGCTAGTAGGGGCTGAGGCGGCAGGCAAGGGGATAGACACAAAACTTCATGCTGCTACGATTGCAAAGGGCAGTACAGGTATTTTTCACGGCATGAAGTCGCTGTTTTTGCAGAATGATGAGGGGCAGATTGATTCTGTTTATTCTATTTCAGCTGGATTGGATTATCCTGGAATAGGACCTGAACACGCTAATCTTTTCAAAACAGGAAGAGCAGAATATGTTGATATAACAGATGAAGAATCAGTTCAGGCATTTGAATATCTCTCAAAAACAGAAGGAATTATTCCAGCAATTGAGTCAGCACACGCTGTTGCAGCAGTAAGAAAAATTGCTCCTACTATGACAAGCGATAAAATACTTGTGATAAATCTATCAGGCAGAGGGGATAAGGACGTTTACCAAATCGCAAGATACAGGGGGGTTAATATCAATGAATAGGATAGATGAAAAGTTTAAACAGCTAAAAAGCGAAAATAAAAAGGCACTTATTGCTTTTATAACAACTGGCGACGGAGGGTACGAAACAACGGAAAAAGCAGTGCTTGCAATGGAAAAAGCAGGAGTGGATATAGTTGAACTTGGAATTCCTTTTTCAGATCCCGTTGCAGAAGGCACTGTAATACAGGACGCAAGCGAGAGGTCTTTGGCTGGTGGAACAACGCTTGTGGGCATATTTGAAATGGTAAAGCGACTTCGCAAGCAAACGGATATGCCATTGCTTATGATGATGTATTTGAACACAATTTACCGTTTTGGTACAGAAAGATTTTTCAAGCTATGTGATGAAAATGGCATTGATGGAGTTATTGTACCTGATATGCCTTATGAGGAAAAGGACGAAATACAGGACGTTGCTGACAAGTATGGCAAACATTCAATCAGCCTTATTGCACCAACTTCTGCAGACCGTATACAGAAAATTGCAGAGGATTCAACAGGCTTTATATACTGCGTTTCCTCAACTGGTGTAACAGGAATTCGTTCAGAATTCAGCACTGATTTTGATGAGTTTTTTGGAACGATTAAGAAATATTCAAAAATTCCATGTGCAGTTGGGTTCGGAATTTCTACTCCTGAACAAGCAAAAGCAATGAGTAAGTATTGTGATGGTGTTATCGTTGGAAGTGCTATTGTACGGCTTATAGGGGAGCATGGCAAGAATTCCATTGATGAAGTTTACAAGTTAGTTTCAAGTATGCGTAAAGCGATAGATGAATAAAAATAAACAGCTACCATTTTACTGGTAGCTGTTAGTGTATATAAAAAGTTTGTATCTCCTCTGGACTCCTCATTATTAGTGGTAAAGTTTAGTCCAAAAATCTAAAGCTTTTTACGGCTTGTTCAAACCCAATTTTATTGTAATCGAATGACGGAACTGATGAAACGCATGAAATAACATAGGCAACTTCATTCTTGACTACATAACCAACATAGCAGTGCTTTTCAATATCGTCAACCTCTCCCAAAATGGTATATTTAAACTGGTTAACCTTAAATTTAAGTCCATCAACCTCAAAATAAATCTCCTCAATATCCGATAACCTATCAAATGTATTTGAATATTGCTTTAACGCATAAAGCCCATAATCAGCCACGTCATCATGGTTTTTAGTAGGCTCTGAAGTCACAGTTATGCTTGCGTTGTTCTTTTTATAAAATGTAATATCATAATTGCCATCTTCTTCTTCATATTCAATCGGAATATCAATAGCGATATTTTCTAAAGGTGAGTATGTGACTGCCTCCAATAGGTTAAGATTGCTAGAGGAGCTGTCCTTATTGTTGCAGGCATATAGCGTGATTGTGAGCATTGCAATTAGTAGCAAAGAAATAATCTTTTTCATAATAGCATCCATTCTAAATGTAAAATTATACAACAAAAGTCCTTCTCATATGAAAAAGACTTTTATTGTGACCAGACCGATAAGCCGAGTTCTGTCGTGTGCGATAATTTATCTACGCCTTATGTCGCCATAAGACTCTAGCCGTCATTACAATTCACCCATCGAGCAGATGTTAAGATGAATTGCACCAATAGACGTTACATCGGATAGGGTTTACATGGCAGTGCAGTCTCCTGCACTCCGGTGAGCTCTTACCTCACCTTTCCACCCTTACCATGCCAAAGCATGGCGGTATATTTCTGTTGCACTTGCCCTAAGGTCGCCCTCGGCTGCCGTTAACAGCTACCCTGCTCTGTGATGCCCGGACTTTCCTCGTAAACTAAAACGTTCACGCTATCGCATAGTCTGCTCAATACTATTTTAATACAAATTTCTGTTTATGTCAAGGGGGAATTTTATTTAGGTGTGGACATAATGCGCATATTACAAGAAATCCAGGACAGAAAAAGGGAACTCTCGTGATTTGGAGTTACGATTTTGGCGAAAATTCATTTTAGCTATACCAAAAGCATTGTAGGCTTCAGCAAA
>JAEWGD010000002.1 GCA_023388515.1 Bacillota bacterium
AGATGAAACAATGTTAAAAGAAATTGATAATTTCTATGCAGCATCAGGTTTTGAGTTGGCTAATAACAGCCTTGAGGAAGTACAACTTTTTGTTAGAGAAATGATTGATTGTGAGTTAAAGGAATACCAAAAGCGAAAGGATGAATTTTATGAGTAGTTTTATGAGCAGAGCAATGGTGCATTATTACAAGCAAATGTATCCAAAGGGCACAAGAATTTGTATTGACAGCATGGAAAATGACCCCAATCCAATTCTATCAGGAACTTGTGGCAAGGTAGATTTTGTTGATGATGCAGGGACAATTCATTGCGTTTTTGATGATGGGAGAACTCTTGGTGTGATACCGAATGAGGATAGGTTTCATGTTGTCGAGGAACAGGAATTGACGGAGGTTCAGCAAGAGGAAAATCAAGAGGATTTGACGCAAAATGAGGATTTAGATATGGGTATGGGGTGATGGAATTGATAAAATACTTCGACGCATTTGCAGGAATTAGTGGATTTCGTTCAGCATTTGAACGTATCTCCGATTCACAGCTATATAAAATGGCTGGGAATGTTGTTACTGTAAATGTGGCCCAAGCCATTGCTGAAAATCTTTTAAAATTTAACAGAGTAAAATAAATTAAAGTCGTTTTGCCAACAGCAGAAATTTCTGTTGCTTGCAAAGCGACTTTTTGTTGCCTGTATGCTCTTTTCTGCTGTTGGCTCACAACGGCGGAAAGGATAAAATGAATAGTTTTATGTCATGGATTGGTGGTAAAAAAGCACTTAGGAACGAGATTCTGATGAGGTTTCCACTATATTATGAGCGATATATTGAGGTGTTTGGTGGTGCAGGTTGGGTATTGTTTCACAAGCCACCAGGAAACGATTTTGAAGTATACAATGACTTTAATCCTAATCTTGTAAATCTATACCGATGCGTTAGAGATAAGCCAGAGGAATTAATGGAGAAACTGAAATACTGCTTAAACTCAAGAAAAGATTTTAATGAGAATGCAAAGCTTCAACATAAGGCAAAATGGCTTGCAGGTTCTGCTTTGTACTCTGCTGATCAAGCCATGATGTCAGTAATGTCAACGGCTCTTTCAAGACTTAACAGTTTTATTGATTCAGAAATGGAACAGCTTTTGTGTTTTGGTACAACCCTTGATGCAGAAACTTTCTGTTCTAAAAAATCAGCCGTATTCATTATTTTACCAGAGGAAGATAAGTCGAAATATTTTATGGCAAGCCTAATTATTCAGCAAATGTATCGAGAAATCCTTGTCATTGCCGATGAAAACGGTGGTAAACTGCAAAATAGGGTTATGTTTTATTTAGATGAGTTTGGTACGATACCCAAAATTGAAGGTGCTGAAATGATGTTCTCCGCAAGCCGTTCCCGAAAAATCAGTATTGTAGGCATTATCCAGTCCTTTGCACAGCTTGAGCAGAACTACGGAAAACAAGGTCAGGAAATTATTACAGATAATACTCAGTTAACTATTTTTGGCGGTTTTGCTCCCAACTCTCAATCGGCAGAGGTTCTGTCAAAGGCTTTGGGAGAGCAAACTGTTTTGTCAGGTTCTGTTTCTCATGGGCGTGATAAAAGTCAATCTTTGCAAATGATAGGTAGACCTCTTATGACGGTTGATGAACTTAAAAGTATGCCTAAAGGACAGTTTATTGTTATGAAAACAGGCACAAGTCCTATGATTTCAAAATTGAAACTGTTTTTTAAATGGGGAATTTCATTTGATGAGCCTTACATTCTTTCTGACAAGGGTGCAAGAGAAGTTTCATATATCAGCAAGGAAAAATTGATGAAAGCAGTGGAATTGAAATATCTGCAAAAGGAGAAAGAGTTGATTTATTATGATGATGAAGATGATGAATTTGATAGTAAAATTAGGCTTAAAACAGGAGGTTGATGATGGATGAGATTTTTAAGGGAAATTTATGATTATGACCTACCACACAGGGCAGTTACTGTATTTATGTATCTATCCAACAGAGCCAACAAAAGCAAGACTTGCTTTCCGTCTGTGAAACGTATTTCTGAAGATTTGCACATTTCAAAATCAACAGTGTTCAGGGCGTTAAACGACCTTGAAGCTGTTGGACTTATTAAACGAGAAGAAAGATGGAGGGATAATGGGGGTAGGAGTAGTACGCTTTATTGGTTAAAAAGTTGAAAAGAAGGAGGGAGAAAAATGTTTAATTGGATCGGCGATGCAATAGACTGGATGGGTGAGAAAATTGGTGGAGCAGTCGAGGGTGTGGGCTCTGCAATTTCTGAAGCTGTGTGGGATATAATGCTTGAATGGTTATACACTACGGTTTTTGGAGCGATTTCTGAGTTTTTTACAATGATAAACGGTATGGGTGCAGGGGTATTTGAACTTTCATGGGTGAATGCATTTCTAAAACTGTTCTCCAATTTTGGTTGGACTCTGTTTGTGACAGGGTTGATTGTTGCAGTGTTTGATGTTGCGATTGAATACCAGACAGGGCGGGCGAATATCAAAATGACGGCGATAAATGTCCTCAAGGGATTTATGGCGGTGAGTATGTTCACGACTGTACCTGTAAGCCTGTATAGGTTCTGTGTTTCTTTGCAAAATATGTTTTCAGATGACCTGATTAGGTCTTTTACAGGTTCGATGAGCACGGATATTGGGTCAACTGCACAGATTGCTTTGCAGACTATGATGGGTGTGGATTCGTTGTTTGGACTGTTGACAATGATTGCTTTAGGCTATTGCGTGGTTAAAATTTTCTTTTCCAATATTAAAAGAGGTGGGATTTTGCTGTGCCAGATTGCGGTTGGAAGTTTGTATATGTTTAGCATTCCAAGAGGGTATACTGACGGATTTACAGCATGGATGAAACAGGTCATAGCTCTGTGCCTAACTTCATTTTTGCAAACAACATTGCTGTTTTTAGGACTTCTCACATGGCAGACCAATATGCTTTTAGGCTTGGGAATTATGTTATCGGCAAATGAAGTACCAAGAATTGCACAGCAGTTCGGGCTTGATACAAGTGTTAAAGTGAATATGATGAGTGTGACGCATTCTGTTAATACGGCTGTTAGTGCGGGAAGATTTGTAGCAAGGAAGCTTGCATAGATTATTTTAAAGTGGTACAATAATAATTAAAATCAAAATAAATTTTTTGAATTTTCAAAAACCCTCTTGACTCTCCTTTTAGGGGAGGGTGTAAGATAGAATTACGGGAAAGGAGAGGATAGAATGTACCGAATTGGCGTGTTTTCAAAAATGAGCAAAACAACTGTCAAAGCACTGAGATATTATGATGAAATAGGAATCTTAAAACCCGAAGTGACCGATAAGTTTACCGGTTATCGTATGTATACTACAGACCAGTTATTTAAACTTCACTATATTCAGTCGCTCAGACAGATTGGATTGTCTATTGATGAAATCAATCTTATTCTTAAAAGCGGTTCAACAGAGATGATTCTTGAAAACCGCAGAGTTGAGGTTGTTACACAGTTGAAATTGGCACATGAAATACTTTCCCGAATCGATTTTATTTTATCAGAAAAAGGGGATGAAAATTTTATGAGTTATCAGGCGATTATTAAGGATTTGCCAAAGTGTATTGTTTATTCGCAGAAGATGGTGATTCCGGGTTATGAAGTTTACAATGAGGTGATTCCTGCCATCGGAAAAAAGCTGACTGACAAATACCCTGATTTGAAATGTGTTGTACCGGAGTATTGTTTTGTTAGATATTTGGACGGCGAGTACCGTGAACAAGATATTAATATCGAGTTTTGTGAGGCAGTTGACAAAATGAAACCTGACTTTGATGGCATTGTTTTCAAAGAACTTGAGTCTGTTAAGGCAGTTTCTGTTATGCACAAAGGATCGTATAGTACGATTTCACAGGCATATGCTTTTGTATATAAGTGGATTGAAGGAAATGAATATTCGGCAAGTGACAGTCCACGTGAAAGTTATATTGACGGAGTCTGGAACAAGGACAGCGAAGAAGAATGGCTCACGGAAATTCAAATTCCTATTATTAAAAGTAGTAGTATAAAATTGTAAACTGAATATCGTATAAAAATACCGCTGACTAAAAACCAGCGGTATTTTTTTATTTAAAAGGAGTGAACAAAAATGAAAACCTATATCTACCCGCAGAATTTGAAAGCAAATTCACGGTTATGGCTATGGAGCATTAAGGACTTTTTGATTATAGCACTAAGCCTCATAGTTTCAGTATTTATCGTTACACAGCTAAGAACATTTTTCCCTTTTGCAATCACTGCTGTATTTGCTTTTTTAAGTATTAGAATTGAAGAAACAACAGTTATGGACTATATTGTCTGTGCATTTAAGTATTTTTTGACTGCACAGCAGATTTATTTTTGGAGGTAAGTCAAGTATTGATTTCTTTGTTAAATTGTGATATACTAATAAACGGAAAAGGCGGTGAGCATATGGACTATAACAGACTTCTTGAATTAAAACAGCAATATAATGAAAACAAGAGCAAAATTGCTACAAGTACGCTTGAAAGCTATAATAAAGCTTTTGAAGTGGAATATGCCCATAACTCAACCGCAATTGAGGGAAATACGCTTACTTTGATTGAAACTAAGGTAGTACTTGAAGATGGAATTTCTATCGGAGGAAAAAATCTTCGTGAAATTTATGAGGTTATTAATCACAATAAAGCATTTCAGTATGTAAAAAAAGCAATTTCTGAAAACAAGGTTTTGAATGAAAATATTGTTAAGGACATACACGCTATTTTGATGGAAAATATCTTTACTGGAGGTATTTACCGAAATGTAGATGTATATATTTCTGGTGCAACGCATACACCCCCGACACCTAATGAAATGTATCGGCAGATTAAAGACTTTTATGAGAATATACAGCCAAGAACAGATTTAAATGAAATTGAACTTGCAACATGGGTACATGCAGAATTTGTAAGAATTCATCCATTTGTTGATGGGAATGGAAGAACATCAAGGTTGATTATGAATTACAAGTTGATGGAGAATGGTTGGCTTCCTGTTTCTATACAGAAAGAAAACCGTTTGGAATACTTCAATGCACTTGAAAGCTATGCAGTAGATAAGAATTTAGCACCATTTGCAGATATGATTGCAAGGCTTCAAGAGATTCAGCTGGAGCATCACATATCAATGGAAATTAATCATACAGAGGAAATAGGGTTCATCAACCCTAAAATGTAGATATATCATATCAAAACGTCTGAGAAGTCAGGCGTTTTTTATTTTTGAAAGGAATGGTATAATGAACAAAGCATCTCAAAGCATTAGCAAACGAAAAAAATCCACACAAAACTTAATAGGGATAGAAACATTTAGCAGGTACGGACTTAAAATGAACAAGTCTGAACTTGCTTTTTTTATGGTCTCACCGACCAATATTTCTGTACTTTCACAGGCGAATATTGATGTAAAAATTCATCATTTGATGGCGTTGTTGTCAACAGTGCCAGAACTTGAAATTGTTTGCCTTGACAGCTGTGAATGTTTTGATGAAAATAAGCTTAATATTCAGAAAAGGCTTAGAGAAGAAACAAATGAAAATGTAAGGAAAGTGTTGAACAGTGACCATGAATTCCTTGATCATATTCAGGTTGAAATGTCAACGGCAAGGCAATTTTTATTCTGTATTAGAACAAAAAAGGAAAAGCAGGAGCAGATTTTTCACTTTATAAATCGTGTTCAAAAAGCAATCAGTGAGCATGGTTTTGAGATAAAGCTTATGTCAAAATCAGATATTAAAAGAATGCTTGCAATTTACTTTGAAGCCTCAATGTCAGGTGAGGAAATTTCAGATATTGAAGGTATGGAACATTTTAATTTAACGAAAGAAGGTATGGGTAATGTTTAAACGCAAATCAATAGTTCTAAGCCCTGAAGAAAAGGAAGAACTAAAAATCAAGGACTTTTTCGACCGAATTCTACCATCGACTGTGCGATTTTTCCCTGATGCATATATCAGTGGGAACTCATATAAATGTGTGTGGGCGATTCGTGAATATCCTCCTTCAACAGAGGAACAAGCAATTTTATCCCATCTTGCTGATAGAAACAACGTTACGCTGAGAATTTATAATCGGCTTGTTGACAGCATGGAACAGCGTCAGATTATTCAGCATGCCACACGAAAAAACAAACTTATGACAACTACAAATGATGTGACAGATTCAATTAATGCAGAAAATAACTTGCAAGATGTAGTTGAGCTTATCTCAAATCTTAGGAGGAATAAAGAACCTTTGCTTCATACCGCTGTTTTTATTGAGCTTAAAGCTGGCAGTGAGGATAAATTAAAGGAACTACAGTCAGATATTATGATGGAATTGACACGCTCTAAAATTACAGTTGATCGTTTAATATTACGCCAGAGGGAGGGCTTTTTGTCTGTTCTTCCGTTTGGATATAATACTTTTGGAAGTCAATTTGAAAGGGTTTTGCCAGCATCAAGTGTCGCAAACCTTTATCCGTTGAACTATTCAGGAAAGACGGATGAAAAGGGTTTTTACATCGGTAGAGATAAATTTGGCACGAATATTCTTGTTGACTTTAATAAACGCAGTGATGACAAGACAAACGCAAATGTTCTTATTCTTGGAAACAGTGGTCAAGGTAAGTCATATCTGATGAAACTGCTCCTTACTAATATGAGAGAATCAGGCAAAAGTATAATTATTCTTGATGCTGAACAGGAATATGAGGATTTGACAAACAATCTCGGTGGAACTTATCTTGACTTTATGTCTGGGGAATATATGATAAATCCACTTGAACCTAAGGCATGGGGTGTTGCAGAAAAATCAGAAAGCAGTCCCGAACCGTTCCGTAAGGTTACCCGATTAAGTCAACACATTTCATATCTCAAGGACTTTTTCAGAGCCTATAAAGATTTTAGTGACAGTGAGATTGACACAATAGAAATTATGTTAATGAAACTTTACGCAAGGTTTGATATTGATGATTTCACTGATTTTGATAAGTTAAGTCCCAATGATTATCCTATTATGCAAGACTTGTATGACCTTATTGAAAAGGAATTCATGATTTTTGACAGCGAAAAAAAGTACCTCTACACAGAAGAAACCTTGCAGAATATCTGTCTAGGATTACATTCAATGTGCAAAGGTGCAGAAAGTAAATATTTTAATGGGCACACAAATATTAAAAACAGTGAATTTTTATGCTTTGGTGTTAAAGGACTTATGGATACCAACAAACGACTTAAAGATACACTTTTGTTTAACATTTTATCATTCATGAGCAATCAGCTTTTAGGAAAGGGAAATACAGTTGCAAGCATCGATGAGCTGTATTTGTTTCTCACAAACATGACGGCAATTGAATATATCCGCAACGCCATGAAACGTGTGCGAAAAAAAGAATCGTCAATAATTGTGGCATCACAAAATATTGACGATTTTCTTATCCCAGAAATAAAAGAATTTACAAAGCCACTGTTCTCAATCCCAACCCATCAGTTTCTTTTCAATGCTGGAAACATTAATCCTAAGGCTTATATGGACACCCTCCAATTAGAGCAGTCGGAGTTTGAATTAATCAAATATCCTGAACGTGGTTCTTGCCTTTATAGGTGTGGAAATGAACGTTATTTATTGCAAGTTATCGCTCCACCATATAAAGAAAAACTGTTTGGAAGTGCGGGTGGGAGGTAGATTATTCTTCTTCTTGTGAAAGAAGTACTTCCTCAGTTTCAATTTGAAGTTGCTTTAGATTTGATATTGACTGTTCAAGTTGTGGGAGCTTTCCCTCATCAAACTGTGTTTCTACCAGTAATCTTTTGAACTGCTCAAGCTTTTCTGTAATGTCTGATATACCATTGAACAACGTAAAATAAAGCTTTTTGTAGTCTGCCATTTTATCACCTCAATAATATTATAGGACAAATAGTCCATAATGTCAATAGGACTATATGTACTATTGTATAATAAAGTAGGGTGATAAAATGAAATTAAGAATAAAGGATTTAAGAGAAGATAGGGATATAACTCAAAAGGAAGTAGCAAGAGTTCTCATGTGTGATCAATCTCTTTACTCAAAATATGAAAGGGAAGAACGTGAAATTCCACTGCGGTTGATAATAAGGCTTGCCGAGTATTTTGATGTAAGTATAGATTATTTAGTGGGTAGAACCGATGTTAAAAAGCCATATCCCAAAAGAAAATAAGAATTGAAAAGCTTGGAATCATGCAAATGTATAGTTGATTTTTGCTATCAGTTGTGGTATAGTATATAAAAGGAAGTTACCGATGGGAGGCTATGTATGGATGATTTTAAAAAGACCCCCACAGAGCGTGAGCTATCATATGAGTACGGATTGCCTAACTATTTGCAGCATGATTTGGATGCATATAAAGATGGACTTGAAAACGGTTCAACATTAATTGACTGTTTATGGGGTGAACTTTATGGCAGTATAAACTCGGCTCAAATTGATGATGGTGCCATTACTACAGAACATGCTGATTATTTAAGGAAAAAGTTTTTGTGGAGTGATGAAGTTGAGTAAGTTGGTTGATTTTACGAACTGCCGAAGAATATAGTATACAAAAGGAAGTTGATACAGGAGGTATCTTATGGAATCAAAGTTTAAATTAACGGTGGAAGAAAACATATTTGTTGCAAAACGAAATATCGTTGATTATATCTGGAAAAGTGCGAATCTTGAAGGAATTAATATAACATTTCCTGAAACCAATGCTATTTTTGAGGGCATGGGTGTGGAAAGCGTCAAGGTCGATGATATTGTTAAGATAAACAACATGAAACGCACATGGAGTTTTATGTTGGATACACTCGATAGGCTCACTGATTTCGACTATATGTGCCGTTTGAATATGATAATTGGCAGTGATGGAAGCATATTTGGATCAGGTAAAATAAGGGCTTATGATGTAAAAAATTCAGGCACGAAGTGGCAACCACAAATTCCTTTTGAATACGATATACGAAATGAAATAGCAGATATACTGCTGATAGAATCACCAACTGACCGAGCGATAACGCTCATGCTTTGGGGAATGCGAAGGCAAGTTTTTATTGATGGAAATAAACGTACAGCAATGATGCTTGCCAACAAAGAAATGATAACGAATGGCTGTGGCATTATCAGTATACCAAATGAGTTGATACGAAAATTTGGGGAGTTGTTAATTGCTTTTTATGAAACAAATGATATGTCAAACATAAAACAATTTGTTTATGATGAATGTATTGATGGAATTGATATGCGTATGCAGGAGCGTATTGAAAGGGAAAAATCAATTTCGTTAGAGAAATCTGATGAGCAATTTGGTATGAAAATGGAATAACACAAACTTTGAGAGTCACATATGTGGCTCTTTTTTTATTGTAAAAGGAGAGTGATAAAATGGCGATTCCGATTGCAGCGATAGCCAAAAAGGTTGCCGTGCATCTTGCAACAAAGAAAGGAACACGGACTGTTATTAGTTCAATTATTGCAGGGCTTTTATGCCTAGCACTACTCCCAGTGGTGGTTTTATTGAGCGTAAGCGGTGGCTTATCACAAACAGGAAATCAGCAAACCGACTTTGGGAATATGTTTTTACAGCAATTAACTCCTACCCAACAGGAGCAGTTTTCACAGATGGAGTTAGCTGGACAAGCGATTGTTGATGAGCTTACGAAACTTGGGCTGAAAGAGGAAATCATGAAAGCACAAGTAATTTACCTGACTTACTTTAATGGAATTGAACAGCCTAAAACCTTTTTTAAGGATTTTACAGGCTGTTTTTTACTTGCAAAATCTGATGAAGAGCTAATATCATTACTCAATAGAAACTATAATTTGCAAATTAATTTTGATGAATATATGCGAAGTATTTCGTTAATCAAGCACATAACAATTGATGAAAATATGTTTGTAAATGTGAAAATAAAAAATAACATTGACCTTACAAAATGGGTAGTGAACGCTTTTGAAACGGGTTGGGGTTACGTTCCTAATACGTTTGGGGAGGTGTTAAATAGCGAAAAGTACAAGGAGTTGAAAGAAAAATATCCCACTGAAATCACTGTGGATTGTGAAAAATGGCTTGGTCGCAGAACAATAGATAATCTAAATTTACTGAAATCATATCTGTTTTATGACTTTGAAAGCAGAGTTATTGCAACAGATAATTCTGCTGTTTTAAGCATGACTTTACAGGAATTATATCATTCTGCAACCGAAAAAGGCAGTATAAAAAGCCTTCCCCAAACCGTTGGTACAGCTGTTTTTGATGGAAATATCATTGGAATTTATATTGGAAATGATGAAATAATTTACGCAAAATCTGTTTCAGATGGCATTGTAAAAGAGAAAATTTCTGATGGAGAATGGACTTCATGGTTTCAAATTCCGAATATTCAGTATGGTGATGTGGGGAGTTTTGACAATGAAATTGACTTTGTGGATTACTATAATCCAAATTTGAAAAACAATATTGACCTCGTAAAATGGGCAGAAAATGCTTGTGAAATGCAGTGGGGATATGTTTACGGAACTTATGGTACTGTGCTTGACGAAAAGCTTGTGATGAGGGTGTCAATTCCACACTGAAAGCCACGGGGCCCGATGCGGTTGCCGTTCCCACCTACTCAAGCAGCAAGGCATCGTTCTTTACTTCTGCGGAAGAGGAACTCGCCAATACTTTAGTAGCTACGGATTACAAAGACCCTCCGCTTGTCAACCAAGTGATAATTTTAGAAGATTTGAAAGTTAGAAATATGTTAAAAAATCATAATCTAGCAAAAGCAATATCCGAAGTATCATGGTCTGAATTTAGAAAGCAATTAGAATATAAAGCAGAATGGTATGGTAGAAAGATAATAATAGCACCATCCAATTATGCTAGTAGTCAATTATGTTCTAATTGTGGATATAAAAATCTAGATGTAAAAAATCTAGCACTTAGAGAATGGGAATGTCCTGAGTGCGGGGTAAATCATGATAGAGACATAAATGCTAGTAAAAACCTACTGAAATTAGCAATATAATTTTGGTACTATTGGGGTAGGAACTACCCTTAGAGCTTGGGTAAACTTATCTCGTTAGAGACATTGACCAAGAAGCTCCCACTTCAACGAACGAATGTGAGTAAGTGGTGAGTAGTTCACAACCACCAAATATATATTTGATTGTACACACCAATGGGTATAAAAAACCCGACAAGTAGTAATTCTTATCAGGCTTTTATATAAGGAAGTGTGCTTATGATTAGCTCTATTTTGTAGGCATAGTAAACTTAACACCCGAAGTTGAAAAGTTTCCAGATTCAAAAACGTAAGTTACTGCGACGTAATAGGTTTTATTTAATTCAAGAAGTACACCGTTCTTATCTTTAAGATATGGCCATTGGCTTTTATTCTCTTTATAATCCTTGGCAGCATGATATCCAAACGTGTCATTTTTTAAACTTTTATCATAAATTGGGTTTTGGTTTGTTTCTGACATCACGACTTTATATCCTAAGAAACCAGTATATTTTTTTCCATTATAGGTTGCCGTTGAACCTTTTGTTGCTGTCCATTCGATTAATAAATCTGTATCATTTATACTTACTTTATTAATTTTAGGGGTAATGCTATCATCAGTTACAGTAGGTTTTTTAGGAATTGTAACTTTTACAGTATCTGAGGTAAACTTTCCATTTCCAAAACAATATGTTATTGAAAAGTAGTAAGTTTTTCCGCTTTGTAATCCATAGTCATTAGGATTTGCAACCCATTTTGATGTGTTTGTTGATGTGTGGTACGAAAGATAGCCATCTTCAGGATAAATAGGATTAGGATTATTTTCTGACGCCACAATTTTATAATATTCAAAGTTATTGTATTTTTTACCTTCAAAAGTTACATATGGGTTAGAGAGTGGTGTCCACAAAACTTTTATTGTTCCATCCTCTAAAGTATATACAGTTATTTTAGGATTTATTTCGCTTTCATCTTCATCTTGAGAGTCAGGTGTTGGTTTTTCTGTCGTTATAATTGGTTTTTTAGTTTCTGGTGCTTTAGACTCTGTAACATTAGTTTCTGGTGCTTTAGTTATTGTAGCTTCAGTGGTAATGTTAGTGGTGGCATCTGAAACATCACTTTGTGGTGGCAATTTGGTGGTTATCGTCGTATAGGTTTGTTCCTGCTGTACTTTTGCAGCTTTGTTTATAATAGCCTGAGAAAGCATTCCATTTTCATCAATTGCATTTAATGCAGTTAATAACTCGGTAATATTAGCAGTTCTTAAAAACTCGTCTGTCAGTTCTATTTTATTATCAAGTGCATAACTTAAAAGTAATTCTTTACCTAAGGAAATATTGCCAACAGAAGCTTTTTCTATAATATCTGGATTTTCTATGACCACCGATAAAATTTTGATATCCTTTAAATCTGTACTTATAGAATTTAGCTGGCTTTGAATGTTACTAAGAAATTCATCAGGGTTAGTTTCTTTACTTATGTTATTTAATGCTGTTGCAATAAATATGTTGTTTTTGTTTTCGTCAATATAACCAAGCTTTTTTGCTTCTGAAACAATTGCTTTTATTCCTACAATAATAGGTTTGTCTATAATCTGGATATTTGAAAGAACATCACGTCCTTCTTCATTGAAATATTTTACATTAGTAATAACATTGTTTTGATCAATATTAAGCTCAATGCCAGGATTTATATCAACCGAAACAATTGCAGTTGTCGCATTGCTATTGCTTAGTGGAGTATTAAATAAATTTTTTGAAACAACTGCTATTCCTAAAATTAGTACAAGCGAAGCGGCTATGGACATGGCGATCTTAACCGCTCTGTTAAATATAATCGAGTTATTCTCTTTACATAAATCATTATCGTTAATAATTACTTGTTTACCCACAAAATCATCCTCCTTTAAATGTATATGTATCATTTTGCACTCAGTAGTGAATACAATTGCCTTATTGTTGTCAATTTCCATAATAGTACCAGTATACTCCATTATTGGCTTCCCCCTTTCCTTGTAAGCTCTATGTAACTTTTAATAATATCCATATCGCTCTTCATTGCAAGATAAAGGCTGATTATGTATTTTCGGTGCTTTTCTATCGTTTTTCTACTAACAGATACAATTTGCATAAGTTGAATAATAGGCAGCCTCCTATCTTTTTCAAGCCTTTGCGATAGACCGTTGTTATCAATAATGCTATCTGCTATATAAACACATAGACGCCGAGTGTCTGCGTGCTTTGGGGATAGCGCTATTAAATCTTTAAATGATATACCATAGTCTTGAAGCTTTAATTTAAATTTTAGGATTTCTTCTTCGATTTCAATTTTATCTATAAAATCTGGTAATTGTGTGACAGCTTCTTTTATAATTGGATTTTGCATGCCCTGGTCCTCAAAAGAATAAAAAATTTCAGAACGATGGCGACTATTTTTTCTGATGTGGTCTATTAGTCTTCGATTTATTACCAATCTTGAAAAGCACAAGAAATTATCGTTTTTGCTTGGATTGTAGGAGTCAATTGCTTCATTAAAAGCGGATAACGCAATGCTGAATTCGTCTGTACCCTCGGCAGGTCGTCTTATAATTTTAGAGGTAATAGTTACAATATTGTCCCAATTGTCGCAAATAAGTTTTTCGCGAACTGCAGTTTCGCCAAGTTTTATCTGCTTAATCATATCTTCTGATTTGGTAGAATGTTTTTCGGTTGAAGTTGTAGACATAATTTTAACTCCCTTTTCTTAATGCTTATATAAACTAATTCGTAAGCTATGTATTTTTTTGTGGGGTACATATATACTTTTTAAAATTTTAACATAAAAACTACTTATTGTCTACATTTATGTTGAATTTAAGTCATGATTTATTAATAAAAACTTAGAATACAATGGATTAAAGTTTACTGTAAAAAGTATATCATGTTAATTAGTTATGAAATTTACAGATTTCTTGCATTAGAATCGTCACTTGTTTGACAATTTAAAACTGTGAATAAAACCACCTTTTATATAATCACCACAGTACGATATTTATTAATCTTCGCTAAAGACCACCAAATATTTATATGATTATACACAATAATGGAGATTTTATTAGTACAAATAATATTACTAAAAAGCAATGGATATGAAGAATTACTTAAAAATCCGTACTAAAATATTAAGAAAATAAAAAAATTGAGCTCCAGAAAAGTAAATGTCCCTGTTATAGTTATGTACGCTGATAATAGCACATTAAAAAGGTTTGGTGCTAAAGGAAATGAAATAATAGAATTAGCAGATAACGAAAAGCATTACTCAAAAACTGAAAAAGATTATTCCGAGCTTGCCAAAAGCATGGAAGAGGTAGCAAATAAATATTAAATTTAAAGTGAAAATAAAAATCACAATTTTAATTTGAAATTCCCGTGTCAAATAAATCATTTTACACGGGAATTTTTTAAAAAGTAATTTAGGTTTTATTATTTCTCCTCCACCAGTGTGTTTTCTTATTTGAAGATTCTTGATTATTAGAATCTTCTTTTTTTTGTTCTAATTTCAACTGAATAGTTCCAGCAGTTAAAGCTTGTTGTGTTTGGATGTTTTCTGCCTGTGTTTTTATAATTAAGGTTAATTCTGAAATTTGATTTTGTAATTCTGAAATCTGATTATCTTTTCTATTTAGTTGTTCATCTTTAATAGTAAGTTGTTCTTGTAATAAAGTTAATAGAGGCTGAACCTCACCAGAAACGGAGTTTTCAGTGGGTTGTGGAAACTGAATCTGCAACTAAAAAAGGAAGCATGGAAAGCCTTCCACAAACAGTAGGTACAGCAGTTATTAATGGTTACATTATAGGAATTTACATTGGAAATGATGAAGTTATCTATGCAAAATCTGTTGATGAAGGGATTGTGAAAGAGAAAGTTTCTAATGGTAAATGGACTTCATGGTTTGTAATTCCTAATGTTCAGTATGGTGATGAGGGGAGTTTTAACAATGAAATAGACTTTGCTGATTACTATAATCCGAATGTGAAAAATAACCTTGACCTTGTAAAATGGGCGGAAAATGCTTGTGAACTGCAGTGGGGATATGTTTATGGAACTTATGGTACTGTGCTTGACGAAAAGCTTTTGGGTATGAAAATATCTCAATATCCGAATGATGTTGGTAGATATGAGGAGTTTATTCGTCAGAATTGGCACGGGAAAAGGACTGCTGACTGTGTAGGTTTGATTAAAGGCTACAGTTGGTATGACGCTGAATCAAGTGAGATAAAAATTGGCTCGAACGGTATGCCCGACGTTGGTGCAGACGGAATGTTCGGCTTGGCAAAGGTTAAAGGAATGATTGACACCATGCCAGAAGTAGCTGGGCTTGCTGTTTGGCAGGAAGGTCATATCGGAATTTATGTTGGAAACGGCGAGGTGATTGAGGCGATGAATACGAAACAAGGTGTTGTAAAAACCAAGCTTTTAGGTCGTGAATGGACGCATTGGCTCCAAATTCCGTTTATTAATTATGTTGAAGAAAAGGAGTAAAACGCATGAAAAAATCAATTAGCATAGGCATTGAAAGCGATAAGCTATCAGCTTTAGAAATGTATTTGGGACAGAAAAATCTCAAGCTTTCGGATGAAATTGAAAAACAGATAGAAGTACTTTATCAGAAAAATGTCCCCAAAAACATTCGTGAATTTATTGAAATGAAAGCTATAGCTAAACCGGAGAAAAAGCTGAAAAAGTCTGCTGTAGATACTTCTACAAATCATTCAGGGGAGTAGTTCGCCCTGTAAGCAAAATTATCGCCCCTGTGTCCGATTTTTGGGACAGGGGTGGTATCATTTAACCTTAAACAGGTTGGTGGGCGATGTTGAGCGTTTTGTGAAAGGGTTTCACAAAATAGCGATGGGCAGGTTTTACATGAATCTGCCCATATTATTATATTGCAGGTTAAAGTTTGGTCGGCTAAAGCCAACCAAACAAGCACATCGTCGAGCAAAGCTCGCCGAATTTACGGGGTTTGTGAGCAATATGGATACTATCGACTGAAAAGGAGGTTTTTAAGAATGCGGTCGGATAAAAATACAAACAAACGGAAGGGTGACGAAAAATCAAAGGATTCTACGGTCGGCTCTATAAAAAAGCAGACTTTCGGGATGAAGATATTTCCTGATACAATGAATATAGTAAACATGCTTTATGAGCGAGACAACTGCAGTTCACGTTCTGAATTCATTGAAAAGGCGGTGCGTTTTTACTGCGGATATTTATTGAATAATGAGAGCAGTGCAACAGAATTTATTGCACCTCAGATTACAACGATAACAGACGGAATTGTCAAAGGCAGTGAGCAAAGATTATCAAGAGCGTTATTTAAGCTTGCTGTTGAAGTTGGTGCGTTGACTCACATGGTTGCGGCGATAAATGAAATTGATGACGAAACCATGAAAAAGCTTAGAATTATGTGTACTGACGAGGTTAAAAGAATAAATGGTGTAATTAATTTTGAAAAGGCTGTGAGGTATCAGAGAGAGTAAAAATCTTTGGAGGTGATCTTTTGTCAAGAATAATTGTAACCAGTCGCTATCTTAAAAGCGGTTCATCAAACAAGCTAAAAAATTATGTAAAGTATATCGCTACCCGTGAAACCGTTGAAAAAAGAGAACAAAATATTGTTCAGAACAATGCTCCTGTCAGTGAAAAACAGCAAGAGCTTTTATCATCCCTACTAAAAGATTTTCCTGAATCGAAAAAGTATCTTGAGTATGAGGATTATGCTGAAAATCCTACGAATCAAAACGCATCCGAACTGATTTCTGCAATCATAGAACGCAACGCTGACATCATCGGTAACCGTCAGAATTTTGTTGGATACATGGCAATGCGTCCTGGTGTTGAGAAACGTGGTATGCACGGACTTTTCAACAGCGATGATGAGCCAATTGTTCTTGACAGAGTTGCTGATGAGGTTGCAAATCATAAAGGCAACGTGTGGAGTCATGTTATTTCTCTGCACAGAGCTGATGCAATTCGTCTTGGTTATGATAATTCAGATGCTTGGCGGGAGCTAGTTAAAAGGCATATTTCCGAAATTGCAGAGCATACGAAAATACCTCTGTGCAATTTGAAATGGTATGCTGCTTTTCATGACACAACGCATCATCCTCATATTCATCTGATTGCATATTCAAAAAATCCAAAGCAAGGCTACCTTACTAAAGATGGCATTGATAAAATTCGAAGTGCTTTTGCAAATGATATTTTTCATGATGATTTACAGTCAATATATCAGGAACAGACAATAAGTCGTGATGAATTAAAATTAGAGTCAAAAAAATATATTGAGGATATTATAAAACAAATATCTCAAAATGAGTTTCATAATGAAACACTTGAAAATTTGATAACAAAGTTATATTCTCAATTGCAAAATTGTTCAGGTAAAAAAGTATATGGATATTTAAAACCAGAGGTAAAAGAAACAGTTAATGCTATTTTTTCAGAGCTTGCAAAAGATACAAATATTCAGGCACTGTATGAAAAGTGGTGTGATCTTGAGTGTCAGAAATATAAAACGTATACTCAAAAAGAAAAAGTGTTCCCCCCGTTATATGAAAATAAGGTTTTTCATTCTGTGAGAAATATAATTATACAGCAAATTCTTAATATGAATTCTGTTACAAGCAATCTTGAAATAATGGAGCAAAGTATTTTGGAAAACGGTGATATGAACAATATAGATGCTGATTTTAATATCGACTCTGAAATGCTTGATGATTATTCAGAAAAAACAGATTCTGATAATCATTCTTCTGTTTATATTGAGTGGAGTGATGAATACAAATCTGCTTGCAAGCTTTTATATGAAAAGGAGAAGTCACAACAGAACTTTCAAAAAGCTTATTCTATTTTAAAATCAGAAAGTGATAAGGGTAATGTTCTTGCTACAGCTGATATAGGCAAGATGTATGTGCAAGGTATGCTTGGTGTAGAAAACAAAGATATTGCGACCGAATATTTTGAGAAAGCACTTACTGGTTTTATTTTTCTTGAACCTGGTGCAGAAAAGTTACAGCCATATATTAAGTATCGATTAGGTAAAATGTATTTTTATGGTCTTGGCACAGAACAAGATTATGCTCAAGCATTTGATTGGTTTTTGAAATCTGCAGAGTCAGGAAATCAATTTGCACAATACAGCTTGGGGAGTATGTATTATTACGGCAATGGTACTCAGGAAAGCTTGGAACAGGCATTTTATTGGTATGAAAAATCAGCCAAACAGAACAATTCTTATGCCGCATATTCTCTGGCGAGGATGTATCATTACGGTGAATTTGCTGAAAAGAATATGAAAAAGGCACAGGATTATTACAAAATAGCGTATGATGGCTTTTCAGGAATTGAATTTGAGGACGATAACTTGTGGTACAAGCTTGGCGGTATGTGCAAAAAAGGCTTGGGAACTGAGATTAATATTCCTCGTGCAATGGAGCATTTTAAGATGTCCACTGAACTTGAAAATAAAAATGCTTTGTGTGAGTATGGCATGGAGCTTATCAAGGGCGAAAATGTTGCTCAAAATGTTGATAAAGGAATTTCCATGCTTGAAAAGTCATTGAAGCTTGGTAATCTCAATGCAGCATATGTTCTCGGAAAGTTATATATGGATGGGAAATATGTTTATTCTGATTTTTCACTTGCAAAAAAATATCTATTATTATCAGCCGAAAAGAATGATTTTGCTCAATACCGCTTGGGAAAACTTTATCTCACAGATGAGGTTTACAACTTACCAAAGGCAGTAGAATGGCTTGAAAAAGCTGTAGTAAATAATAACCAGTATGCGAAATATTCACTTGCTAAAATTTTAGTTGCTGATGAGCAGTATAAAAATGTCAACAGAGCAATTGCTTTGCTAAAAGAAACAGCAGATACAAATCCATGTGCATCGTATCTGCTAGGCAAGATATATTTATTTGGTCAAGATGTTCCTAAAGACAAGGAACAGGCAGTTCAGTGGCTTTCATTATCTGCTGAGCAAGGGAATGAATATGCTCAGAATTTGCTGTGTCACATGAATGATTTTGATAATGCAATGCTTGCAAATACCGTTATAAGTTTATTTGTAAATCTGAGTAGGTGCATTAGTGATGACTATAACCAGAAGTTTCAGCCAAATAAGGTTTCGGTTGATAGAAAGTTGAGGAGAGTTATTCAGGATAAGAAGATGGCGATGGGGATTAAGTACACAATTTATATGTAAACTGTAAATATCGTGGTTGAATAGCCATGCAAATTATTACAATATTACGGTTTGAAACGGAAATAGGTAACTATTATCCTTGATTATATACTATATTTTTGATATAATATAGTATATAATACTTTTTGTTATGTTAGGAGTGGTAATTAAGTAAATATTAATATGATTTATTACCCTGCTTATTGATATGTTTCCGAACGTAAGGCATGTGGAGACGGTAGTATTGATGTCAAGGGTTGAGAAGTAAGAGTGTAATAAGATTAGTAAATAAAGGCTTTCCGTGGTTTGAGGTCCGGTTTTGAAACGGAAGGATAATCACGGATTTTTATTATGTGGGAACTTATCCAAAACTAGCAAAGTGTAGAGTTGAGTAGTTAGATTTACTTTAGGGCTTGTGAGTTGACAAAATAGCTGTCAAAAATGTAGTGAGTTGATAGAATTGCTGTCAAAAAGTCAGAAAATATTTACACTTAATATTGACTGAGTCAATAAAATGAAGTATAATGAATATTAAGTGGAATTATAGCTCTGCACCAGGAGGTGAGAACTTGATAGGATTAGAATATGTTTTAAACCTCTATAACCTTCAACATATAGAACTTGCAGAAAAACTTGGCATAAAAAAACAAAATATTAACATGTGGGTGAAAGGGCGACAGAACATTCCAAAGAAATATCTACCGGTATTAGAAGAACTCTTTGGTATTGATCAGTTTTACTTTGGACGTGAGCTTAGTGAAATTGATCAGTTAGAAATCCAGAAGGAAAAGCTGAAAAGAGATCTGAAGCCTGTAATCAAAAAGCATGAACAGCAGTATTCTTTGGGAGAGATTAATGATCTTGTTGAAGTTCCCATCTATGATAAAGAAGAAATGAATGCAATAGAGCGAGATATAGAAAAAGCCAAGTTGGTATCTAAGTTTAAGGCCGCGATGGATGTAGTAGATAATAATCCATACTTAGAGACCTATAAACTCATCGTAGAACTACTTGAAAAAGTACAGCATGAACCTGTTCTACACAAAACGGTTGAAGCATTGGCTCACTATTACGAAGTCTTACCTGATTGGGTAAGTAGCGAACCAGAACAAGAAGGCTTTGAAGGTGAAATATTTGAAGTTTTTGATGATCATAACTATTAAACATTTGGAGGTAAAATAAATGACTGAGAACACAGGAAACATTGGATTTGAAGAAACGCTTTGGAAAGCGGCTGATAAATTAAGAGGCAGTATGGATGCCAGTGAATATAAACACGTGGTACTGGGGCTTATCTTCTTGAAGTACATATCCGATAAATTCGAAACAAAATTTGACGCACTTATTGAAGAAGGTGCAGGCTTTGAAGAAGACCGAGATGAATATGAAGCAGAGAACATCTTCTGGGTTCCAAAGGAAGCAAGATGGTCTTTTATCAAGGATAATGCAAAAGATCCCAAAATCGGTCAGTTTATTGATGATGCCATGATTCTTATTGAAAAAGAGAATACATCCCTAAAGGGTGTACTGGATAAGCGCTATGCAAGGCCAGAAATAGACAAGAGAAGACTTGGAGAACTGATTGACTTAATTTCAACGATAAAGCTTCATCAAAATGGAGAAAAGGACTTACTAGGAAGAGTGTATGAATACTTCCTTGGACAGTTTGCCAGCGTTGAAGGAAAAGGCGGTGGAGAATTCTATACGCCAACCAGCATCGTTAAAACCTTAGTTGATATGATTGAGCCATACCAAGGTAGAGTTTATGACCCTTGTTGTGGATCCGGTGGTATGTTTGTTCAGAGTGAAAAGTTCGTGGAAGATCATCAGGGAAGAGTTGAAAATCTATCCATCTATGGTCAGGAGATGAACTCAACAACATGGAAACTTTGCAAGATGAACCTAGCTATTAGAGGACTTGATGCCAATCTAGGACCACACCACGATGATACCTTCCATCACGATCTCCATAAAACATTAAAAGCAGACTTCATCCTTGCTAATCCGCCATTTAATATTAGTGATTGGGGTGGCAATCAACTTACAGATGATGTGAGATGGAAATTTGGTATTCCACCTGCAGGAAATGCCAACTATGCATGGCTACAGCATATGGTTTACCATCTAGCACCTAATGGTAGCGCAGGAATTGTTCTTGCTAATGGATCACTAAGCACGAACACTTCAAACGAAGGTGAAATTCGGAAGAATTTATTAGAAGAAGATATGGTCGATGCCATTGTCGCTCTTCCCGATAAACTGTTCTATTCAACAGGTATTCCCGTATCGCTATGGATACTTAACAGAAACAAGAAGGATAATCCGAAGTACAGATCAAGAGAACACGAAGTCCTCTTTATTGATGCACGACAATTGGGAGAAATGATAGATAGAAGACACAGAGAGCTAACAGAGGAAGATATTAGTAAGATTTCTGAAACCTATCATGAATGGCGAAATATCGATGGGGAGTATGAAGATATCAAGGGTTTCTGTAAGTCCGCTAGTATCGAAGACATCAGAGAACATGAATATGTTCTAACACCTGGGAGATATGTAGGAATTGAAGATATTGAAGATGATGGTATCCCATTCGACGAAAAAATGGAAAATATGACTGCTGATTTGGCTGAACTTTTTGCTAAATCCCGACACCTAGAGGATGAGATTAGAAAGAATCTGGGAGGGATTGGGTATGAGTTTTAGAAATAATAAAAGTGTGAATAGTGTAGAGGAAATATTAAATTGTATTAATGAGTATTGCGAAAATAATAGCATTGTTAAGGATACAAAAATAAAACCTTTATCTGAGTTTGAAATTAACAATCTGCCAAAATTGCCTAAAGATTGGAAATGGGTTATTAGCAATGATATTTCTACTTTCATAACAAATGGTGTTCATTCGCCAACTTCAAGTGAAGATAAGCTTGGTATAAACAAAAAAATGCTAAGGATAACAGACTTGAAAGATAATGTTGAGCCTGATTTTGAAGACTTACCATATTGTAAAAGATTTGTAAAAGGAGACTATGACAAGAATATTAAAAAAAATGATATTTATATATCTTTTACAGGAAATATATTAGGAAAACGCTATATTGTTAAAGAAACTAGAGAAGATGTTGTTTTTGCTCATTACTTTGTACGTTGGCAACCAATTGTTGTAAATCCATACTATATATATTATGTATTATTAAGTGATCACTTTGATAGATTTATGTATGAAAATACACTTGGATCAACACAACCGAATTTAAAGGTAACAGCTTTAAAACGTGTTCCTTTGCCTCTAGCCCCACTTGATGAGCAAAACCGTATAGCTACATTTTTTAATAACATCGACATGAAAATCCAAGTCAACAACCAAATAAACAAAACCTTAGAGAATATGGCACAAACAATATTCAAGCAATGGTTCGTGGATTTCGAATTTCCCAATGATGATGGAGAACCTTATAAGTCTAGTGGCGGAGAGATGATTGAAAGTGAGCTTGGAATGATCCCTAAGGGGTGGGAAGTTAAAGATTTAGGGGAAATTATTGATATACATGATTCAAAAAGAATCCCTCTGTCAAAAAACGAGAGGGAAAAAAGAGAGAAAATATATCCTTATTATGGCGCAGCCTCGTTAATGGACTATGTTGATGAGTTTATATTTGACGGAATATACGTCTTATTAGGAGAAGATGGTACCGTAGTAAATGAAGACGGGTCGCCAGTATTACAATATGTTTGGGGGAAATTTTGGGTAAATAATCACGCTCATGTCCTATCTGGTAAAAAAGGCGTTTCAACTAATTTTTTATATATACTTTTGAGCAACTTAAATGTTTTAGGAGCCATTACAGGCGCTGTACAATTGAAAATTAATCAGAAAAATTTGAAAGAAATGAAGATAATAATGCCAAATGATATGAAACTTGTTTCACAGTTTTCTGATATTGTTGATAAAAGCTTTGAAAAAATAAGAGTAAAAAGAGACGAAAGTAATAATTTGGTATCACTTAGAGATTCTCTTCTACCAAAACTAATGTCCGGAGAAATTAGAGTTCCTCTTGATGAAGAAGGTGATGTATCGTGAAGTTTGGCTTTAGAAATCCAAGCCTAAAGAGAAGAATCTCTGCAAGAACTAGCATCAAAAGGCAGGTAGTGCACCGAGCAGGGATAAAGATGCCGCGGGGATATGGATTTCTTAGAAATCCTAAGAAAGCAGTTTACAACAAAGTATATAATCGGACATCATTTGATATATTCAAGACGCTTAAAAAGCTGTTCAAATAATAACTCATTCAGGGTTAATTTGTTGAATGGAGAAGTGGAGGTGCGGGGTGATCAATAAAACAATAGAAATAAATCAGAGGGCTACTTTGAAAGTGAGAATCGAAATAAGAGATTGTCTGGGAGGTGGTAGTGATGAGTAGTGTAAATGGTATTTTTACAGAAGCGATGCTTGAAGAAGCAGCTATCGAAATATTAGAAAGTCTTGGCTACGATTATGCCTTCGGTCCAGACATCTCTTTAGGTGGGGATTATGAGGAGCGAAAAGATTATCGTGAGGTGATCCTTTCATCTAGGGTGAAAGACGCACTCTTTAAGATCAATCGAGATCTGCCAAGTGAAGCGCTAGAGGAAGCCTATCGTCAACTGATTACATTCAATAGCCCCATGCTGGAAGAAAACAACCGCTATTTTCATCAGTTAATGACAGAAGGGATAGAGGTATCCTTTAATGAAGGTGGGCACATTCGCACCAAAAGAGCCTATATCATAGACTTTGAAAATATGAGTAATAATGAGTTCGTGGTCGTCAATCAATTTACCATTATTGAAAATGAAGAGAGAAGACCGGATCTCATTGTTTTTGTAAATGGTCTACCTCTTGTGGTTATAGAATTAAAGTCAGCCAGTGATGAAAATGTGGGGATTGATGGTGCCTTCAATCAGATACAAACTTATAAAAGAGACATTCCATCACTATTTAACTATAACGCTTTTTGTATCATCTCTGATGGGATCAATGCCAAAGCAGGAACCATTACTTCCAATGAAGAGTGGTTTATGAATTGGAGAACCGCTGACGGAGAGAATATCGCACCTTTATCCCAACCTCAATATGAAGTACTGCTAAATGGTATGTTCCAAAAGGAAAGATTACTGGATATCATTCAAAACTTTATTCTTTTCCAGGAGTCTAAAGAACCGGACAAGGATATCGATGGGAAGAAAATAGGGGATAAAAAATCCATCATTAAAATTCTAGCAGCCTATCATCAGTACTTTGCTGTTAAGAAAGCGATTGAAAAAACAAAAGAAGCGACGAAGGAAGACGGCGATCGAAAGATTGGTGTTATTTGGCATACCCAAGGTTCTGGCAAGAGTTTCTCCATGGTGTTCTATACCGGTGGACTTGTGAGAGAACTGAATAATCCAACCATCGTGGTTATAACTGATAGAAATGACCTGGACGATCAGCTTTTCACAACCTTCTCTAAATCAAAAGATATCCTGCGTCAGACTCCAAAACAAGCAACAGTAAGAAAACTTTCAGATAGCCAGAGAACGAATTATGTGGGTGGTAATAGCACTGAGGTTAATGGGCTTTATGACCTTTTAAATGATAGAGAGTCTGGTGGGATTATCTTCACCACCATTCAAAAGTTCAAACCAGAAGATGGCGAGATGCCAGTACTCACTGATCGTAAGAATGTCATCATCATCGCAGATGAAGCCCACAGAAGCCAATACGGATTAGAGGCCAAAGTGGATTCTAAAACCGGTGAAGTGAATTATGGTTATGCTAAATACCTAAGAGATGCACTACCTAATGCGTCTTTTATCGGCTTTACAGGGACACCGATTGATCTTGAAGATCGATCTACTGTAGCCATATTTGGTCATACCATTGATACATATGACATGACCCAGGCGGTAGAAGATGAAGCAACGGTTCGGATTTATTATGAAAACCGCATTATTAAACTGGAAACAGATGAAGAAGAGCTGACAAAAATTGATGATGAGTTTGAAGAGATCACAGAAGGTCAGGAAGAATTTGAGAAGGATAAAAACAGAGCCAAATGGTCCAGAATGGAATCCATTGTGGGTTCTCCAAACAGAGTCAAAAAGCTTGCTGAAGATATAGTAAATCATTACGAAGAAAAAGCAAAGAGCATCGATGGCAAGGCTATGGTTGTCTGCATGAGTCGAAGAATCTGTGTTGAGCTCTATGATGCCATAACAAAACTGAGACCCGATTGGCACAACGATGATGTTGATAAAGGAAAAATAAAAGTTGTTATGACCGGCAGCGCCGCAGATAATGAAAAGCTACAGAAGCATCTAGGAGGTAAACAGCGTAGGGATTTATTGGCCAAACGTATGAAGGACAATAGTGACGAACTTAAAATAGTGATAGTTCGTGACATGTGGCTCACTGGATTTGATGTGCCATCTATGCATACCATGTATATTGACAAGCCAATGAAGGGGCATAACCTGATGCAAGCTATTGCAAGGGTTAATCGCGTCTTTAAAGAGAAATCAGGCGGTGTAGTGGTTGACTATATCGGGATTTTAGAAAGTTTAAAGAGCGCCTTAAAACAATACACCAATACGGATCGTCAGAATACTGGTATTGATACGGATGTTGCTGTTGCTGTTATGCTTGAAAAACTGGAAATATTAAGAGACATGATGCATGGCTATGATTACTCAAAATATATGGGCAACTCTCAAGTGGAAAGAATTAGAACTATTGTAGGTGGTATGGACTTCATTCTCGGAAAGAAAGAAGAAGAACAAAAGGAATTTAAAAAGACAGCTCTTGAATTAGGAAAGGCTCATGCACTATGTGCTGCAACTGATAAAGGGAAAGAAAAGGCTCTTGAAATCAGCTATTTTAAAGCAGTTAAAGCCAGCCTTGTCAAGCTAAAGGAAAAGGACAAAACGCCACTATCAAAAAGAGAAATTGAAGCAAGACTTCATCAAATGCTGGAACGCTCCATCATCTCAGAAGATGTTATTGATGTATTTGATGCCATGGGAATCAAAAGGCCGGAGATCTCAATCCTTTCTGAAGAGTTCTTAAAAGAAGTTCAGGGAATGAAGCAGAAGAACTTAGCTGTAGAAATGCTTAAGAAATTATTAGAAGGCAACATCAAAGCTATGGAAAAGAGAAACCTCGTGAAATCAGAGAAGTTCTCTGAAAGGCTGACAAAGGCTCTAAACAAGTATCGAAACCAAGCACTTACAAATGCTGAAGTGATTGAAGAACTTATTCGAATGGCCCATGACATTAAAAAGATGCGTGAGGAAGAGGCTGAACTGGGTCTAAGCGACGATGAAATTGCTTTTTATGATGCACTGACAGCGGATGATATCGTTAAAGAACTCATGGAAGATGAAACGCTTAAGAAAATCGCTCATGAATTAACTTTGGCTATAAGAAATAATATCACCATTGATTGGAGCGTTCGAAAAAGTGCAAGAGCGAGCATGAGACGTGTAATTAAGAGGCTTCTTAGCAAGTATGACTATCCACCAGATCAAGCATTAAAAGCGATGAATATTGTCATGAGGCAAGCAGAGAAAATGGCTGGAAATGTTTATGAAGAAGTTATCTGGTCCGACAGAGTTGCAGAAGAGCCTGGGAAATTCACAACGGTTGATGAAAGGAATGAAGAATAATGGCAGAAATAAAATATGAAATCAAAGAAACCGTGGCTACACTTTCAGAAAACAATAAAGGTTGGTCAAAGGAGCTGAATTTAATCAGCTGGAATGACAGGGAACCTAAATATGACATCAGAGATTGGGCACCTGAACATGAGAAGATGGGCAAAGGTGTAACCTTAAGCGTAGAAGAACTTAAAAAGCTTAGGGAGATACTGAATGAAATGGAACTTTAGAGTTGGAGGAATGGGGAAATAAACTCTTTTAGGGATGTCGTAAAATACTGTAAATATGGAAGATACCTTAGAGTACGACAACACTATTATCCAATTCGGTGACCCCCACAGCGATTTACGACCTTGAGGCAAAGATTGATGCCTACACTGTTCTCGATCCGGACGATATTGAGAAGGCAAACGACCTGCTTTACAGCGATAACATTACCTCGAAGGACAAGCAGAAATTAACTTTCTATTTTAAGAAGGCGAAGAATCTGATTGAGAACTACAGTGTAACAAAACAGCAGGAGATTGTAGCCTTGATGCGGCATTTCGTTAGATTTTACGAATTCCTGCTACAGGTTTCTTGCTTTGAAGACGTTGACCTGCACAAAAAATATAATTTTGTTACATACTTGCTTTCCTATATAAACATCAAGCATCCGGGTGGTGGATATAATCTTGACGGGAAAATTAAGGTTACAAACTTCATCCAAAAAAAGGACGAAGAACATAAGAAATCAGAGCTTGTAGCTCAACCGGTTATGAAATTGCCCACAGCAGAAAGCTTTGGATTGACCGAGGCAAAAGAGGAACGGCTTTCACAAATAATCGCCGAAATCAACAGCCGCACGGGAAAATCCTACGACAATGATGTTGCGGTAAAAGCAATGTTGCAAATCAGAGACATCCTGCTCAAGTCGGAAAAGTTGAAAACCAGCGCACTGAATAACACAGTCAATGATTTCGAGTTTTCCTATTTTGACGATATCGATGATGCACTTATCGAGGGGCTCTCACAGAATCAGGACTTTTTCTCGCTGCTTTTGAGCAACGATGAAATAAAGCGGCAGGTGCTTGGGATTTTCACCGATGAAATATACAAGAGCCTGCGTAATGCATAAGGAGGGATACCATGTTTGAAAAATTTCGTCTGCAAGATGCCCTTGTGAAATACAAGCAGAACTTCGTTTCAATCCAATGGGGAAACGAGAAATACAAATGGGAAGCTGTCAAGTTCTTTCAGGACAATTGGGATGTGAATGCAGCGGACTTTGCTGCCATGCTGACTATCTCCCTGTCAAAAACATATAATCTGCTCGCGTCTATGAACAACTTTCCAGCGCGAATGATTGAGAAATTTGCGGAAACGGCTCCTGAAGAAGTTCGGGCGATGTTCATTGCCCTGTTTGACGAAAGCAAGGACGTAGTTTCCAGAATTACAGATTTTAAAGACCAATCATCCATTCTTCTCGAAAAGTATGGCAACGGCGCGGGGCAGCATTATCAGTACGAAAACGCCGTCAGCACTTACTTATGGCTGCGTTATCCCGACAAATACTACATTTATAAATACGGCGAGATAAAAACCGCTGCAGATGAACTTGGCAGCGATTATAGATTCAAGAAAGGCGCTTATGCGGACAATCTGCGCAATTTCTATAGCTTTTATGATGAGCTGTGTGTGGAAATCAAGAAGGATGAAGAACTCGTAAGTCTTCTCAAATCCCAGCTTACGGACGATTGCTATCCAGACCCGGAATATAGAACGCTTACAATCGATGTCGGCTTTTACATCAGCCGCTACTTTTCGCAGAAGGAATCCGTAGCCACTGACGACTGGTTCCCGACAGATTACACGCCGAACATTTCTGTCGATGAGTGGGTTGAACTTCTTAATGCCCCCGATGTATTTACGACTGGAAGCCTTGAAATCATGAAGCGCATGAAGGACTACGGCGGGCAGGCTACTTGTACTCAGCTCTCCATCAAATACGGTGAAACGAAGAATTTCTATAATAGTGGTTCTTCTGCTTTGGCGCGTCGTATTGCTGAAAAAACCGGCTGCCCTGTAATGGATAGAGATGAAGAAAACTCCCGCTGGTGGCCGATTCTGTATTTTGGACGCAATGCGGGTAAAGATGACTCTGGCAGCTATACATGGAAACTACGAGATGAGTTATCGGCCGCCATTGATAAAGTCGATATGTCTGAGGTTTCGCTTTATGCTGATGCATCTCCTTCAATTTGGAAAATAAGCCATGGAACTGAAAGCACCGGCATTTCAGATGAAAACAAGCAGATATTTATGGATCGCGGCGTTATTGTGGTACATAGTACAACCAAGGCAAAAGCCACGTCAAAAGTGTCCCAGGGTGAGTCATTTACCTATTCCATGAAAATGGGCGATTATTTTTACTTGTGCTATGGCAGCAGAATTCAACTTTTAGGGCAAATCACAAGCAACGATGCTGTGGAAAATCCAGAAATGAAGGATGGCTGGTATGAACGTCCATACCGAGTTGTCGCCATGCCAAAAATCAATGATTCCTATGATGGTGTAAAAAAGTGGTGGACGCCTAATGATAACTCCACTTGCATAAAGGTTGATGACAAGCCATTGTTTGAGGAATTAATTCTCAAACCGTATTTTGGCTTGACAGTTGCACAGCTTCTTGGCGATACCAATGAGCAGCACGGTTATTGGTGGTTAAATGCAAATCCGAAAATTTGGAGTTTTTCGGACATTGCTGTCGGAGAAGTTCAGTCATATACACTCTATAATGACAATGGCAACAAACGCCGCATTTTCCAAAATTTCTTGGATGCAAAAGCCGGTGACATGATAATCGGCTATGAATCGAACCCTGTTAAACAGATTGTTGCGATTGGCAAGGTCAGTGCGGAACAAGATGGTGAAAAAATTTATTTTGAAAAAACCGAGGGGCTTTCCTCGCCGATCGATTATCAAACGCTGAAAAGCTGTTCCGAGCTGGAGAGAATGGAATATTTCAGCAATCCACAAGGCAGCTTATTTAAGCTGACAAAGGGCGAGTACGATTTTATCGTCGATATGATTCGAGATGAGAACCCGCTTGCTCAAGAAGAAAAAGCAAAAGAGTATGATAAGACGGACTTTCTTAATGAGGTTTACATGACAGAGAGCCGCTACGATATGCTGCTTTCTGTCATGAAAAACAAAAAGAACATCATTCTGCAGGGCGCACCCGGTGTCGGGAAAACTTTCGCAGCAAAGCGCCTTGCATACTCGATGATCGGAGAAATGGATGAAAGCCGCATTGAATTCGTCCAGTTCCACCAGAATTACTCTTACGAAGATTTCATGATGGGCTATAAACCTGTAAATGATGGTTTTGAGTTGAAATACGGTATCTTTTATCGTTTTTGCCAAAAAGCTGCAAACCAGCCAGACAAAGATTTCTTCTTTATCATTGATGAAATTAATCGGGGTAATATGAGTAAAATCTTCGGTGAGCTGCTCATGCTGATTGAGCGCGATTACCGTGGTACGAAGACAACACTCGCCTATAACGGCTTGGCATTCACGGTGCCCAAGAACATATACATTATCGGTATGATGAATACCGCCGACCGCAGTCTTGCCATGATTGATTATGCGCTTCGCCGCCGCTTCAGCTTCTTTGAAATCGAACCGGGCTTTGATTCCGATGGCTTTGTCAAATACCAAAACTCCTTGAAAAACGAAACATTTAATGAGCTTATTAATAAGGTACAAGAACTCAACAAGGAAATCTCACTTGATAAATCTTTGGGGAAAGGGTTCTGTATTGGACACAGCTATTTCTGCGGACAAGTTTCTTGCTCGGACGAATGGATGCACTCGATTGTTGACTATGATATTCTACCGATGCTGAGTGAGTATTGGTTTGACGACAGCGGAAAGTTGCAGCGTTGGGAGAACATTTTGCGTGGTGTATTTCAATGATTAAGAACAAGAGCATTTTTATAAAAAACATATACTATATGCTCTCTTATGCCTTTACGACATTGAACCAATCTAATTTTGAAGATGTGGCGACTGAGGAATTTGAGAATATGCATAACCTCTTTGCTGCAATTCTCGCAAAAGGCATTGGCCAACAGTTGAAGCAAGGTTTGTACCGAGAGTATTTGAACAAAAGAGAGAATATGGCGGTCATGCGGGGGAAAATCGATATGTCTGGCACTATCAAGAACAAGATTGCACGGCAGCAAATTCTCTCTTGCGAGTACGATGACCTGTCGGAAAACAATCTTCTGAATCAAATCTTGAAGACCACGGTTATGATTTTACTCCGTCATACAAAAGTCGATGCAGAGTATAAGAACGCGCTCAAAAAAGAAATGCTATTTTTCTCAAATGTTGATACCATAGAACCAGCATCAATCCGATGGTCGTCAATTCGTTTCCAACGAAATAATCAGACTTATCGTATGCTCGTCAGTATCTGTCAGCTTATTCTGGAAGGAATGCTATTGACAACGGAACAGGGCGAATACAAGCTGGCTTCTTTTGTTGATGAGCAGAGGATGTGCCGTTTATATGAGAAGTTTATATTGGAATACTACAGCAAGAAGTTTCCTGCATTAAGTGTGAGCGCATCACAGATTCCGTGGGCCTTGGATGACGGCATTGGTACGATGCTTCCCATGATGCAGAGTGACATTACACTTTCACACGGAAACGAAGTGCTTATTATTGACGCAAAGTATTATTCTCATACCACGCAGGTGCAATATGATGTGCATACGCTTCATTCCGGCAACCTGTATCAAATATTTACCTATGTAAAGAACAAAGACTCCCAATTTGGAGAGAAACCGCATAAGGTATCGGGAATGCTCCTGTATGCACGTACAGATGAAACCATTCAGCCAGACAATGAATATCAGATGAGCGGTAATAAAATCAGTGTAAGAACGCTCGACTTGAATTGCGAGTTTCCTATTATTGCGGCACAGCTAAATAAAATAGCGGAGGATCAATTCGGCATTACTGCATAGAGAGATTTGATAGCAGGAGGAGGAAAAGAAAAATGATTACAGATAAGCAGTTTTATGATGCCTTTACAGCTGCTGGTGGGTGGTTTTTTTAACGCAGTTTGAATTAATCAGATCATGGGCAGGAAGCAAAGCCGAGCTTGTGGACTTGATTTACAGTAAGGGCTTTGATGCAAAAAGGACCGGGAGCAATACAAGAGTATCAAGTTCTGTAAGGATTATTGACGCTGGCCGAGGAAAAGAAGCTTTGATGAAAATCAGAGACTCAAAAACCATAAATAGAGAACATCCTGATGCGGAACGTATGGCAAGCGAATTACTGTCAAAGTATTTCTGCTAAGCTTTTAATTTCGCTTGTATTTTTTTTATTTCTTTCACAGCCGCTTATGATTGATATACATATAAAGGGGTACAGCTATGGGATCAATTGAAAATAAATTCAATGAAGATATGAAGAATATTTACTTCTCAGCAAAAAGAGAAATTAACTACGCTGCAACACGGTTTATGCAATTAGTGTCTCAAAAGGGAGGCCTATTGGCGGCTAAACAACTCATAGTAAAAGAGGGCGGCACATATGGCTTTGAAATATTATGGGAGAATAAGCGATTAGATTTATCTGTAGAAGCTCTTGTTTTGAAGCCTGAGTATGAACCTTTATTTTCTGACGAAGAACGGAAGCTATGCAGGGATCGACTTGAAAAATTCGGATATGATACGACAGCTATATAATCAAAGGTTTTGACTTGTTCCCAAGAACTCACTGAACTACTAATATGCTATGGATATGTTCCCACGCACGGATAACGCCTATAAAAACTATGCTCGACCTGTTCCCTTGCACGGAAAATCAGCAAAAAACATACCCGACATCAATCTGATGCTATCGTGCCACGTTGAGACGGTGGTATTGATGTCAAGGGTTGAGAAGTAAGGGTTTAATAAGATAAGTAAATAAAGGCTTTCCGTGATTTGAGGTCTGGTTTTAAGCCAGAAGGATAATCACGGTTTTTTGCTTTGAGGGAAGTTATCCAAGATTGGTGAGATTAAAAAGCCATCAGCAAATGGCGCTGATGACTATGTGAGTTGATAAGATGGTTGGCAAAATAATGGTGAGTTGATAAGATTGCTATTTATCAGCGTAGGTGTCGTGAGTGGCAAGGACTAAGCAACCATCTTTAGAATCAGACTAATAAAACAAAGGGTTTCTGACATTGCATCTTTTGCTCGATTATTTCTATCAGGATGTTAATATCAGAAAACCCTTTTTATCCGAAAGAGTATATCAATCACTATACAACCAATGGTGTAAGTCAACAGAAAATATGCAGAGATTAATCCTCTCTCACAGCATCCTCATCAAAAATACGATCAAGCTCCTCATTTGAGGTAATACCTCTAACCTTATTTCTAATTGTTGTTTTCTCCATGTCAAGTCGGTAGAAATGCTCGCGTCCATCAACACCTCTTTTTTGTCTAATAAGCTGAATTCTACCAAATTTGTCCCAGTGTTTTTCTGCAAATTTTGCCAAGCCAACCGCTTTTGGGTAATTATCTTTGCGACTTGGATCATGTGGTTCAAGAATATCAAAAATATATCCGTCTGTATCAGCTCTTACTACTACCAAATCTGGGAACATGGAAGTGGTGATGCCGTTAACTTCATATGGAATTTCAAGTGACCACTTTTTACGATCAATATTACGTAACCAGCAGATAGCCCCATTATTAAGCTCTTCATCAAGCACTCCACTTTCCCATGTATTTAGTGTTGTTTTGAATCTACCGTCCTCATTGCAGTAAAGGTGCTGTTCAAATGTCACACTATTTTCTGGTAGATAAAAATCGATTGAATTTGGTAACGCCCATGGTATAGAAATCGGTTGTACAGAAGCATTAGTGAGTCTTTCGTAAATATTTTTGCGTGCCTCACTTAATCTTGAGATAGCTCTCTTGTTATTCTCATATAATGCAATAAACTCTTTCTCGGCAAAAGCGTTTATTCTCTCCATTGCGTCGGTATCATTTGTAAGGACAACAATATCTTTTTTAACATCGATGTGGTCGCGGGTACTATGTCGAATCCAATACTCCTTGTGTAGACCCTCTCCGAGCAACTTTCCGGATTGCTCAAAATGACGTGAAATATCAAACTCAGAGACAGTCATAGTTTGTGTTGCCTCATCAAAAGTGAAGGCATTATCTCCATATTCAAATATCAGGGTTCCAAGACCAAATCCAGTGATTGAAGCACTTAGGATATCAAATTTTCCACTTTCCTTTATCCGCTTAATTTCCTCATCCATTTTAGTCAAAACGGCATTTTTGATAGTTTTCTGAGCTTCCAAGTCAATACCATCCATAGTCAATGCACGAGAAATCTGAATTAACAATTTAAGTGGCGTCTGCTTGCGAGCTGAATCTATTCGATAGGTGATAAGGTTATCCATCGCATCAAAAACATCAGAATATTCTAGGTTCCTCCCAAGTGTAATAAGCTCTTTATTGGTTCCTGTCTCTGTCGGCATAACCGCTTCACTGTCACGTAGAGCATTAACAACATTCGTTACAGTTTCTTCATCAAAATATGGAAGGAAAAGGCTTACGCTATTAAGTTCAGCATCTGAAGAAACTCGTCTTGCTAAAGGTGTTCTTATCATACGTCCAAGCAACTGAGCGATATAAGTATAATCTTGTGCACTGCGAAATGACATCATTGTTTCTGCACGAGGGCAATCCCAACCTGTTGATAGATTCATTTTGAAGAACACGACTAATACATTTTCTTCCTCCTGAATTCGAGAGGCTTCAATGTACTGAATTTCAACGTCATGAACTTTAAGAGTTCCGTGGTCATTGAAAGTATGTACTGCTTCCCCAGGCTGTAAATTGCGACCAAGTGTTTCTTCTAGCAAGTCGATACAAGCTCCCAAATCAGTTTGAGTTGCCAGCCGATCATTTCCGTCTTCAACCTGAACAACAAGTATTGGGTTTATCATTTTCTCACCTTCACGGTCACAGTAAGTCTTCCAGTGAGCACATTTTTTTCGCCAGTTATCAACTGCTCCTTTAAACATAGTCATATCAGCGCTTAATTGAATATCGGGGTAATGAATAATGATTCTATCCTTTAGAAGTCCCGACTCGCGTACTTGCTCAGGTGGAACGATGACTTTTTGGACTGTTGAAGTCGTTCCAGCAATTAAGGTTTCAAACCTTTGAGGAGTTGCAGTCACACCTATTACCAGAGGCATGACACAAAGACCGTCATCCTCACTACCTTTTATGAATTTTTGCATGATAGATTGCGCTTTATTTTCTGCTTGCACAGACGTATAAGTTCCTCTATGTGCTTCATCTATCACAACATAGAATTTCTTTGGAATGCGTTTAGCGGTATTTGTAAGAGTTTCCCATATGGAAAACTGTCGTTTATCAGATGTTGCAGTCAGTAGCTTATCAGAACCAAGTTTTTGTGTATTTAGAAAATATACATAGCCACCTTCAAAATACTCAGCACTAAAGTCTGAATCTATAGTGACTAAATCCCTGACGGGGATTTTATCCGATTTGCTTTCAATTTTTAATCGTGTTTGTTCATTGAGTTCTGGTGAATCGGAAAGCCACACAATCACAGAATCTGGATCACCTATCTTATCTTCATTTCCGTATAATAAATCTTCAAAGAGTGTTGTCATAATAATCGTTTTTCCAGAGCCTGTAGGAGCGGAAAAGGATATAATCTGTGGGTCACGCTCACCCCACATTAAGTGTGCTTTATTTATTTTATCGTGTAGCTCAGCAAGTGCCGTTTCCTGAAAAGGAAATAATATGTCTCTCATTTATGAATCCCTCCTACTTCCTAACACAAAATTATCGATGTAATCACGATACAGTTGGTACGTGTTATTGATATTTACTCCTGCTGCCATTTCACGAAAAGCTGCCTCAGAGTTAGTAACGAAGTACACTACATTGATGCTATTCTCTTCAGAGAGTTTTTGGGTAAACTCAGCAAATTTTGTTTCGTCAACCAAAATAGCAAAACCATTCTGAGGCAAAATTAACATGTCTGGAACTTCATTGTTATCTATTTCAGGTCTTTTTCCAACTGCACCAGATTTAAACCATAATAGTGGCAATATTTCGCTAAACTGTTGTCCTAATGAAACACTATTTTTATCCAGGAAATCTAATTTGAAATATTCTGCATTGGCAGGAAAGCCTTCGCTCATTGGACGCTTGTATTGTTCAGTGGTAGTAATTGTTCCAAGTAAATCAACTACTTTAGCTTTTATTGAGTTGAAAATTCGATTCTCTTTTACAACAATATAGAAATCAGTGATATGCTCCTGGTCTTCTAGACCCTCAAGCCATTCGTCAACTGCTTCTGGATCAAAGAGAATTGAAGCGACGTATTTTTCAGATACTATGAGACGACTGTCAGCTTTAACAAGGGATTGTGGCAATTTATTCTTACCGATAAGAGCTACAATCTGTTTTTTTGCTGCAAGTCCAAGCTGTGTAGGATCTTCTACAAAACCCAAATGATAAAAGGAGCGGTTTACCTCTTTAGTTGTAGTTTGAGTCGTGAAGTATTCACCTGTTAGAGGCGAACCATCATCACGGTGGCCGAGAATACTATATTCTGTACGAGGCCAGGTAACAGAGCGGCAGATACCACGATTTTCCCACTCAGGATCACCCGGCTGATAACCAGCGGCTTTCAACTCGCTTGACTCAGCGTCCGATACTTCATTATTTGTCACAAGTATACAGCGGCGGTTTCCGTTGTCTTCTGAGTTAAGTAAGTTTACAGCATTTAACGTGGTTCCACTACCAGCAAAGAAATCTACTATAAGGGCATCTTTATTATTGCGCACTATTGAAGCAATAGCATCCTTAGTAGAGTATAGGGATTTAGGGAAAGAAAAGGCTCGTGACTGTCCGATTATACTGGAAACCATGTCTGAACCATATGCGCCAGCATCATGCAAACTTCTGTGCCAAACCGTCATAATCTGTTTAGATTGTGATTTTACAAACTCTACATCCACAACATTTCTTCGCTCATCACGACCAGTAATGATAATTTCACCATTCTCAATTTGTTGTTGAAATTTCTGACTGAGGTAGGAGACACCCCATGTTTTTCGTTTCATATCATATCGACCGAGTGCCGCATATCCTTTTTCTATAAGGCTGTTAAGTGTAGAATTGCTAAGCATCCATCGACCTTCTGTTAAATCACTTCTTATCGGCCAGACTACATCATAGCCATCTATTTTTGCATCCAAGTCTGGCTTTTCAGGATATGGTAGTGGTTCAAGAGCTTTAATTAATTTGTTTTTTTCTGCATCTATCAAAATTGGATAGAACTGATTTTTACTATCTTCGCGACGTGAATCCGCTCCAGAACGCAGTAATCCTTTCCAACGTGGTTTAATAGAAGAAGTTTTTATTTCCCCTAGCAAAGGGTCAGGACCACCAACTACATAAGCATTAGGCATAAAACAAAAAATAGCGTATTCTTCAACTCTTGAAAATCTACCTTGTGTCCCTCCCTTTGGATTGATCACGATTGTAACCATTTGAATATATGCTTCGGGGAAAAGCTCTTCAAGTAAGGTACGAAGGTGGTGAACTTCATGCTCATCAATGGTAACAATTAACACACCAGTATCGGGGTTCAATATTCTTTTTGCAATTTTTAACCTTTTTTGCATCATTGAAAGCCACTTGCTGTGACGCCAATTATCACTAGAATCAACATAATCATTATTGTATTTCCAATCCCGAGCACCTGTGTTATAAGGAGGGTCAATATAAATACAATCAACCTTCTTAGGATAGAGGTATTCTAATAGCTGTAGGGCATGAAAATTGTCTGCTTCAATAATTGCATGCCACAAGTCACTATCAGGCGCATTTTCTACAGAATCAATAGGTTGAAGAGTAGGGAAAATCGGCTCTCCAAATTGAGCAACTGAAACTAGCTCTGTGATTGGTATGTTTTCGGGATCACTAGTTGCTTTATTAAGGCAAAGGGCAGTATCTCCATCTAGTTTCAACACAGTATATACATCATTAATGTGACCTGTTTTTTGTGCAACAGTAGAGCCACGTTTGATAGAGACCTCATAAAGTGGAGTGCATTCAGGTATATGTTCCTCAAATACAAGTCCAAATTTCTTATTTTTTGAAATTCGAGCAAATTCCTGTTCCAAGCGGTTACGCAAAGAAGTATCAGGAATCTGTCGAAGCAGATCATTAATTGCAGCCATTATTAATTCCTCCTATATTTAATCGTTCAATCCGTATTTACTCCATGAACGTCCAAAAAGTTCATTTCCATTGGATAAACGTAGTATGGCAGTTTCTTCTAAAATTCTATGTGCATTCTCAGTTGTAGAATCAGCTTTATCAAAAGCAATAAATACTTGACGTTTAGTAGACTGATAACGTTCTAATATATGTTCCAAGTGAACATCCTCAATACGTTTAAGAATATTTGAGTCGTGGATGATAGCAGGAACTGGGCATAGCTCGAGAATGCTCAAATCATAAACAACGAGACTTTTGAAGGCAGTACCTTCACTAGTGTTGCCGGGAGTTTCGAAAAAAATATCCTTTTGATTAGAGATATGTAGAATAGGAGCAGTTTCTTGATTCTCAGTCACTACTCTATTAATTAATCCCATTTGAGAATTAATACCATCTTGAATCTCATCTATTTTGACAGATTGTTGCAATAGTAGTTTATGCAATTTTTTTTCTGCTTCAGCTCGAGCATCTTGTAATTCTTTTTGATGAACCAATTCTGATGTTTCTTCTTCGAGTCTATCAATACTTTTAGATACATTAATACACTGGGAAAGAACTCTCTCAGATATTTCCTTTGCAACGCCAGACTCTTCAATTTTCTTATTTAGCCGATTTATTTCCTTGTCGTACTCTTCGATAAGTGGTTGCAATCGGTTTATTTCCTGTTCCATTTCTTCGCTTAAAATTTCTCTAATTCTAATATGAAAATATTCTATTTCGGTAAATGCTTTTATATTAGCATCGGGAAAGAAGTTAACTAAAGAATTAAATTCACTTTCACTATTGGCCTTGCTTTCAGGCATATTGCTCAAAATAGCATTGAGTTCTGATTGCAGTCGATTGCGTTTACGAATAAAACTATTCAAATCTTTTTGAACTGCAGAAATCCTTTCAAATGTTTGTGTGTCAAAACCAAACATTTCCAACTGGGCTTCCTCACTATTTTTCATCAGCTTTTGCAGTCTCTTTTTGAGTGACTCTATTGTTTTTTGATTACTTGCGATTTTATCAATGTCTACCTTCTGACGTTGCCTATTTATTAGTTGTGAAGCTTTAATCCCAAGTTCTTCTTCCATACTTTTGATAGATATAAGAATTTCATATTGCCCGAAAAGTTTTAATAAGAAATCTACAGCCTTTTCATCTTGTTCGCGGGGCTTCACTAACAATGGATATTTTTCAAAAGTATTTTCGCGCCCATAAATACGAAAAAATCGCTCCGTAATATCTGAAAATGAAAGGGCTAAAAGGCCGATTCTATATTCTTGAAACAAAAATCTTCGGTAATCATCAAGGGACAATTTTGCTATAAAATGATGTTTATTATCAGATTGATAAACATTTTTAGGGTCATCAGTGTTTCTATAAAAATAGTATGGTTGACCATCAAACTCAAATTTGAAGTAGATTGTATGTGAGCCTATTTCTTTTTTGATATCTCCGGTCAGAGAACAATAACTTTCACCGCCAAATACATAATCTATAATCCATAGAAATGTTGATTTTCCAATTGCGTTGCTTCCACCTGTACTTCCTAAAACTGTATTTAGACCTGAATTAAAATAAATGACTTGGTGGTCTGAAGCAAATTTATCGCACTTAATCTCTTTTAACATAGTGAAGTAGCCTCCCTTCTTCATCTAATTCAATTTCTCCTAATGCAAATAAGCAATCTAATGCACTTAGAAAATCTGCCATGTCATATTTTCTAGACTTAGTTTTTTCGAATAACTCCTTAGGGGACATATCTTGCTGTGTCAACTTCCCAAGAATATCAGGGAAAAGAGCAATAACGCTTTTTGCATAGGGAGTTACTTTATTTGGTAATCTCATCGAACACCTCACACCTTTGAACGAAGTAGGAGATAATAATCTCACACGCTTCTCTATATTTGCGACCGGTCTTTTCGAATAACGTCTCAACAAGTAGATTGTAAATAGCACTTTGGGATAGTTGCGATTCACTTGCATCTTCATACATTCTTTTGACGCTTTTTGCAAACTTATCGACATTTAGCTTGTTTTCTCCAGCTAACCGATCCAGTGCATCATTAACTCCTTGATACAATCGCCGAACATCAAAAAGAACCCTTTCTTTTAAACGTTTATCAAAGATTTTATTCTCAACTTTCACAGGATCAATTTTCAGTTGTGTACCATCTGTAACGTCCATCAAATTGACTTCTCGAAGTACTTGCTCAATTTGTTTCTCTATTGTATATCGTGAGGTAGCATCTCTTGCTACCATAAGATTTTCCAAATCACGTTTGTCCGAAAGTAAAGCCGATTTCTCTTCTTCGGAGGCACTTTGTATTTCACGCTCACATTCAACACAGAGAACCACTTCATCAGTTTTTGAGAGGCGAACGACCTTAGCGTAATTAATGTCGTTGCCTTCTTTTTTTATACCCAAAACTCGTCCGCACTTTTGGCATTTTCCACCTGTTTCAGCAAGCAACACGAGGGAGTGAGTATCGATTGATATTTCGTAAGCAATCTCAGGAGTCAAATTACTATATGCATCAATAAGGCTGATATCTAGTCTTTTATCTTCAAAGGATTGTATGTACTCATTTGTTATCTCACGAACATTGCTTTCACAATTTCGGTTTTCGACGTTAAGCACTGTATAAAGTAGGATGCCTGCAAGAAAGTCCTCTAATACAAAGGCATTACGCTTTAGGATATCTTCCTTTGTCATGCTGTTTAATATTTCAACAACTGTATCAGATTCGATGGTATCGTCAGATGAAATAATGTCTTTCAAAGCTAAAACGATTAGGTTTCTCTTATTGCTATCCAACATCATGAGAATATTTTGCTTAAAATAATCTGAAATAGCACGTGGATTTGCGTTGGGAGCAGCATCAGTAACTGTTAGTGATAAATTTTTCTTGCCTAGTATTAAATCTGAAACGGCACCATCATCACCACTAATGTCATATGTAGGCGCAATAGAAAGCAGCATGGCACCACACAATTTTTTTTGTGTAACTCGCTTAGCCATGCAATTCTTTAATACTGTAGCAAAAGTTCCAAAGCATAACCTTTTCATACATTGCGCCTCCTTCAATAGCCTTATTTTTTCGACGTATCATCAATATAGTCGACGATATCACCTACGTTGACATCAAGTGCTTTGCATATTCTTCCTAACACATCCATACTCACCGGTAAATCTTTGCCCATTTTCGCTAATGTAGTCGACGTTAAGTTTGTTTTTGCCATTAAATCTTTTTTTAGCATTTTTTTATCAATTAAGAGTTTCCATAGTTTGTTATAACTAAAAGCCATTTTAAATCGCCTCCAAGCACAATTAGGTGATAACTAAGACGTATCTTTACTATTATATCGATTTAATAAGCGAATTACAATCATTTTTCCGAAAACACTTACTATAACTTTACAATCACTTAGTTTTCACTTTTTAAAGGCCTGAGAAATATTTTACGGAGTCTCAGCCGAGTGTCAGAGGAGTTTCAGCTGAGGATTTTAGGGTCTCTAGATATTAAAATTTGAATAGATGGTAAGACAAACTTATTTCTAGGGAAGAAATTTGCAATCAAAAAAGCCTGATAACTTACCAACTATGGAAAAATCATATGCTTGATCTTCAAAAAAGCATATTGATGAGAAGAAAGGAGGTAGCTCAGATGGCCAAACGTAATTCGAAGCAAACATCAAAAAGTGTTGCATCAAAAGCAAGCAAAATCCTTAGTGATGGACGCTACAGTAAGAAATCCAAGTCAGTTGCTGGCAGTGCTTTAAGTCAAACTAGACCAAGCAAGAAAAAGTAATTTTCAGAACAAATTATAGGTAGAGACAGATTTGAATAATCAGCCTACCTATCCTCCCTAAGGGAGAAATCTATCCAGAGCGGTTATCGCTCAACAAAATCAATCTCAAAGTCCTAGTGCGCATACGGACGGCGGGATGCATAAGAGTTCAGAACACAGTGATAAAGACTGTGTTTGGAATGAAGATGCACCCACCGTTATTTCGTGTGCCCTTTTTAGGACAAGCGGAGTCTGTGGTCATCTTCACCGCAGGCTCTTTTTGTATTCCGCCGCCCAATGACTAGGCGGAAAGGAATACTTTATGAAGATTCGAGTTTTATATGAAGATCACATCAAAAACGGTCACAAGAATTACACCACAATTGAAATTCCAGATGGAGATTACAGCGTCATGCTGGATATCGACTATGAGCAACGTCTTGCAGAAGCAAAACCTGAAAAGAAAGCGGAGGTGAAACGCTGCGAGACACTACAAGAAATGTTCGACCTCATGAACAACAAGGAATACAACCATTGGCGCCGCTACCATAGGCATCTTGGTAATCCCAAGACACCTTATCGAAAAGATGATGAAGTTGAAATTGATGTCATGGATACTTTCGCTGATAACTCTCAGGAGATAGAACGCAATCATCAAGATGAGTACGAATCTGTCTGCCAATGGATACGCACCGTTCTTGGTAAAAAACAGGACTGGGCAGATATGTTCATTGCAGTACGCATTGACGGTATGTCGATTCGAGAATATGCCAGTTCCATCGGTGTCAGCGAAAACAACATTACTCAGAAATTAAAGCGGGCCACAAAGAAATTAGAACAAGAATATAAAAACCGTCAGATTTGACCTTCTCCCAAGGCTACTAGGTAGGAGGTCAAGACCTCCAAAAAACACAAGGAGGTAATTCGAATGGAATTACAAGTTTACAAAAATGCAGAGTTCGGCTCTGTACGTACCACAACGATTGGTGGTCAACCTTATTTTGTTGGTAAGGATGTAGCTGAAATACTTGGCTACTCAAACACAAAGGATGCTATTTCATCCCATGTTGATGATGAGGACAAGACTATCATCCAAAGGTCGGAAATAACGACCTTTGAAATTCCGAACAGGGGCTTAACAATCATCAATGAATCCGGTCTGTACAGCCTCATCCTCTCAAGCAAGATGCCGAATGCTAAAAAGTTTAAGCGATGGGTGACAAACGAAGTCCTCCCTGCTATTCGGAAACATGGACTTTATGCAACAGATGATTTAATCGCAAATCCAGACC
>JAEWGD010000015.1 GCA_023388515.1 Bacillota bacterium
CACAGCAATCCGAAACCAAAAGTTTTTGCTCAAGCTTTTTTCAAGTGGCAAACTGCCACCTGTATTTTTTTGCAATCATTTAGCCTAACTGTTAAATATACCGTTCGTGAAGTCAATTTAATTTGACTATTCACAAAAATCCGAAACCAAAAGTTTTTGCTCAAGCTTTTTTCAAAAAGCTTGTCCCTTGACCTTATCACTTGACCTTATCACTTGACCTTAGCAGTCGTATTTACGGACTCTGAGGGGGATTTCTAAGCTATTGGCGATTTCCTGTGCTAGATTTATTTCGCTAGTTGAGATAATATCAACGACGGTAAAAATGACTTTAGGAACAAATGCTTTAGAGGAAACGGCGAAATTTTGAACGGCTTTGAAAGCGTTTTCATTAAACTTGGGTTGAGTTATCCTAAGATATTCTTTTTCAGTGCCAGCGTTAAGGCTTATAGAAATGACATCGACTAAATTTTTGAACAGGTGAGCAGTAGGCTTTTTATTTATTAAATCAGATAAACCGTTTGTATTGATACGAATTGGAGGGGAATTTTTCTTTTTAAGATATTCACAAACCTTAATAACAGTATCAAGCCTTTCGAGTGGCTCACCGAATCCACAAAAAACGACTTCTTTATATTTACTCAAATCTACTTTATCAAGAGCGTTATAAATTTCTTCAAGCGTTGGCTCATGTTCAAGCCACAATGGATCTGAACCGTAGGCATTATCGCCATTTCTTCTTATGCAAAACTCACAATTGCACGGACATTTATTTGTAATATTCAGATATAAACTATCTCCAACCTCATATTGAATAGTCATTCCGTTTTCTCCTTTCAGAAAAAAAGTGAGGACATTCTGTTAAAAATGCCCTCACTGATTATTATCCTTAACAGTTGCTACTTCTTTGTTTTTACCTTTTTCTTATTGTCATAACGATAAATAAGCACAATGCAACCAACGCCAAGTATCGCAAGAATTAAGCCAGGTGTAAAGCCCTGAGGGACAAATGTCATCTTAATATCATGAGTACCAGCCGAAAGCTTGACACCCATCATTGCGTCTGCAAGAATAACCGGCTCAACCTTTTTGCCATCAACCTTAACAGTCCAGCCTGGCTGATATGGAATAGAAGTCATCATAACCTGTCCATTACCAGCCTCAATTGTACCCTTAATCTTTGTAGAACTCCAATCAGTTATATTTAACTGTTGAGTCTTAAGTGATTCCATAGCATCATTATACTTATCTACATCAAGGTAATAGAAATATGGCTCATCAATTATAGTATACTCATTCTTAATAGTCAACCTTAATGCGACCTCTTCACCAGCTTTAAAATTGCCCACTTTTAAAATACTGTAATCATGTCCTTCAAAGTAATCTCCAAGATCCGTGAATTGTCCTGTTATGAACTCACCATCTTCATTCTTTTGTGTACTTACCCATGCTCTTACTTTCTTTTGGTTTTTAGTGTACAAGAACATATAAACAGGATCGTCAGATTTAGCATAGAAATGATATTCAACAGTAGGGTCGCCTGTACCTGCTGTATATTTAATTTGGTCGCCATATGCACTTTGAGTTACATTATTAAGTTTTGGCGAACCATTCTGCGTCAATTCCTTGAAGTAACTATTATCCGAATCCCCTGTAATCGCACCTAAAAGATTATTCTGATTTTCAAAAGGATTATTTGATGAAAGCTTTCCAGTTTGTAAAATATCATCATCAGCCATATATCCAATTGAAAGGGCATTAGGATTTTGATAAGTGGTTATCGTATCCTTTACAGTTTTTCCATCTTCACTCTTGACTTGATACTCATAAATTGGCTCATATAACTCACTTACCTTTGCTTTACCCTCTTTTTCCTTGTCAAGAACATACTTAATACCAAATAAGGAGTCAGCGGTAGGAGTTGCACCGATATAACGAGAATCGAAACTACTAGCGTCATATCCCAAAGCTTTTATAAAATTAAGAACCTTAGTGTTCATAACTGAAGACGAGTGCGATATACCCTTTAATCCCATTGCCATAGCGTCGTTTGAATTTCTGAAATAAGTTTTCTCAGCTCTGTACAGTGAGTCATCATTTTTCTCAATTGCATCTACAACCTCACGACCTGCATTTATCGCTGGATAATAAGAGGATCGTTTGCTATATGTTACGTCTTTATCAACATCTTTAAATGTTTGATTAGTATTAACAACAAGTTCTACGCTGATAATTAACAATAGTGCAATTGGTATAGCCTTGCTTCTAGGATTTTCTATAATACCATGAATAAACAATGCAAAAATTGCAATGCAAGCAATTGAGAACCAAATTACCCCCATGCTTTCTAGATGCTCATATTGTTGTTTATCAATATACAATAAATACGCAATAAGCCCAAAGACGGTACCACCGAGAGCTTTCTTGCTAATTCCCTCAATATTCTCAAACGCAGCCGCTGCCATCGTAATAATTATAAATGAGAATAGAAATGAATATCTGTATGGAAGCCAGTTTGGAACTTGAAATCCATGCCAAGCCATATCAAGTGGCTTGATATACATACTAAAAAACATTGCTACTGCAAGAAGTGATTTACCTATCTTCTGTTTAGTGGATATTTTTGTATTCATATAGAACAACGGTAACATTAATACAGTTAAAAGACCTGTATAAATTGATGGCATACCCTCATTTCTTACCGTATCATAGCTTGACGGTAATAATTTAGGGAAGAAATCTGCTGCTATAAACTGAAGCTTAAATGAGAAATCAGGTTTTGTAAAGTCAAACTTACCTAATTTCAATGAATAATATACAGGTAGTAGCATTACTGCTGCACACATCAGTGCTATCACTGTACACGCACCAAACTTTAAGAATATACCGAATATATCATAAGCATTGCGTTTTAGTTTGGTTGAGCCAAAGAAAACATAGTATAGGAAGTAAAGTAATGTAAATGCTCCTACCATGTATCCTATATAAAAGTTCGCTATAAACATTAATGCAAGTGGAATAATAAAATTGATTTTTTTGTCACAATCAACAAGGTATTCAACGCCTAACATTATTAGTGGTAGGAATACAAGCCCGTCAATCCACATAGGGTCCATAAGCTGTGTGACTGTATAAGCCATTAACGAATACATTGTTGAAAATATTAGAGCATTAACTGGTTTTGAATTTTTACCCTTCTGCATAAATAAACAGAAAGCAACGCCCGCAGCACCAATTTTGCTAAGTTGCATAATAAGCACACTGCCCAAAATCATCGTTCGTGGCAAAAGCATAACTATTATAGTGAATGGGCTAGCGAGGTAGTATCCAATTATACCCATATATTCGCCCGAAAGATTCCTTGACCAGTTGTAGAAAATGCTTCCATCTCCCCAAAAAGCATCCCTCAACGCTTCAAAGTAATTGATATACTGACCATTAAGATCTAGTACGAGAACTGAATTATCACCGAAAGGATAAATGTCAAACATTGCATAGGCAATATAGGAAATTAGTACTGGAATAAAAAAAGCTAAAATATAAATTTTGTTGTTATAAGCCCAATTTTTAAAACCCTTTTTGGTGGAATCTAGAGTGATTTTAGGTATTTTTTTCTTTTGTTCTTTTGCTTTGACTGAATCAGCCATTATTCTGCCTCCTTATATTTTTTCATGCACAGCATACATGATATATTATACTATATCTTAAAACGCTTGACAAGGCTTTTATAAGCATTTTATCCATTTTGTCATAATTTTTTTTCAAAATATATCTATTTTTCTGAATATAGGCTTTTATTTGGTTTTGGATTAGTTTTTTTATTTTAGTAAAATATGGTTGATATTTACCTTGAATACTCTACTTCACTAAATTAAACAAGAAAACCAAAACTCAGTGGTAAAAGGCAAAAAAGAACCATTGCGAAAGCAAAAACAAAGCCCAATCGGCGAATGAGCACAGCATATTGAATATTGTAACCCTTTATGCTATAATATTTATTATCATAATTTTGAAAGGACGGCGTTTTTATGTCTGCTAAAGAAAAAATATTGCTCGAATTGGAGAATAACAAAGGTGAATTTATTTCTGGCTCTGCTATCGCTAAAAAACTTGGTGTTTCAAGAAATGCAGTCTGGAAATCCATTAAATCCCTCGAAAATTTAGGCTATAAAATAGACGCTGTCACCAATAAAGGTTATAAACTTTCAGAAGATTCCGATAAAATTAACGGTGAACTTATAAAAAGTATGCTAACCACTTCATATATGGGCATGGAAATAGAAACGCTCAGTGAGGTAGACTCAACCAATAATTATGCAAAGGAAATTGCCAAAAAAATTGGTGTAAAACAGGGCTATACCGTCATCTCTGAAACCCAATTAGCAGGAAAAGGGCGAATGGGCAGAACCTTTGAGTCGCCACCAAACACTGGAATTTACATGACAGTTATCCTCCGTCCAAACTTTAATATCGAGTTTGCTCAGCTTTTAACCTCATGTGTTGCCACTGCTGTTGCGACTGCTGTGGACAAGCTTTATGGTACGGATACAAAAATAAAATGGGTTAACGATTTGTTTTTGAATGGAAAAAAATACTGTGGCATACTAACTGAAGCCTCAATTAGCTTTGAATCAGGTCAACTGGAATTCGCCGTTATCGGTATCGGCATTAACGCTAAAAGCATTAAGGATAGCCTTTCCTCCGAAATTTCGGGGATTGCAACGTCTATTGAGGACGAATGCAATACAATTATAACAAGAAATGTTCTTATCGCTGAAATTCTTAATAATCTCGAAAAGTATATCGAAAACATCGAAAACAAGTCGTTCATGAACGAATATCGTAAGCGTTCCTTTATTATTGGTGAAAATGTTATCGTTACCAATAATGGCGAAACAAAACAAGCCCTCGCCGTCAATATTGATGACAACGCAGGACTTGTAGTTCGCTTTAATGACGGTACAACCGAAGTTCTTAGCTCGGGTGAGGCTCGGATTGTTAAGGTTTAACTTCTTTTGCCTTACGGCATGAGGTTGCCACCTCAAACTCTGCTAATCTTTTTGAAAAAAGATTAATCAAAAACTTTTAATTTTGTGTAGCAGTTTATCGCTAACCTACTACTATTCTGTATCCGTCTATTTTCTTTACTTTCTTAGCTACATCAGGATTAGTCGGAACATAATCTCCATTTAAAACATATATGGTTTTACCGTCCGATTTCCCCTCATTCAGCAAATCCAACTGCTCCTGTGCATAGTCATTAAGTTCATCATAGCTTACCCTTGCAACATAAAAACTGCTCAAAGTCATATCATATTCCTTTGCAAGACGAGCAAAACTAAAATACTCTGCTCTCCTAGTCAGATAACCCATGTCCATCGGTGCAAAAACAATATGCTCACAGCTTTCCCCTAATTCATCCCATTTATCAGAAGAAAGTTGACTCGCTTCCCCTGCATATGAAAAGCGACTACCTAAATTAAAATGAACCTCTCTTAAATCCACAACCTGCACAAAAAGACATATAATCATTACAGAAATTCCAACACTTTTCTTATTAAGCTTTGTAACTGCCAAAATCGCAACAGTATAAACAAAATAATACAACACCCATATAAACCGTCCCGATGCTCTGAATATAGAAAGTTTCCTTACAATAAAATCTGGATATGTTAAAGTAAATAGAGTTCTTCCGTTTATTGTAACTATTGGGAATACAGCTAGAAAAGTGAGCATTCCTAGAGAAATTGCCAATGGTATTAACAGCTTATAATTTGTTTTTATAGAAGATAAACTCTCCTCAATACCATTTTCTGAAATATATCTTATTACTTGCGTTACAACATAAAAACATAATAATATCATACCCAAGCCTAAATATCCAAAGCCCTCACCCTGTGCACCGTCTATCATAGGCAAAGCCCTCATTAGCTTAGAATAACCAAAGGAGTTAAAAAAAGTGTTGAGATTTGAACCAAACATACCCAATCCACCCTCAGTAAAATCAGCCTTACCATAAAAAGCACCCACAACATACATGGTAATCAGCGTAATTCCAATGACACTTATTCCGATAATAATCTGCTTTATAATCTTTTTTGTTTCGATTAAATCACGCAAAAGCCAGCCTGCAAACATTATGAAAACCATTGGCACAAAATACATATGTACAAGAGGTGCGATAAATCCAAGTCCTCCCCATGCAAGAATGCTTTTTGGAATGGTATTTATTTTATCCTTATAAGCCCAAATTAAAATAGTGAGTAATATTACCCAATGCCCAGCAAGTGAGGTATGTCCGAACATTCGCTGAATAACACAGGGCGATAAAGCGAAAAACGCTGAACCTATAATACAATAAATCTTATTATCAGTAAATTTTCTTATAATCAAAATTGATATTGCACCTTGTAAGAAAAAGCTCATTATTCCCCATATTCCAAAATACTGAAATGTTTCGGGTAGAATTGGCGACAAAAGCTTGAAAAACAATGCAAAAATCGGTATAGAATCCGTAAACATACATGAAATCGCATTTGGATACACCAACCCATCTGTTAATCCAAGTGGGAAACTCCAGTCGCTATCCCTAAAAAACTGCCAACCCAGATAATGCTGTGTTAGGTCGCCATTTGTATAAAGCCATGCGTCACATGTTGGATTTATACCCTTAACTCCATAAATCATTATAAAGATAATCGCCCCAATTATCCCACCTAAAAAGAAAAGTAAGGCTCTATTTTCTAATATAGCATTACTTTTTTTTGCTATTATGTGTCCATTTAATTTTGTCATGTGTCTCTCACCTTTCGTTAATTAAATCCCTATTTATGATACTTTCCACCATGAGCTATCTGAAACGCTCTGTAAATCTGTTCCAAAAGCATCACTCTTGCAAGCTGATGAGGGAACGTCATTTTTGACATTGACAACCTCAAATCGGCTTTATTTTTCACCTCATCAGAAATTCCATGCGAGCTACCGATAACGAATGAAATCGTGCTATTCCCCATCACACCCAGTTCAGATATTACCTCTGATAATTCCACACTCCCCAGCTGTTTCCCCTCAATGCAAAGCACAACAAGAAAGCCTTGTACATTCTTGAGTATCGCCTTTGACTCAACCGACAACGCTTTTTCAATCTCTTTCTGTGACGGAGCATCGGGCAGTCTGCACTCATCAACCTCAACATGCTTAATTGAACAAAACGCATTAAGCCTCTTGAGATATTCTGCACACGCCGACTGTAAATAGCTCTCTTTAAGCTTTCCAACAACAATTAGTCTTATGTTAAGCATTAAAAAACCACCATTTCGCCTTCAGTCTGAACAGGTGCTATTTGCAATATGTAATCACGATTTCGTTGAAACTCTTCCAACCGATTTGCAACAGCCCTCTCAGCAATATCAGCAGTGTTATTTTCTTGACTTAAATGTGATAAAACAAACCTTGTAGTGCCAGTTTGAATAAGCTTTGCAATCTGTTCAGCACAGGATATATTCGACAAATGCCCATGATTAGATTTTATTCTATTCTTTACATATGGAGGATACTTCCCAGAATTCAGCATTTGCTCATCATAATTAGCCTCAATCAAAACCAACTCACAGCCCCGTAAATTTTCCTCAACAGTCCTTGTAATATGCCCTAAATCTGTACATAACGCACAAGTTTTACCATCCTCAGTTTTAATCCTATACCCACAGCTTTGAACAGAGTCATGTGGAGTATCGAAAGCTGTAATCTCCATACCAGCGACATTTACAGGCAAATTAACCTCCAATATCTGTGAGCTAGTGTGAATTATTTCATTATCAATAAGATTTCGGAGCGTTTTTCCCTGTCCATAAATTGTAACTCCAGTATTTTTAGTGAGAATTTTCAGTCCCTTGACATGGTCAGCGTGTTCATGAGTAATAAATACCCCTTTTATCGCCGACATATCTAAATCGCAATCATGCATAGCCTGAGCAAGTCTTTTATAACTTACCCCTGCGTCAATTAATATTCCACCCTTATTAGAGCCGAAAAAAGTTGCATTTCCCTTACTTGAACTGAACAGTGGATATACCCTAGCCACTGACATTCTCCTCCCTATTACTTTTCTATATGCTACAATTTTATGCTTTTACAAATGCCATAGAATTATAATGCCTCTTTAATGTCAACTTCTTCTGGAAAGCTTTTCTTCGATATTTCTGCACCCAGTCCCTGTAATTTTAAGTCCATATTTTCATATCCACGCTCAATATGGTAAATATCCTCAATTTCAGTTATTCCAAATGCCGCAAGCCCCGCAATAATCAACGCTGCCCCTGCACGCAAATCACAAGCCTTTACAGGTGCACCCATAAGTTTTCCTGTGCCCTCTATAACAGCGACCTTTCCATCAACAGAAATATCAGCACTCATTCTTCTTAACTCATCAACATATCTGAAACGCTGTTCCCAAACTCCCTCAGTTATGATACTCGTACCCTCAGCCAATGTCAAAAGTGTTGCAATCTGTGGCTGCATATCCGTTGGAAAACCTGGATGTGGCATAGTTTTAACATTTGATTTCACAAGTGGTCCATCAGTCCAAACTCTAATGCTATCGTCAAACTCTTCAACGTTAACGCCAATCTTTTCAAGCTTTGCAGTAATCGGTTCTAAATGCTTAGGTATAATATTTTTTATCAGAACATCTCCACCCGTTGCAGCAGCAGCAACCATATATGTGCCCGCTTCAATTTGGTCAGGAATTATAGAATAATTAGTGGAGTGTAGGCTTTCAACGCCCTTAATTTTTATTACATCAGTACCAGCACCCATTATATCTGCACCCATTGAGTTCAAGAAGTTCGCTAAATCAACGATATGTGGCTCTTTAGCTGCATTTTCGATAACTGTCAAGCCAACAGCCTTAACAGCTGCAAGCATAGCATTCATAGTAGCTCCAACCGAAACTACATCAAGATAAATCTGATTTCCAACAAGCTTACCACTAACATCGACCATACCATGATCAATATTACACTCAGCACCCAATGCCGTAAATGCCTTTAAATGCTGGTCAATAGGTCGATCACCCAAAGGACAACCACCAGGCATAGACACTCTCGCCTGTCCGAACTTGCCCAACAATGCACCTAAAAAGTAGTATGATGCACGCATTTTCCTAGCACTTTCATATGGCACACAAAAATTATTAATTCCTCTTGGGTCTATTCTAAAAGTTGAGGCATTAATATTTTCAACTTTAGCACCCATTTCATGAAGTATTTTTAAACTTATCGATACATCGCTTATATCTGGAACATTTTCCAGAATACAGGGCTCGTCTGACAAAATCACAGCTGGAATAATCGCAACAGCGGCGTTTTTCGCACCACTCACCGTTATCTCTCCAACCAGTGGTCTTCCACCCTTGATGATAAACTTATCCAAATTATTCTCCCCTTATACGCTCATGGCTTGGTAGTATTTTTCTATCATTATTTTTATTCATTATTTGTAGTATGCACAATCTATTGCTAAAATATCCAATTAATTCTACATTTATTATAATATTTGTATAATTATTCTACCGTCCAGTTAATTTCACTACCATCATATTTAACAACTTTCGCCTTTTCAATTACAACATCCTCAACAGGCTTATCCCCAGCACCAGTCTTAACTGCTGAAAGCTCATATACAATATCCAACCCCTCAATAACCTGTCCAAAAACTGTATAACCACCGTCAAGACTAGGTGTTCCGCCTATCTCCTTATACTTAGCCTTAACCTCGTCAGTATATGCATTACGATTAAATTTGCTCATAATATATTCCTCATATTTAGGAAGTGACGCATCAGTTTGCTTTTCGCCTGTTACAATGTAAAACTGGCTTCCATTAGTACTTGTTGCACCACTATTTGCATACGCAACTGCACCTGCAAAATGGTATAAATTGTCGGAAGTGCCACCATCAAACTTACCACCCCAAATACTTTCGCCACCTCTGCCTGTACCTTGAGGATCTCCTCCTTGAATCATAAAGCCCTCGATAATTCTATGAAAAATAACTCCATCATAATAACCTTTATCAGCAAGACCCTTGAAGTTTTCTGCACCTTTTTTTGCAAACTGATCAAATAATTTTATTTTAATATCGCCATAGCCCTTAATTGTAAGAACAACAATATCCTCACCCTCAACTGGTGCTGTGAAATTTTGTATTGAATCCTTAGCAACAATAGCTTTACTGCTTTGTTCAGCACTTGCTTTACTGCTACTTCCATTTTCATCAGGTCCACAACCTGTTAATCCACCTGCCATCATAGTTGCACAAACCACTGCTATAACCACCTTTTTAAACATTTTAACACCTCATATTTTAATTTCACTAAATTCCCTATCTTAAACTCAAATTAATTCCCAATAAAAAAATATGTTTAACCTAATTATTATACAACAACTTTTTAAATTTGTAAAGTAATTTCCATTCACCTTTGGTTTTATTGTAAGAACTGACACTAATCTTTTAAAATAGCTACAATAACTCTGTTATTTTACATAATTATTTATAATATTGTCTTTTTTGACACAAAGCATACTAATTATATAAAATCTGTATATTTTTATTATTTTGTGTATGTTGAAATCTCTATGCTTTCTATTATTATGTCCTCTTTCGGCTTATTATTTTTCTCCTCAAGATTAATTTCAACAGCAGTTATTTTGTCGATAACATCGAACCCTTCGTATGTTTGTGCAAAAATAGGATATATCTGTGAAAAGTTGGGGATTCCGCCCTTTTCGATAAAGGCATTAGCAAGTTCTTCACTTTTATTCGCCTCCAAAAGAGCAGTTTTTGTTTCCTCATCAATATTAATTGAATTTAAAACAATAAATTTACTACTTGTATAGTTCGTGGATTTACCTCTAAGTTTTTCCCAAAAGCTTTGCTCATCTTGGAATGTCAGTGTACAAAAAGCACCCCTCAACGGCCATAGATTTGCACTCATTTCAACAGGAGCTCTGTGGTTTTCAGCCTCAATATCAACATTTTCTAAGCCATCTTCGTCCTTACTCCCTGCTGAAAAACAAATACTCGGCTCAACCTTATAAATATATGTTCCATCATAATAGCCACTTTCAGCCAATGCAACAAAGTTTTCAACAGTTTTCGGGGCTTCTTCTGGGTAAAGCACAGCCCTTATCTCGCCCAAATTTGTTTTAATAATAGCAATAGGCTCGCCCTCTTGCACGTCATCAAGCTGAACTAATTGCACTTGTGCCATATCAATCTCAATTTGTTTCGTTTGGTTGCATGACTTAAAAGCCAACGCCATACTCATAAGTAATGTTGACCCAAAAAGAAACATCACAATTGTTTTTAACGTGGATTTATTTTTCATTTTTCCTCCGATTTAAATCTACTGAGCGTATATTATATATATAAATTACGCTATTTTTTCATTATATTGGTTCCTTGTCTTGTTTCCTCAACAACATAACCCAAGCTTGAGATTTTATCCCTTATCTCATCAGCAAGGGTAAAGTTTTTATCCTTTCGTGCCTGTACTCTCTGTTGAACAAGGTCAAGAACTTCCTGTGATATCTCTGACTTTTTATCCCTATTATACATCAATCCCAAAACATCAGTCAACTCATCAAAAGTTTTTGCACCAGCAATAAGCTGTTCCTTAGATGTGTTACCATCAGCCGACATCGTGTTCAAGTCCCTCACCAATTCAAAAACAGCAGAAATTCCATCTGCAGTATTCAAATCATCGTCCATAGCAGAAATAAACTGCTCCTTACGCTGATTAAAAATTTGCTTTGCCTCGTCAGTTATCGCTCCCGATTTTGCGACTTCAATCGCTCTGTCAAGGCTCTCTCTACAATTATACAAACGCTCAAGCGACGCCTTACAAGCATCAAGCAGTTCAATGCTATAACTAATCGGACTTCTATAATGTGCCTGAACCATCATATATCTAACAACCTCATAGCCATACTTATTAGCAACTTCCCTTGCTGTAAAAAAGTTACCAAGAGATTTTGACATTTTTTTGTTATCAACATTAATATATCCGTTATGCATCCAATACTTAGCAAGAGGAACACCAGTTGCAGCCTCACTTTGAGCAATTTCATTCTCATGATGTGGAAAAATTAAATCCTGTCCACCACAGTGAATATCAAGAGTTCTGCCCACATGATAACGTGACATAGCTGAACATTCAATATGCCAACCAGGTCTGCCCTTGCCCCAAGGCGACTCCCAATAAGGCTCATCTGGCTTTGCAGATTTCCAAATTGCAAAATCAAGTGCATCTTCCTTTTGGTTATTTACATCAATTCTCGCACCCGTCTGCAAATCCTCAATCGGCATTTTCGACAGCTTGCCATACTCCTCGAACTTCATAGCTCTAAAGTAAACGTCCCCATTTTTCGCATAAGCATAGCCATTATCGACAAGCACCTTAATGATGTCAATAATGGTATCCATGCTATCAGTAACCTTTGGATGAATATCAGCCTCTATAACATTCAATTCTCTTGCATCTTTCATATATTCTTCAATATATTTTTCAGATATTTCAATAGAGGAAACGCCCTCTTCATTTGCTTTATTTATAATTTTATCGTCAACGTCTGTGAAATTTTGAATATAGTTAACATCATAACCACTATACTGTAAATATCTCCTAAGCACATCAAACGCACAAATAGGTCTTGCATTCCCTATATGAATAAGATTATAAACAGTAGGTCCACAAGCATAAATATTAACCTTTTTACCCTCAATCGGCACAAACTCTTCCTTGCTTTTTGTCATTGTATTATATATTTTCATCAACAATTACTCCTCTTTTTGACTGTTACGCTCCTCACAATCACGCAGTTCATTATTAAGCTGTTCTATCATATGCCTTAGCTTACACATCTCCTGTGACACTGGGTCAGGCATATGAATTTGGTCTAAATCCGTAGCAATCTTCATTCCATCACGCTTTACAATCCTAGCAGGAACACCCACTGCGGTACAATTCGGTGGAATTTCCTCAAGCAAAACTGCATTTGCAGCAATCTTTACGTTATCACCAACCTTAAAAGGTCCAAGCACCTTAGCACCAGCACCTACCATTACATTATTCCCCAAAGTAGGATGTCTTTTCCCTTTCTCCTTGCCCGTACCACCAAGCGTTACTCCCTGATATAAAATACAATTATCCCCAATTTCAGTCGTTTCACCGATAACAACGCCAGTTCCGTGGTCGATAAACAGCCCTTTACCTATTGTTGCACCTGGATGAATTTCTATCCCTGTAAAAAATCTTGAACACTGCGAAATAATTCTCGCTATTGTATACATCTTTTTCTTATAAAACCAATTCGACTTCCTATAACTCCGAACAGCATGAAGACCCGAATATGTAAGCCATATCTCAAAACTGCTTCTCGCCGCAGGGTCACGTTGCTTAATTAACTCAATCTCTTCTCTAAGATTTCTGAACAATGCAATCACCAACCTAAAACAAAAATCGCCCCCTGATGCCATCTGCTTCAAAAGGCGGTTAAAAATACCACGATTTCACTATAAAAGCAAGCTAACGCTAACGCTAGCAAATGCAAACGTAAATTATGTTCATTTATAAAATATTACCCAAATAAACCTTTTAATTTTCAAATATAATTGTATCTATCTCTAAAGCGTAGTCCAAAAGGGTATTTTTTTCTTCAGTTCTTGGAAACTTTTTTGTAAAAAGAATTTTATCCTCTGGCAAATCAACGCAATAAAGTGTTCCATGAACAAATATTACATCATAAACTGTTACACAAAAATCGTCTTTACATTCGCTGATTTCAGCAACATTACCCTTTCGAGTTGTACGATAAATATTATCCTTCGGTGTAAATTCTACCCTATGCATATTATCCTCCCATTCAGAAACAAATTAAATTTTCAGCATGACTAATTTTTCAATCATACTATGTGTATGTATATATAATTCATTATATACAATCCACAGAATTTTGTCAACAATTTATATAATATTCTTTTATTAGAATATCCCAACTTAATTTTATTTCCATAGCAGAACTTATATTACAAAGTCAACTCTTTAAGCAATCTACTTATCAGTATCAATATATTTCCAGAACGCCTTGAGGTAAACAAGACCCGATATTACCGTTAAGACTGTTGAAACCCATATCAACGCCTGAATACTTACATCAACAATATCCACAGTGTTTGCTGAAATCTTAGGCGTAAAATCATTAACAATACTAAGCCATATCAAAGCAAAAATTATCGTTACCATTGTAAAGGCAGTCTTTAGCTTTCCCCATATTCCCGCAGGAACAACAACGCCCTCATCTGCCACCACAAGCCTTAACCCTGAAACCATAAACTCCCTTGTAATGATAATTATAAGTGGTATAGCACTCATTATCTTCAAATCAACAAGCACCACTAATGCCGATATTACCAGCACTTTATCAGCAAGAGGGTCAAGAAACTTCCCAAAATTTGTAACAAGATTATTCTTCCTTGCAATATGCCCATCAAGAGCATCTGTCGCTGATGCAATCGCAAATATAATCAACGCAATCATGTAATTACATGGTACTCCTGTTAAATAAATAAACAACAAAAACACAGGAACAAGGCAAAATCTTAGTAGTGTAAGCTTATTCGGTAAATTCATCAATTACAGCTCCAATCAAATCATAGTCAAGCGTTTCAGTAATCTCAATATTAACATAATCGCCAACCTTCAGCTTTTTATCAGAGGTAAAGAAAACCTTCCCGTCAATATCAGGTGCATCAGCAGCCGTACGACCAAAATAGCACTCACCAAACTTATCATAACCCTCAACAACAGCCTCTACTACCTTGCCAAGTTTTTCAGCATTTTTCTTTTCAGCAATAATATTCTGCATATCCATAATGATTTCAGCACGCTTTTGACGTGTTTCTTCATCAACCTGTCCTTCCATTTCAGCAGCAACAGTTCCCTCCTCCTCAGAATAAGGGAAACAGCCAAGCCTGTCAAATTCCATATCCTTTACAAACTCAGCAAGAGCAACATACTGCTCGCCACTTTCCTTTGGAAATCCAGTAATAAGAGTTGTTCTCAGCGTGATATTCGGAATCCTCACCCTAATCTTTGCAAATAAGGCTCTTAATTCCTCCTCGCTACCACTTCTGTTCATTAATCTAAGAATATCCTTATCACAATGCTGGATTGGAATATCCATATATTTTACAATTTTATCCTCGCTTGCAATCACATCCAAAAGCTCGTCAGTAACTCTTTCTGGATAACAATACAGCACCCTAACCCACTTAATTCCGTCAATTTTGCATATCTCACGAAGTAGCTGAGGCAGTCTAAGCTCCTTATACAAATCAATTCCATAGCGTGTGCTATCCTGTGCGATTACATTTATTTCTGTAACACCATTTTCAGCAAGCCATTTTGCTTCCTCAAGGACTTTTTCCATAGGAACACTTCTATATTTTCCTCTTATAGATGGAATTGCACAGTAGGAACATGAGTTACTGCAACCCTCTGCAATTTTTAGGTATGCAAAAAACGGTAGAGTTGAAATAATTCTCTCACCAGTGAGCAAAAGCTTTTCTTTTTCGTCAAATCTTATTACTCTTTTATCATCAAGCACGTTGTCGATAACGTCGATAATATCTTCGTTACAACCGATACCGATAACAGCGTCCACCTCTGGAAAAAGCTCTGCTGTTTCTTCTTTATAACGTTCAGCAAGGCAACCTGTAACGATAATTTTCTTGATATTGCCTTCTGATTTTAGCTGACAAAACTCAAGGATTGTTTCAATAGCCTCTTCTTTGGCAGACTGGATAAAACCGCAAGTATTAACGACTACGATGTCGGCAAGTCCTGCATCGTTGACTAGTTTGTAGCCTCTTTTTCTAATTTTATATAACATTCGTTCGGAGTCAACGAGGTTTTTGGAGCAACCCAGTGATACCATACCTATTTTAACAGACATTAACATCTTCCTTTTTGAATGATTTTTTATGCTGATTTTCGTTACTTTCGCATATTTAAACTTTTATGATAAAGCATTACTAAAACTGTTCTTTTATGTTTTCCCTTTACCCTTTACCCTTTACCCTTTGCCCTTGAATTAAATTCTGTGGTAAAGGTTATGCCAGAACAATCCTAAATCGCTTTTTCGTCGCACATGGAAATCGCCTCCTAAGTAGAGTAGATGCGACGGGAAAGCAACTAATCAAGGTAGCGACCTAAAAGCCAAAACGGTCTTTGTTTTGGTTTTTAGTTGAGCGTGCCAAGCCTCAGAGGCTTTGAGCTGCGTTTTTCTTTGGTTCGTTTCTTTGTACGCACAAAGAAATGAACACCCACAATTAAATTTAACAATACGGAAAGTAGATTGAATGACAACAAAGAAAACAAGAACGATACTTCACTCAAATCTAACAAGTGAACTGAAATTCTGTGGCAAAAGGCAAACAAGAACCAAAGCGAAAGCAAAAACAAAAGCCCAAGCGGCGACTGAGCATCAATCCTCACAATACCCCTTAATTACCTCATTAATCTCACTATACCTGTACCCAAGCCTTACCAACGCCGCCTTAACCTTCTGTTCACCCTTATAATCCCCCAAATATCGAGAATACTTCTTGTCAATAATTTCCTCTATCCTCTCATATGCCCCGTCCTCATACTCCTCAAGCATATCCTCAATAATCTCATCTGAAAGCCCTCTTCGCTTCATCTCCTGCCTAACCCTGTTCACACCGTACTTCTTTACCTCAAAAAGCTTCCTAGCTAAATTTTCAGCATAACGCCAGTCATTCACAAACCCGTTTTCAGCAAGATTATCAAGCACCTCAAAACAAATATCCTCATCATAATTCTTCTCAAGCTTTTCCAAAAGCTCAATATAGGAATAATCCCTATAATCAAGAAGATATAATGCCCTCTCCCTTGCCCTACGCTTTTCGGACGCATTAAAAACTTTTTCTAATTCGCTTTCGTCCATTTCCATGCCATACTTCAAACCATAATCGCAAACAATATCCCTATGAAAATAAAGTTTCTTCTCATCATCAATCTCAACGCAATAGGTTCGCCCCTTATATAAGTCAATTGATGTAATCTTCATCTTATTTTTCCTCAGCAGGTGTAAATTCCTCGAAATCGTCATCAGCATCAATCAACACATCATCATCAACCTTTTGACTTTTACCCTTACTTGCAGCACTTGCCGATTCCTTAGCCTTTGCATCCTTTTTATCGTTTTTCGACACCATTACAATCTTTGACGCATTCTCTTTTATAGCCTCTTCAATTTCTAGTGCTGTTTCAGGATTATCCTTAATCCATTCCTTGACATTCTCCCTACCCTGCCCAATTTTTGTATCCTTATAACTGAACCAAGAGCCACTTTTCTTGATAACATCAAGGTCAACAGCAATGTCAACTATCTCTCCTACTCTTGAAATTCCATGTCCAAACACAATATCGAATTGGCACTCCTTAAACGGAGGAGCAACCTTATTTTTCACTACCTTACATTTAGTCCTATTGCCAACATTTTCAACACCACTTTTAATAGTTTCAACCCTTCTAACCTCAATTCTAACAGAGGAATAAAACTTTAACGCACGTCCACCTGGAGTAGTTTCAGGGTTACCATACATAACACCAATTTTTTCTCTTATTTGATTAATAAATATAGCAACACAATTTGACTTTGCGATAACGGAAGTAAGCTTTCTCATAGCCTGTGACATAAGCCTTGCAAGCTGTCCAACGTGAGTATCACCCATATCACCGTCAATTTCTGCCTTTGTAACCATAGCAGCAACGGAGTCAATTATCAACACATCAATCGCACCTGAACGAGCCAAAGCCTCAGCGATTTCAAGTGCCTGTTCGCCACTATCTGGCTGTGAAATCAGCAAATTATCTATATTTATTCCAAGTGCAGTAGCATAAACTGGGTCTAATGCGTGTTCAACGTCAATAAACGCAACCTCTCCACCCTTTTTCTGTGCCTCAGCAGCGATATGCAGTGCAACAGTTGTTTTACCAGAGCTTTCAGGTCCATAAATTTCAACAATTCTTCCTCTTGGAACGCCACCAATTCCCAACGCCATATCAAGCGTCAACGACCCTGTTGGGATTACATCGACATTCATTTTTCTGTTTTCTCCAAGCCTCATAACAGCACCCGCACCATATGTTTTTTCTATATGAGCGATAGCACTTTCCAACGCCTTTTTCTTCGCCTCAGCTGACGATGGAATTACAATAACTTGTTTTTTTGGATCTGCTTTTGCCATAAATATCCTCCCGTCTTATGCGTCGCCCTTGATTGCAGCGACAACTCTTATAATTTGATTTAAGTCACATCTATAATTAATATTTTTAAAGCCATTTTGTTTTAATATTTCCGTAACGCAATCTTCCTGTCCAATACCTATTTCAAACGCAAGAAGTCCACCTTTTTTCAATGCCTTACTCCATTTTTGAGTAATCCCTTTATAAAAACTCATGCCCTCATCTCCACCATATAAAGCCATTTCTGGTTCAAATGAAACCTCTTTTTGCAGGTTTTTTAAATTCTCATTAGTGAGATATGGAGGGTTTGAAACTATAATATCCAACTCATTAAAGTTTTCCACAACACCTGTATCAAGCACATCGCCCAAAACAATCTGAACTGCTGATGAGTTTAACTCAACATTTTGCTTTAGAAAACTAACAGCCTTTTCTGAAACCTCAACTGCGTTAATTTGTGCATTAAGTAAATTTTTATCAATTGCAATTGCAATACAACCACTTCCACTGCAAAGGTCGGCAATTTTCGGATTAGGTTTATCTTTTGCAAACTCCAACACATAATCAACAAGCGTTTCCGTGTCCTGTCTTGGAATAAGCACACCCTCTCCAACCTTAAAAGGCAAGCTGTAAAATTCCCACTCTCCCAGTATGTATTGCAAAGGATACCCTTGCAAACGCTTTTTTAGCATCTCCTGAATAATATTAACTTGGCTTTCACCAACAATAATTTCGGAGTTAATCAGCACATTAATTCTTGTCTTAAACAAGCTTTCAATAATACAAGCTGCCTCAAAACGGTAGCTTTCTATTCCATTAGCTTTAAATATCGCCTTTGAATTGGTATAAATATCCCCAACGGTTACCACTGGTCGTCCTCCAAATTCTCAGGAATACAAGGCTTAATTGCTGCAATTGCAACCTCTATCTGGAAATCGTCAGGTTCTTTTGTAGTAAGCCTTTGCAATTGTAATCCAGGAGCAGAAATAATTCTTGTAATAACATTATTATGCCTACCCGCAAGCCTAATAATCTCATATGAAATCCCTACAATAAGTGGCATTAATAGGAGTTTCATACCAACTCTAGCCAAAGCACTTCCCCAACTTAAAAAGCTAAACACAAATATCCCAACTATAAGCACAAGGAAAATAAAGCTTGTTCCACATCTTGGGTGAAACCTAGTATGCTTCTTGACATTTTTAACATTTAACTCCTCACCAGCCTCATGACAAGCAATCGTTTTATGCTCTGCACCGTGATACTGATAAGTGCGTTTTATATCCTTCATCAGTGATGTCAAGCCTAAATAAACCACAAAAATAATAATTTTTATAACACCCTCAAAAAGTGTTTTCAGAACATTATAATCATGAATTGGTTTAATAAACCCAACCACTTTTGTTGGTAAATACATAAAAAGAAACAACCCAATACCAACGCTAAGAATAAGTGCAATAACCATAAAAACAGTCATTAATTTTTCACCAAATTTACCCTCAAGCCACTTTTCAAACTTAGACATTTCCTCCTCAGGATTGTCCTCATCCATCTGCTTTTCAGCTGATTTCATAAGGCATTTATACCCATCAACCATTGATATTACAAAGTTGAACCCCCCCCTCACAAAAGGAACTTTTCTATAAAAAGGAGCATTTTTCCCATTCTTTTCATCCCATATCTCAAGGTCAATCTCCCCGTTAGGAAGTCTGCAAGCCATTGCCGACTTATAACTCCCTTTCATCATAACACCCTCAATAAGTGCCTGTCCACCTATTTTTGATTTATGGTCTTTCTTAGTCTTTTTCTCGTCTGCCATGTCATTCTCCTCTCAAGGTATAATCATCATGCCTTTTTTTCTGCTGGCAAGTTTATAACAACCGTTGTGCCAACTCCCTCTTGGCTCATAACCGTAAGCGTTCCGCCATGCATAGTAACTATTTCATCAGCAACGGCAAGACCAATTCCAGAGCCTCTCTTTGTATGATTAGCTTTATAAAACTTTGTCTTTATTCTCGACAAATCCGTTTCATTTATCCCACAGCCCATATCTTCAACAGCTATCTGAACATTTCCCTCATTTTCAGTCGCCTCAATAGTGACAGTTCCACCACAACTGGAGTATTTTATGGCATTGTCTATAATATTAATAAACACCTGTTTAATTCTGCTTTTATCGCCAAATACAATAGGCAACATTTCTGGTTCATTATAAATTATATCTAAACCCTCTCGCCTTGCCTTTTCGGTATAAATAAGCACTGCCTCACCTAATTCAGCAAGTATATCCATATTTTCCTTTTGCAGACTAAACCGACCATTCTGCATTCTTGAGAAATCAAGCAACTCCTCAACCATTCTGGACAAACGCTCTGTTTCACCTATAATCACGCCAATACCCTTTTGCATCATCTCAGGGTCATCGCCCTCATTGAGTGTTTCAGCCCAACCTTTTATAGCAGTAAGTGGCGTTCTCAATTCATGTGAAACAGAAGAAATAAACTCATTCTTCATCTCCTCAGCAGTAGATAGCTCATCAGCCATATTATTGATAGCAATACAAAGATTACCTATTTCATCTTGACTATCATTTTTAATTCTGACAGAAAAATTACCCGTCGCATATTTTGTAGCAATATTACTAATTTGCTGAATTGGCTTAACAATAGAGCCAACAAAGTATATTCCCGAAAACATCATAAGTAAAAGTACAACAATACAAATACAAGTAACTAAAATGACTAAGTTAGTAATATGGGCATCAATTTCCGTAAGCGAAGAAACCACCCTAATTGCACTATAATCTCTGTTAATAGTTGAAATAGGGTAGGACATAGCTATAACCTTTTCTCCCGATGCCTGCTTGCTAATATCCATACCAATTGACTCTTCACTATTCTTCATCGTTTCATAATCTGGCATAGCCATTACCTCACCAGGTGAAAATCCTGATGAAGTAAGCACAACTTTTCCTTTAGAGTTTATAACCATAAGTTCCATCTTTTCCTTATCAGAAAAACTTTCAACCATCTCTCTTATTTCACCCGAAAAGTTGGTACTGCTATCCTGTGAATAAATCGTCAAAACTCCAACAATTTCGTTAACCTTTGACTTCATATACTCCCTTGCAGAGCTATAATAAAAGCTTTGAATAGCAAATACAAAGCTTAATTCAATAACCACAAGCACAAGCAAAATAACAAAAAAGTTATTGAAAATCCATCTATTTGTTATACTCTTTTTAGTGATATTCATCATTCTTTTCATTTTACACCACATCTGTCAGTTGAAACTTTCAACCAATCCCTATAAATTATTTATCGTCCCACTTATAACCATAGCCCCAAATAGTAAGGATATATTGTGGGTTCGACGGCTCTTCCTCAATCTTCATTCTAATTCGTCGAATATTAACATCGACAATTTTATCATCACCAAAATAATTATCGCCCCAAATATGATTAAGAATACTCGAACGATCAAGTGCTGTGTTTTTATTATTCATAAAATACTCAAGTATCTGGTACTCAACCTGTGTCAAGTCGATATTCTCACCATTTTTCGCCACTGTTCGGCTTTTTAAATTAAGTAAAAACGGTCCAGATTCAATTATCATAGCCTTTTCATTCTTATTAAAACTCATGCAAACCCTACGATATATCGCATCAACCCTTGCAGTTAGCTCAGATGGCGAAAAAGGCTTTGTGATATAGTCATCTGCACCAATCATAAGCCCACTAATTTTATCCATCTCCTGTGTTTTTGCAGTAAGCATAATAATTCCCAAAGTAGAACTTTTTTCTCTTAGCTTCTTGCAAACAGTAAACCCATCTATTCCGGGCATCATAATGTCCAACAAAACGATATCAAAATTTCCTCTTTCATGTTCAAAGGTCTTAAGTGCGTCCTCGCCACAATTGACATCAACCACGTCATAACCAGCACGTTTCAGATTAATGACAACAAAATCCCTTATAACATCTTCGTCTTCACAAACCAAAATTCGTTTCATAAAAAATCCTCCTCCTTCAGTTAAACATATGCCTTAAATTCATCACTATTCAATAACCATCAAATTAAACATAACTTCACTTTTTGTCGGAACAAGTGGTTCTTGTGAATTTGGTGATATCCACACAAGATAGCCAACCTCACCCTTTGTTTTCATAACCTCATAGCCCTCTTTGCTTTTATCCTCAATATTCGCTTTTTCAACAACTGCAACACGCATCAACTCCTCCATACCTGCCCTAAGCTGACCATCGTATTTGCATATAACAACCTCATCATTTATGCTATCTATTTTAACAGTAACCTGTCCCTGCCACCTGCTAGGGAACATAAACGAATATCCCTTAGTTATGCTATAATAGCTTTCATACTTCTTTTTAAGTACATTTTCTTCAAACACAAACCAATTAGTTTTATATAGTTTTTCTGTATCAGGATAATCACCATAACCAGAAAAAACCTCATTAATCGGGATTTCCAGTATCCCATCCCCATCAATATCCATAGTTTTATTTGAAGCAGGTCTTACTATATTTAAATCCGTTTCGGATGTATTTCCACTTCCATATCTTGGTCTAATCAACCCATCTTCAAGTGCAAAAATTTCCGTATGTAAAGCATTTGCACCAACAACCTCATCAATATAAATTCCTCTAATTCCATTGTCAATCAATCCATAAATAAGCTGTTTGAATTCTGTTATATTTGTATTAAGTTCAACAAAGCTTTCAAGATATTTACATTCTGAATTAAGCTTAAAAACTCTAGCCTTAGCTGTTTTTGACGCTGTTTGATTAACAACAATAAACAACTCATTTTTACCATCATTATCCAAATCTCTTACATCTAAAATTGAATATGTTTCTGACAGCGTATTTGCTAAAACGCCATCCTTATAATTATACACACAAACCTTTTTTTCATCTGGATTAACCATATTATATCCAACAATAATATTCATTCTTTCAGCCTCGCCAAGCTTTGAAACAATTACCCTTTCAACTTCAACGCCCTCTGCTGAATAGTCATAAACTGATGTCCACTCGCCATCAATCTTATCAAGCATATTAATTCTAAGCGATTTCCCCTCAGCCTTAATAGATTCTGGCTCATAAAAAACTATCGCCTCGTCCTCCCCGTCAGAGTCAATATCGGCAATAATAAAAGCCGAAAGATTCGTACCCGACTTAGGATATTTCAAGCTGATTTTTGAATTAACTCCCTTTATCAACGCCTGATAAATCTGTTCTTGTTGCTCACTAAGTTTAGGTGGTGTCAGCATAGTGTCTATCCCAGCGTTTGTGGAACATCCCGTAAGCAAAACAGCTATCAAAACTATAACTGCAAAGATTCTGTTTTTCACTGACACGCCACCTTTCTTAGTAATCTAAACTATATTCTATCTATCATTTATATCCGTATAAATTCTTGGTTTAGCAATCGCCTTATACGCAGGACGCATGATTTTGTTGCAAGTTAAAATTTCCTCCATGCGATGTGCAGCCCAACCAGCCATTCTTGATATTGCAAAAAGAGGTGTATATAAGTCCTCAGGGATACCCAACATTTTATAAACAAGCCCTGAATACATATCAACATTTGAACAAATAACCTTTTGTTCGCCTCTAATTTCTGCAAACATTTCAGGAGTAAGCCTTTCAATTGTTTCAAGCAACTTAAATTCTGCTTCAATTTCAGTACCCTTAGCCAATACTGCTGCCTTATCCCTTAAAATCTTCTCCCTTGGGTCAGACAATGTATAAACTGCGTGTCCCATACCATAAATAAGCCCTGAAAAGTCGTTCGCTTCCTTCCTCAAAACCCTTCTCATATGGTCAGCAACCTGTCCATCACTATTCCAATCCTTAACATTAGATTTAAAGTCCTCAAGCATCTGCATAACCTTAATATTAGCACCACCATGTCTAGGACCTTTTAGTGAGCCTATCGCCGCTGAATATGCTGAATAAGCATCTGTACCTGAAGATGTAAGAACTCTACACGCAAATGTTGAGTTGTTTCCACCGCCATGTTCAGCGTGTAATATTAGCAACGCATCAAGTAATTGTGCCTCTGCCTCTGTATATGCCCTGTCTGTTCTTAACATTGAAAGAATGGACTGTGCAGTATTTTCCTGTGGATTAAGAGGGTGCATAACCATGCTTTCATTGCAATAATGGCTCTTTTTAACTTGGTATGCAGCAGTCATAATTACTGGCAATTTTGCAATAATGCTGATAGCTGTATGCATTTCACTTTCGATACCTTTTTCTTCTGCGTAATCATCATAAGAGTATAAAGCAAGCACTGAACGTGCAAGTTTATTCATAATATTAGGTGAAGGGGCTTTCAAAATCATATCAACTATAAAGCCCTCTGGCAACTCTCTTGATTGAGAAATAAACTTAGAAAAGCAGTCAAGACCTTCCTTATCAGGCAATTCGCCAAAAAGGAGAAGATATATAGTTTCCTCAAAGCCATATCTGTTATTTGCTTCGACATTTGCTATAATGTCTTTAACGTTATGACCTCTGTATATTAGTTCGCCCTCCATCGGCTCACGTTCGCCCTCGTTTAGTATGTATCCGTGAACGTTACAGATGTTTGTGATTCCAGCCATAACTCCTGTACCATCACTTTTTCTAAGCCCTCTTTTTACGTCAAACTTTTCGTACAACTTGGTATCAATTTGAGAATTTTTTACTAACTTGTCGCATAAACTTTTAATGCTATACAGTTCATTATTTGAATGCAAATCAGACCACCTCTTTCTTTAAACTTAACTTAATTATTATACACTAAAAAAAAATCACTGTCAACAGTATTGGTGCTCATTCGCCGCATGGCTATTTTTATTTTTTGGTTCTTATTTGCCTTTTACCACAGAATTTCAGTTCACTTGTTTATTTTAGTGAAATGTTGTTCTTGCTTTCTTTGTTGTCATTCAATCAACTTTCCGTATGGTTAAATCTAGTTGGGGGTGTTCATTTCTTTGTGCGTACAAAGAAACGAACCAAAGAAAAACGCAACTCAACGCCGTTGAGGCTTGGCACGCTCAACCAAAATCAAAGAAGGACACTTTGATTCTTGGTTCGCTACTTTGATTAGTTGCTTTCCCGTCGCATTTACTATACTTAGGAGGCGATGTCACATGCGACGGGAAATCGGTTTAGCATTGTTCTAATATAAATATATGGCTAAATTTAATTTGAGAAAAAGTAACGTAAAAAACCATACTCCACTAAATATAACAATAAAAACCATATTCAATAACAACAAAGGAAACAAGTACCAAAGCAAAAGCAAAGCATATTCAATGAAAGCAATAGAAAATAATCCCCAAAATCAAGGAGGTCAAACCATGAAAAATTATCTCTCAGTAGTTGCCATCTTCGCTTGCCTACTCTTAGGAATCCCTAGCATCGTTCTCCTCAAATCTGCCGCATACTCTGCACCCGAACCCCCCCCAACTTCCTCATTATCCCCCTCTACAACAGAGCCACCAAACACCACAACTAAACCCACTCAAACTGCCCCTGTAAGCACCGTTTCAACAACCGATTCCTACCTAGTTTTAGACATCACAACTGGAAAGGTTGCCGACGTGAATGTCCGTGATTACATAATCGGCGCAGTCTGTGCAGAAATGCCTGCAACCTTTCACGATGAGGCTTTAAAAGCTCAAGCTATCGCCTCCCACACCTATGCAGAACGGCAGAAAATCAGGGAACTTGAAAAGCCCACTCCCGAACTTGGTGGTGCATATTTTTCCAATGACAGCAGTAAATATCAGGCTTACTTCACCCAAAATCAAGCAAAACAATTTTTCGGTGACAACTATGATTTATATTATAATAAAATTTCAGCAGTTGTTGATGAAGTTGTAGATGAAATTTTAGTATATGAAGAAACCCCGATAATTGCTGCATTCCACTCGCTTTCAACAGGTAAAACTGAAAGTGCTGAAAACGCATGGGGAAGCTCGGTGGACTACCTTGTTCCCGTTGACAGCTCTGATGATATTTCAGCACCTAAATATTTGGAAGAATATACATTTACCCCACAGGAATTATCAGAACGTTTAAAATCTGCTTACCCTGAAATTAAACTTGAGGGAGCAGAAACTGAATGGATAAAAATTAACGAAAAATCGGAGTCTGAAACTGTCATAAACCTTACCGTTGGTGGCATAAGCTTAACAGGACTAGATTTTAGGGCTGTGTTCTCGTTAAGATCTGCTGCATTTGATGTAAAGTACGAAAATTCGGTATTTATTATAACAACAAAGGGCTATGGGCATGGAGTAGGAATGAGTCAATATGGTGCAAATTCCATGGCAAACTCTGGCAAAACCTATGACGAGATACTCACGCATTACTATAAAAGTGCAGAACTTGTTAAAACAAATTAATTCAACCCTCTCTTTCCTTTCAATATAGAAAATTCGGTCGAACCTTTGCAACAGGTTCGACCGAATTTCTTGTATTATTATAAATAACCTAATTATATTCTAAATATGCACTTGCCATAACAAGAATATATTCTGACATAGTCTGTAAATTAGCCGTTGTATGTTCTAACTTGAATATCAGATTCAATATTTCCTTCATATAATTTGAGATATTCCTACCCCGTTATCTCCCAAGTTATTTCATCTTTCCTTTATCAGTTCAACAAAACCTATTATTCAACCACATCAACCCTCATTAGATTCGTTGTTCCTGCAACCCCAAGAGGAACTCCAGCAGTAACAACAACCCTATCACCCTTATTCACATATCCAGCCACCCTTGCAGCATCAATTGCAGCATCAAAAAGCTCATCTGTGTTATTTTTCTCCTCAATTAGCAGTGGAGTTACACCCCAAGACAAGTTCATTTGCCTGCAAATAGTTTCGCTTGTTGTACAGCTTATTATCGGTGATAACGGTCTGAATTTAGAAATAAGCCTTGCAGTTTTCCCTGACTTTGTAACAGTAATAATTGCAGCAACATCTAAATCATGTGCTGTTGTAACTGTTGCATGGGCAATAGCATTTGCAATGTTGGAGTTTTTTTCATGCTCCCTACGTTCAAACCTTTTTCTATAATCAATATCATGTTCAGTTGTTCTGGCAATCAAAGCCATAGTTTTTACAGTTTCAATTGGATATGCACCCGCAGCAGTTTCACCCGAAAGCATGATTGCACTTGTGCCGTCATAAATTGCGTTAGCAACATCGGTTATTTCTGCTCTTGTAGGACGTAAATTCGTTATCATAGACTCAAGCATTTGTGTTGCAGTGATAACCTGTTTACCTGCATTATATCCCTTTTGTATCAACTTTTTCTGAATTGCTGGAATTCTCTCAAAAGGAATTTCAACGCCCATATCTCCTCTTGCGACCATAATTCCGTCTGCTGCTTCAATAATTTCGTCTATATTCTCAACACCATCAGTATTTTCAATTTTAGCAATAATTCTAGGGTCATTCCAACCAAGACTATGTGTAAACTTCCTCATATAGTTAATATCAGCTGAGGTTCTAACAAAGCTTGCAGCAATGAAATCAAAACCTAACTTAGCACCAACTTCAAGGTCACTCATATCAGTTTCGCTTAGATATGGCATACTGAGTTGAACTCCAGGAACATTAATTCCCTTATTATTCGATAATATTCCACCATGAACAACCTTACAAATTATATCCGTTGCAGTAATTTTTTCAGCTACAAGTTCAACAGCACCGTCATTAATCAGTATCCTTGTTCCTGTAATAATATCCTGTGGAAGATTTTTAAATGTAATGCTACCTATTTCAGCAGTACACTCCACATCTGTTGTAGTAAGCGTATAGCTCTCCCCATCTTTAATTTCAACAGGCTTATTATCGACAAATTTACCAAGCCTGATTTCAGGGCCTTTTGTGTCAAGCATTGTTGCAACGTGCAACCCTAATTCTTCACGAATTCTTACTATTTGTTCAAATCGCTTTTTATGCATTTCATAGTCACCATGTGAAAAGTTAAACCTAACTACATTCATTCCAGCAAGCATAAGTTCTCGAATTATATTATCATCATCTGTTGATGGCCCAATAGTGCAAACAATTTTTGTTTTTCTCAAAATAATCTCTCCTCATTTTCAATACAGCTTTGTAAAGTTTGTTATATCTAACATAACTAATTTGTATAATATCCCCTATTTATCGTCTTGAAACTGCAACAGTCCAAGTCATAGGTTCTAGCTTGTAATCTGAAGTTGTATGTGTCGCAAGCCCTTGCCCAACAGGAATAATATATTTCACTTCAAACCCATTTATACTCATCTCATCTATAAAATCATCTTTTTGCCAGAACACATCATAAATATTATATGAACCCCAACCATGTTCAAGCTTTTGCTTTATCTCAAAATTAATATTAGGCACATCAAATATCAGCAATCCATTTTGCTTTAGGTTTTGTTTCAGCTTATCATAAAGCTGTTTTCTCTTTGCATATTCAAAATGTCTAATGTATCTAAACGTCGTGATAACGTCAAATTCTGTATCAATCTCACTATCAAAGAAGTCTGTGTGCATAGTTTTCAACCTATCAGCCTTATCCTCAAACCTCTTTCTAACAATTGAAAGCATAGCCTCAGAGCTATCAATAGCCATACATTCGCCATATTTTAGTCCCTCTTGCAGAATTCTGCCGTCGCCACAGGCTATATCCATAACCTTTAAGTCCCCAGTTTCAAAGTGGTCCTCTATAATAATATTAATTGACTTTCTCTCTAATAAATCAAAACAATTTTCTGGAAAAGTTTCAAAACGATTAGCATTATATGTGAAAGCAACCTCATTATTACGATAGTACTCCTTCATAGCTCCCTGTCCCTTAACAAGATACCTGTCATTTTGCCTTAGCTGTCTGTCCCATTCCTGAAGTGTGACAATTCCCTTAGGAAGCTCAACTTTCACCTCATCTTCTATCATCTTCAAAACATTTACGCTGTCAAGATATGATACAAGCTTATCTTTTTTATCTTTACTATTATAGTTTTCATAGTTTTGCACAGTAAAGCCAATCGCTTCAGCAAGAGCATTAGCGTTATTTTCAGCAACTTCACCAATACCACAGTATTGTACCACTTCCGACACTCCCGAAACCTTTGTAACAACAGTAGGTATTCCGTTGTACATTGCCTCAAGTGCAGACACTGAGCAAGCGTGATTGAAGTCAATATTTTTATATGGAATAAGCAGAATGTCAATTTCCGAATAGAATTTATTCATATCATACTTACCATACTCCAACTCACAATTTAGTGAATTCTTAATTTCCTCTGGCACAGCAAGTTCCTTATTTCGCCATAAAACCTTAAAGGTAACCTCTGGCATAAGCTTTACCAACTCACCAAGCAATGCCATACCCCTGAACTCCATCTGCTCCTCGCCCATAGGTGATGATGCAAAGCCCACAACAGGCTTGCTATTAACAAAAGGTTTTCTTGTCACCTTAAATCGCTCTTTAATGTAATTTATAACAGGATATGATATAATTGGCTCTCTAAAACCAGCCTTTACCATTAAATCGTAAGCAGTTTTTGATTGAACAAAGTATTTATGCACACCAAAGTCATTTAGATGAGTAAGCTCCTCAATTATATTTCCATTCATCGACTGCAAAGGGTTCTGTCCACTAAGTTTAACAATGCTTTTAAACATGAGGAAACTTCCATTATTTATATGCAAAATATTTGCAGTGCTTTCACAAAAAATGCACAACTGTGGGTTAACCTCCGCCATATGTGACCTAACCTTTTCATCGTCAGACATTGGAAGATAGGTTATTCCATCCTTCACAACTATTTCTGTGAAATCAGGTTCAATTGAAATCATCTTTGCATTGTAAATACTCTTGTTTTTCAGCATCATATACAAGTCATAAGCTTCATTTCTGATTGCCTCTATACCAAGAGAATCATGAAGTCCAACGCAAATAACAGCAATAGTATTACGCTGATACCTAATCTTAATCAGCTCAAGTTCGTTTTTAGCACCGCTTATATAGCATTTTTCAATCTCTGAAAGTATTCTAGCAGTTGCAGGTGAGTCGTTTTCAGCACGCTTTAATGTTATAATCTTTTCTCCAAGTCCAGAATAACCATAAGACGTTAATTCCTTTACCTCAGCCTTCCTTACGCCCTTTCTTATCTCAGGATTTATATCAATCAGATAATTCTCAATCTCTTCATTTCCATCATCAACCCAATTTTGTATTCTCTGTATATTATTACTATTAAGCGTTGACCTGAGTTTTACTGCATTAAATTCATTAAGCAATGCCTTATAGCTAGTCTGAATGGCAGCCATTCCCATTATCAAGCTTTCTGCTTCCTTATGGTATTCCTCAGTTTTTAGGTTTTCTTGCTCCAATTTATCAATAGCACTGCTAATGCTACTATTAAACTGATTCTGTTTTTCCCCAAACGGATGTATATACCAAAAACTCAGCTTGCGTCCAAAGCGTTTTATTATCTTTTTTATAGGATTTCGTTCATTAATTTCACAGCCATTATATGTCACTTTTTGTTCATCTATTTCCTTCACACTTTATCCTCCAATTATATAAAACATTTCTGTATAAATTTACAACTAACTAAAACTCCATGTATGCTCAAGCCTTGCTATACCGACCTCTTGAATACTTGAATACACATTAAACCGAACAGCACGAGCCTTATAATCATATGCAAACATATCCTGAGAACGAACAGCAATATCAATCCAGTACGAACCCTCAACAAGATTTAGTTTATCAAAATGACAAAGTATTTCGCCACTTTCATTTAGCTTAAACGCAGGAACACGCTCCCTCTGCGTATTAGTGCCATAGCACTGGACATTATCCACTCTATAAAACAAAAGTCCGATTAACACATCATCAATATTTTTCGGTTCAGCCTTATAGGAGATTTTAAGTGTTACCTCCTCACCAGCCTTAAAGTTTTCTTTACCAATCCCCTCACTATCTAAAAGCTCTGCCTTAACTATTTCTGCTGTAAATTCTTTTTCTAGCTTTTTTTCATCTTCAGCAAGACTTTCTTTTTTTGAATCGCTATTATCGGTTTCTTTTTCTTTTGTTTGAATAACAGCTGTCTTTTTCTTATTGCCCATAAATTCCATATATTCAGGGTGAACCTCATTCGGCTTACCCATCATTCTGATTAAACCCTTATCAATCCAAATAGACCTCTCACAAATCTGCTCAATTTGGGATAAGGAGTGGGAAACAATAACAATTGTAGTACCCTTAGCCTTAATATCCATCAGCTTATCAAAGCATTTTGATTGAAATGCGGCATCACCAACTGCAAGTATTTCATCAATAAGCAATACATCTGCATCAACATTTATCGCAACAGAAAACGCAAGTCGCATATACATTCCTGATGAGTACGTTCTTACGGGGTTTTCGATATAATCCTGCAATTCCGAAAACTCAATAATATCGTTTAGTCGCCCATCTATTTCCTTTTTAGTAAGACCAAAAATCGCAGCATTTGTGTAGATATTTTCCCGTCCCGTCATATCTGGGTGAAATCCTGCACCAAGTTCAATAAGGCTTGAAACCCTGCCCTTTATATCAATACTTCCTGAAGTAGGCTCTAAAATTCTTGTCATAAGTTTAAGCAACGTACTTTTACCACAGCCATTATGACCGACAAGACCAATAGCCTCACCTTGCTCTACCTCAAAGCTAATACCGTTGAGAACGCCACGCTCCTCATATTTATTCCTATTCCAGAACAGTAGCCTATCCTTTAGCGTATGCCCCTTATCAAGGTAGACCTTGAACTTTTTATGAATATCATTAACCTGTATTACACTCATTTTCCAACCCCCAAAGGTGAATTTTCTGCATGAGTTATTGTCATATTTATATGATTAATTCGCATTATTTTCTCCTCTAACCCTGTCCCTCCAATAGTTTAGGGTATCCTCAATTGTTCTCTCTATCGGTATCTCTGTAATCCAGCCAATGTCTTTTTTTATCTTTGACGTATTCGCTGAAATCGTTGGAATATCTGACGGGCGAAGTTTATTTTTATCAGTTTCAACAAGAATTTCTGTATTAGCCATACCCAAAATCATATCAAGAATTTCCTGTATCGCAACTGCCTTCCCACTTCCAACATTATATGTTTCGCCAGCCTTTCCATTTTGAGCAAGCAATCCATATGCTCTAACAACATCACGAACATCGGTAAAATCACGTCTTGCAGACAAATTACCAACCATCATAATGTTTTCTTTTTCGCCAGCCTCTATTTCAGCGACCTGTTTACAGAAATCTGATACAACGAACATTTCAGCCTGTCTAGGCCCCATATGGTTGAATGCCCTAACCATAACAATATCCATACCAAACGCCCTTGAATATACCCCACCAAGCATATTTTGTGTCGCCTTTGTAACAGCGTAAATATTACCAGGCTTAACGGAATTCTCCTCACTTATCGGCTCACTACCATTAACAGCCAAGCCATATTCCTCACCCGAACCAATCAGCAAAAGCCTTGCCTTGCTGTCCATATCCTTAATACCATCAAGTAAATTCAACGTACCTTTTATATTAACATCAACCGTAAGCTGTGGATTTTTCCATGATAACGCAACGGAGCTTTGTGCTGCAAGGTGAAAAATACAGTCTGGCTTGTATCTATTTAAAAGCTGACTTACGCTTGTACTATCCATAATGTTAAGGTTACAAACTTCACATTCACTGTTCTCTATCGTTTCATTTTCAAGCTTTGTCGCAAGCACATCATAACCGCAATCCCTAATAAGATGCTCAATAAGATACCCACCAACAAACCCTGCACCACCAACTACCAATGCTTTCATTCTTTCAGCTCCTTTGATTTACTTCCTAAAAGTTCCTCATAAAGTCCATATATGTCATCAAGCATTTTCTGCATACCAAATTCTTCCCTAGTCCTCTTATATGCATTCTGCCCAAATTTTTCCCTTATATCATCGTCATCAGCAAGCTTTTGTATCGCCCCTGCCAAAGCCAAAACATCATTCGGAGGAACAGTAATCCCCGTCTGCCCATCAAGACTTACATGTGGAACGCCCGTTGGTAAACTAGTATTTATAACAGGCTTGCCATAAACCATAGCCTCCATTTGAACAATACCGAACGCCTCACTGTTTGCAACTGACGGAAGCACGAATATATCGCAATCGGCAAAGGCATATTTAAGCTCCTCAAAGGATAAATTCCCCATAAAATGCACCTTATCAGCAAGCCCTAATTCCTCAACCCTAGCTTTCAATTCCAACTCAAGATTACCTTTTCCGACAATAAACAACTCACAGCCTATAATCTTTTCAAAGGCGTTGATTAGTACTTCAACGCCTTTGTAATAGACAAGTCTTCCTGTAAACAGCACCTTTTTATTCTGCTTTGAAACAAGCAAATCCGATAAAATAGGCCTGAAATCCTCTATATCCTCATAGTCCTCTATATTTAGTCCATATGGTATTATTTTACATTTATTTCTATAAGGCTTGAGATATCCAGAGCCATCAATATGCCCCTTAGTAGCGACAATAATCTTATCAGCTCGCCTTAAAAACCTCTTCAAAATCGGCTTGTAAAAGAACATAAGCTTTTTCTGTTTTACAACATCACTATGCCAACTAATTACAACTTTGCCTTTATATTCCGACGTTATGCAAGCCAAATCAGCAAGTGGAAACGGCAAATGAACATGAATAACATCAGCATTTTTTGCCTTTTGCTTGAAATCAGAAATAAACGAAAATGAAATAGGCATCGAAAACAGCGTACCCATGCTACCCGAGCGAGATACAAACACCTCATTAACGACCTCACTCATCGCCTTACCCTTAGGCTGACACACAAGAACCTCCATCTCCGTTCTATCATTCAGCCCCTCAGCAATATTCTGTACAACCGTTTCAATTCCACCAATATGTGGATAATAAAGCTTGTTAACTTGTAAAATTTTCATATATATTCCTTTGCTATAACCCACATAATCTTATTTTAAAGCTTCCTCATAGACGCTATACAGCTTTTTCCCTGCATTGCTCCATGTAAACCTTTCAGCCCTCTCAAGCCCTCTCTCCGACAACCCATCACGCAAGCTTTTATCGCTATAAAGCAACCCCAAGCCATCTGCAATCGACTTAACGGAGTAGGCATCAACCGAAACAGCACAATCCCCCACAACCTCAGGAAGTGATGCCTCAACCGACGTAAGCACAGGAGTTCCACAAGCCATTGCTTCAAGTGGTGGCATACCAAACCCCTCATAAATTGACGGAAAAACAAACGCCATCGCACCATTCATAAGTGGACACATATCCTCACTAGCGATATATTTAGTAAACATCACGCTATCTTGCAATCCAAGTTCCTCTGCTTTTTGGAAGATACTTTCAAAGAGCCAACCCTTTCCCCCAGCAAGCACAAGCTTAGGAATGTCCGTACCAGCACCCTTGCGAAATTCTGCATAAGCCTCAATAATCCTTTCAAGGTTCTTTCGTGGCTCAATCGTACCAAGATAAAGAAAATAATCGCCATTAATACCAAGTTTTTGCTTAACCGTATCAATCCTACTCTTATCCTCTATCGGATAAAAACGCTTGCTATCCACTCCACATGGCACAACACGAATTTTCTCCTCAAACTTTGGAAAATATTTTGCAATCTCCCTAAGGCTGAATTCTGAGTCAGTAACAATCAAATCTGCTCTTTTCATCGACTTTTCAAGTCCCGTTTCAAGCAGTTTTCTTGTCCTAGTCCTCATGGTTTCAGGAAAAGCCTTGTAAACCATATCATGAACGGTAACAATGCGTTTTCCATGCACACCAGGAGGTATTATATAGTTAAAGAAGTGTGTAATATCAGCTTTCTTGCCAAAAAACATACTATAAGGTATCGGCACAAAATTCATAGCAGCTCTATATGCAAAACCAGAGAAAAACCCCGTATTATGCACACAATTCTCCTTGAAATATGGCTTTAAGTGATTCATTTTTTCCTGTGGATTTTTTATCGCAAAATAGTCAAACAGATACTTATTATCGGGAAAGTCCGTCGTAAGAGCATCAATAAGACCAGCCTCACAATAGCCAATACCTGTAATTACGTCGCTTATCAGCGGATGCACATCAAAAGCAATATTCACGCTTTACTCCTTATATTTTAGTCAATCTTACCAATCTTTATTTCCTTTTCAACTAAAGCCAAGTCATTGTCAATCATACGTTTAACAAGCTGGTCAAATGAAATTTCCCTTACCCAACCAAGTGCAGCATCTGCCTTTGCAGGGTCGCCAAGCAGAATATCAACCTCAGCAGGACGGAAGAATTTAGGGTTGATTTTAACAATAGTCTTGCCTGTTGCCTTGTCGATACCGATTTCGTCAATGCCCTCACCCTGCCACTCAATCTCTACGCCAGTATGCTTGAATGAGATTTCAACGAACTCACGAACAGTTCTTGTTTCATTTGTAGCAATAACATAATCGTCAGGAGTATCCTGTTGTAGCATCAGCCACATTGCCTTAACATAGTCCTGTGAATGTCCCCAGTCACGCTTTGAGTCCATGTTTCCAAGCTCAAGATGGTCCTGTATACCAAACTTAATCCTAGCAACAGCATCAGTAATTTTTCTTGTAACAAACTCCTTACCACGTCTTTCACTCTCGTGGTTAAACAGAATTCCAGAGCAAGCATATAAATCATAGCTCTCACGGTAGTTCTTAGTAATCCAGTGACCATAAAGCTTTGCAACTCCGTATGGGCTTCTAGGGTAGAAAGGTGTAGTTTCCTTCTGTGGAATTTCCTGTACCAATCCGAACATTTCTGAAGTAGAAGCCTGATAGAAACGGCATGAAGGCTTAACAGTTCTGATAGCCTCAAGCATATTTGTAACACCAGTAGCGTTAATTTCAGCAGTTGCTAAAGGTTGCTCCCAGCTTGTAGCAACGAATGACTGTGCAGCAAGGTTGTAAACCTCGTCAGCCTGTGAAACTTTCATAGCATTTATTAGAGAGATTACGTCAGTCATATCAGCATAGATAAATTTAATTTTATCCTTAATATGCTCAACGTTTCCGTAATCAACAACACTTTTTCTCCTCATTATACCATAAACATTGTAACCCTTTTCAAGTAGTAGTTCGGCCAAATAAGAGCCGTCCTGTCCAGTAACACCAGTAATCAAAGCATTTTTCATTTTAATATCTCCTTATATTTTATTTAACTTGTTATATGGAAGCCTGTCGGCTTATGGGGCTACTCGCCCCAAACCCCCGCCAATTTTTTGAAAAAATTGGATTAAAAACTTTTATATATGTGTATAGCGTAAATATCCAGCACACCATAACACACAAACACAAAAGTTTTTGCTCAAGCTTTTTTCAAAAAGCTTGGCGGAGTTTGAGGCGGCAGCCTCATGCCGTAAGGCGAACGTGGCGAACTAAATTAACTCACGTCTATTACAGATTTTCAAGTTTTCGATAACCTTTTTAACATCTTGTGTATTATCCTTTGAGCAGATAAGGATTGCATCATCGGTATCGACAACAATAATATCCTCAACACCTACGACAGCAACAAGTCTTTTTCCACCGCATACAATAGAGCGTTCTGTGCCGATTGTGACTACATCGCCTGACATATAATTTCCATGTTCATCTGTTTGATTTATTCTTTCGAGGGCAAGCCAGCTACCTACATCGTCCCAACCAAAGCTCCCTGAAATCGTAAAAATATCTTTTGCCTTTTCCATAATTGCGAAGTCAATTGAATCAGAATTAAAGCTCTCAAAGCTATCGTGCAGAACCTGTTCAAAGGTATCAGTTCCAACAGCGTTCTTTATATTTTGCAAGCCGTCCTTCATGTCGGGCAAGAACTCGTTAAAATTATCCATAATGGAAGAAATCTTCCACACGAACATTCCACTATTCCACAGATATTTTCTTGACGATAGATATTCTTTTGCTGTATCTAAATCAGGCTTTTCAACGAACTTATCAACCTCATAAACGCCAGCACTTTGGTCATCTTTATGTTTAGCAAACTTAATATAACCATAACCTGTTTCAGGATAAGTTGGTGTAATACCAATAGTTACGAGATTTTTGCCCTCTTTAGCAACCCTAATCGCCTGTTTAAGCGTATCAATATACATATCCTCATACTTAATAAGATGGTCTGACGGTAACACAAGCATAATCGCATCGTCATACTTCTTGTTGATAACCATAGCTGCAAAGCCGATACATGGTGCAGTATTTTTTGCCATAGGCTCTGCAAGAATATTTTCAACAGGAAGTTTTGGTAGCTGTTCCTTTACAACCGAAACATAATTCTCATTAGTAACAATAAAAATATCCTCATACGCAACCAAAGGCAAAAGCCTTGACACTGTTTTTTGTATCATAGTTTCACCATCTGCTGTCAGTGAAAGAAACTGCTTTGGGAAGTTATTTCTACTCTTTGGCCAGAAACGCTCTCCACGACCACCAGCCATAATAACTGCTGTAATTTTCATATTCTCTCTCCGTTTATATAATTATTTTTGTTCATTCGAATTGTTTTTGCTTGGGAAAATCATAATTTTAAGCGTCATAAGCATAATTCGTAAATCAAGCAAAAGTGAATAGCTCTCAATGTACATCAAGTCCATTTTAAGCTTATCATACGGTGTTGTATCATATACTCCAACAACCTGTGCATAGCCCGTCAGTCCAGCTTTTACCTTTAACCTAAACTCAAACTCTGGCATATCCTTTTTATATTGCTCCATTAATTCAGGGCGTTCAGGTCTTGGTCCAACAATTGACATATCGCCTTTTATAATATTTACAATCTGTGGAAGCTCGTCCAAACGAACCTTTCTAATAAAAGCACCCACAGGTGTAATTCTATTGTCATCATCACTTGCAAGCCTAGCTACGCCGTCTTTTTCAGCATCTATAATCATACTTCTAAACTTATAAACAAAAAACTCCTTACCATCTATAGTAAGCCTTTTTTGCTTGTAGAAAACAGGTCCACCATCATATAGTTTAATTGCAATTGCAATAATTAACATTAATGGCAATGCCACTACAAAGCCAATTATCGAAACTATCACATCAAATATCCGTTTAAACATCCTCTGTTCAAACGTCAAGCCATAATTCCTATTTAGCAACAAAGGCGTGTCAAACAGCTTAATTTCCTCAGCACCCCTAAGCATTATATCAGATATTTTTGGTGAAATATAAGTTCTTATTGAATTCTCAAAGCAAAACTTCAATATGTTATTTCTTAAATTAGCCGATATATCACAAATAATCACACCGTCATATTCAACAAGCTTGTCCTTTATTTCTTCAAGCCCTTCCTCTTCCTTAACAGAGGCACTTATAATATATTTGTCAACACGCAAACTCATTTTGCTTACAAGATTTTCAGCAAGCTTGCTCCCATATACAATAATAAGCCGTCGTGGAGGATAAATTCTTGAGTGCAATGCTGTCATAATCCAAGTCCAACCGATTATAATAACTATGTCAAGCATTGTCATTATAAGCATTGGCATCAAATTCATCAACCGACGTCCAATAAGGCTTATTTGCAGATAGCTTACAGCATTAACGCATAAAATCGAAAGCGATTGCGAATAAATCATATCAGCTCTTTTAAGGTATCCGATTTTAAACCCACCGTATACCTTGAAAAACAAAAGCGTTAAAATCATATAAACGCCAACAAGTAGCCAGTTTCCCTTTCGATAAAAAGGAAGAATAATATCGCTTGCATAGTATTCATACCACACATAACCAAAAGTAGCAGTTGTTAATGTTAAGATAATAACTGCAGAAAAAAACGAAATTATTCTCTTGTATTGTTCTTTTTTATTGTTCATTACTCACCTTTATAATGATTTCTTAACCGTGCAATATTTTTTGCTTGCACTATATTATAGCATTATAGCAATTTTTCTGTTATCCTAATTTAGATATTTTCTAATATTTTAGGTTAAAATAAAATAATCTTATCCTAATATATATACATTGACATTTAGTTAAAGTAACTATTTATCACTGTTATAAGATATGATAAATAGCCAATTAAAATATAGGAAAATATATTCCCTTAAATTCAATATACACTCCTTTATTATAACAAATTATTATAAAAAGTCAATAGCGACAATGACAAAATGAAATTATGAAATTCTACATTGTGCTTCTTGTGCAAAATAGCTGATTTTATGTTAATTCATTTGTGCAAAAACAACGAAAAGTTTTTATTGCTCTTGACATAAGTTAATTATAGTGTTAAATTATATTTAGCACTCAAGCAGTTAGAGTGCTAGCACTCAAATATAAGCTTCAACAGTATTGAGAATAAGGAGGGTTAGATTTAAAGTGAATAACAGAAAATTAAAAATTCTAAGAGCTGTTATTGACGAGTATATTTTGACTGGAGAACCAGTTGGCTCAAAAACAATATCTAAGCTTCCGGAAATTAACGTGTCAGCAGCGACAGTCAGAAATGATATGGCAATTCTAGAACAGCTTGGATTGCTTGAACAACCCCATACTTCAGCTGGTAGAACGCCTACATTTAGTGGATTTAAAATGTATATTGATAGTATTTCTGCTGAAAATCGCTCTCTTACTGATGAGGAGAAACAACATCTTGATGATTTGCTAAATGTTGAAGATGTGTTTACTGAAGAGCTTTTAATACAAAATGCAACTACTGCACTTGCTGAAATCACCAAATGTGCAACAGTCGCTAGCAACTCAACCCCTAAGTTTTCAATTATAACAAAGGTTGAGATAATTCCAACGGGTAAACGACTGTATGTGATTTTGCTTATTACCTCAAGTGGAAGTGTAAAGAATAAAGCTTGTCGGCTTGAGTTTGATTTAGATGAGCAACATCTTGATTTTTTCAGTAAGTATATTCAAGAAAACCTTCATGGTGTTTCAATTGAAAACCTTTCTGATAAAGTTTTCGATGACCTTGTAGCTGCCCTTGGAACTTATATGGTTACTCTTTCGCCACTTGTTCAAAGCATATATGAGCTGTCAAAGGATTTGCGTGATGATGAGGTTACTGTTAGTGGTGAGAAAAATCTTCTCAATCGTGATGACCTTGATAAAATGGAGATTGTTCGATTTATTGAGAATAAGCACAATGTTATGTCTTTGATTGATAATAGCTTTGAAGGGATTAAGGTTATTTTCAGTGATGAAAAGGATAGCTTTATTATTGGTAACTCAAGTCTTATAGTTTCAAAGTATCAAAAAGGCGATAAAGAGGCTGGTTCATTAGGAATTATCGGTCCAATGAGGCTGGATTATTCAAAAATAATTCCTTATTTAGAATATTTTACACAAAAAATTACAGATTTAATATCAGATGATGATGATTTTAGCGGAAAGGATGATAACAGAAGTGATTGATGAAAAGGATATAATTCCAGAGGATTCAGAATCCACTGAAAATCATGGAACTGAAACTCAGGATACCGATATTGATGTCGATATTACTGAGGTTGTAGAGGACGATGGGCTTGCAGCGAAAATTGAGGAGGCACTTACTTGTGCAAATGATAAATATTTAAGACTTATGGCGGAGTATGACAATTACAGAAAGCGTACTGTTAAGGAAAAGGCTGATGCTTATAGCGACGCTTCAATAGACTGTTTGTCGGAGATACTTCCTGTTATTGATAATTTTGAACGTGCTTTTGAAACAGCTTGTTCAGATGATAATTATAGAGTTGGTATTGAAATGATTTTCAATCAGCTTAAATCTATTTTAGAGAAGATGAATGTTAGGGAGATTGAGGCATTAAACGAACCGTTCGACCCTAATCTGCATAATGCTATTAAGCGTGTGGATGATGAAAATTTTGAAGAGAACACAATTTGTGAGGTTTATCAAAAGGGTTATATGCTGGGTGATAGGGTTATACGTTATGCAATGGTTGTTGTTGCAAATTAATAACTTCGCAATCCAAACTAAATGGTTGATATAAATTAAATTTATTTACATTGAGAGGATGATTATTATGGCAAAAATTATAGGTATTGACTTAGGTACAACAAACTCTTGCGTTGCAGTTATGGAGGCAGGAAACGCAGTAGTTATTCCAAACTCTGAGGGTGCAAGAACAACTCCTTCAGTAGTTGCTTTTACAAAAACAGGAGAAAGACTTGTAGGTCAGGTTGCTAAGCGTCAGGCTATTACTAATCCTGATAAAACTGTTATGTCAGTAAAGCGTCATATGGGTTCTGATTTTAAGGTTGATATTGACGGTAAGAGCTATACTCCACAGGAAATTTCTGCAATGATTTTGCAAAAGCTAAAAACAGATGCTGAAGCATATCTTGGTGAAAAGGTTACAGAGGCTGTTATTACAGTTCCTGCATACTTTACTGATGCTCAAAGACAGGCTACTAAGGACGCTGGACAGATTGCTGGGCTTACTGTTAAGAGGATTATAAATGAGCCAACTGCTGCTGCTCTTTCATATGGTGTTGATAAGGAAGAAGACCAAAAGGTTATGGTTTATGACTTGGGTGGTGGTACTTTTGACGTTTCCATTATTGAAATGGGTGATGGCGTTCAACAGGTACTTGCAACTGCTGGTAATAACCGTCTTGGTGGTGACGATTTCGACCAGAGAATTATCAACTGGATGACGGCAGAATTTAAGAAATCGGATGGTATTGATTTATCAAATGATAATATGGCTATGCAAAGACTAAGAGAGGCTGCTGAAAAGGCTAAGATTGAGCTTTCTTCAACTCCTACATCAAATATAAATTTACCATTTATCACTGCTGATGCAAATGGTCCTAAGCATCTTGACTTAACACTTTCACAGGCTAAGTTTAATGAGCTAACTGCTGACTTGGTACAGGCTACAATGGGCCCTGTTAAGCAAGCATTGCAAGATAGTGGACTTAAGGCAAGCGATTTGAATAAGGTTCTGCTTGTGGGTGGTTCAACAAGAATTCCTGCTGTTCAAGACGCAGTTAAGGATTTAATTGGCAAGGAAGCGTTTAAGGGTATTAACCCTGACGAATGTGTTGCTCTTGGTGCATCATATCAAGGTGGTGTTCTAGGTGGAGATGTCAAGGAAGGTCTACTTTTACTAGACGTTACTCCTCTTACACTTGGTATTGAAACTGCTGGTGGAATAAGCACTCCTATGATTACAAGAAATACAACAATTCCTACAAAGAAAACACAGATTTTCTCAACATATGCTGATAATCAGCCTGCTGTTGATATTAATGTTTTACAGGGTGAACGTGAGTTCGCAAGTGATAATAAACAATTAGGTACTTTCAAGCTTGATGGAATTGCACCAGCGCCAAGAGGTGTTCCACAGATTGAGGTTACTTTCGATATAGATGCAAACGGTATTGTTCATGTTTCTGCTAAGGATTTAGGTACAGGAAAGGAACAGGATATTTCAATCACTGCTTCAACAAATATGTCTAAGGAAGAAATCGAAAAGGCTGTTAAAGACTCCGAAAGATATGCCGATGAGGATAAGAAAAAGCGTGAGGCTGTTGATGCTAAGAATGCTGGTGAAAACCTTGTGTACCAATGTGAAAAAGCATTGACTGATTTTGGTAATAAGATAACTGACGAAGACAAAGCACCTATACAGGCTAAAAGTGGTGATTTAAAAGAGGCTCTTAAAACTGATAATACAGATGATATTAAGGCTAAGACTGAGGAGCTACAAAAGGCTTTCCATGAGCTTTCAGAAAAGGTTTATAAACAGGCTGCACCTCAACAGGACGGCAGTGCCCAGCAGGCAAATCCTGAAGATTTTAGTAACGCAGATGACGGTGTTGTTGATGCAGATTATACCGAAGTTTAAGTTAATCAGAATGTTGTTTTTGGGTGGATTATATAATCCACCCAAAAGCCTTAAAAACAAGGTTACCCGAATTGTAGGAGCGAAAACAATTTTCACCTGCAAGAATGCAACTCAAAACTGGCGGATGGAATGTCCGTACCTACATTTTCAGGAGGTAAGTTATGGCAAATAAGAGAGATTATTATGAAGTCTTAGGGGTACAAAAAGGCTCGTCAGAGGAAGATATAAAAAAAGCATATCGGTCGCTTGCGAAGAAATATCACCCCGACCTTAATCCCGATAATAAAGAGGCTGAGGATAAGTTTAAGGAGGCTACTGAAGCTTTTGAGGTGCTTTCTGATGCTGATAAAAAGTCTAAGTATGACCAGTTTGGCCATGCAGGAGTAGACCCTTCATATGGTGGTGGGGGTGGCTTTACAGGTGGTTTTAGTGGTGGATTTAGCGATATGGGCGACATATTCGATAATATATTCGGTGGTATTTTTGGTGGAGGCTCTCGTGGTGCAACGGCAAATGCCAATTCTCCACGCAGGGGGCAAGATATTCAAACTAACATAAATATTAGCTTTATGGACGCTTGTAACGGAATAAAACAAGATGTTAAAGTTAGCCGTATGGAGCGTTGTGGTGATTGCGATGGAAGTGGTGCTGCAAGTGGCTATTCGGCTGAAACCTGTCCTGATTGTAGGGGTATAGGTGTTGTAAAGGTTGCACAGCGAACAGCATTTGGTGTGATACAATCACAAAAAACTTGTCCTAGATGTAATGGTAAGGGTAAGGTTATTAATAACCCTTGTTCAAACTGTAATGGTAGTGGAAGAAATCGTGTACAAAAAACTATTAATGTTGAAATTCCAGCAGGTATAGATAATGGACAGGTGCTTCGTGTTCCTAATCAGGGCGACTCTGGACTTAATGGAGGACCAAGTGGAAATCTTCATGTGGGCATAACTGTTAGACCTGACCCAGTGTTTACACGAAATGGTTTTGATGTTCACTGTGAAATCCCATTAACCTATACTCAGGCTGTTTTGGGAGATGAAATTACTGTTCCTACTATTGATGGTAATGTTAAATACTCCGTCAGCGAGGGCACTCAAAACGGCACTACATTCCGTCTGAAAAATAAGGGTATAAAAAAGCTAGGCAGAACTGATAGGGGCGACCAGTATGTTAAAGTCGTGGTTGAAGTGCCTAAGAACTTATCGAAAAAGCAAAAGGAATTACTTAAAAGCTTTGAAAATTCACTAACTGATAAAAATTATCAGAAAAGACAATCCTTCTTTGAAAAAATAAAAGAGAAACTCGGCTGAAAGCGTAAGACTGCGTGGCAATCATAAAAGGTTGCCACGTTTTTATCATTTCTTACAATAAATGTGGTGGATTTTTTGCTATTATATAAAATCTTTGTGTGAAATATTGAAAATAATTGCAAAATGCTTGTAATTATTATGAAAATGTAATATAATTTATTTATTAGTAAAATGTTGTTAACATAGTGCGTTTATTATGTTAAAGTTTATTGAAAGGAATGGGATACATGGGTAAATCAAGGCTTTCTAAGAAGGTAAGCATGCTTGCTGTTTCAGCAGTTATGGTTGCTTCTGCCTGCACTTCTGCCCTGTCAGCGACAACTACCACTGATGAGTATGATGATGTTGAAATTAATTTTGCAAAGGCTCTACAAATGTCATTATACTTCTACGATGCCAATAAATGTGGTTCTGGAATTACAGGGGGTAACCTTGAATGGAGGGGCGATTGCCATACAGAGGACGCTACTATTCCACTCAAGCCTATGGGTGAGGATATGAAGGGCACGAACCTTTCAGAAGAATTTATTGAAGAGTATAGGGATATACTTGACCCCGATGGTGATGGATTAATAGACCAAGATGGGGGTATGCATGACGCTGGTGACCACGTTAAGTTCGGGCTTCCTGGTTGCTACGCTGCTTCAACTGTCGGTTGGGGATATTATGAGTTCCGTGATGCTTATGAAAAAACAGGACAACAGGAACACGCTGAGGATATTCTCCGTTGGTTCAATGATTTCTATATGAAGTCCACTTATCTTGATGAAAATGGTGATGTAATAGCTTTCTGTTATCAAGTTGGTGAGGGAAATATCGACCATAACTACTGGAATCCTCCTGAGTTACAGAATGAGGCATTGCTTGATTTTGCAAGACCTGCATACTTTGCGACAGTTGATAATCCTGCTTCGGATATGTGTGCTGGAACGGCTGCTTCTCTTGCTATAAACTATCTAAACTTCAAGGATACTGACCCTGAGTATGCTGAAGAAAGCCTTACTAAGGCTCTTGCACTCTATGAATTTGCTGTTGAAAACAGAGGCTTGGGCTATGACGGTGGGTTTTACACCTCTAGCTATGACTATGATGAACTTTCATGGGCAGCAGTTTGGCTATATGAATGTACTGGCGATTGGAGTTACATAGACCAAATTATTTCTTTGAGCGATACTTTAAATGAAAATGGCACACAGGATTATACTGGTTATATGCAAAGAATTATCAAGGATACTGGCAATGGCTGGCAGAACATTTGGGTTCACTGCTGGGATACAATTTGGGGTGGTGTGTTTGCAAAGCTTGCTCCTATCACAAATACTGAAAGAGATTGGTATATATTCAGATGGAATATTGAATACTGGTCAGGCGGAACTATTCCACATTTAGACACAGCTGATGGAACATATCTCGCACAGACTCCTGCTGGATTTGCTATGCTTAATAACTACGGTTCAGCAAGATATGATACTGCCGCACAGCTTTGTGCTTTGGTTTATACAAAGGAAACTGGCGATATGAGGTTCGCAGATTGGGCAGAAGGACAGATGGAATATATCATGGGGAAGAATCCTATGAATCGTCCGTATATCGTCGGATATTCTGAAACTGCAGCGAAAAATCCTCATCACCGTGCTGCACATGGCTCAACAACGCTTAGTATGGATGACCCTGCTGTTCAAACCCATGTGCTTTGGGGGGCGTTGGTTGGCGGACCTGACCAAGATGACTTCCATGTAGATATTACTAAGGATTACATATATAATGAGGTTGCAGTGGACTATAATGCTGCGTTTACTGGTGCTTGTGCTGGATTGTATCACTTCTATGGTGAGGATTTAGGGCATGAGCCTATGGAGAATTTCCCTCCTACCGAAGCTTCTATGAAAGGTGAGATTACTGAATTCTATATTGAGGGAAAGCTTGAACAGGAAAATCTAGAGCGTACACAGGTTACTTTTAACCTTTACTCTGATACTTTCCTACCTCCTAGATATGTGGATAACCTTAAATTTAGATACTTCTTTAATATTGAGGAGCTTACTACGGCTGGGCAAACTATTGATGATGTGCGAATAGAAAAATATTACGACCAAAACGAAGCTTCTTATGATGGCCCTGTGAATATTAGTGGGCCTTATAGCTGGGACGATAACGGTACTTATTATATTGAAATTGATTGGTTCGGCTATCCATTATTCGGTTGCCGTGAGGTGCAGTTTGCACTTATTGTTGAACAAGATGAAGATTATAACAGCAACTGGGACCCAACGAATGATTTTAGCAGGGAAAACCTAGTTGAGGACTATGCTTTAACTCTAAAAGCCCCTGTTTATCTTGATGATACACTTGTATTTGGTACTGAACCAGAGGGACGTAAGGTTGTTTTAGGTGATGTTAATGGCGATGAAAAGATAAATATTGCCGATTTGATTACTCTAAAAAAGTATATTTTGGGAGCAACAAAAACAATTCCTGCACCAAAAAATTCAGATATCAATGGTGATGGGGTTATTAATTCGTTTGATTTGTCAGGATTGCTAAAAATCCTTACAAAATAAATATTATTATAAAAAGGGGTACTTTACATGAGATTACATAAGCGTATAAAAACTGCTATGCTTTGTCTTGTTATGGGTGTTTCAATAGTTACAGTACCATTCTGTTTATCTACAAACACTCTGCAAAAAACTGAGGCCGTTACAACCACAACTTTAGACAATATGCCAACTGAATACAGGGAATCACTTGACTGGATTTGGCAGAACCGAATTCTTGACGAAAAATCTACTGAGCGTAGAAACCTTATCTTCGACCAAATTGTCGCTGGAAATGGTACACTTAACTATGTCGTAAGATGGCAGTCATACACTGCACTTTCACTGCAACAGCGTAAAGATATGGAAAGCATGATAAGCCGACAGATAAATAATTGGACAAAATATCTTTCAGGATATGAAAACTGGCCTTATGATATAATTGATGTTAATGTTGTAGGTTGGGCTGTTCTTGACGAGAACTTGATTTTAGACAGGCAATCGGATGAAATCGTTTATACAGATACTATTACCGATGGATTACATAATGAAAATGCTAGTATCCCCGAGCTTTTGCCCTGTGCTCCAAGTGAGCTTTCAAGAGCTGATCATTTTTGGGAGGCGTCATACACCTATCCAGGTGGCTTAGATAAACGCTTTGATATGTATCTTTGGGGTACAACTGGCTTTCAGGGAGGTGCAGGTGGCGACTGGGGACAGCGTATTTCTGACGACTATATATTAAGTATGCTTAATTCAAATGAGGCACATATTATAGAGCATGAAATTGGGCATGGCTTTGGATTGACGGATTTCTATGGAGAGGACGAACGCCCACCATCTGGCTTCCCATCTAAAACTATTATGTGGGCTGGGGATTCTGCTGTAATTACAGAGTATGATGCGTGGATGCTTCGCTATGTTTGGACTCAAATCAAGGATGAAACCAATCGTTTTGACAGTATGCCTGATGTACCGGAAACAACACCAGTTGAAACCACTGTAACTGAAACTACACCTATTGAAACCACTCCTGCGGAAACCTCAACAACCACACCACAAACAGAAACTATTGTACGCCTGTTAGGAGATGTAGACGGTAATGCAAAACTGAATATATCAGACTTAATGCTTCTCAAGAGATATCTTCTTAATCAATATGATTTTAAGTGGGAACACGGCATTTATACTGCTGATGTAAATAAAGATAGTGTTATTAATATGGTTGATATTATTACTCTTAGTAAATATCTCACAAGCCAAATAAGTGAATTTCCTGAGGGCAGTTTTGTAGAAATTGAAGTTTAAAATAATGTAGAATATGCTCTCCTTGTTGGCTGATAAGATTAAACGCCGACGAGGAGGGTGTTTTTATGCCTTAATCAATAAATATGAACATTTTTGTTTTTACTCTTTCTCTTATGGCTTTTTTGTGGTATAATAGATTTTATTATGGTTATTTTAAAGATATTGGCTGATACATATTTTTTATACTATTGTATAGCGTTTTGGCTATTTCATAAGCTGGGAAGGAGATTTTTATGCAAAAACAATTTTTGGAGATAGGGAAGATTGTAAATGTGCAAGGCTTGAAAGGTGAAGTTAAGGTTATGCACTATTGCGACTCTGTTGATTTTTTGTGTGAGTTTGATGAATTATATTTAGGTGATAAAAAAGAAAAAATTGAGGTAGAGAATGCAAGAATTCATAAAAATATGGCAATACTAAAGTTTAAGGGTATTGATAATATTGATGATGCAAATAAGCTTAGAGATTCCATTTTATACATGAATAGAGATGATGTAGAATTAGAAGAGGACTCATATTTCGTACAGGATTTAATTGGATTGAGCGTTTATGATGTAGATAGCAATGTGCTTTATGGTAAAATTGATGAGGTTTTGCAAACGGGTGCAAATGATGTTTATAGCATTAAGGGAGAGGATAGAACCTACCTTGTGCCAGCAATTGCCGATGTTGTAATTGAAACTGACATAGATAATGCTACAATGAAAATCAGACCACTAAGAGGGCTTTTTGATGATGAGGATTAGGGTTGCAACTCTGTTTCCAGAAATGTGTGAAACGGTTTTATCTGAAAGCATTGTAGGACGGGCTAGGAATAAAGGCGTAATTGATGTATCGTGTGTGCAGATTCGTGATTATACGATGGACAAGCACAGGCGTGTTGACGATGTTCCATATGGTGGTGGTATGGGTATGGTGATGCAAGCAGAGCCGATATATAACTGCTACAAGGCTGTATGTGAACAGCTAGACTGCAAACCGCATACTATATATATGACACCAAAAGGAATACCTTTAACGCAAACAAAAGCTGTTGAGTTGTCATTAAAGACGGATATTTTCATAATTTGTGGGCATTATGAAGGTGTTGACCAACGAATAATCGACAAAATTGTTGATGAGGAAATCTCCATTGGCGACTATGTTTTAACAGGTGGAGAGCTTCCAGCACTTGTGCTTATTGATAGCGTTGCTCGTATGTGTGATGGTGTCTTATCAAGCCCTGAATGTTTCGAGGAGGAGAGCCATTTTAATGGACTATTAGAGTATCCTCAGTATACACGCCCTGAGGTTTGGGAAAATGAAACAGTTCCGTCCACACTTTTGTCTGGACATCACAAAAACATAGCAGACTGGCGACATGAAAAAAGCGTTGAAATCACCCAAGAAAAGCGTCCAGATTTATATGAAAAGTACACAAAAAAATTATCAATTGATGAAAAGTTATAATATTTTTTACATGATGATAACAAATTACAATAATTGTATTTAATGATTTCTAAGCTTTTTATCTATAATTTATACATTTTAAGTTAATAGTTTAGAAATATTCTTTGTAAAAAGCTTATACAAACAGATGTTGAAAACTGTGTAAACTAAATAATTTACCTTATTATGTTAAATCAAAAGTTATTTCTTCGTGAATATTAACAAAAATTGAATGAATATTTATAATAGGTATAAACAAAGCGTAGAACTTTTACTCAAAAATGCACAATAATGCGTTTTTGAAGTTGACTATAAAATAATTAGCTTGTATAATGTTAATTAGCAAAGAAAATAAAAAGGGAATGTTGAAATCCAAAGTAACTTAACTTTTCAAGAATTTGAAATGTCAATATACTTTATCGCAAAGCATTGGGTTTAGACTTTTTTCTGCCAGTCTTAATTGGTATATTAATTATCGAATTTAATTTAGGGAGTTGTGTTAATATGTATGTAAAAGATGTTATGGTACAAAATCAGGTTGGCTTGCATGCCAGACCCGCTACTTTTTTTATTCAAAAGGCTAATGAATTCAAATCTTCAATTTGGATTGAAAAGGAAGAACGTCGTGTGAACGCAAAAAGTCTTCTTGGTATCCTTTCTTTAGGTATCGTTGGAGGTACTGCAATTAGAATTATCGCTGATGGTTCTGATGAACAGTCTGCGGTTGATGCTCTTGTTGGATTAGTTGAAAGTGGTTTTAGCGAAGATAGCAGATAGTAAGATAATATATTTTTTAATATTAAACTGTCTTTATAGACGTTTATGCAACTCTGTAAACTTTAACTTTTAAGTTATATGTATTACAGACAAGCATATAACTTGTCTGTAATAGGCAGTTTTTTTGTTTTATAATAATTCGTTAAGCTTTAATTTATAAGCCTAGTTCGTACATATTTTCGGCAAAAACGCCATATCCCTTAGCGGGGTCATTCACGAAAACATGGGTAACTGCACCAATTAGCTTGCCATTTTGAATAATAGGACTACCACTCATGCCCTGTACTATTCCACCTGTCTTTTCAAGTAGCTCTTCATCTGTGATTTTTATTATCATGTTTTTGGCTGTGTCATTATTTCTATAATCAATTTTTTCAATGCTTATACTGTATTCCTTAGGAGTTATGCCATCTACTGTTGTTAGTATGGTTGCATCGCCAACTTCAACGTCCTGTTTTAATCCCATTGGCATTGCTCTTCTTGCATCTGGCTTTATTGAGAGGCTACCAAACACACCGTATTTGTTGTTTTTACTTAGTATTCCTATCGCATCACCTGAAATAAAACTACCTTGTAATTCTCCAGGTATACCCTCATAACCTTTTTTGACATTGTTAATTTGTACGTTCACTATCTCGCCACTAGAAATGGGTATCACGCCACCTGTGTCTATATCACATATAGGATGCCCTAGACCTCCAAAAGCACCACTAGAAGGCTCGTGGAAAGTCATGGTGCCTATTCCTGCTGTACTATCACGAACCCACATACCGACTTGATAGGCTCTGCTTTGCTCTGAATATACGGGTGTTAATTCAAAAGCTAATTCCTTTCCGTCACGATTAAGTTGTACGTTAACTGAATTTCCATCAGATTCTGCAATTACCTCTTGTAGCTGATTATTAGAATTAACTTTTTTTCCATCTATTGATGTTATAACATCACCTTGCTTTATGCCTGCCTCTGTTGCTGGGCAAATACGTCCTTCACCACATTCAACCTCACCCATTCCGATCACCATCACGCCTTCCATTAGGAGCTTTATTCCAAATGGACTACCTCCTGGAATGAGTACAGGAGTTTCAACTTCAAGCACCTCTACATTTTTAACAGGAAATAATCCAAAAAGCTTTAGGGTAGCCGTTTGTGATAGAGGAATTGTTTCGGTTGCGATAGATTGAACTGCCTTGTCTTGAATTTGTGCGTCTATTTCTATGGCTGTATTTATCGAAAGATTATCTCCATTAGCAATATAATAGCTGTCTGGAAGCTTTGCTGAGTAATAAGCCGTCAATGCCCATATATTAAATAAAGTAAAAGCTGTTACAAAACTAAACCCTTTAATTATTTTTTTCATCTTATAATTCCTTTCATTTACAAATGAGTTTTCATTCTGTATCATTACTAATATAAGCTTTTAGCTTAAAAATATTAGAGTAGAATAAATGATGAAAATTTGCTAATATTATTTTTTTAATAATACTTGTTGCCGATGTATAAATTATAATCAGTTATAAGTATTTAACAAAAAGCCTCGCTTGCATGATTGTATATAGTTTTCTCTAATTCTACAAAAAGTCTTATCATAAAATGTTGAAATAGATAAAAGAATATAATAGAGAATTTTCATTTCTGCTGTATAAAAATATTTTTTGTTACTTTTATTGGCTAATAATCTATATTTTGTTTATCTTTTGTCATAAAAAATTAACAAGTTTTAGTGAAAAATAATGCTTTCTGTGTTATTTATGTAACAATATTTGTCTATTGTTACAAAGTTCTAAGAAATGACATACTTTTTTAATAAAACGCTTGTTTTTTACTATAAACCATGGTATTATATGGAAGTAGAAAATAACAGGAGGCAAAATAATGGTAAATAAAATTAAAGTTCTAATTGGTGACGACAGCGTTGAGTACGGCATTGCTTGTGCAAGTAATTTGAGAAACTTGGGGCTTCATGTAGTAACTCGTGCTAAAGATGGAAATGTCCTTTTAGATGCTATCAAAAACGGCTCTTATGATGTAGTCGTGGTTGATGCAATTCTACCTAATATTGATGCTATTGAGTTAATTAAGAAGGTATCTACATTTGGTGGAACAAAGCCCTATTTCATTGTAACTTCTGCATATGATAACCCATTTATAGAAAGACAGGTTATGCAAAATGGTGCAGCATATTTTATGCTTAAACCGTTTGAAGTTGGTACTCTAGGAGATAGAATTATATCTCTAACTCAAGATAACGAAACTGTTGAAAATAAAACAGCTCATAATTCACCACCAGAGGATATGGAGATTGTAGTAACGGAAGTAATACATCAGCTCGGCGTTCCAGCACATATTAAAGGTTATCATTACCTAAGAGAAGCTATTTTATGCTCACTAGATGATAAAGAGTTGCTTGAAAGTGTAACAAAACAGCTTTATCCAACTGTTGCGAAAAAGTTTATGACAACGTCATCAAGAGTTGAACGTGCTATTCGTCATGCAATTGAAATTGCTTGGGATAGAGGTAATCTTGATACGCTAAATGCATTTTTTGGTTATACTGTTAACACCTGTAAGGGAAAGCCAACTAACTCTGAGTTTATTGCATTAATTACGGATAAGCTTAGACTGCAATATAAATCAGTTCTAAAGCACGCATAGTATATTTATTCTACCCTAAAAACTTGTAAAAATTCTATCTTTGTGATATTATGAATATATTATATTTAGACCTTTAATTAAATAGATTAAGGAGAGAATTTTATGAGTTTTTCTAAAGTAAATCTGCTGGATTTAGACTTAAATCCGTTTAAAATGATTGGCAAGCAGTGGTATCTGCTCACTGTCGGAAATAGTGAAAGTTACAACACAATGACTGCATCTTGGGGACAAATGGGTGAAATTTGGGGAGTTCCAACGTTCACTTGTATGGTTCGTCCGTCAAGATATACCTATGAGTTTATTGAGAAAGATGATTATTTTACAATTTCATTTTTCGGCGATGAACAAAAACAAGCATTGGGGTTTTGTGGCTCACATTCAGGTAGGGATTTTGATAAGGCAAAGGAAACAGGTTTGACACCTGAATTTATTGATGGAACAACTACTTTTACTGAGGCTAATTTGGTTTTAATCTGCAAAAAGATTTATGTAGACAATATTAAAAGTGATTTATTTTTAGATAAATCGAAATTAAAATTTTACGATTCCGATCCATTTCATAAGCTATATATTGGAGAAATAATATCAACGTACAAGAAAGATTAGAGAGATACAACTTAATATTCACGCTAAAAAGGCTATCTCAAATGAGATAGCCTCAGACCGTAGAAAAACCCCGATTTCGCCATTGAAATCGGGTTTGAATTTTTAATGAAAGCAACAATTACGCAAAGGATCTTGAAAACAGCGGGAAAATGAAATAAAAATGGGGATCACCGTCCA
>JAEWGD010000020.1 GCA_023388515.1 Bacillota bacterium
CATTTTTATCACCATTCTTTTTTACTTCATTATACCACAAAATACATCTTTAGTACATAACACAAAATTCTTGCAATATCTAGAATAATATGATACAATGTAATAAAATTATTCTGGAAAGCTTTGTGGTATGTTAACTACAAAGAGTATCAATTATTAGTTGTTTAAATAAAAATAACTCAAGGAATACCATAATAGTATTCCTTGAGTTTCACAATATTATTTAGCTTTATCGAAAGAAACCCATTGATATTGTGCTGTCAAAGGTGTCTTTCCATTATAAGGATTTAGCCATTCATTAACGCCAATTCCTGGCCATGTGTTCATCATAATCTTTCCTGGAGTTTTTGGAATGTTGCTATAAGCAGTATAAACAGCTTTTCCGTCAACATACCAAGTTATTTTATCAGGTTGCCAATCAAATCCGTAGGTATGGAAGTCCTGTGAAGCATCAAATCCAAGGTCATACATATATTCGTGATTTCCTACGCCATTTGTATAATAGTTTAATTGAACCTTAGTAGTATCCTTACCAAGAATTTCAATGTCAATCTCATCCCACGGATCGCCGTCATATGGTCCTGTATAGGTAAAGAATGAGCTAACTACGCCATCATTTTTGATAGCTTTCATAGATGTTTCATAGTAACCGTAGTGATAATAATCCTTTGTTCTATACTCAGCACCTGAGTAATTGTATTCTGGCGAAGCCTCTGAATCAATTTTAAGGTTTAGTGCATTGTCTGCAAAAAAAACATTTTCAGCACGCCATACGCAGTCAAAGCAATCCCCATTGGACCAACCGTCTGCTTTTTCAAAATAAGTATTTGAAAGACCCTGTCTGAAATCTGCATACATTGTATGAGAATCTTCAACCACAGGTGGCTCTGTTACAACAGGAGGTTTTGTCACTGGTGGCTCTGTTACTGGTGGTATGCTTTCATTACCGAAAAGCATTTTCTTTAATAGTGCAATATCAATAGATGTAATTTTTCCGTTACCGTCAATATCTGCCTCATCGCTTTTTGTTAACTTTTTAGTAGCCCCAAGAACATAGCTCTTTAGCATTTTAACATCTGCTCCGTCTATCTTTCCATCACCGTTTACATCGCCCTTTTTAACAGGCACTGGTAAAACTACACTATCGTCCGATGCTGGATTAGGAGTTCCTGCAACTGCCGCAAATGCCTCGTCTATATAAAACGGAAGAGTTTTGTTATCAGATGCTTCTACATAAAGCAAAAGATTACTTGCACCTGCTGGAATAGTGAAGTTTTTATCTTCAAGGAGTATCCATTTCCCAGAAGTCGCAACGCCCTCAGCAACTGTGTTATATTCCGTTGTTCCTCCAACATCACATTGAAGTGTCAACCTAAAGTTTTCATCTCCTGTTCCCGTATGCATAGCCCATGTACTAAGGCTGTATTTATTACCTGGAACAAAGGAAGCAGTAGAAAGAGTTTTCCCCGTACCATTCCATGTGTCTGTTCGCCCTGTAATAGCAAGACCACTTGACTTGTTTAAACCATTGCCTTTGGAAACTGCTACACTACTATCGCCTCTTGATGCCCAACTTTCAGCACCAGATTCAAAAGTGTTTCTGTAATATATTCCATCCTTTGGAATCTCTGGTTCTACTGGAACTTCTGGATCAATAGGTACATACTCGCCACCTATTGTTATTTCATTTTTCATAACATTAGCAGTACCTTTGCTGTTGTAACCCTCGATACATAGAGTAACTTCATACAATGAACCCATCTTCATGCCTTTAGCTTCCCAAGCCTTGAAATGTTCACTTACTGGGATATTGTTTTTTATAATACCATTGCCTTTTTTATTTGCACGAACGCTCCAATACTGTTTGAATGTTGTGTCACCGATTATAGATGGTTTGTTTATACGGTCACTTTCATAAATATTATACTGTTCTCCACCAATCATGGCACTGCCCTTAAAGCCAGTAGTTGGCACATATTCGCCCCAACTTTCAACAATATAATACTCAACAAGAGGAGCATTATTATCTGCTCTAGTCCAACCATATACGCACATATATGACGCACCTGGCATTTGAGGATTATAATCAACTTCATAGTTAAGTGCAATGTTGCCCATTTGACTATGAGTTTGACCAGCGGCAGTAGCCCCACCAAATTTCTTACCTGTACGCATAAGCGTGTTTTTTCCACCTGTGGTGTCGTACTCAGAGGTAAAAGAACCCTCTCCCTTGAGTGTCATTACAGCTTTGTTCCCGCTTGAACCTGGTTGGACATCCGTCCAAAATTCGTAACCATAAGTACCAATAGTACCCATTTCATTTTGCGTAAGTGTTTTGCCAACTGATGCACTAACATTAAAAGTGCCTAAAGCACTTGTTAGCATCACAGCCGCAATTCCAATTACGCTGAACTTTTTAATGTTCATTTTTTTCCCCTTTCGATAATGTAATTTTAATACACATCTCTTGATTTAAACATTCATATCGATTTCCTTAATACATTAATAATGTCAGAAACATCATAAGTTTTATATCACCAATCAAGCATTTATATCACAAACCACACATTATATGAAGATTATACATAACATAAAGATATAAAAAGGAAAGGAAATGCTATATGGACAATATTAATAAATTGTTAACGCATGAAACATTTCTTCAAAGGGAATATACTGTTACTCATGCATCACCCAAAAAAGAAACAGAATTTTACAAATATGTGCAACAAGGCAATTTAAAAAAGCTTCGTGAAATTATGACGCCTCTCGCAAACAGCGGTCACGGCTGCCTATCCGACGATGAGCTACGCAATATAAAATACCATATGATTATTTCAGTTGCAATGATTACACGTTTTTGCATTGAGGGTGGAATGGAATATGAAATGGCATATAGCTTGAGTGATTTATATATCAAGGGAACTGATAAATGCACATCTGTACAACAAGTTTCCTCCCTCCATGAGTCTATGGTTTATGATTTTACAGATAGAATGCGTATTTTAGGCTCTGGAAAACAACTCACAGAAACCATAAGAAGGGCTTTGGATTATATTTATGAGCATCTTCATTATAAAATTGAAATCCAAGACCTAGCAAAATGTGCTGGAGTAACTCCAGCACATTTCAGAAGGTTATTTAAGGAGCAAATAGGAATAGCACCAAGCGAATATATAATGAAAAAGAAAATTGAGGCTGCAACAAATATGTTACATTATTCCGAACATTCCTCCACTGAAATCGGGTATTATCTTGCATTCAGCACGCATAGCCACTTCATCAAAACCTTTAAGCAATATATGGGAATAACGCCTGGAAAGTATCGCTCCCAGTATTCTGGAACTTTCTTGAAAACATCAGAAAAGAACGAGCTTTAACGCCTTGACCCCTAAGCGTAAAACAAGTATAATAAAACAATTAAAATACTTCCAGTAAAAACAATCTAGAATATTTAGAAAAGTTATTTTTTATATTAATATTAAAAATTGAAAACTGAAAATTTGACTAAGAAAGATGGTAACAGAAATGATGAAAGTTCGCAGACATATAACACCAATTTTAACCTTAGCTCTCCTTGAGTTTTGCTTTTTTGTTTTTGGAAATTATCCTAAAAATCTATTTGATGTACGATTAATGAATATCGTATATAATTACTTGCCTGCTTTTTTTACAAAGCTATTATGGGTATTACTTTTTGTTTCGGTGGTACTATTAATTTGCAAATGGATTTTTTTCAGCGAGCGTTATGCTTTTACAAGCGAATACTTTAAAGATATAATTATCTGCTCTGTTAAAATATTACTCATAAGATTAATATTAGATGGAGTAATGCTCTTAACTCCTCCACTTTTATATGTTGACGCTGTTCATTTTATTTTAGACTTATTCTTTACAGCAATGCTTTTTTTGATTATTTACAAAAGGTTGGCTATTGGAAAGAAGATTAAGATTAATAAAAAAGTGATTTTATCTACTGTAATTTTGATTGCTGTATCAGCAACATATGCAGTATTATCAATTTATAAAACAAAGCAAGGAATGGATTTAATAAACTATTTGAATGAAAAATACATATATATTTCAATACCTGATGTGACAAAGAATTTATCATTTGAATTATCGCTATACAGATTATTATTTAATATTATTTCAGTCATCTTAATATATATTATTTTCTTAAACGCTTTTGCAAATAAGGCTAAATCTGATACTATAAGAAAAACTTTAGTTGTTGTACGATGCTTTTCGTTAGTAATTGTATTAGTTTTCCTTTACGTTGCAAAGCTGTTAATATCACCACATAATACGATTTCTAGAATAAATGTAAATACTTCAGATTCACATGAACGCCAATTTTATACAGATGAATATATGATAAAGTATGATGGGGATTATATTAAACCATTTTTGGTGGAATACTCATCAGGAATTTATGATGAGAGTATCAATCAAAATATCAACAAAGAATATATAATAAAATTTTCTCAAGATGTGCTTAATAATAATTTTTTAGAATAATTAATCATTCTACTGGAGATATTCTTACGAATACTTTTGGAAATTCTAAAGGTAATCTGTCTTATTAACAAGCATTATATCTTATAATCCCATTGACTTCAACCTTTTAACTAGGCTGACATAGCACTCACAAACATCAAATCCATGAATGTTTTTTCTCATTAAATCTATCATATCTCCATGTGAAACGCCTCTATTTCGCTTAGTCTTAAAGCTACCAAGATAATCACTCCATTTTGAAGATTCCACTGAAACAAAGCCATCATTCTCACCATCCATGCGTTTCAACATTGCGTACCCAATGTTCAAGGGGAAACTCGCACTAAAAAAACTGCTCATCTTTGAAGCATAGCTCTGATATATCACGTTTTCTTTGTTAAGTACCGTTTCATTAAATCTTATGCATTGTTCGGTTGTCAAGTCGCAAACCCCACTGTAAAAATCCGGCTCTGTATCCCCTAACCTTTTATAAATCCCATTATATCTTTTAGCAACTATATGTACCACCGAATCTGGAACTTTAGATAATATTTTATCCACTAAGCTACTTCCACCATGCGGAGTTCCAATTGTTGTCAACGACGCAACATATTCGTCCATTCCCAAACTACTTATCACATATCTTGCGTCTAGACCACCTTTTGAGTGTGCAATGATATTAACCTTCCCACAATTTTCTTTTTCAACAATGCTGAGAATTTGATTTTTTAGTTCGGTCGCACAAATTATCATGGGTGCTGCTGATTGCTGGTTACCATAAAATACGGTTGCACCGTTTCTAATAAGCTCCTTTGGAATCCTCCCCCAATAGTTGAAAAGTTGCCAATCCCTCCAGAATATACCATGAACAAGCAGAAGTGGGTATTTAGTTTTACATACATCATTGTCTTTTCTGCTTTCGTTTAGTTCATCTTTTGCCATAGCGAATAAGTATTCTCGTTTAACAACACGACAGCAGTGCAAAAATATAAAGAAGTTTACAACAGGAATCCACCATGTAAAAAACAATACAGCTCGCATTATAACGCTTAGTTGTGTGGATATAGAAATAAAACGTATTGTACCGTTAATCATCATAATAAGAAGAACAATAAGCGTAAATATCATGTTGGCGATGATAATGGATAAAGCAAACTCTGTTTTTGAGAAAAAGTAAATATTCAAGCATATATCCGAGATAAAAACAATAAAGGAATTTATTATTAGTTCACGTCCACCAATTAATACCTCTAAACGTTTTATGTTCTTGCGTTTAAATCTTGGATTAACATTGTAGGAAACGAAAAATATAAAAGATAAAACTATTAAGGTGGCACAAAGTATAAAATGGTTCTGAAGTTGGTTTATAATTAACACTATATTCGATAAAAATAAAATGCAGATTATACTCAATAACCTTGTTATCTTCACAATAATATCCTCCTGAGATTATATATAATTTAATATCCGAGCTTTTTTAAGTCCCCTACAATCTTCAAATATACGTCGCAAATGTCATTCACACACCCAGATTTTCTTTTCTTGCAAAGTTTCCTTCTTCTTAAATCAACTTCATCAGCATGAGAGATGCCACGACTTGTACTTCCCCTTAATATTCCTTTAAAATTTGTCCATCTTGCGGATTTAGGAGTGACAAGTCCATCACTTTCCCCCTCGATGATGTTTACAACAAAATGTGGAATAACCATGATAATGTCGCTTAACGAATTATTCATCACTCCAGCATAACTTTGGTAATAAACACCCTCAACATTCTTGTTACATTGGTTGAATTCTTTTGCGTGAAAAGTAGTAAATTGCCTGCAAACATGATGAAAGTCAGGGTTTTGATCGCCTAATATTCTAAACCATAAATTAGCAAGAACAGATGTTATTTTAAATAAAAAAGTGGGTAGTCTACAAATTAAATCCATAGTTTCTGAACCATGATGAGGAGTACTTATCGTAGTCAAGCTTGCTACATAATCCGACATTTTGAGGGATGAAATAATATATCTTGCTTCTAGACCACCTTTTGAGTGTGCAATGATATTGACTTTTTCTGCTCCAGTTTCTGTCAAAACCTCTTGAATACGTTCCTTCAAAACTAATGCGTTATTTTCAATTGTTGCCCAACTGTCTTGATTTCCATAGTATATCTGACACCCATTTCGAGTTAGAGTCGTAGGAATTCTGCCCCAATAATTAAGCCAATTACGGTCACGAAAACCTGCTCCATGTATGAAGAAAATCGGATATTTTGTTTTGCAGTCAGTTTTGTTATTATCCATTTTATGTTACACCCTACTTATTTCTATTTACATCTATGAAACTTTAGTGGCAAACTGCCACCTGTATTTTTTTCAATCATTTAGCCTAACTGTTAAATATACCGTTCGTGAAGTCAACTAAATTTGACTATTCACAAAAATCCGAAACCAAAAGTTTTTGCTCAAGCTTTTTTCAAGTGGCAAACTGCCACCTGTATTTTTTTGCAATCATTTAGCCTAACTGTTAAATATACCGTTCGTGAAGTCAATTTAATTTAACTAT
>JAEWGD010000035.1 GCA_023388515.1 Bacillota bacterium
ACCAAAGGCAGAGCCAAAGCCAGTGCCAACAATTGCAAAAATTCAGCTTGATGATGAGTTGGAACAGTTTGCAATTCCAACACCAAAGGCAGAGCTAAAGCCAGTGCCAACAATTGCTAAGATTCAGCTTGATGATGAGTTGGAACAACTCGTGATGTCAACAAAAGATACTGAGGGAAGAACGCTTAATATAGATGATATTGATGATATGATGATTAAACCTTTGAAGGCAAAGGTTGGCATTGATGAAATGGTTAATGAAATTAAGGAAAGGTCTGAAGTTGCTACTAAGATTGAAAATGTGAGTATGTCAGCAATGGAGGAGATTTCTTCAGTTAAAGTAAATCCTGTACAGGAGGTTAAACCGAGAGCAACTGAAATAGTGCAAAAGGTTGCTGAAATACCAACTCCAAAAACAGAAGTTCAGTTTCAACCGTCAGTAATGGGGAATCAACAACCATTACAGGAAGAGGAAGAACAACCTGATATGCAGGAGATTAATACACGCAACTCCAAAAATGAACAACAAATAATATATAATGAGCTAGGGCAACCGTTATATCCAGTGTATAATGATAAAGGACAACTTTTTTACACGGCAGTAGCTCCAACTAAGATGCAACAGCAACCTGAACCAGAGGTAGAAGTAGTTGTGGAAGATGTTATGGTAAAACAAACAGCAAATCCAACTGTTGCTGCTCTTATTGCGGCTAATGCAAAGAAAAAAGCAGTTATTGAAGACTCGGGAGTACACAAAATAACTGAGCCGATTGTCGATTCAGTAGAGGCTGCGTTGAGCCAATTGGGTGCTAGCGTTAATGAAAAGAAATCAAAAGAAGTTGTGCCTGTTTTCACTGAATATAAAACCCCACCTAAGAAAACTGGGAATAGTCAAGTGAGTAACAAGAGAGAAGAACAGAATGTTCCTCTTTCTAGGGCAGAAATAAAGCGACAGAAAAAGCTTGAGAAGATTAATAGTGAGTTTGAGAAAAAGCTTAAGGAACGTGGCTTTGATTTAGATGAGGCAAAAAGAAAAAAGAGGGCTGCAAGATAAAAGAGGGTAATAAAAAAATAGTTAGACAGACAAAATGGAAAGAGGTTAAAAATGAGTTATACTGAAATTATTGACGAAATTAGAGCAGGACTAAAGGGCGAATCTAAAGAGGATTTAGCATATCTTGAAAAACAGGCAGCTAAATATAAAGAGCATAAGCTTGCGGGACAGATTATAGAAGAAATAAGCAAGATGGCTTATGAGGCACTTCCAAGCGAGAAGAAAGACGAAATGAACAGGAAGTTGTTTTATAATGGTAAAAGATTGGATATAATTTTCCGTGAAGCAAAATCTTCTGCTGAGGTTCATGACTATACTACTTCAAATAAACTGATGAAAGGCATTGTTTCCACAATAGATACTGAATTTGTTGATAGTAGTGAGAGGGAATATTTGAGCTTTAGAAATCCGCTTGAGGAATATATGTATGTGCATTTGTTTAATCCAACGATTGTGTTTCATAAGACTCCATTTAACTTTTCAGAAATGCTTAGGTTTAATGGGTATGTGCTTATTGAGTTAAAAAAGGTGGATGAAGCTATTACCTTGTTGGAAAAGGCTGTGAGGTATAATCCTGTTAATACTGATGCTTATTTTGAACTTGCTGAGGCTTATAAGTTGAGCAAAAATGCTGATGCACTTTTAAAGATAACAAAGGATACAATAAAGATTGCTACATCTTCATCTGCACTTGCAAAATGCTATTCAAATTTAGGTTTTTATTGCATTGAGGTTGAGGATTATAAATCAGCAGTGGCGTTCTATTATCAAAGCATGAGATGTGAGGAGAATCCTGCTATTGTTGGTGAGATGAACTTTATAAGGCAGAAAACAGGTAAGGATATTGAAAAGCCAAGCGATATTGAAATTGAAGTGGCGTTCAGTAAATATGATTTAAAGCCTGGTGCAAATCAAGAAGTAATTGCGATAGCGTTTGCTTTGGGTAAACAGGCAATTGAAAAGGAACAGAATAGGTTTGCAAAATTATGTTTAGGTATAGTTTGTGATTTAACTGATGATGAGGAAGTAAAAAAGTTATATGCACAGATAAAATAATTTTATAAAAACTTTGGGAGGACAGGTAATTTATCTGTCCTTCTTTTTTTATTGCCATTTGATAATTGTTTAGATGAGTTTGAGATAGAAAACATAAAATGACAAACTTATGAATAAGCTTTTGTATAGAATAATTATAGGGAGATGGCTATATGAATAACATTAATAGAAGAAGAAATGGAAATCAAATGCCTAATAGGCAGATGAATAATAATCAGAATAGGCAAGTGCAAAGCAATGGGAATACGGATTTAGCGTATCCAGTTGTAAAGGCTGAGAAGCCAAATTTATCATATGCACGAATGATTCTTGACAATATAGGGGGTTGTGCATCCGAAATGACGGCGATAACGCTGTACGCTTATAACCATGTTATTTTCAAGGAGTATGAGGACGTTGCGTCTGCGTTTGGTAAGGTTAATATAGCTGAAATGCGTCATTTTGATATTTTTAGTGAGTTAGCGTTACAGCTTGGTGAAAACCCTAGATTATGGACACAAAGGTATAGCCAAAAGGTGTTTTGGTCGCCGTCATGCGTTAAATATTCAAAGCAGTTGGTAGAGGCTTTGAGTATTGCTGTTGAGGAGGAAAAGGCTGCGATTAAGAAATATGAGTCACAAATTGAGCAAATTCATGATGGGAATGTTGTTGAAAATCTACAAAGGATTATTATTGATGAAAAGCAACATGAGGAGATTTTTACTAGATTACTTGAAAAGTATTCGGCGAAATAGGTTTCAAATAAGGCGTATATTCTACGGTTAAATTCTAGAGGTAAAGTGAGGGTTTATATATAATAGATATACGCCTAAAAGTTTTGGGGTGAAATATAGCAAATATGAATAAAAGGTAAATGAATTAATAATTATTTAACAAAATCTATTGACAAGCTGGGGTAGGGGTGCTATAATATAAAAAATAGTTAATGTATGCTAACTGGAGATATGGTGCGGAAATGATATGAATTATTGCACTTATTTTTTCAGCAAATTAGTTAGCTACTTCTAACTAAAGGAGGAGTTATTATGCCTTTAACGATGGCTAGAATAGGTGAAGAAATTTGCATAAAGCGTATCACTGGTAAAGACGAAACTCGTAGATTCCTTGAGAGATTAGGATTTGTAACTGGGGAAGTCGTTACAATTGTTTCCATAATTGGTGGAAGTATGATTTTGAGCGTTAAGAATGCTCGTGTTGCTCTTGATGAGGATATGGCTAGAAGAATTATGATTTAAGGGGATAGAGAAATGAAAACTTTAAACTCTGTTAAATGTGGAGAATCTGCGATTATTGTAAAACTTCATGGCGAAGGTGCTGTTAGAAGAAGGATTATGGATATGGGTATTACAAAGGGTGCGGAGGTACTTGTAAGGAAGGTTGCTCCTCTTGGTGATCCGATTGAGGTTAATGTTCGTGGTTATGAGCTTAGCATTAGAAAAGCAGATGCTGAAACGATTGAAGTTCAATAACATTATAAAGAACTATGTAATATAGTTAGTCAACACTAACTGATTTGGAGGCAAATATGGATATGAAAATTGCACTTGCGGGTAACCCAAACTCTGGTAAAACTACAATGTTTAATCAACTTACGGGTAGCTCGCAGTATGTTGGGAACTGGCCTGGTGTTACTGTTGAAAAAAAAGAGGGCAAGCTAAAGGGGTATAAAAACGTAAAAATAGTTGATTTGCCTGGAATTTATTCAATGTCACCTTATACTCTTGAGGAGGTTGTTTCCAGAGAATTTTTGATAAATGAAAAGCCTGATGCGATTATTAATATCGTTGATAGCACAAATATAGAGCGTAATCTTTATTTATCAACACAGCTTATGGAACTTGGTATTCCAGTGGTTATTGCTTTGAACATGACCGATATTGTCCGTAAAAACGGTGATAGTATCAATGTTCCAAAGCTTGCTAATGCACTTGGTTGTGAGGTAATGGAAACATCAGCGTTAAAGGGTGAGGGCTGTATTGAGATTGCTGAAAAGGCAATTATTCTTGCAGAGAAAAAAATAAAAGCTGTTATCAGACATTCTTTTTCAGATGAGATTGAACAGGTGCTTTCACAAATTGAAACTAAGATTTCAAATTTTGTTGATAAAGAACAGCTTCGTTGGTTTTCGATTAAGCTTTTTGAACGTGATGAAAAGGTTAAGGAGCAGTTGAAACTTTCAGCAACTGTTTCAAAAAACATTGAAAATATAATTTCAGTATGTGAGCAAGAGTTTGATGATGACGGTGAAAGTATTATCACAAATGAACGCTATACATATATCACAGGTGTGATAAAGGATACGGTGAAAAGACGCAATAAAACCAACGTAACAACGTCGGATAAAATTGACCGTATTGTTACTAATAGATTTTTAGCATTGCCGATTTTTGCAGCAGTAATGTGGCTTGTTTATTTTGTTGCAATTTCAACTGTTGGCACATGGGCGACTGACTGGGTGAATGATGTTTTGTTCGGTGAGGTTATTCCTCCTGCTGTTGAGGGATTGCTTGAAAGGCTTGGCACTGCTGAGTGGCTGAATTCGCTTGTTCTTGATGGAATTATTGGTGGTGTGGGTGCTGTTTTGGGATTCCTACCACAAATGCTTGTACTGTTTATTTTCCTTGCGATACTTGAGGATTGCGGTTATATGGCTCGTGTTGCGTTTATTATGGACAGGATATTCAAGAAGTTCGGACTTTCGGGTAAATCGTTTATTCCTATGCTGATTGGTACGGGTTGTAGTGTTCCTGGAATTATGGCATCAAGAACGATTGAAAATGAACGTGATAGAAGAATGACAATTATAACAACAAGCTTTATTCCATGTGGTGCAAAGCTCCCGATTATCGCTTTAATTGCGGGTGCTTTGTTTAGTGGCTCGATTTGGATTGCTCCAGCAGCATATTTTATCGGAGTTGCAGCAGTTATTGTTTCGGGTATTATGTTGAAGAAAACACAGGGCTTTGCAGGAGAGCCTGCACCATTCGTTATGGAACTTCCGTCATACCATTTTCCTGGTGTCAAGGGCGTTCTTGTGCATATGTGGGATAGAGGTAAATCCTTTGTAATTAAGGCGGGTACGGTTATTTTCCTTGCTTGTGGATTGATTTGGTTTTTAAGTACATTTAATTTCTCAATGGAAATGGTTGACGCAAATGAATCGATTCTTGCTAAATTAGGTAGCATTATTGCTCCGACATTTGCTCCACTTGGTTGGGGCGACTGGAAATCAGCTGTTTCTACAATTACAGGCTTGATTGCTAAAGAAAACGTTGTAGGAACATTCGGCGTACTCTATGGATTTGAGGGGGTTGCAGAGAATGGTACTGAGATTTGGACAACTCTTGCACAGAATTTCACAAAGCTTTCAGCGTTCTCATTCCTATTATTCAATCTATTATGTGCTCCATGCTTTGCAGCAATTGGTGCTATTAAGCGTGAAATGGGAAGTGCAAAGTGGACTTGGTTTGCAGTTGGATACCAGACAGCTTTCGCTTATTCGATTTCATTAATAGTGTACCAGTTGGGCAGACTTTTCACAGGAAACGGTAATGTAATTGGCGTGTCGATTTCATTTATTTTGCTTGCATTTATGCTTTATATGTTGTTTAAACCGTATAAGAACGGGAATAAGCCTAAATCCTACGTAAAAAAGGATACAAAGGAAAAGGTTGCAGTTTAAGGGGGTATATTATATGCCAACTATAATCATTAGTATTATTCTAATATCGCTATTCACTTTGGCTGGATATTATTCTTATAAGAGGTCTAAAAAAGGTGGGTGCAGTAGCTGTACAGGTTGTGCAAATGCTCAAAACTGCCATGCTATTAATAGCGATGTAAAAAAATCTACAACAAATGATGAATAGAATAAAAAAATGGGTAAGGGTAACGCCTTGCCCATTTTGTTGTAGAAAGTGGTATTTTTGATAGATTGGCTCTGCTCCAAACCCCACCATAGGGGATTATTCCCAAGTTCAAAACAGAAGTACATTGCACAATATGGAAACAACTACGAATGTCTTTTTTTTGATATGCAGTAAATAATAATAGAAATAAAAATGCACATAAATTCAACAATGCGAATTTATGTGCATATTATAGAATATAGCTTTATATAGGAGATTAATCCTTGCAGTTAAGTAAGAAAGTTTTTGACTGCCTTATGCTCTCAGAAGTAACCTCACCTTTTCCGATTTGCTGTTTTAAGGCTACATAGTTAAATACGGTAATGATTGGCTCTTCAACACCGTTAGTAGGTTCCCAAATAGCTTTTAGGGAAAGACTTAGTCCAGGCTTTGCAGCAGGAACAGTAAATTTATCGCCAGCCTTATAAACCTCAGAACCATAAGACCAACCAACGAATTTATACCCCTCATATTTAAAACGGTTTCGAGGTAGAGTGATTTCTGTTCCACAAGTTCCAGCAAATGTAAAAGAAGCCTTTATTGGAGTATTTGATGAGAACAAAATATTATATGTAATGGGTGCCCATACAGCTTCCAAAGTTACATCTCTTGAAGGCATTTTATATTGTGATATAGGCGAATATTTTTCATTTGTATCAACGTCAATCCAATGAGTTAAGTTGTATCCAGCCCTTGAAAATCTTGATGAATTAGCTAAGTCAAAAGTGAATGTTTCATATCTGTCGAAAGCAACTTTAGTATGACCAGAAATTCCCTCATAGTCGCCAGCAGAGTATGTAACAGTATAAAACTTGTGGAATAGTGGAGTTAGTGTAACATTATGTTCAGGCATAACGAAATCTCCACCATTTAGATAGATGTTTTCCCCATCAGTCCAAGCGTAATTTGCATAGCCATCTCTGTAAATAGCCGCTCTGGAAATAATTAATTCAGTGTCTTTAACAATAAGAATTGGCTCTAATATATCCGACGCTTCATAGCCAAGAGTATCGTATATTAGGTAATAGCAGTCAAAATCCTCAAAATTTGGCAAGGTTGTTTCAGGTGTAACGTCATCAGGTTCAGTGGTTTCAGTAACATCAGTAACAGTTCCATCATCAGACGTTTCTGTTGTTATAGCAGTTTCAATTATCGTATCTGTTTCGTCCGTTTCCTGCGAAAAAGTGGTTAATGTTGTCATTAGCGAAATGGCTAATGTCAGCGTGAGAATGGTTGACATAATTTTCTTTAACTTCATTGGACATAATCTCCTTAAATTTGATTTTGGGCAAGGATATACATATAACTTATTATATAAATAAGTTTACCACATAATATAAATTTGTCAAGTATTTCAGCCAAAAACTATTGACAATACATAAAAAAACTGTTATACTAGCTATACTAGGTGGAATTATATGCTTTATGATAGCTGATTTTAGATATAACTATTAAAAGCGTTAATTAGGAGGGGTTTGTTTTGAGGAAAAAAGTTAAAGGTTTTACAATGATTGAGTTAATTGTTGTTATCGCTATTATTGCGGTTTTGGCGGGCGTTTTGGTGCCTAATATGATTAGTGCAATAAGAAAAGCTAAGGTAGATACAGCTAATGCTAATGCAAAAGCAATTTTCAATGCGTCACAAACAATCGCTCAGCAATATGAGTTTCAGCGTGAAAATGGTATAAATGGTACTATTTGTAGTGATTTATCAGGTAGTGTTGCTGATCCTCTTGAAACAGAGTTTACTACTAGACTAGAAAGATACTACGGTGAGGCTGATAGAGTTGAATGGAAAATTTATATTGATAATTTTATCGTAAAGAAGGTTATTTCAGCAGAGAGAGCAACTGATATTTACGTTGGAGAATATCCAAGTCCACCAAAGTTAGATGTTGTTTTAGATAGGGGTAAAGCTATTGGTATCTATACAGATGACGAGGTAAAAGGATTAGTGGGTAGCTATTATAACTGATTAGATATAGCGATTTAAGCTTTTAATAGACATAATATTTAACATAAAATATGAATCCGTTTAAATATGATACGATTGGGGACGTTCATATGAATAAAAAGCTAAAAGGGTTTACGCTGATTGAGTTAATTGTTGTAATAGCAATTATTGCAGTTCTTGCTGCGATACTTATACCACAGATTATGGGCTATGTTAGGAAATCAAAGCTTGAAGTTGCGAATAATAACGCACAGGAGATTTTCAATCAAGCAAGTATTTATATACATGACCCAGATAATTTAAGTAAGGATTATTCAACAATTACTGTTATATCCTCATCTGATTCAACATCGGGGGATACGCTGAAAGAGGCGTTTTGTGGCAATATGGATAAAATGTTATCATCTAATATTCTAGGTAGTTGGAAAGTCTTTTTCAAGTCTGATGGCACGATAGAAGCGGCATTTTACTCTAAAAAATCAACAGACCCATATGTAGGCTCATGGCCCAAAACAAAAAGGGAAAAAACGAGTGGTGGGCTTGATAGCATTACAACTTATCCGTAAATAATTAATGGCAGACTTAATTGTCTGCCATTTTTGTATTTATATGCAATGATTAAGAGGTCCACTACCTTTACCAAGATTAAGTTGTGCGTTTAATGCTCTGGTTATATATGCCTTCGCCGAGCTTATGCTGTCGTAAAGACTTTTCCCATCTGCGAGGTTGCAAGCGATTGCAGAAGAAAGGGTGCAGCCTGTTCCGTGCGTGTTTGGGTTATTAATCCTCACCGATTTAAACCAAAAAGGTGTATTGTTTTCATAAAGCAAATCGTCAGCACAGTCAGTGAGATGCCCACCTTTGACAAGAACGCTACATTTCATTTGTGAGGAGATTTTTATTGCTGATTTTATCATATCGTCAGGAGTTTTTATCTCAAATCCACTCAAACATTCAGCCTCAGGAATGTTTGGGGTTATAACTTTTGCAAGTGGAATGAGATTTTCAACGAGTGACGTAATAGCGTTATCGCTTAGTAGTTTGCTACCACTTGTCGCTACCATAACGGGGTCTACAACGATATTTTTTGCATTAAATTCAAGGAGCTTTTCAGCGATAATTTTTATTATATCAGCATTTGATACCATGCCTATTTTCACAGAATTTGGGGCAATATCGGTAAAAATGCAGTCAAGCTGTTGTGCAACAAATTCGGTAGGAACTTCATGAATGCCATAAACTCCTGTGGTATTCTGTGCAGTCAAAGCAGTTATCGCACTCATTGCATACATTTTATGTGCAGTTATTGTTTTAATATCAGCTTGAATTCCAGCACCACCACTACAATCCGAGCCAGCAATTGTTAATACTTTCCTCATTTAATTCACAACCTCCCTACATAGCTTTACTAGATTTTTAGTTGCATTTTCGATATTTTTTTGTGCAAATATAGCAGAAACAACTGCGACACCGTCAATGCCTGAACCCTTGAGTTGAAGTATATTTTCCTTGTTTATTCCACCTATAGCGACAACAGGGATAGATACGGCATTACAGATTTCACGCAAAGTTTCAAAGCTGACATCCGATGCATCAAGCTTTGTTGAGGTGGAGAAAACAGCCCCCACACCGAGATAGTCAGCCCCTTTTTTTTTAGCAAGCACAGCGTCCTCTACTGTTTGAACAGAAATACCTATAATTTTGTTATCGCCAAGAATTTCTCTTGCTTTATCGGCAGAAATATCGTCCTGTCCAAGATGAACACCATCTGCACCACTTGCGATAGCAACGTCGATATTATCATTGATTACAAAAGGAATACTAACCTTTTCTGCAAGGATTTTTATTCTTTTTGCCAATCCAACAAACTCATCAAAATCCAAATCTTTTTCCCTCAACTGAAGAAAAGTAACGCCGTTATTTACTGCTAGTTCAACTTGATTTTCTAAGGAATCTCCATCAAGCCAAGTCCTGTCGGTAACAGCATATAAAAGCAAAGAGTTATCGTTTATTTTCATACTGCCTCCTATTTTTCAGAGCAAAACTCAACTTTTTTTCCATCAAGAATCATGTTCGTTGTACGCATAGCACACATTTTACCACACATAGAACAGCTGTGTTTATCGGCAGGAGGAGTGCTTTCAAAGTAAGCTCTTGCCTTTTCCTCATCAATTGCATACGAGAACATTTCCTCCCAGTCAATTCTACGTCTTGCATCACTTATTTTGTTATCGATATCTCTTGCATGAGGAATTCCCTTAGCGATATCGGCAGCGTGTGCAGCGATTTTTGAGGCAACAATTCCCTCCTTAACATCTTTTATATCAGGCAATCTTAAATGTTCAGCAGGAGTAACATAGCAAAGGAAGTCTGCACCATTAGCAGCAGCAATTGCACCACCAATAGCAGAAGTAATATGGTCGTATCCAGGAGCAATATCGGTTACAAGAGGCCCTAAAACATAGAAAGGAGCATTATGGCAGAGTCTTTTTTGCAAAGTCATATTTGCTGCAATTTCGTTCATAGCCATATGACCAGGTCCTTCAACCATAACCTGAACATTCTTCTCCCAAGCACGCTTTGTAAGGTCGCCAAGTTCAATAAGTTCACTTACTTGCCCAGCGTCAGTGCTATCCTGAATACTTCCAGGGCGCATTGCATCACCAAGACTTATAGTTACATCATAGGTATAGAGGATATCCAAAACCTCGTCATAATATTCATAAAAAGGGTTTTCATTCCCTGTCATTTCCATCCAAGCAAAAAGCAAAGAGCCACCTCTTGAAACAATGTTAGTAAGACGCTTTGAACGTTTAAAACATTCAATTGTACGCTTATTAATTCCAGCATGAATAGTTACAAAGTCAACACCCTCTTTTGCATGAGCTTCAACAACCTTGAGGAAATCCTTAGCAGTAATATCCATCAAATCCTTTTCAAGATAGCCAATTGCGTCATACATCGGAACAGTTCCAATCATAGCTGGAGAGTAATCAATGAGTTGCTTTCTGAATGTATTAGTCTTGCCGTAATTACTCAAGTCCATGATAGCTTCAGCACCAAACTTAATGGACATTCTTACCTTTTCCATTTCTCTTTCATAGTCAACGCTATCGCCAGAAACACCAAGATTTACGTTTATCTTAGTTTTCAACCCCTCACCAATTCCCTCAGGGTTAAGTGATTTGTGGTTGATATTAGCAGGAATAGCAACTCTACCACAAGCAACAAGTTCCATCAGCTTTTCTTCAGCCATACACTCTTTTTTAGCAACAGCCTTCATTTCTTTAGTAATAATCCCTTTTTTAGCAGCTTCCATTTGTGTTTTGTAATTCATTGTAATCTCTCCAATATAAAAATAATAAGGGACGCACTGTAAGGTGCATCCCATCAATACATATAATGATGTTCCCTACGTTGGCATTATCCAAATCAGGTCATAGGTCGAAGTTGATTACTTCCTCTCAGCCTGCACACAAGCTCCCTGTAAATAAGTTTAGCACAATTTGTGTATGTTGTCAAGGTTATAAGGCATTTAACCATTAGATAGAAAATTTATTTTTGGTATATTATTACACAAGATGGAATGTTAATGTTGGGAAATAAAATTTGTGAGAAAAGATACTTGTATTTATTAGAGGAATGTTGTATAATTATTTTATTGAGAGTTGATTATTAATTAACTTTTAAAATTTTATAATGTATTAGGGGGCTTTAAACAATGGCGTTTAAAAGTGACTATCTAAAAGGCGTGTACGATAGGGTTGTACAGAGAAACAATGGAGAAGAAGAATTTCTTCAGGCAGTTCATGAGGTACTTGAGTGTCTTGAGCCAGTTTTGGAAAAAAGACAGGACCTTGTTGATGCAGGCGTTGTAGAAAGAATGGTTGAACCTGAGAGATTTATTCAATTCAGAGTTTCATGGGTTGATGACAATGGCAAGGTACAGGTGAACAGAGGATTTAGAGTACAGTTCAACTCAGCTATTGGTCCTTATAAGGGTGGAATAAGATTTAATCCAACCGTTAATGCCTCAATTATTAAGTTCTTAGGATTTGAACAGACATTTAAAAATAGTTTAACAGGTTTGCCAATGGGTGGCGGTAAGGGTGGTTCTGACTTCGACCCTAGAGGTAGATCTGATAATGAAATAATGAGATTTTGTCAAAGCTTTATGACAGAGCTTTCAAAGCATATTGGAGCGAACACTGACGTTCCTGCTGGTGATATGGGTGTTGGGGCAAGAGAAATCGGCTTTATGTATGGGCAATATAAAAGACTTCGCAATGAATTTACTGGCGTTTTAACTGGTAAGGGCTTGTCATACGGTGGCTCGTTGGCTAGAACAGAGGCTACTGGTTATGGCATACTTTACTTCACAAGAGAAATGCTTTCATGCATGAAGAATGATACATTAGAGGGAAAAACTCTCATAATATCAGGTGCAGGAAATGTTGCAACTTTTGCAGTTGAAAAGGCTCAACAGCTTGGTGCAAAGGTAGTGGCTATGTCTGATATTGGTGGATATATATATGACCCAAATGGCATTAATCTTGATGTTATAAAGGAACTAAAAGATGTTAATGGCAAGAAGGTGTTCCAGTATCCTGATCATGTTAAGGGTGCTACTTACACTGAGGGTAGCAAGGGTATTTGGGATGTTAAATGTGATATTGCAATTCCTTGTGCAACTCAAAATGAAATTGATGGCAACGACGCTAGCAAGCTTCTTGCTAATGGAATAATGGCTCTTGTTGAGGGTGCTAATATGCCATGTACACCTGATGCAATTGAAAAGTTTGTAAATGCGGGCATACTTTTTGCACCATCTAAGGCTGCTAATGCTGGTGGAGTTGCTACTTCAGGACTTGAAATGTCACAGAACTCATTAAGAATGAGTTGGACTTTTGAAGAAGTTGATGCAAAGCTTGAACAGATTATGATAAATATTTTCAACAATGCTTACAATGCTTCTAAGGAGTATGGCGAAGAAGGAAATCTTATTTTAGGTGCGAACATAGCTGGTTTCTTAAAGGTTGCTGACGCTATGAAGTGGCAAGGTATTGCTTACTAAGCTAAAATACATACAAATCACCGTACAGGTTAAGGCTTGTACGGTTTTGTTTTGCAGATATAATTTTATGGTGGTGGGAAAATGAGGGTATTAATTGATGCAGATGGCTGTCCAGTGGTTGATATTGCTGTTAAGGAGTCGAAACAGCATAAAATAGAGTGTATAATACTATGTGACACATCTCATGTTTTTGAAAAAGAGGGTGCGAAAACTATTACGGTATCTAAAGGTGCTGATAGTGTAGATTATGCATTGGTAAATATGTTGCAAAAGGGTGATATTGTTATCACGCAGGATTACGGGCTTGCTGCTATGTGTCTTGCTAGAAATGCTATTCCGATTAGTCAAGACGGTATGGTTTATTGCAATGACAACATAGGCTCACTGCTACAATCAAGGCATATGGCAAAGAAGGTGCGTGATGGTGGTGGGAGGCTAAAAGGTCCATCAAAGCGTAAGCCTGAACAGGATATAACCTTTAGAGAGAGGTTTATTCAGTTGTTGACGGGGTAAGACTTTCTTATTGATTGAAAATAGAAACACCTACATCACAAATTCAGTGGTGTAGGTGTGTTTTTGTTTTTTAAGATAAAACTTTAACGTGCATAAACAACAAGACTTTAGAATTGATATAAATTTTTTTATTTAAAACCATCTTTTACCATAAAATGTCATCAATATCCACAAATTTTTTATTTCTCTTTTTATCTTCATTTTCTTTATCAGTTACCTTTTTACAATCAGTAGGAATCACGCCGAAGATATTTCGAGTGTTTCTTTTTCCTTTTAGCTTCATACATTCGCTTGTCGGCAATACCAATTACATTAAACATAGTCGTGTTTTGGTCAGGAAATGCAATGTAATAGCCCGAACTAGCGTCAATTTTGTATGGTTTATTAGAAAAAGAATTATACTCGCCTAATTCCCGCACAAGACTTTGAGTTAAAGCCTCTGCTTGTTTTTCTGTATAATCGGAGGCAAAGATAATAAATTCATCTCCGCCAAATCTGGCACAAATTTCGCCATTGTTGCAAATATTTTTAAGTATATTACAAATTTGAATAATGGCTTGGTCGCCCTCTTTATGTCCATAATGGTCATTAATATATTTCAACCCATCCATATCTATAAACATAATCATAAGCTTACGCTTATTAATTACGCAGTCGTTAAATAAATCCTTAGTAAATCTTGTGAATCCATTTCGATTATAAATATTACCAAGAGGGTCGATTACATATAGTTTTTCCAACTCATTTACTGCTGATTCAAGGCAAAGCAATTTTCTGACATTCTCAAGAGAAGTACTAATGCTCATTATCCAAGTATGATAAACAGGGCTGTCAATAGGAAAGTTGCTGTTACAAATTACGCTATACCCCAAGCACCTGTCTTGATAATGAATCGGGGAGAAGAAATACATTTTTCCACAATCAGTATCCTCGAATAAATCTGGAAGCATCATTGATGTGTCAAAGTTTTCGTATGTTCTAAAGCAACCATCATAATAAGCCAAAGGAACAGAAACGCTCCTTGTATAACCCTTTGTAAGATATTCATAATTAAAATAAGGATTGCTTACATGGCTAGTCCACTGCCAATCCTCACAAAGACATAGAAAAAACTTCTCACATTTAATTTCAGTTACAAAATTCTTGAGATATTCCATATTGTCAGAAAAAGTTTCGCTTTCAGTCAAGCTTTCTGTCATCCTGTTGATTATTGGAATTCCTATTTTATAAGACTCAAGAGCATAATAATTGCTTTTCTTAAAGTCAGTTATACTTTCATTTCTGTTATCAGCACACCCACAGCTTTCAGTGAATATTGGAGTTGTACCCAAAATATCCCTACGGTTTTGTGGAATATTGTTAATATGCTTATATATTTTTTCGCAAGCAAGATAACCAGACTCATACAACGGTCTGTCAACAGAAGTAATTTCAGGAGAATAATTGCGAGCAGTATAAATATTATCAAACCCAGAAACCATAACCTGTTCAGGAACCATAATTCCACGTTTTTCAAGAGCGATAACAGCAGAAAGTGCCATAGTATCATTTGCACATATAATTGCATCAGGAAGTGGTAGAGATGAGTTTAGGAAATATTCAATTGCTCGACGACCATCCTGCCCTCTGAAAAATCCATTATAAATTCGCTCGTCTTCAATTGGTATGTCATGTTCAATAAGGACTTCTTTGTAAGCATTAAGCCGAAGAATACTATCAATATTATTTGTTGGACCAGAAACAAAATTAAGTTTCTTAGCATTGTGGTGCTCTACAAAGTGTGTTATAATTTCTTTCATAGCTACAAAATTATCAATTCCGATATAATAAGAGCTATCATCTAACTCCGAATCAATGCTTACTGCTGGTATTCCAGCTTCACGTACTTTACAACAAATTTCCTCAACAACAGAAGAAGACGGTACAGTATTCGTTAGAAGAATAACCCCATCAAATTTTTCAAAATTAGGAAGATCGAAAATATTAAATTCTCCCGTATCATGTTTTTTATTCGCAAGAATGCCACCGAAAGAAACAAAACATGAAATATTAAAGTTTTGTTGAAAAGCGTAATCCCTAATACCTCTAAGGATACAATTCTGATATTCCTCATCGATACCAGATATTATTACAGCTATATTTACTAATTTTTTATTCATAATATCAACCTCATTCCACAAATAAGATAAGGGTGGCTTAATACATTATATCATAGTAAAAAGTTTATTCTAATAAATAATTGTTAACTTTCATTGTATAAATTAATTTTGGTTGCTTGTACAAAAACAACGAGTGATTTTTAGACACTATTTAAGGATAGTATAAACATAATTGATTGAATTATGTTTAAATTGCAAAAAATAGTGTAAAGCCATAGGCATTTACCTATGGCTTTATACAAGTTTAAGTTTTAGTTTCCGTTTACATAATCTTCAACGCTTTGGCTATAATTCAAATTAAGATATGTGCTATTAATTATAACCCTTTCTGCCATAATAATTCCATTAATGTTAACATAGTCGCCATTAATTGTTACAGTGCCATTTGGTGCATAAATGAAACAATTAATATTTACATTATTGTTGCTAATTGTTATATCCCCATTCTCAGAACCTAGAATACAGTTATTTTTGTTTGTTACATCGCCGTTAAAAACTATATCATCCTTTGCAATAAATGATTGATTCAAATTGATATTACCCGTGAGATTAGCTGAACCATTAACAAGAACATTGTAGTTGTAGTTAATATTTGTAGCGGTAGATGTCACGCTATTAGGCATCCTAATGCTAAAAGAATCTGCTGGATAGAAAGTATCGTACAAATCGTCATACAAGTAAAGCATTTCCTGTGTGTTAGAACCGTGTTGTGCGAGAATTTGTCCATTAATATTAACCCATGTTCCGTCCACGTCCACTGAACCATTAGAGAAAATCTGTCCATTAACTGTGATTCCTATTGAATTTAGCTGAACTGATTCATCCGTTCCACTTGCAAATATAACATAAGGAAGGGAATAGGTATCAGCTGAGGTTGCGAATGCAGGCATAACTAAAATCAACGTAACTGTAATTATTGATGCTAATAAACTTTTTAACTTTCTCATTTTCTAAAATCTCCTTAATGTTGTATTAATTTTATAAATTTACTATCTCCAGCACAAATTCTCTAATTATAATTTTTATGTCATTGCTAGATATGCTTTCCCCCCCTATCAATGAATTAACATAAAAACCATGAACTCAAGCATTTGAACCTTAATAATAAATAAATATTCGTTTTTATTTGTTGTTTTTATTATATCACATCTTTTCCATAAAAATGTAATGTTTTTAATAACTTTTTGTTAAATTATTATGGATGTATTAATAATGAATTAAGACCTGTGCTATTTTAATAGTTTATATCTTATAATGTTACATAAATCATCATAATTCGACAAAAAGAAAATATCCAGCAATTAGAAAAAACATTCTAATTGTTGGATATTTATTATATTAATAATAATTAATTGCAAGCTTCGCTAGTTAAAATTTACATCATATTCACTAGATACATTTTCCATTGATAGAATTTTATAGTTATTATCTTCTTCCAAAACAACAAATTCAATGTATTTAGAAACATTAGAATTTTCCTTTTCCCTAACTGTGAGCCAAGATGGATTATCACGCTTATATGCAACTAAAAGAGTGAACTTCTTTCCGTCTTTTTCGATATCCTCAATTTCGGGGATATATGAATAATAAGTAGGTGATGTTGGTATATTATAAGATTTCCTATCCTCATCATAATAAAAATTAATACTAGATGCCATAAAGGTTTTATGATTAAAAGTAAGATTATCACCAAAAAGCTTAGTAGCGTGTTGTTCAATATCAATCGCAGGAACGGTAATAACATCAAAATTACTTTCATACTTATCAAGGTCGCCATACATAATCAAATCCCAAATTGCAGTGGTTATAATATGCTCATCTGACAAGCTACCAACGCTTTCATACGGAGGCATATCCGTTACAACAAGGGGGTAAATATATCTTGCGAATTTCTCTTTTTGTGCAGTGTTATCAGTAAACCGTTTAACTACATTTACGCAAAAACCGATACTGAATATAAGCCCAACAATTGACATAAAGGTAAATGAAAGCCCAATTATATAATACATTCGACGATTATAAAGACGCTTTTTCGATGGAGTAGCGACTTCTTCAGTGACAGGTTTATTATCAGAAAGCAAAGTAATTTCCTCAACATCTTCATCAAGAGCTGTTGAAATAGTTGTAAGTGTATTTTTCGCAAAGAAACGCTTAAACGGGTTATCAACCTGTAGCAATGGCTGTTCCTGTTTATCATTCGGCATAAAATTATCAGCCTCAGAAGTGCCTGCATTTGTGTATTCAACCTTGTCTGCATCCTTGTTTTCAGCACTATCTGGCTTTTCATCAAGCGTTTTTGTAATAGAAGAAAAAGCTTTTTTGAGCGAAAAACCCTTGAAAATATTCTTAAGCTTTACAGCTTTTCTCACGCTATCATCAGCTTTATCAGAAACATCAACAGTTTCGTCAGCCACCTGTTCAGAAGCTTCTACCTTAATAGTATCGTCAACCTGTTCAGAAATTTCATCTACAACAGTTTCGTCAACCTCTGTTACAACTTCTTTAGAAGAACTATTCTCTTTTTTTCTAGCAATATTTCTTTTATTTTTTCCCATTATTATCTGCCTTTTTATCTTATTTGTCCATTCCCGTTAATCAGATACTTTACTGTTGTCAGCTCCTTCAAGCCCATAGGTCCTCTAGCGTGTAGTTTTTGAGTGGAGATACCAATTTCTGCACCAAATCCAAATTCCTCCCCATCGGTAAATCTTGTTGACGCATTGACATAAACAGCAGCAGCATCAACTTCAAGTTGGAACTTTTCGGCATTTTGCAGGCTTTTTGTTACAATACATTCAGAATGTTTTGTGCCATATTTACCCACATGAGCAATGGCCTCATCAACGCTATCTACAACCTTAACAGCAATAATATAATCCAAAAACTCCGTGCCAAAGTCATTTTCATCTGCTAAAATAACGCTATCTCCGAGTATTTGAGCAGTTTTTTCACAGCCCCTAATTTCAACATTATGCTTATCAAGAACAGATTTAACCTTAGGCAAGAATTTTTCAGCAATATCCTTATGAACCAAAAGATTTTCTATCGCATTGCAAACAGATGGACGTTGAGTTTTAGCGTTATCCGTAATTTCAACAGCCATTTCAATATCAGCACTATCATCAACATAAACATGGCAGTTCCCAACACCTGTTTCAATAACAGGAACAGTAGCATTAGCGATTACTGCATTAATCAGCCCAGCACCACCACGAGGAATCAACACATCAACATACTTATTAAGTTTCATTAATTCATTCGTAGACTCTCTTGAAGTATCCTCAACAAGCTGAACAATATCGGCAGAAAGTCCCACAGTTTCAACAGCCTCACGCATAACATTTATAAGGCAAACATTAGAGTTAAACGCCTCCTTGCCCCCTTTTAATATCACAGCATTTCCAGCCTTTAAGCAAAGAGTAGCAGCATCAACAGTGACATTAGGACGTGACTCATAAATTATACCGATAACGCCAAGAGGAACTCTTGACTTGCAAATTTTCAAGCCATTAGGACGAACTGTCCCATAATCAATCGAGCCGATTACATCTTCCATATCTGTAAGAGTAAGAATACTGTTAGAAACAGCCTTAATACGTCTTTCATCAAGCATAAGTCTATCCTGCATAGCCTTAGACATTCCCGATTCAACAGCATTATCCAAGTCAAGCTTATTCTGTTCAATGATAAAACTAGTGTTATCAATCAAAGCAGTAGAAATAGCCTTGAGAGCGATGTTTTTTTGTATAGTAGAGGCTGTCGCAATCGACTTTTCAGCAGCCTTAGCCTTAATACCAAGTTCTTCAATATAACTCATATTAAACCCTCCAATTATAAGTTTTTATTTTTCATTTGCAAGAAATATCGTGCCAATGCTTTTGTTTTCAAACAAATCATAAAGCAAATTAGGATTATCGCCATTCATAACAATCATGTCAATTCCAGCCTCATTAGCGATTTTAGCAGCATTAATTTTTGTAGCCATGCCACCCGTACCAAACTCACTTCCAGCACCACCAGCAACCTTTTCAATATCCGAAGTTATTTCTGTAACAACGGGAATAAGGCAAGCAGTGTCACATTTATGTGGGTCGTTATCATATAATCCGTCAATATCAGAAAGAATAATCAAAAGTTCAGCCTTAGCAATCGTTGCAACAATTGCAGAAAGCGAATCATTCTCACCAATTTCCAATTCCAACTCATCAATAGCTACTGTGTCATTTTCGTTAACAATGGGAATAACACCCAAAGAAAGAAGTCGTTCAAATGTGTTTTCAACATTCTTTTTGCGTTCATTTTCGATTATAGTTTTTGTGAGAAGAATTTGTGCAATAGTAACATTATAGTCATCGAACAATCCGTCATAAATATACATGAGTTCGCATTGCCCAACAGCGGCAGCAGCTTGCTTTGTCGGGGTATCGGTAGGTCTTTCGACAAGCCCCAACTTGCTCACTCCAAGCCCAACTGCACCAGATGAAACAATAATAATTTCTTTGCCAGAATTGTGCAAATCAGCAATAACTCTAACTAAATTATTCATTCTTCTTATATTAAGTTTACCAGTTTTATGTGTAAGAGTTGATGTTCCAAGCTTTATAACAACTCTTTTTTTATCAGAAATATTTGACATAAAATCCTCCAAATAAGGCGTACTAATTTATTTTATTTTTTACATTTCCATCAATAAAAGATTTAAGATTATCAGCAACAATATCCACCAACCTAGACCTAGTTTCTTTCACAGCCCATGCAATATGTGGCGTTATTATGCAGTTCTTAGCGTTTCTCAACGGAGTATCGGGTGACATGGGTTCAGCTACCAAAACGTCAAGCCCAGCACCAGAAATAATATCATTATTGAGAGCAAAAGCCAAGTCCTCCTCATTTACAATTCCACCTCTTGCAGTGTTGATAATCAAAGCCGTTTTCTTCATTTTCTTCAACCGTTCAAGGCAAACAAGATTTTCCGTTTGTTCGGTAAGAGGGCAATGGAATGTGAGTACATCAGCCATTTCAAATGCCTCATCAACATTCACATACTGATATTCACAATCAGCAGGCTTTGTACGAGCGGAAATTATAACATTCATATTAAATGCTTTTCCGATATTTGCAACAGCTTTACCGATACTTCCAAAGCCAATTATTGCAAGAGTTTTCCCACTGAGTTCAGCAATGGGATACGGGAAATAAGAAAAAATGGGTGAAGAAATCCACTTACCATTTTTTACATCATTATCATAAACAGCAACCTTGCTATAATGAGCAAGAATATGTGCAAAAACCATCTGTGCAACAGCGTTTGTGGAATAGCTCCCCGCATTGCAAACAGCAATCCCTTTTTCAGTTGTAGTTTTTAAGTCTACATTATTATAACCCGTTGCGAAAAGACCTATATACTTGAGATTTGGGCATTTATCCATAACCTCACGAGTAATAAGCGTCTTATTACAAAGCACAGCGTCAGCGTTTCCTATACGTTCGGCAGTAAGTTCAGGGGGCGTTAAATCATAGCTTTTGACATTCCCAAGCGTGTGAAATTTATCAAGAGAAATATCCCCAGAAGTAACGGTTGCCCAATCTAATATTACAATATTCATAGTTCACCTACTCATTGTCAGAAGTAGTATCATCAGAATCATTAACTTCATCAGCAATTATTTCTGATGTATCCTCCATTATAACAGCATTAGCAGTAGCCAATTGCTTTTTCATACGTTTCTTTTCATTTGCAATGGATACAGCAACCGATAATAGCATAATTAGTTCAAAAATTCCTATTCCATAAAAGAATATTTTATTGTTTGATACATAAATTAAAAGCGTTGCGGGTATTGCAAAAGCCATAAGAATTTGATATTTATAGCCAGAACGAAAGTATTGGAAAAGAAAGAACACAACAGAAAGTATGCAGAAAATTAAATGCGTATTAAAAGGCAGTGGAAATATATTACCATTCATTATTTATAACTCCTCTATTAAACATATATAGTATGATAATTATACAACAACTAAAAATTAATGTCAATCAATTATACAACAATAATACAATAATTGTTCATGAGTTGTTGATGGAGGGCTTTTATAGATAATAATCTTGATTGTCTTAAATGTTTTGGTATACACAAGCAAATTGTCAATTTTTAATAGCTTTTACTGTTTTATGTTGACTCTATTTATGTGGTGTGTTATACTGTTTTGTAGAATATGGATTATTTAATGTGCTTTTAAATAAGAGTGTGATAGTTGGCGTTATAACCAACCAAGCAGTTACGAAAAAATGGGTATAAAAACTAATCGTTGATTTTTTGACCTTCATGCAAATAAAAAAAGAGCTAACTGACATTTAAAATCAGTTAGCTCTTTTTATTAATAATATAATTAGTGTTGCCAAAACATTGCCATGATAACAGCTTGATAACATAAAATGGTATAGTTTAGGGCTTTTTATTTTGTTTTATCTACTCCCACTCAATAGTACAAAATCGGAGATACAACACTACACTTCAACAGTAACAATAAAACCATCCATATTGTTTCCAGAAATAGTATAACTTTTATTAGGCTCTATATGGAGTTCAGTAACTGTATCAGCAGTATTCATTGCTTCATAGTAAACTTCATATTTTTTCTCTCCAACCGTAATCTCTAAATGGTTGCCAATAAATTGATAACCTTTTACTAACTCAAGATATTCCTCAAGACAAAGGTTATGCTCCTTCATGTAAATTGCATGAGGAACGCCTACATAGCGAAAATGTGAAAAACTAGCTGGACGACCTGTTTTATCAGTTTTAGTATCTGGGTATCTTTCAATAAATCCATAATTTTGGCAATTATCAGTCACCCATGCATATTTATCAGTTGGTGTATATTGCGTAGACGAACTTGCATTTATACGAATACCAATATTAATACTCAAACCTGTTATCATTTCTGATTTTGTATCCGTAAGACTATTTCTATAAGAGTCAATAACTCTTATATCCTCACTACCCTTAGCACCATAATATCCGTCCATAAAGTAGTTGAGGGAAGTAAGTGCTTCTGGATTTAAAGAAACCTCATTATCAACCACATAGTAATGACGTTCTATTGAGGGATCTTTTATAACAGTCGCAGTAGGCGTAGCAGGTATAGTGTATGGATTTGAATCATTAACCAAAATCAAGTTACCTGTTTTAATCTCATCATTACTCTTAGAAACCTTTTCAACAGTACCACCGCCATTAGAATCTACTTCAGATGAGCCAGAGGAAGTAGAAGATGAGCTAGCCGTTTTTTTTGGCTCATCTTTCTTACCAGAAGATGCCTTATTAAGAGCAGTCGCAATAAGTATGATAATTAGTATAAATATAGCTGTTACAGCTATAATACGGTCATATCTTATTTTATACTTTCTATTCGTATTCATGTAAACAGTCCTTTCTAATAACCCACACGTCTTAATTTAATGATTTATTGAAGTGTTGTTAATGACAACAATACATCCTGAATTGATTTGCTCCCAGCATAAAGAAAGTTTATAGGCTCATTTATATGCTCTAGATAATGAGCGTCAGAATTTGTGATTATATTACAATCTTTTAGATAGCCATGCTGTTCAATAAGCTTGTCCTTATAGCCAATATGCTTAATTTCAGCACACTTAAACTTACTATCAGGAGGAATAAACCCCAAGTTTGATAATAGGCTATTCGAGGATTTTTCAATATGTGCAGGAATCATAATCCCACCGTATCGAGTAACACAATCATACAAGCTATCAAAGCCCAAATCAACTGCACTAATCAGCAAATTAGGCTCATTTCCAATAATATTATCATCCTCATCACAAATTTGTTGCTTGCCAAATATATCCTCATTATTTGGTGCTTTAAAAATTATTGAGGATATAAAATCATCAAACAGCATAGCCTTATATAACTCTGAAAAAAGGCATATCACATGAACCTCCTCAGATGTGCATATCTCCATACCTGGAACAGCAAGCACCCCATAAGCCTCAGCAAGTTTCATCACAGCAGGACAATTTTTGCAAGAGTTATGGTCTGTAACAGCAATCACATCAAGCCCTTTTAAAGCAGCCATGCCCACAATATTTGATGGAAGCATATCATCATCACCACATGGCGAAAGGCATGAATGAATGTGTAAATCATATGAAAGCTTAACCATTGATTAAATCATGCACCAGCAAAGCAGTTTCAAAAATCTGCATATTGCTTTGCAACACAGTAACGTCTTGTTGCTTTGCTTTTTTTATTGCAACATCATCAAGCATAACCTCTTCAGCAAGAATTATACAGGCGACATCTGCAAGAACAGCAACTGCAAGAGTGTTCACATTCCCCATAACCGTCACCCATGCAGAATCAGCTGGTGCTTTACTCATCGCAATACTCAACAAGTCACAACAAAACGGTTTACTGATATTTATTTCAAGATTGCTTCCAGAATTAATTACATTAAAATCAGTATTTTTAATTAAATCACTTACAGTCATAACAAACTCCATAAATTTTATTTTTCTTCTAATTCCTTAGATTTACTTTTAAGATACTTCCTTAGCACTTCTATACAGTCATTTTCGGACGCCTCACCACGAATTATATCCTCAGCAAGAGCCTTGCAGGTAGGTGCACCACAAGAGCCACAATCAAGAGCAGGGAACTTCTCGCACAATTCGTCAATTCTTGACATAACAGCAATACTTTCATTAAAATTATCAGCAAGCTTAAAAACAGGATTATACTCAATAGGCTTTTCAAGAAAAGCACCATCAATATAATCTATACTAAGATGATTACAAGCAACAGGAAGATACTTACATAAATGCTTTAGCTTTGCCTGAGCAACATATGGGTTTTCAACATTAAGCACCCCACCAACGCAACCACCACTACAAGCATTTAACTCGATAAATTCAAGCCTATCAAACTTTTCATCTTCCAAATCCTCAAGCACCCGTATAGCATTTTCAATCCCGTCAGCCGCAAGATAGCTGTCAGTAAGCAGTCCACCCGATTCCCCACCACTATTACCCCAACCGACACCAATTCGCCCAGATGTAGACAATTCCTCAGGCATATCAACAGCCAGTTTCATATATGGCAACAAAACAGGATAAACCTCTTTAATAGCAATAACAGCATCAACATCAGATTTATCAATCCCAATAGGTTTTTTACAAGCCGTAACCTTAGCAGGACATGGCGATATAAATATAATCCCTATCTTATCAGAGGGAAGTCCCGTATCCTCCATAGCCTTTTTTCTAGCAAGTGATGCAGCCAAATCAACTGGAGCATTAAACGGCATCAAATGCTCAATAAGATTAGGAAATCGAACACTAATAAGCCGTACAATAGTAGGACAAGCAGAACCAATAAAAGGCCTCTTATCCTTGTTCTCAGCAACATACCGACGTGACATTTCGGAAACCATTTCAGCAGCACCACTTACTTCATAAACATCATCAAACCCCATAAGTTTCAACGCCCTAAGTACGATATTAATATCATCAAGATTATTGAATTGGGCATATAATGATGGTGCAGGCAGTGCAACCTTATATTTATAATTATCCAAAACATCTAAAGAATCATATGTTGCTAGCTTTGCATGATGAGGGCAAACACGAATACATTCTCCACAATCAATACAGAATTCGGAAATAATAGTCGCTTTGCCATTTCTCACACGAATGGCCTGTGTAGGACAACGTTTTATGCAGTTTATACAGCCCTTACATAGGTCGCTATCAAGGCGTACAGAATGTTCAAAATCTGTCATAAACGAAAATCCTCCTTTAGCATATATTAGGCAGAACTATTCAATAAAAACCTTCATAGTAACAGTTGTGCCGACACCTACCTTTGATGAAAGTGACATTTCATCAGAATATTTTTTCATATTAGGTAAACCCATACCAGCCCCAAATCCCAACGAGCGAATATTATCGGGTGCAGTTGAGAAACCAGCTGTCATAGCTTGATCAATATTTTTAATACCAGGACCTTTATCGTCAAGAATTATGACAATTTCAGTAGGGGAAATTTCAACTGTAATCTCTCCGCCATTGGCATGAATAACCATATTTATCTCGCCCTCATACATTGCAATAGCAACTTTTCTTATTATTTCAGGTGAGAGGTTCATCTTTTTTAGCTTGCTTTTAACATTACTAGAAGCCTCACCCGCACGAGTGAAGTCTTCGGAAGAAACATTATATTTAAGCGTAATAGTGTTGCTCAATGAGTAGCACCTCCATGCAAGCCATTTAAATAAAGCAAACCACAAGCACTAAACATTCTATGTGTAGTGGTAAGTAAAGGTATATCTCTTTCGACAGCAAGATTAATCATATTATCATCGGGAAGTTTCCCACGCACAAAAACAATGCAAACCATATCCATCATTTCAGCAGTACGAATAACCTGAGCATTGCAAAGTCCAGTTAAAAGAACAGACTGATCCTTTACAAAAGCAAGTACATCACTCATCATATCTGCACCACAAGCAGTGTGTAGCTCCTTATCAAGAGAATCCTCGCAACAAATAATTTTAGCGTCGAGTATATTAGCAATGTCCTTGACAGTCATATATATTTACCTCCAGAAATAAATTTTAAAATAATATAATAAACAATCGAAAAACTGCTTATTCGTGTTAATTATAACATATTACATCACATTATGTAAAGACTTTATATCAATTTTAAATAATTATTTTATTTTGCATAATTTTGAATTAAAAACAATTATCGTCACAATGTTGGTATTCACATCAACCCCTTATTTAACATATTATAAAAAAGAAAATCTTATACTAGTTCATACTATGAAAAAGTGTATAATGTATAGAAAAGAGGGTGCATTATGGAAACGACTAAATCATTTTTGGTTGCAGGAGGAGATTTAAGACAGGTATATTTAGCAGAAAAGCTTGCCTCAAAGGGATATAAAGTATATGCAATCGGTTTTGATGAAAATATATCTTTCTCTGACAACATTTGTCAGTTAGATAACATAATTATGCTTACAAATAGGGTTGACTATACTGTTTTACCATTGCCAGTATCAACTGATGGCGTGCTAGTAAATGCTCCATTTTGTAAGCAATGTATTTCACTTCATTCATTGACAACGGTTACAAAGGATGGGGGTATAGTTTTCGGTGGCAAATTTAATAGTGCTTCCCAAAAGGTTTTCGCTAATTGCAGGATTGATACGATAGATTATTTCAATAGAGAAGAACTAAATGTTTTAAATGCAATTCCTACGGCTGAGGGAGCAGTTCAAATAGCTATGGAGGAGCTTGCTACAACAATATTTGGACAAAAGATACTAATTACTGGGCTTGGGAGAATTACGAAAGTTCTTATAAAAATGTTCATAGGCTTGGGGGCAGATGTTACTGTTGTAGCACGAAAATATTCAGATGTTGCTTGGGCTGAGATATTGGGCTGTAAAGGCGTACATATTTCTAAGCTGAAAGAAACTGTTGCTGAGGCTAGTGTTATTTTTAATACAGTGCCTGCACTTATCTTTGATGAGGAAATTTTGACATCTGTAAAAAAAGATGCCTTGATAATCGACCTTGCCTCAAAACCAGGAGGCGTTGATTTTGAAACAGCTGGAGCATTGGGCATAAAGGTTGTTTGGGCACTTTCGCTTCCAGGTAAAGTTGCACCAATAAGTTCAGGAGAAATAATAGCGTATACAATCCTCAACATTCTTAACGAAAGGGGAATGGCTGATGATTGATTTAAAAGGAGTAAAGATTGCATTTGTCATGACGGGTTCGTTTTGCACATTTGACAAAGCATTTAAACAAGCGAGAATATTAAAAGAATTAGGAGCAGAATTAATACCAATAATGTCATTTAACGCATATAGCCTAAATACAAGGTTTGGGGTTGCTGAAGAGAATATAGCGATATTGGAGGAGATTTGTGGAAGAAAGGTTATAGCTACGATTGAGGACGCAGAGCCAATCGGACCTAAGAAAATGGCTGATATAATGATAGTAGCACCATGTACTGGAAACACGCTTGCAAAGCTTGCAATGAGCATAACGGATACACCAGCTACTATGGCTGTTAAGTCGCATATAAGAAACTCAAGACCTGTGGTATTGGCTGTATCGACAAACGATGCCTTAGCTGGTTCTTGCAAAAACTTAGGGGCACTTATGAACATCAGAAATTACTATTTTGTGCCATTAACTCAAGATGACTATGCAAGCAAACCAACGTCGCTAGTTTCTGACTATGGGCTTATTCCACTCACAATGGAAAGTGCCTTACAGGGCAATCAGTTACAACCTATTTTAAATTGATTTTTGCTAATAATATAAAGTTGTTGAGTTCTGTTTTTGTTTTTGGGCGATTGAGAATAGAGTGGGTTATACGCTTGTTTTTTTAAGTGAATATGTAAAAAAAGCCCCTGATTTTTTAATCAGGGGCTGGGTTTATTAGATATAGTGGGTGGTTCAAAACGTATTCAAAAGTATCCAACACAATATCACCCAAAAAGAGGTTTTTTGATCGTTGTTCGAGATAAAAAACAGATACTTTCCACCCTCAGTGTGAATTCTGAAAGCATTTGGTTTGCATATTATCGCATTGACCAATTCTTTTAAATATTCTTCTCCTTCTTGTGACATAAACTTCACTCCCTCCACCACTCACTTCCACCAATATTTCCGTCAATCTCAGCAACAAAATCTAGCTCCTTTATAAAGCAAGGCAGACTTCGGATATTATTAATCATATGATTGTATTATAACACATATCACAAACAACAGACCTTGTACACTTCTCTTTGACAAGGGTTGCTTTTTCGGTAGAAACTTTTGGTTTAAGTTTCTAATTGGACTAAATACTAAATGATTTTTGTTGAAAATTCATTGAAATGACAGCTTTATATAAGAATCTTATATTCTTAAATAAGAAACTTATACAATTAAATAAGAAAATTGTATAAGTTTTGGTTGAAGTTGTGGTATAATTTTCATATAGTTATACATATTACATAAAAGTTGCGAGGATTAGTTTAAAGGGGGAGTGAAATTAAACAATTACATTGCTAATGGGTGTGATTACTGGAAAAAAATCATATGAGTGTTTTGATTCAAGGAGGAGTTGATGGATAACTAGGAAGGTGCAATGTAGAAAACTAAGAAAAAGATGATGGCAAGAGGACAATTGACGTGTGTAAGGATTGGCGTGTGTGTAAGGATTATACATCGGGTACAAACATTAAAATAGGAGGTATCGTATGAAAATCAAAAAGCTTATAGCGGGAGTAACATCTCTTGCAATATCGGCAAGTCTGCTTTCAGTAATGCCCTT
>JAEWGD010000001.1 GCA_023388515.1 Bacillota bacterium
TTTATTTCCTGTGCTGATACAATCTCGCCCTTGCTAGCTCTTTCTTTGAATTTCTCAAGCAACTCTGCCTCTTCAGCAACGCTCATTGCTCTGTGATTCCCACCATATTTATGCCTTGCATATTCGGTTATTCCAACAGCTTTAAACTCAGCACACAACTGGCTCACTCGCTTACGGCTATACCCCAACTTTTCCCCAATCTTTTCATCTGTTAACCCCTCATAACGCAGTAATATCACCTGCAATCTCTTGTCCACTCTCTTATGCTTGTTTTTCTTAGCTAGCTCCTTTATTATCCCATATTCTTCTTCAGTTATTATATGTTTTTTCATTTTTATCACCCTATTATATTATATCACTTATCTATTTCTTTGTCTAGTGTTATATTTGAGATTAGTATTACATAACTGTCCGCATAATATTCATAGCTTGTGATTGCATAACTGCTTTCATTCGCTGCGAGGTATATAACTGGATTGAAATCCTGTGCTGTTACAGTGTTAATATCTGCCTGCGAGAGCTGATTTAAGCTTTTTGCAGACTTGATAATTCTTGTTCCATTTTCATCATAAGCATTGATTACTGCATAGCCTTGTTCGTCAACTTGTGCAATAATGCTATTTTTATCATTGTAATTCGCTAAAGTATATGTTCCATCCGGATTGATTGTTTTTGTTACATTACCATTTCCATCACGTTCATATTTTGTGATGTTACCCATAATGTCAATGCTTTCGGACATTTCATCATACTTATTTTTACCATCGACCATATTATAGGTGATTTTATCAACTTCATATGTCTGTCCATCTGCTTTAACAGTATTTGTATTTATTGCATACTTTTCATCATAGTTATACTCAAAAGTTTTAACCAATGTATCTCCGTCAAACTCCTGTAAGCCTGTCTGTTTCCTTGCCTTGTCATAGGTATAAACCTGTTTTAGACCAGCTGAATTAATAAGATAATTAACTGCACCATGTGAAAGGTAATTTATCTCATCTGTAACTTCATTGTAGCAGTTTGTAATTTCTGAAAGTCTGCCATTTTCGTCATAATTATAATATTCTGTACCACCTGAAACGCTTGTTGCAGAAATCAACTGGAAATCTGAATTATACTGATATGTTACTGTTCTGTCTGCAACAATATCTTTGATTTTTATAACTCTGAGATGTTCAAGATTTCCGTTATATGTTATTTCATAGGTTCTGCCTGTGGAATCAGTTACAGTTCTAATGTTGTTTTGCATTGCAGAAATTGTAAGAATATTTCCGTTTGCATCCTTAACCCAGTCAAGTTCACCACTTGCATTAAAATGATATTGTGACTGTGCTGCATTTGTAACGGTATATTCATTGTTCAACTTTGTCATTGTACTTCTTGCATTCAGGCACTCAAATCCACCGTTTCCGTCATCATTGAATGTAGTATTTGAGCCATCAGGAAGCACAACCTGATAATATCCCTCTGCTGGAATCACAATTTTGCTCACATCAATATTGAAATCCCAACCGATACCGAATGAGCCTTCTTCAGTATTCATGGAGTTATATGTTCTGATAAAATCAGATTTTACACCCGGTGATGAAATACTTAAATCAGTGAATGATTTAGAATAGTTTCCAGTTGCAATATGTACGCCGTCACCCATTTCCCAACCTTTGCGGTAGAGGGTGTAATCGGGTTCTGGCATAGCAAATGGGAGTTCAGGTCTAAAATAGTAGTTTTCTGGGGTATAGTCATACATAAAAGACATACCATAATTAACTGGTATTTCATTACCTTCTTCATCTATTTCAATTCCGAAATTAAACATTCTATCTGTTTCATACCAGAAATCTTTCTGATTATCCCAACGGATAACTTGCTGACCATATTCATATCCAAATTCAATAACATGATCATCAGATGAATATATTGAATAAGGACCTGACGCTTCATTTACTTGCCATGTTGGCCCGTAAAATCCTATAAATCCAGCAGTCCACAAATCAACCATACTTGCGGAAGTTACATAATTCCAATTACCATTTATCTCTAAATAATCATTAGCATTTGTCATTATAAGTGTATCATAACAATTTGGTTGTCCAAAATGAAATTCGTTTCCAATAACAATTGAACCGCCGTTCATGTTCAAAGTCTGACCAGTATTACCGTCCCAGCCATCCGATGATGCAGTTCTGAATACAAAGTTGTTTCCTACATAAAGGTAACCACCATTAATATCAAGATACGCGCCTTCACCATTTGACCAGAAATCAGGAACATCTGTTGTAAAAGACATGCAATCAGCTATATGCAACGCATTCCCATTTAAATCTAAATTTGTATCTTGTAGATTTAAACTTGATGAGAAGTGACCGTTATCAAATAAAGTGAGTGATTTTTTGTATGCCCTCTCAGCCTCACAATAGGAATAAGTTTGATATGCCTGTTCGAACCAAGCAATATCATAATTATCAATAGTGCCATTGGAGTTTTTATCCATATAGGAATAATAATTGTCTGAAATCCCTTTCAAGCCAATATATGCATCCAAATATGGAATATCATCCGAATTAATGATACTGTCACCATTCAAATCAAGCATATATAGCCAAAGACCTTCAGTATTTTCTATGTTACCCCAATAAGCATTATAGTCTGCCTCGCTAACATACCCGTCACTGTCAACATCCCAATATGTAAAATACTCGTTCCCGATATCTGAATATGCTGTTCCATAATAACTATAAAACCACGCTTCGTCATACTCATCAATAAAACCATCACCATCAATGTCAAAAACAGCGTATCCACTGACATCTGTTCCTGAATAGACTGCATACTCCCCTTTAACAGCTTCTATGTCTTCTTCACTGATTTCATTATCACCATCAACATCAAAAATATAACTAAAGTTTGCATCCCCAATATAAGCACCTAAGAATTCTTCAACAAATTCACTGTCATTAGAATCAAGTGCATCGTCACTCCACTGATTTTCGTTATAATAATTGTATGTAGTATCCCCTGGTATTAATATAACTGTATCATTTAGATCACCAGACCCAATAACATAATCACCAGATCCAAATTTTTTTAGAAAAAAAGGCAAGTATCCATCGCACTCAATTTTAATATTGGCTTCATTACTAATTTCGGCTGATACTTGATATAGTTCATCTTCATAAAATGAATAACTATCAAGCACAGCAGAAAAATCTTCATTAAATATGTATACCGTAATAGGAGTGTTATCCGTTGCAGTATATCCAGAAACTGTGCCTTTCTGCACATACCCTGAAACGGTTAATGTGCTTGGAAAAGATAATTCATTTGATGTCGTTGTTTGTCCGGCAAATGTCGTAAGCTTCATTGGTGATAAGTTAGGAAGATTAAAATAGTCTACCTCTCCAAGTCCTTCAACTGCATCCTCAAACTCCTTGGCTAACTCATCTGCATTTTTTGAAAGCTGTATCGAGTCCTTGATTTCCTCAATTGCTGATGCAAAGGCAGTTCCTTGACTTCCATCACCGAAAATCAATACTTATCCTACCATAATCGCTGCAAGTGTTCCTGATAAAATTCGTGTTAATTTCTTCTTCATATTGTCCTCCTCATTTTAGTGTCGAATTTAAGTATGTAAATACCATTTTACATTATATTTCATTTATAGTTAATTGTCCACACCTTTGTTGTTTAATTTACAATATGTTCATAATTGGCATTGTTATAGTCTATATATTTTATAACTTACCATTCAAGTATTATTTCTTTCTTTTATTTTTCTTTCTTTTGTTCTTTTCTACACTATATTTACGTTTTATAAACATACTTGCACATATATTATTTGTGCATAACCATGCTAGATTTAAGATCAAGCTTTTTTATATTTTCTATACCCCCAAAAGCCGAGAATAACAAGCTTTATGAAACTTATTCCAATGAATAGAATAATACTGAAATCACTAGTATATGTTCTGCTGAAATTTGCTCCGCAAAAAATAAGCCCAAGATGAACTTTGCTGAAAGCATTTACCATAAATGCAGGAATAACCAAAATAAAAAATGATAGAAAAAATGTAAAAACAGCATTTCTACTTATAATATTCAACACACATATCAATACCGATGCCACTGCCCAGCACATCGATTTTATAAGCATATCATTGAACAAATATTCAGAAATATTGATATTGCCAAAGCCATTGAAATACAGTAAATTCGCAAGAGCTTTATCTGAAAATTGATTGCCAAATTGATAAATAAATATAAAATATTGCTATGCATAAATCATTAAGGAAAATAAAACCTCTATTGGTTTTTTATTTAGAACAGCTAAAACATAAAGTTGTACAATAATGATATCTCTTTTATAAGTCATATTATTTGTTGAAATTCAAAGTAGTTAATTTTAAGAAGGCATTATTTCTCCATCAGAAATTTCAATTACTCTTTGACATCTCGACGCAATATCGGGATCATGCGTAATAATAATTATCGTATGGTTATTATTTTGATTAAGTTCTGTGAGCAGTTTTATGACCTCAACGCCAGACTTTTCATCAAGGTTTCCCGTTGGCTCGTCACATAAAATCACTTTAGGATTATTTATCAATGCTCGTGCAATTGCGACTCGTTGCTGTTGCCCGCCCGAAAGTTGACTAGGGTAGTGTTTTAGTCTATCTGAAAGCTCAAGACGGTTTGTAATATCCTCAAAATCAACCGCCTTATTCTTCACAAGTTTAGCAGGCAATAAGATATTTTCTTCAGCAGTCAGTTCGGAAAGCAAATCGAAAAACTGAAATACAAAGCCTATTTTCTCAAGTCTAAAAGTCGCAAGTTTTGAATCACTAAGCTTTGAAATATCAATATCATCATAAAATATTTCGCCACTGTTCGGTGTATCAAGTCCGCCTAAAAGATTTAAAAGTGTTGTTTTCCCACTTCCACTTTTTCCGATAATTGCTACAAACTCACCGTCCTCAATGGTCAAATTGCAGTTTTTTAAAGCATGGACTTTGCCATCGCCTTTTCCATAGGTTTTGTATAAATTTTTGATTTTTATCATAACCGTTCCCTCCCCTGATTAAGCGTTGAAGTAATTGCCGCTTTCGTTGACTTTTTAAGTGCTAATATTGTTAATAAAAGTGTCAAACAACACATAACACCAAGCACAATAAGTAATGGAATTTCTAAAGGCACAACCCAAAAAAGTTTTTCAATAAAATATCGGATTTTTAGCTCCTTGATTACAGAGTCCTCGAGCATTCCATATACAAGCCCGCCCTTTTTTTCAATGATTTCGTTATAAAATGCTAGTAACTTTTGATATCCACCATAACTTATTGCTTGAATTAACTTCATAAATATATATGATATTACACCTGAAAGCAAGGGGATTTTTAAGTTGTCAATAAAAAGTTTACGACGTATGCGTTTCATATCCGTTCCTACTGCTCGTAGCACAGAAATTTGATATGATTTTAGCTGAATCTTCATTATAATTCCATTGAAATAAGCCGAAAATCCGAGGAGTGCCATTAACACAATTAAAAGTGCCATACCGCCATATTGGGTTGCCTTTGCTATAAATTGCTCATGCTTTAATTCTCTGTACGAAATTACTGTCATACTTGCATTTGGTGGAATTAAACTGCTGTCAATCGGCTTTCGAGTAAAAATTTCAGTATACGACGCATTATGCAATCCGAGTGCTTCCGCACCATTTGAAGTTGTCAAAAAATAATATGAATTATCGTTTTTAAGAATGTACTTTAATAAATTATCTAAATCTTTAGGTAAGGTTACGGTCGCTCCCACTGTGACATTTTGCGTTATAATTTCGCCAACCATAGTATCTCCACCTTTTAAAACAGAGGCTATTTCAAACGTTTCTTTAGGCGAGAACGTATCGTCAGTTTGAACAGCAATGATTTCCTCTCCGCTTTTGATTTTGTCAATATCAATTTCACCCGCAGTTACATAAGGAATTATGGCATTAATGACAGTTTCATTTGCGATTTTTGTTTCACAGCGATAGAGGTGTTTTGTGCTGAGGTCGTTTTGATTTTGCGTTGGAAATTCAACTTCATTTTCATATTTTTCATGCGGAGAATCTAATACTAAAATAGTTTGACGCAAATGCCCAACCGCAAAGGTATCGCTTAATCCGCTTATAATCTCATCATTTATACCGCTACTGAAAAGCGGATCAGCGGTTATAATCGGATCTGAATCATTATCATATGACAAGCCCAAAGTATTAGGAAGTGACGATGTATAATATTCCGCAATATTATCACGCTTCATATCAAGACTTCCGTCGGCGATTTCATAAGTCACCTTTTCCAAATAAACACGTTCAACAGGTGTGTCTTTCCCATTGTCTGTATAGTACATATATCCGAGCATTGTCGTACAAAGGATTACCGAAAGTGCAATAGTTTGGATTGTTGTAATCGTTCGCTGTGAGAATATTTTTCGAAAATAACCGTTAATATTTTTGGAGTTTCTATGTCTGATTTTTGATTTAGCTTTTTTATAAAATGTTTGAAAAATGCACAAGATATAAGAAATTAATAATACAACTCCGCCCAAAAGCACCGCAAGTACAAACGGATTCGGAGTTTTGGCTTTCACGAATGAATTGCCAATAAACGCTGAAAACTCTGGCATTTCCATAATATTAACTTGATAATTAAAAATTGCAAAATATGTACCAATTCCAAACGCAATTCCGATAAGTGATTGAATGAAAATAAAGCAGGCACATTCAAGACCAAGCATAGAAATTATACGCCTTCGTGACATACCTATGCGTGATAAAAGTTTGAGGTTGTTTTTACGTTCAATAAAGACTTGCCTTAAAACGGAATACACCGATAAAACTGCCGTTAACATTGCCAGCGTAGACAGTATATAAAGTAACCGCAGGTCAGTATTTTCTCCCTTATCATATACTGTACCGAACAGAATATAACCACGAACATTGATGTGTGGTGTGGTCTGTGCAGTGTTGTATTTGTTGTATGTTGCAAATAATGCTGTTTCATCTTTAGAGTTCGGCTCGTAATACGCAGCATTATGGATAATGTTGTACAGCTTTATATCATCCATTTTTAAGCGTGTCATGACATTGCGATAAAGGCGTTCGTATTCGCTTGCGTCTTCGGGACTTATAAAAATTAAAGGGATTCCGTACGTAGATTGAAAGCTTGGAATAACACTGACTTCACTTCCATCTCTTGCACTATATTTTTCGCTGATTATACCAACAACAGTGAAAATTTTATTCTCTCCGTTAATTGGGATTTCAATGCTGTCGCCGACGCCACCGAGCCAGTACATTCTATCTGCAACTTCTCTCGCAATTGCTATTTCGCCAGACTTTTCAGGCATTCTCCCTGTTTCAAACTCAATATTGCAAAGATTGTTTGGATCATTTAATGTGCCGATTGTAAATATATTTTCTTTAATGTTACCCTTTGCAACAATATCTTCCCAACCAAGTAGAATCTCGGAGTCCTCTTGCATTTTTGTGAAAAGCTCTTCTGATGTGTTTTCATATTTACAGTCAAACATGCCATCTCGATAATAAGAATCGTAAAGCGAACGGGCGAACTCCGTACGAAATATTAACAAAGCGTTTAAAACCAACACAGTTAGCAATATAGCCGAAAACAATAATACGCACACTGATTTAATGTGCTTTTTCCAATATTTTATAAAAAGATAGATTGAAGTTTTCATACATGCCTCCAAAAAACTATTCTATTATATAAACATTAGGTAAAGCTCATTAGAGCTTCACCTATAAAATACTCCTTTTTAATTTGTCTTTCATAATACATAACCTTTTAAGGAGTGAAAAATGGACATGAAATATTTATCTACCGCATTATTCTACTTTTTGCACAGATTTAGCCATTTCAATTAGTGCATTTTCACCTAAGTTTGTGCTTAAAGTGAAAACATAATCTTGATCCTCCCAAATGATATGGTTGTAATTATGGTTATCTGTAAATATAATTGCCTTATATCCATTTATCTCTATATGTTCAATCTGAGCATCTTCGGTATTCCAGTTTTGCTTATATTCACCTTTAGTCCACTGGGAATAGTCGATGACTATATCCTCTTTAACATATATTTTACTTATGAAAAAATCTGTACTTTCTTCATAATGAAGGGTATAACCATCCATACCATCGGTTATCTCATAAATATTTTCAATACTTTCAGGAGCGTCTTCCTCACCGTCATGCTGGATGATAGAATACTTTTCAAATATCTCTATGAAGAATCCAAAGACCTTTTCTCTGATTGCCTCAACGCTTAATATTGTTGTTGTGCCTGCTATAAATACAGAAATGATAACGACTGCGATTCTTTTGCTGACTGTATTCACCCAGTGGTAATAAGGTTTCTTTCTTAACTTAAGCAACTTATTCATTTTTTTATTAAATGCATTAGAAAAAATATGTTTATCCAATTCAGGTATTGAATCAATATACAAATCTGTCAGTGCTTCATTTAAAGCGGATTTTAATGAATTCATATTTTTACCTCACTATCAATGTTATTAATATTTTTAGCCAATATCTTCTTGGCTCGCTGAATTCTTTTATGGGTGGCATCTATGGTAATGCCTAACAAATCAGCAGTATTTTTTGTAGAGTAACCAATCACGCACCTAATATAGAGAGCATCTCTCAATGAATCCGGCAAGAATTTAATTGAATCAATTAAATTTTCATAATCCATTTCCTTTATAACTTCGTCCTGAATTGAAAGCCCATGGCAATCGTCAAGATTACAAGTGTTCTCGGATGACTTTTTATTTTTGTTGTAAATATTAATTGCAGTGTTCCTAACAATAATAACCGTAAAAGCATGCGTTTCTGGACATTTTATTTTTAAAATTTTTTCGATGTTTTTCGCAATCCTTATGAAAGCGTCGTGGACAGCATCCTCTGCATCAAATTGATTATGTAAAATATGATAGGCTACTGCATACATATCTTGCTTATAAGTTAGGTAAAGTTGTTCAAATTTGTCTTTGTCTTGCTCATTATCAATTATGTTTAAATATAGTGATATCATATGTTGAGTCCTCCTTGTTACATTGCTAATTTCATAATATCGAAATGACAACAAAATCAAATTCATGTTCGGTGCCCTTTTTATACATTAATATAATACCATATTATTCAATATAAAACAACATAAAAGCATATTTTCCATGCTTTTATGTTGTTTAGATAAATTAATTATAAAGAATAATTGCATTGCTATTGATACCTTTGCTCATCTATATGATTTTCCTTTACCCCCATCGCCACTTTCTTATCCTGAATAACTCTCCGCAGTTTCCGATCAACAGACACCCTGCCTGCCCCCAACCGTTGGTTATAATCCTCCCCAATACATCTGCTTAAACCCACAAACAAACTCATCACGGTGCTTGCAAGCATAGCATTTTCAAAATCATCCCTATGGTTCAGCAGATTCTGAGCATACTCATTGCCTTGCTCTGCTGATATAGCAAGCCATTTCATAGCTTGTTCCTCGTCCTTTGGAAAATCCTCTGCACCAAATAAATAAAGCCTGCCAAGCATAAACGATGCCCAGTTATTTTCCTCTGCAATGCTTTCCAGTAATTGCACTGCTCGTGGGATATTTCTGTACTGCTCCTCACCTATGAAAATCTTAGCAAGCATATATTTAGCAAATTTATTTTCTTGTACCACAGCCTTTTCAAACCACTCCACTGTCTTGCCAATATCATACACTTCTGCATTAAGATAAAGTTTTCCTAACCTATAATGTGCATAGCTATTTTCCGATGCAAGCAAGAGATATTTTTCTGATTTCCTTAAATCCATGTAAACAAACTCGCCATCCATATACAGTTTTCCGAGATGGTAAGCGGCATTAATATTCCCCTTTTCCAAAGCTTTTTCAAGCATTTCGATGCCTGTTTCCACATCCTGAGAAACATTTTCACCCTTGATAAGCTCCATGCCATATTCGCACAAAGCATTTTTATTTTCAAGTTCAGCGGAAGCCTTAAAATATCGCATCCTCACGGCGAAGTGAAATAACGTGGCTCCACACATTTCCCTTATGATTTGCAACTTCATAGTTATCGCTCTATCAAGGTAAACCCTAATGTCATGGCGTATCCCGCATTCGTGCTGAGACGGTTCATCACCCCCTCACACAGATTTTTGTACTTACAACGCTGATATTCTATTTTCAAGTTTCCATGTTGAAGGAGTTTTTTCAGCAAAATTAAACAAAGTCCACATTTGTTTTTTTAGCCTTATTTTTTGCCCCTTCACTTCTATGGACTGGGAGGATGCTTTTGAGACCCCTATTTTTAAAAATATTTTTTTATTTTTTAAATTGTTGTGAGAAATATGTTTTCACAACACAGAGATCTGCTTGAAAGGGGTTGTTTTCCGCAATTTAAACAAAGTCTACATTTGTTTTTTAGCCTTACTTTTTAGCCCCTTCACTTCTATGGACTGGGAGTAGCTTTTTGGACACCCTATTTTGATAAATATTTTTTTATTTTTGTTTTTGCTTGCTCAATGGATTTGCGAACTTGTTTATAGGAAACACCTTCTAACTCAGCAATCTTCCTCTGCGAGTAACCTAAAATCGTATGTTTAACGAATCTATTCCTTTGAATATCAGTAAGCGTAGACATCGCTTGCATCAGCAAATCATTATCGATATTATTGAAAACCTTATCCTCAACAGCGTGCTTATCAATACTTTTCATGAATAACTCCGTTTCGCCATCACGATAACCGTAGGCATCACCTTTGCGTTCTGCACGTTTTCTATGCTTGTCCTCGTTGCGGTTGTATGCCAAAATCACTTCACAAATCTCTTTCCAAGCAAAAAAATTAAGAAGCTGAAAATGACAGCTTCTTAATTCAGAATATTCTTTTAATAATTCATCTCTTGATAAGTCAGAAATAACGATTACTTCTTCTCCTGCAAGCCCTGTATATTCAAGGCTCAGGTCTATTTTTATGTACTTTTTATTCATGAGTTCCTCCGAATTTGATTTTTACTTTCGATTTAAATCAAATTCGGAGTTATGGGTATTTGGCGATGTAGCATTGCCAGTCTTGACAATGCTTTAAAATAGGCATAAAAAACCTCCATCCCGCTTTTAAAGCGAAATGGAGATTATTTTTGAATGTGTTTTAAGCTTTAAAATTTTATTTTTTGTTCGATATTGCATATAAAAGTATAAAGCTTGTTTATTTCGCGACTTACTGTTCATTAATCACCGACAATACTAACAGATTTATTGGTGCAATCTACTGCGAATAGTTACCAAGAATATATCCTTTTCGTATAAAAGGGTATTATCGATTCCTTGTAACCCCTTTTAATCTGTTTCATAATTTCTGAGCATATTAGTTTTTACAACAGGGAATAGCCTTTTCTGTATCCCTTCCCGTTTATTTAGTCTTCAGTTTCATCCTTAACTACATCGTAGATTTGTGTAGCAACCGGCCTTATTCCCCTTATATATGCTGTTATTACTTCATAATTATACTTTGTTACATTATATCCATGAGAATCAACTACCATCTGATCTCCATCATAAATATTGCTCTGAATACCATTGTCAGGATCGGACTTGGTAAGTTGATTTCCGTCTGCGTCATATATGTATATACTTTCCTGCGTGACCTCACCGATCCACCTTTTTATTGCTATTACATACACTTTTCGTCATTGTGTAACATACTAAATATCCACAGGAACACATTAATTTTATTGATTTAGATTCATTGCCATTATAAAAATAACAAATAAAATTACTGCAGCTAACAACCATATTGCAATGTTTCCTAATGAATACTGCTTAGATTCTGATTTTGTAGTATCTATTTTGTTATCATTAGTTGCTTTTTTTAGGCTTTTGTCTATGATTAAAAGAACTAGTCCTAATACTAAACTAATAACACAAATGGGCATTAAAACTGAAAATGCTCGCCATGACATAACATCACTTTTAGAAATAAATATCGAGAAAAAAATTGAAGAAAAAAAAGACAGTGGTGATATTACCAAAAACAGCTTATATAATTTAGTGAATTTCATCTCACTCCCCCCTCGTTACTATCCCACATAAAAAATGTGGGATAGTAACGTTTCTTATTTTTTGTGTGTAATCTTCATAAAAATAGGCAGTGCTAGTGCATAACACTATTTGGTCTATTTAATGGTGTCAGCCCGACAAGAAAAGTATATAAGCTATGTTCATCTGGAGCATCTTGATGTTTTGTCCATGTATAAGAAATCCCATAATGAACAGTAGTACCACCAAGAAATCCTTTGGAGACAGGATCCCCTTCAACCATGTAGTTCCTTATCACAGAGAGTTTTTTATTTAATTGCCACTCATCCCAAACATCACCTAGACCAAAACCACCAAATGTTAATCCCAATCCATTAAATGTTACTATAGATTTGATGACCGAACTGTTATAGTCTATCCCTTGAGCAGCGGCATTATACGCTAGATGCCCCCCTAAAGAATGCCCCACCACGTGAAAATCTTTGCCTGGGTTGCTCTTCATTGTATTTTTCATAAACTTTTTCGCAGCAGGAGTTTGTGTGCTAACGCCAAAGAGATATGTCATTCCATTGTTAAACCAATCTGCAAAAAGCTCCCATCCATTTCCGCCACCTGGTTCAGTTCCTCTATATGCCATAATAATGTTGTCATCTTTTTGAAGAACTAAAGCTTGCAGTCCTCCTTTTGCGTACCAAGTATCAAGAACCTTCCAACCTTTTAATTCTTCGATATATGCAGCACCACTTAATCTGGTATTTAAGTCGTTTTTCCAATATGTAGACAAAGTATCGAAATTACTTCCTTTAGGAATAATACTATATGATATTGTAGCAGCCATTGCTAAATCCCTATCAGATATATCCCATTTTAAAGGATTAGCATCTTCCGAATCAAGATATCCATCACTATCACTATCATTTATACAAGGGTTCGATACCATAAAACAGTAGTAAATGCTTGTTCCTTGCACATATTGTGACCTTATCTCAAATTCTTGTCCATCACATAGACTATCACCATCACTGTCAGGATTTAAGTAATTCAAGCTTGTGAAATTCATTATTGGAGCACCAGTGCCAAGCTTGATTTCACTTGAAGCTATTTTCTTTTCATGATAATCACTAATACTGTCACCGTCAGAGTCTCTATATAAATCAACCTCTGCTTGCAATCTGTCAAAAATTCCTTTAAGTTGCGAAAAGTTAGAGCCACTGTAATATGCACCACCTGTTGATGTAGCTATAACATTTAAAATACTTGAATTAACTGAGCCTATTCCAACAGTAAAAATAATTATATTATTATCTGCCGCAAACTGTATTACGCTACTTGTAGAAACCCGACTGGCATTATCTTGTCCATCTGTTAACAAAATCATAATCTTTGTGGCATTCCCAGAAGAATTCATTGAAAACTCATTATTAGCTGTATTAATTGCGTCATAGATAGCAGTGTTTCCATTATTTTGAACTAATCCATTTACAACGCTAACAGCTGTATTTTTTTCAACAAAACCTGAGCGTTTTCTCACTGTGTTATCAAAAGTAAAAAGAGAAATTCTGTCCTCATCATCAAGTTCATTTATGAGATTGGCTGATACTGTTTTCATCAATGAAAAGTTTGAGCTAGAAATACTACCAGATTCATCAAGAACAAGGGCAACATCAAAAACTTTGTTTTGCATCTCTTCATCGGTAGGAGGTAATATTTCAAATTCGAACAAAGCCTCGTCATGTGAGTTTTTGGCAATAACCATATACTTCGAGAAGTGTTCAATGGGTGCTGAGACTTTATTACCTTCCACAACCTGATTTTCTAATTCGAACAAAAACTGTTCGTCCTCATCCCAATAGTAGATTGCTGGAATAAAATTAGAGTCATCTAACAAATCTGGAGAAAACTCATATGAAAGGGTTGCGGAATCGAATATGCCTTCCACATTAAAATCATATGTGTTTCCTAAATAACCTGGTATATTGGAATTGAGAAACATATCATTTTCGCTGACTTTTCCAATTGATAAAGTATCAATCTGTGTCCCTTTTAACTCAATTTCTAAAATTGGTCTTACGGTATCTTCGACGTCCCAATCCCAAGCAGTTTTGACAACAGTATAAACCCTATCACCATCAAATATTCCATCATTTAAGGTGTCTGGATTGAGCGGATTCATGCCATAGGTCAATTCAAGCCCATCTGACAAACCATCATCATCTGAATCGTAAATTAGAGGATTGGTTGCATAAACAAAAAGCTCATCATAATCGCTAAGGAGATCATGGTCAGAATCTTGGTGATATGGCTCTGTTCCATATTGATATTCTTCAAAATTAGTTAAGCCATCATTATCAAAGTCTTCATCTCGATCCCACACGCCATTACTGTCTGTGTCAAAACTAAGTGGATTTGTGTCAAGTGAATAAATTTCATAACCATCTGGCAAATTGTCGCCATCAGTATCTGCGTTATATGGGTCTGTGCCAATAATTATTTCATACCAGTCAAGAATCCCATCTTCATCTGAATCAAGCTCCATGTCAACATTTCCAAGAAACTCTTCAATTAAATCAGGGCAACCATCGGAATTAGAATCTGGGAGGATATGCCAGTTATCATCATTTTCAAAAAGGTCGGGTAGCCCATTCTCATTAACATCTTTAAAATATTTCCACTCGTCATTAGGAATGTTCAAGTCTTCCGATTCTGTTCCAACAAGATTCCCGATATTATTACTATAATTCACGTTCACACTTGCCCCATTGAAAGTGATACTTTGAGCGATAATAATACCACTAATGTTTATATTCATTGAGTTGATTTCAACGTTACCGAAAGGAGCGTAAATTAATCCATTATTAAGATTTACATTGCTGTAATTATTGATGACAACATCACCATATTTAGAGAAAATAACAGAATTATTCGAGTTTTTAACCTCGCCGTTCAATACTATGTCACCCATAGCCATAACACCGGAGTTAAGGTTAATGTTTCCAGTAAGTTCTAATTCGCCTTCTACCAACATCGCACTACTAAGATTGATGTTCATGTTACAATAGCTGTAATCATCATTATACTCTTTAACATTTTTTGAAAAATAGGTCGATTTAATCTTGTCAAAGATATAAATCATATCCTCATCTGCTTCTTCAAAATACCGAACATCTCCATTTACATGATTGGCTGTCGTAAAAAATGTGCCATTCGTACAAACACCACCATTTACTGTTAAATTATGAGTATTAATGAAATTTACAGTCTTTTCCGCATAACCAGCCGCAAAAAGAGTATATGGATAATTTTGAATTACTGCTGTTGCCGTTGGAGATGGAAATATGCTTGCCGCTGATAGTATCATTACTCCTGAGATGACTCCAGATATTAAACGCTTAAAAATAGACTTCTTCATGGTTTTTCCTCCTCTTGTCATAAAATGTATTGTTAAGTTAAATGAAGATTGAGGCATTGAGCTTTTCATGGTATAATGTTTCTACCAGAAAACAAATCTACACAAAAGGACAATACCTCATGCAGGAAGTTATATCATTTAAATGCCCAAAATGTAACAACAATCTGTACTTTCATAAGTTTCGCAAAAATAAGTTTGGGAATCAAAAATATCGTTGTCTCGTTTACAAATATCAGTTCGCACCTGATTCTTAGCCTAAAACAAAGAATAAAAAACATCCCCCCTGTCCTAGTGTGTAGAAAGTCATCAATTTTCACATCACGATTACCGTGATTATTCTAACTATCGTTGCTGTGATAAAAAGTGTAATCTTTCGTTTTTACTCCATAACCAACAACAGTTTTGCCTGCAGTTGTTTCATCTTTAATTTGGAAAAACTGACTTCAAGTGTATGAGACACTCACCATTTCTATTAATAACGGTTTTGTACCAGTTTCTTTTGCTAGCCAAAGCTCAATAAAGTAGTATATCGCTTATCTTAGAGCAACTCTACAACATTAATCCTTCTCATGTCACCGTTGCTGATTGATTAAAAAAGTTCGCCCCACTTTTCGATAGCGTTTTGCAGAAGCCAATAACTACCATGGATTTCAATTCAGATGAATGGCATACTCATGAAACTGTTATTAAAATTAATGGTGAGAAGCATTATATTTAATTTATAATTGATAGTGAAGCATGCTTTGTTTTGAGATTCCATCTATCTCCTTAGCGTTCTTCGCCTCGGACTCATGTATTATTTAACCATGTTAAACCTTTGGGAACCGTGATAACAAAAGTTATTACAAGGTATTATCGCAAATCCCAACATAAATATCCACAATATAAGATGCTGATATCAGCTAAATTTTTAGGTTTATTAATAGTGACTTTGTACCCTGCTATAACTGACATAAATTTTCTCATGCAAATATACTCCATGAATTTCTTGACGCTATCATCAATTGCTGACGGCGAACCCTCATGTCTTATTTTAACTGCATTATTTAGCTTAAATATGTAACTTATTGGTGCCTATATTTCTTTATTAATTGGTACTAAAATCCTATATCTATTACTTGTTGCCCAGCATTCTGTTCAATTGCAAAGGTCGCAGTAACAATTGGGCAGTTTTTCTCTGCACCACAATCTGAGATTAATTCCTTAATCTCTTTCATTATCTGTGTAGACTGCTCTTGTGTGACTTTACCTCGATAAGAAATAACATTTTGCATTCTTAAAATGCTGTTTTTATTATATTAATATTAGTACCTCCCTAGATTCTTATTTTTTTATAATACACCATACTGTTAATAAAATAAATTAGTTCTCATTGTTACTAACAGTTGCTTTTCGTTGGATTTTGTAGTATAATAAGTAAAAACAATATCTTACATAAGGAGACTACGATATGCATAAGCAATTAACAATACTTTTAATAGAAGATGATGCAAAGGAATGTTCTATATTTGTTAATTATATCGATACCCTTAAAGACATAGTACTTATCGCTGTTACAAACAGCTCATACAAAGGCATTCAATATGTAACAGAATTCATGCCCGATGCTGTCATATTAGATCTAGAGCTGCACCGTGGCTCCGGTAGCGGATTGCTTTTCCTGAAAGAACTTCGCAGTCTGAATTTAAGTAAAATTCCATATATATTGGTCACCACAAATAACATAAGCGAAATTACATATAACCAAGCCAGAATCATGGGTGCTGATTTCATTATGCAAAAGCATCAGCAGGACTATAGTGCCAAAAGTGTTGTAGACTTTCTCATTATAATGAAGGACACAATACAAAATTCAAATAAGTTGAAAAACGTTGCTTTTAGTGATAACCAATCTGAAAAATCCGTTGCTCAAATATATATAAGAATAGAAAAGCGTATACAAAGGGAATTTGACCTTGTAGGAATTAGTCCCAAAGTTATCGGTAGAAAATATCTAATAGATGCAATCCAAATAGTTATAAACGGACAACGACATAATATTTGCTCTGAGATTGCAAAAAAATACAATAAATCTTATGCCAGCGTTGAAAGGGCAATGCAAAATGCAATAAATAAGGCTTGGCGAACAACGAACATTGATGATTTAACTTACCATTACACTGCAAAAATCAGTTCAGATAAGGGTGTGCCTACACTTACTGAGTTTGTGTTTTTTTATGCCCAAAAACTGAAAGAATATTTCCCCATAAAAAATTAACCGCATCAATCAATGCAGTTAATTTCAATACACTATGCTTTAAAAAACTTCAGAATATTATTCCATACACATTCCCACATATTTTTACCTCCCTATAGTTTATTACTATAAGGATAATTGTTTTGTGGGATTATTTGTATTTTTATACGTGTTTATAATTTGTGGGTTTTTGTAGAAAAGGGTGATTAATATATATTTTTCAATTTCAAAATATTTCATAATATTTATTTGCAGTTCTTATATTTTCATAAAAATTCTAAATATAAAGCATATTAATTCAAAAAAGTGGATATCTATAGCTATTATCTCTTTGCTGGAATCAATGATCGTTGCAACTATTAATAATTTAAATCCATTGCTTTTACAAATCGCTATGCTTATTTCCATTACAATATCAAGTATCAAAATGAAAGCCCTTGCAAAACTAAATATAAAGTTATGCATAACCGCCACAATCATTTCTTATGGTGTAAGTTATTTCATATTCACATTCTCTGTAATAATAATCTCTAGTGTTTATGGTGCTTTCATGTATGAAATGACATTAGGTATTTTAGATGCAGTTTTATTGTTTCTACTTCAAGCTGGCATATCTATTTGTTTGTTTCGTGTAAAACGAATCAAAAAGGGTTTTCCGTTTTTATTTAGCAACAAAACACCCTTTATCGACTTATTTGCAAGCTCATTGATTATACTATTTTATTCAATCATTAGCGGAGTACTTCAGTCAATTTATATTGTTGTGCCAATTATTCTAGCAATCGTATTAACTTTCGTTCTTCTTGTTTTAATTTGGAAGAACAAACTTACCAAGCTTTATATTAAACGGCAAAAAGATAGAGAATTAGAATACTTATATTCGACAATCGAAGAAAATAAAAAGTTCATTGACAAGTTGTTAAATGACAATGAAAAACTTTCTAGGGTTATGCACAAAGATAATAAGCTAATTCCAGCTATGAAAAATGTTGTTATACAACTAGCTAATAAAAGCAAAGATAGGGAAAATCAAGTTATAGAACAATTGCAAGAGCTATTGCATGAACGAACGCAGATCGTTCAAGATTATCAATCTGCTACTAAAAATACAACACTTCAAACTGGCTACTTCTTGATTGACGCAATGAGCGATTATATGTCTAAAAAGGCAATGCAAGATAATGTTAACTACACATTGCAAATTGATTCTGACATGAAGTTCATTGCAGATGGCTTTATATCAGATAAAGACTTTTGTACTATTATGGCTGATTTAATTGAAAACGCTTTAATTGCTGTTAAGCAGACTAACCTTAAAAATATATCTGTGCAGATTACAAAATACTTTGAGCACCATGCCATCATCGTAAGTGATAGCGGAAATACATTTAAACCACGCGTTCTGTACTCATTAGGTATAAAAAGAATAACCACCCATTCACAGGAGGGTGGTAGCGGTATAGGGTTAATGTCTTTATTTGATTTAAAAAATAAATCTAAAGCCAGCTTGATAATCCATGAATATTCTTCTGACAATAAACCTTATACTAAAGATATCATTATCGTTTTTGATAACAAAAATGAGTATCGTATTCTATCCCCACGTTCTAAAACTTTATTAGATGATTGTATTAGAAAAGATATTATTTTTGAATCAGTTTAAGTAAATCCCCCTTTATCAAATTATAATAATAAGTTTCCTTTATAATAATTGTGTGTATATTACATAAAACTCATTTTTATATCCTTTGCATATTCAACTTTAATAACTAATTCGCTTGCTCAAATCTAACCCCCATCGCCTCCTTCTTCTCCAAAACCATTCTCCGCAGCTTCCGATCAACAGACACCCCGCTTGCACCCAACCGACGGTTATAATCCTCCCCAATGCATCTGATTGGATTGCCACTCTTGACAATACTTGAGTGTGAGCATAAAAAACCTCCATCCCGCTTTTAAAGCGAAATGGAGATTATTTTTTAAATGTACTGAGCTTTAGAGCTGAATAAATATCTTAAATTATAACTACTTCTCCTTCAAACTCTCATCAAACCCCTTAATAATCGGATCAAGAAAATACCGCATAATCGTGCGTTTATCTGTCTTAATCTCAATGCTACCGCTAAGTCCTGAAATCATATCAATGCTGTCGCTGACATTTTCAGGTTTGATTTTGACTAGGTAAACGCTTCCCATCTGCTCATTAATGAACGCACTTGGGCTAATGTAGGTAATTGTTCCTGATATTGTTCCATATTTGTTATATGGATATGCTTCAAGTTTTATTGCAGTTTTATCACCAATCTCAATATCAGCGACATCCATGTTTTTGACATAGCAGACCATTTCCATTTCAACATCTTTGGGAACAATTGTCACAAGTTCCTGTGCTGTCGATACTGTTTCCCCGATGGTATTGACTGCAATTTTATTAATATATCCACTTACAGGAGCAGTGATATTTTGGTATTCCTTTGAAAGTCTGTATTTTTCTAAGCTACTTTCAATTTCATTAAGCTGATTACTAATTTCAGAAAGCTTTGCGTTAACCTGTGCACTGTACTGTGTTTTGGTATCAGTTATCTGCAAGTCAGCTTTTTCAACAGCAATCGCATATTGTTGAACCATTAATTCTTGTGACTGAACTTGCCTGCTTGTTCCATTTGACTTATATTCCTCAAGCTGAATTTGTGCAATCTGGTGATTCAAATCTGCATTGCTTTTGTCTTTTTCAAGACTTTCAAGCGTGTTTTTGTAGCTTAAATCTGAATCTAAAATTGCTTGAATACTGGACTTTAAATCAACATCATAGACATCAATATTGATTTCTGACAAGTCATTTCCACCCTTTATTTTCGTGTAAACCTCCTGTTGAGATTCAAGAAGTTTTTTCTGACTATTCAATTGATTTTCATCAATTTCAAGTGCTTGTGTATCCAATTCAATTAGTAAATCGCCCTTTTCAACATATGCACCCTCTGTAATTTTGATGGATTTTACAGTACCACCTGAATAGGATTTTATTACATTTAAGTTTCCAACAGGCTGTACACTTCCACTTGATGTTACAACCACGTCAGTTTTAGACATGCACGCCCAAATAACCGCGACAATGAGTAGCGAGAAAATTCCGATAATTATTACTGTTCCACCCCTATGTGCAGGTCTTTCGATAATCTCAAGCATCGATGGCATAAAGTCGTATTTAAGTTCTTTGTCCTTCTTTTTACTATGCTTTAATATGTATTCGGTAATTTTATTATCCATCAATATCACCCCTTTGCTGTTGATTATAAAGATGATAATATAACCCTTTTTGTGCAATTAAGCTTTTATGAGTGTCATATTCAACAAGGCTGCCTTTATCAATAACCATAATTTTTTGTGCATCTTTAAGTGTAGATAATCTGTGTGCAATAATCAGAACGGTTCTGCCTTTGCATATTTCTTTGAGATTATTTTGAATAATACTCTCAGATTCATAGTCAAGTGCGGAAGTTGCCTCATCAAATATTAGAATTCTTGGGTTTGCAAGGATTGCTCTTGCAATTGCAACACGCTGCTTTTGACCACCAGAAAGCCCCATTCCTTTTTCACCAATTATGGTGCTGTATCCGTTTGGCAATTCAAGTATAAAATCATGTGCTCCTGCAATTTGGGCAGAGTGGATAATCTGTTCCATCGAGGCGGTTGGGAAATGTATGGAAATATTCTCGGCAATTGTGCCATTGAACATAAAGTTTTCCTGTAAAACTACACCAATCTGAGTTCTCAGCATGGCAGGGTTTACAAGAGAAATATCCATGCCATCAACGGAAATCTTACCGCCTTCAGGTATATAAAGTCGCTGAATCAGCTTTGAAATGGTACTCTTGCCTGAACCGCTTCTGCCGACTACCCCTATGATTGTTCCGGGTTCTATCTCAAAACTCATTCCTTTAATTACTTCTGAACCTTGTGGATCGTATCTGAACCTCACCTTATCAAACTCTATTTTTCCATTTATCCTAGGCATCGAAGTCTGGTTTGTATTCAAAACCGGCTCAACTGGTGTATTAAAAATATCTCCGATACGCTTAACGGAAAGTGATGCTTGCTGATATTCTTGCCATAATTGTACAAGGCGGAGTACTGGTCCGCTCACTCTGCCCGAAAGCATACGAAATGCCACAAGCTGACCCACTGTAAAATTGCCATCCATAACAGCTTTTGCACCAAAAAATAAAATAAGTAAGTCAAATACTTTTTGAATAAACTGTCCTATCGTACCTGCAGTTGCTGATACCATTGATGTTCTGTAGCTTGCCTTGACGTAATCCGACTGCAAATCCCCCCACTTTTTCTCGAACTTTTGCTCCAGTGAAAAAGACTTCACCGTCTGAACTCCTGTGATAGATTCTACTAAAAACGATTGTGTATTTGCCCCAGCCTCAAACTTTTCATCAAGCCTTTTCTTAAAAAGAGGTGTAACGATCGCTGAAAGAATAGCATACACAGGGATTGAACATATAACAACCACTGTCAGCATCGGACTATACAAAAACAATACCACGATATATACTATTATAAATACAAAGTCAATCATAGACGATAGTGGTGTTCCTGTAAGAAAGTTTCGTATGCTGTCAAGTTCTCTCACTCTAGCAATCGTTTCACCGACTCGCCTTGATTCAAAGTATTTTAACGGCAGTGCAAATAAATGCCTAAACAGCTTGTAGCTAAGCATTACGTCAATTCTATTTGTGGTATGCGTGAACACATAGTTTTTGGCAAGGCTGATGATTAAGTCATAAATATACACCACCGCAATTCCGATGGCAAGGACATTTAGCGTGGAAATACTCCTATGTACAAGCACCTTATCCACCACAACCTGCGTCATTATCGGAGTTAGAATGCCAAGAATTTGCACTGTAAAAACTGCAATCAGTACCTGAATAAATTCTTTTTTAAACTTTAAAATAGTTGGGATAAACCATTTGAAACTAAAAGCAGCTTCCCTGTCGAGAATACCTTTTTTGCTAATTAGAACAGCCGTTCCATCCCAGATTTCCTCAAGTTCCTCACGACTTTTAATTTCTGGCTGTGTTTTATCGGTAAACAAAATCATGAACTTATCTTCCTGTGATTTTGCAACAATAAAAAATTCACCAGTTTTATCTTTAGCAATAATCGGGGAACGGATATCCTTTAGTTTTTTGATATTCAGCCTGCCTATTTTCGCATGAAGCTTTAAGCTTTTCGCAGATTGTATAATTTCAATTTCACTTATTTTCTGATTTTCATCCAGAACAGTAAGATTTTCTGCCTGCTCTTTTGTAATTGGAATCCCCAAAAACTTCATTACTATCATAAAACAGGCAAGTCCACTGTCTTGCTTTTTATCCATATTTCGACTTCCTTTATCGCAAAAATATGCAGTAACTATTATGCTACTGCATATTTCCACTTAATTAAAATTATTGCACTTGAGTACCAACAAGTAGTTGATTTGTCACTATATCATCTGTCGCATTTGCAAAATTATTTGTATCAGAAATATTACTCTCTGCCGCAAAGCCTGCCATAGTGTCAATTAGGATGATGGTCTGAACATCCGTCTGTTCAGAAATTACATCGGTTTCTTCGTTTGGAAGAACAGCAGAAGCTTCTGTTGTATAAGAAATCAACGTAGTATCTGTTTCACTAAATAGTGCTGTAGAAACTGTTTCATCTTCGTAAATTCCCGAAAGCAGATCTGCATTTGTTTGAATTGCTGTTTCTTCTTCCGTTATAATAGTAGGAAGCTGACTAAATTCAAGTGCCCAGGTATCCTTATTAACTGTTGCAACTGCTCCGTCTGCAAATTCAAAAGTAAAGCTAGCCTGTCCCCATTTAAAATTGCTGATTGTGAGAGTATCTTCAGTGCCGTTAATTGAAAGAATAAGATTTGAACCCCACTGGTCGCTAACAGTTACTTCATCAGACTTAACATCATTTAGTTTAATGACGCTTCTGTCATTTCCCCATTCATTGACGGTATCGCATCCATAACCCTTGCCGAATATGTAGGTATCCATACCGTTGCCACCATTTAGAATATCGTTTCCTGTGCCTCCGTCAAGAATGTCGTTACTGTCGCTGCCATAAAGGTTGTCACTGCCAACAGTACCATTAATGATATTTTGTTCAGACTGAGAACCTTCTCCCTCTGTGCTACCGAAGCCACTTTCCCATTTCCATGTATCCTTATTTACTGTGTCGGTTGTTCCGTCGGCAAATTCAAAGGTATATCCATCTTGGTTCCACTTGTATCCATTTACAGTCAATGTGTCGCCTGTGCTATCGATTGTGAGAATTAGCGTAGAATCATTAGATTTGGAAATAGAAATTTCATCAATATTGATATCAGTCAGTTTAATAACGCTACTACCGCTCCAGTCCTCAACGGTATCATTTCCAAAGCCTTTGCTGAAAATGTAAGTGTCATTTCCACCATTGCCATTCAAGAAATCATTGCCTGTGCCGCCGTCAAGAGTATCATTGCCATTACCACCTTGAATGGTATCATTACCATTTCCGCCGTTCATAGAAACTCCATTGTCATTCCAAGCCGACATCCAGTCATCATTATCTGAACCATACAATGTTGTAATCAAATCATTAAGCATTGTTCCGTTAATATTAAAGTTTTGGAATGCGCCTCCATCAAAATACTGCTTGATAATGATGTTATCTGCACCGAATGAGATTTTCAAATCACTCCAATTAATTTTTGACATAACAGAATCTTCAATAGAAAGTCCAGAAAGCTGAATTGTGTTATTTCCTGCTGCGTCTGAGATAGTATCTGTACCATAACCTGCCTTAAATATAATTGTATCATCACCATGATCATCCTGAATGTAATCATCGCCCTCACCGCCATCAATCACATCATTGCCACCACCAGCGTAGATACTATCATTACCAGTTCCACCATAAATATAACTGCCGTCATCTCCATCATAAATTATGTCATTACCATCTTGACCATATATTTCATTTTCTCCGTTACCGCCATAAAGCTGATCGTCACCAACTCCACCGTCTATGTAGTCATTATCATTGCCACCGTAGATTTCATCGTTGCCCTCTTGACCGTACATTTCGTTATATCCGTTACCACCTGACAAAACATCGTCACCAGTGCCACCCTCCATATAATCATAGCCTTCGCCACCTTGCATACGGTCATCGCCTGAGCCTCCATACATATAGTTATCACCATCTCCACCGATGAAATAATCATTTCCGTCATCACCATACATATAATCTGTGCCTTCACCGCTGACAAGGGTATCATCGCCATCACCGCCGTATAGGTGGTTATCTCCGGTTAAATCCTCTAAATAGTCATCTCCAGCATCGCCGTACAAGATGTCGTCTCCTCCATCACCAAATAAACTATCATTACCATTTCCGCCATGAAGTTCGTCGTTACCAATGTACGTTTCTTCACCATCTGAAAGATTGAAATAGTAATCATAGTCGGCATCGCCATAAAGGATATCATCGCCATCTCCGCCATAAAGTTTGTCATTACCATCTTCACCGTAAAGAATATCATCTCCACCATATCCATAAATTTCATCATCTCCGCCTGCTCCGAAGATAATATTGTCAGAAGAATTTCCATATAGCGTTTCACTCAAATCACTTCCAGGAATGACTCTGCCGGAGATTAAATCAACAACAGCGATAGCAAGATCTCCAACAAATTCAGAAATTGCACCTCCGCTAAGCAGTTCTATTGCTATAAGTGCAACACCCGCAGGCCAGAAAGCGACTGTTACTGCACCTATCGCAGCGTCGACCACAAAATCTGCTCCAATCCTTAAAAGACCATCTCTTGCTACAATAACGGCAGCATCGTATCCCTCAGCTTCATAAGTAGCCTTCACATTTATACCAACAATGCCAAACTGAAGTATCGTAAATGCTGTACCAATAACTGGTGCTGCTTTTGCAAATTTATTAAAGGCTGAAAACTTGTCAACATTTTTAACAAACGAATCAGGAATTATATCATCTGCGCCAGACAGAGCCTTACCAAATTTTATATTATTGATGTCAACATCATCAAGATTATCTACATTTTTACCAATTTTAGCAGCAAATTCACTCAACTCAGAATCAGAAACAGATACGTTTTTCACTAAGTCAGCAATTTCATCATAATTGCTTGTGTGACCCTTTAATCCAATCTTTTCAAGTGGAGTTTTCGAATCGAAATCTGGGTATATTGCACGCATCATATCATCTGGAATTTCTTTTGCTTTCCTAAAGTCCGTAGCAGTTAACGAATTTGGAATGTCATCAAGACTGC
>JAEWGD010000039.1 GCA_023388515.1 Bacillota bacterium
ATATTCCTGCTGTACCTGGGTCATTGTTTATAATCATTTTTACTGGTACTTCAGCAATTCCATCACCGTCTGTATCTAGAGCAGCTAGGTCTGCTTTTGTTAGGTTAACAGTTTCGATTTCGTAATCTACTTCTTTTTCTAATGGTATTACATCTTCAATAACAATAGCACCGTTAGTCATGTTAACTGTGATAGGGTCAAGTTCTGCATCACTTACGTCATAAAAACGTGTTTCTGAAAGACTAGCGAAATTGATTGGGTATGTTTTTGCTGCTGCATCAACTGGAACAGCCATTGTGAATGTCATTAGTGCTGATCCGTTTGCTGCAAACATATCTACAACTGAATCATCAGCGTCATCTAAGCCACCCCATAGGTAGTATACTTCATTTGGCTTAACGTTGTATGTTAGTACATCATTTCTCTCTGCATCTGGATATGCATTGCCTCTTGTAAGATTTTTAAATGAAATTGTATCATCTTCATTCACGAAGTGTAGATATATTCCTGCTGTACCTGGGTCATTGTTTATAGTCATTTTTACTGGTACTTCAGCAATTCCATCACCGTCTGTATCTAGAGCAGCTAGGTCTGCTTTTGTTAGGTTAACAGTTTCGATTTTGTAATCTACTGTCTTACCATCTACTACTGGTTCTGTTACTGTTGTTTCTGTTGTTTCTACTGAACCTTCTCCAACAATAATTGTTGCCGCCTTTATAGCTGGGAACAAGTTTGTGTAAACTGGCTTTCCGTTAGCGTCGTCTGATACGCTCAATACATCAAGGTCTGCACTATTACCTGAAACTGAATATGTACCTTCAGCTGTGCCCTGTGGTATTACTAGATCAAAAGACAAAACAAAAAATTCTTCGCCTACTTGAGCTACCTGATCTTCAGCTGTTTCTGATGAAATCCAAGCAAACTTATCATTTTGATAAATGGCCTGCCCACCGTCTACAAATATATCAGTGCTTAAACCTCTACGTTGGTTAGTCATTGTGAAACCTGCTGCCTTAGCAGCTGCGTCTAATTCCATACCAATAACTATTGAACAAGTACCTGGGTCATTGTAGCTACGAAGTTTAATAGGAACTGTTACGTCTCCTGCGGCTACTTCTTCAGTCGTAATTGTTTTTGTGTTTTCGCCAAATGCAGTTTCAAAGCTAAATGTATAATCATTGCTAGCAGCTGAAACTGAAGCGAAAGTACCTACAGCTATTGACGCCACCATTGCTAGCGATGTCAAAGCGGATATAAATCTCTTCATTTCTTATTTTTCCCTTTCTATTTAGATCATTTAATTGAAAGCGATCTTTTTTATTTTTATTAAAATAACTAGTTAAATTACTCAGTTGGACCTAATTGTGAAACCTTGAAAACCAAGTAATTTGCTATCTGCATATTATCTTGCATGTTCAACGCACCATCATAATAAGCATCTGCGTTTGCTCTTTGCTCTGCATTAAAGTTTGCTACGCCAACAAAGAACTTGTTGAACTCAATAACGTCGTTCAAACGAACTTCACCGTCTAAGTCAACGTCGCCATACATTGGTACGAAGCCCTCTGGCAAAGTCTCTACTGGTGTTGTTACTGGAGCCTCTGTTGTTACTGGTGCCTCTGTTGTTACTGGAGCTTCTGTTGTAACTGGAGCTTCTGTTGTTACTGGAGCCTCTGTTGTTACAGGTGCTTCTGTTGTAGTAACTTCTTCACCCTCAACAGTGATAACGCCCGATTTAAGCTCGTAGTCATAGAACGCAGGGTCGCCTGCATTATCTAGATAGCCGAAAATAATGTCTGTATTCACTGTACCTGAACCTGGATATGTATCACGCTCAGTTGGTACTATGTCAAACTTTATTTTTGTGCCAGCTTCAACATCCTCTTTAACTGTACCTGTAATTGTCATGTAAACGCCGTCGTCCTTAATCCATAAGCTAGAATCTTCAACGCCTGTTGCCCAAAGTGCACATACTTGATTTTCTGTTACATAGTAATCAAAGCATGAGTAATCGCCACCATCCAACATAGAAGATGACAGCCCTCCGTCTAAAGCCAATTCTGCCTCTGCTGCTCCTGTCTTGCCAATTTCACCCTCCTCAACGCCTGTAATAGTCACTAAAGATGGGTCAAAACTTACTGCGAAGTCACAAGCCATAAGTCCGCCGTTTGGTACATTTGCAAGATTTACATTAAGTGTGAACTCTCCTCCAGCTTTTGCGGTTGTGTCCTCCACAGATACTTTTAGAGAGCCTGTAGCTGCCGCTGAAACCAAAGCAACTGTTGCTGATGCAACTGTAGCTAAAGCCAAGAAGCTTGCTAATACTCTTTTAATCTTCATTTCTTTTTCCTCCTTCCTAAAATAGTTGAATATTTATATAATCAAAGGAACATATATACAGCCCCTTTTATTATACACCTCAAAAACTTTTCCATATAAGCTTATTATAGAATAATCAGTCCATAAAGTCAATACTTTTTAAGCTTTTTGTAAAAATTTATAAATAACCATAATCAAAATTGTTCATTATAATCAATTATCAATGATTAAAGCTGGGTTTATTGCTTTTTATAGACCAACTCATATTTCAAAGTAATTTTATTATATTTCAAAAAGGCTGAAAAGTCAAGTGTTTAATTCGCATTTTGCTTGAAAATTATTTCACATTGTTGCAATTTTTGCACAATTATGATAATTTTTTTATGTCTTTGCAGTCTTTTAGGTAAAAACTTAGCCGCCCCGCCGTTAATAAGGGCGGCCTTGTTTTACTTTATTGAGTTGTTATTTGTTTTTGGGTTATGCTATTCCCAAATTGCGTATAATGTTTCGCTAGATGGATAAGTTTCATCTCCAGTTAATTTTTGTGTTGAGTCAGCTGAAATAGCCCAACCCTTAAATAATTTACCGTCTAAAGTTAGACCAGTTCCGTCTGGAAGAGTAATTTTATTACCACTTACCACCTTAATATCTTCTATTGAACCTTCAGCAGCTTCATCATTTGCATTAAATGTAATTGTTACAAACAAGCTCTCAGGAGCAACTGCACCAGTGCTTGCAGTAGTATCATAGTAATTAGCAAGTGCTGCGAATATTGAACCTGTTGTTGCGATTTTACCATCAGCCATAAAGTCAGTTGCCTTAACCTCAATTTGGAAATCTTCAAACAATGCAACTGTCTTTGCTACGCCTGCTGCATCTGTATAATCTAAATCATATGCTGCTCCAAAACTTGCATTAACGTAAGAACTTCCTGTTGTTGCGTCCTTTGTAATTGTTAATGTAGATTTAACTATTGTATCTGCTGACAAATTAGCAAGAACTGTGTACAATTCCTCAGAAGCTGCGATTCTTTCCGTTGTTTTCTCAATTACATTTGGAATTGTTGCAGAACCGATTTTGTCACCAACATATGTACTAACTGCGTCCTTATCTGCTGCAGCTACCTTTGCAATATCTGCTGCTAAGTCTGCCTTTAATACTACAATGTAAGCTTCATTCAATTCAAGAATTGCATTTTCAAATGCTGTAATTGCAGCATTTAGTTCATCAACATTAATTTCTTGTGGGTTTGTGCTTGCTGATGCTTTAGCAATAATTGCATACTTTTCATTCAATGCTTTATTAAAATTGATTTTAGCAGATGTTGAAAGAACATTATATCTAACATTCAATTTTACTAGTGTGCCGTCTTTTTCTATGTAGTTTTTAATTCCTGTAATAGCTCCAGTTGCTAGAACACCCTTATCATCTACATACTTAAGAGCATTTGCTTTAGCTTCTGCTTGAACCTTTGTTACAAGACCGTCAAATGCTGTATTCAAAGCAGTCAAGTGTGTCAAGGCTGTGATATTAGAAACTGATTCTGCTGTTGCTCCACCAATACCAATTTTAATGATATCGCCCTCTGCAGTTGCTATAGCAGCTGTAAGTGCATCATAAGAATTTTTTTCGTAATCATCAGCAGTAACTTCAACTAGCTCATTAAACCTAGCTACAAAATCAGCCTTAGCATTAGCTGCGATAACGTCAGTTTTTGCCTTAAATGCTTCAACCAATGCTACATATTCAGCTGTTGTTACGCTCTTAGCCTCAAGCAATGCTACAAGCTTATCATAAATAGCCTTTTCAACTAGTTCATCATAATTCTTTGTATCGTCAGCTAGCACTGCTGCTGCTGCCGTATCTTCAATAAGCTTCATTTCAGCTTCTGTTAGCTCAAATTCTGCCATTGCAAGAACATCATTAGCATCAACGTCATAACCGTTTGCACGACCAGCAATAGCTAGTGCCTTAGTATCTACCCAAACCTTAGCTACTTCTGTTGTAAGAGCAGTTTTAATAGCAGTTACGCTAGCAGTAATGTTTGTAAGAGTTGTAGTTGACTTCAAATAACCAGTTCTCTCAAACAAAGCTTCAGCGTTTGTAATAGCTGTGTTCAATGCAGTTGTTGCACCAGTTCCAGTAGCTACCTGATATTTCTTAGCAATTGCGATATCAGCCTTTAGAGCCTCACCCTTATCAAACAAAACTTGTGAAGTTGTCTTAATGTTTTCAATTGCCAATGTAATATTTGTTATGAATGTTTCAATTTCTGCAGCTGTAATAGGATTGTATGTTGAATTCAATCTATTCTTAGCACTTGTTACAGAAGTTTTCAATGTAGATTTTGAAGTTGATTCATATGGATCTGCTACATCTTCAGCAGCAAGTTTAGCTTCAGCATCAGCAATCAATGTTGCAAGTTCAGCCTTAGCAGCTTCATATGCTTCTTCAACTGTAATCAAGCCATTAATAGCAGCTGTCAAAGCTTCTGTTGCAGCAACAATTTCAGCTATTGTTGCATCTTCTTTAACTGCCTTAGCAGCCTTCAATGCAACGTCAAGAGCTTTCCATGAGTCTGCTGTGTAATCATTGTTCAAACGCTCAACGTCGCCAATAGCAATTGCATCAGCAAGGTCAGCCTTAGCAGATTCTACCAACTCTGGATCTTCTGTTTCAACTGGAGTTGTTTCTGTATCAACTGGAGTTGTTTCTGTATCAACTGGAGTTGTTTCTGTGTCAACTGGAGTTGTTTCTGTGTCAACTGGAGTTGTGTCTGTATCAACTGGAGTTGTTTCTGTGTCAACTGGAGTTGTTTCTGTGTCAACTGGAGTTGTTTCTGTGTCTTCTGGAGTTGTTTCTGTGTCTTCTGGAGTTGTTTCTGGAGGTGTCTTAACAACTTCCTTCAAGATGTTAATTACAGATGAAATACCAATATATCCATTTTCATCTCTAACAGCATCAAGATTCAAGCCCAAAAGCTGTGCGAAATTAGCTTTTGCTTCTTCATCTCCTGCTACTAAATAACGAGCAATGTCAAGTGCGTCTTTCATGTCAACTTCTCCGTCGTTGTTAACATCTCCCGCCAAGATTTCTGTTTCTGTTGTAGTCACAACATCTGTTGGCTCTGTGTCAGCAGCAAATGCTGTAACGCCCATAGCAGTTGCAACCATTGTGCAAGCGATGATGCCTGCAAGGATTCTCTTAAGTTTCATAAGATTCGTGCCTCTCTTTCCAATTTAAAAAATTTTATAAATATATTTATATAATGAAAAGTCCCCACTTAAAGCGAACACTCCCCATTTATATACAGTAAGTTAGTGCTGTCACGATTTTATATCGCATTTATGTATGCCTCGTTTTAATTTGTTAAGCTAATTATATATCATTTTTTTAAAAAAGTAAAGATGTTTAACTACATTTTGTATAAACCTACAACTATTCGTCAACTCTACTGTCACTTTTGTAAAAACTCAACACTTATGTCTATTTTGGTTAATGATTTGTTCAAAAGTTGTTTATAGTTTATATAATATCTTATGAATAATCAGATTTTTTGTCATGTTTACATATTTCCCACCTTTTTTATTTTACTTTTTCACTTGATTAACTTGGTATAATATGAAAAGGTTTCATTTCTTTTTTGAATAAATCATCATTGTATAAAATTACATAATATAATGGAAAATATTCTGAATCATTGTTCATATCCTCTAAATTTTATCTCTTATTTTTATTTTATAAATGTATTTTTATTATACATTCAGTAAACAATATGTTAAGATTAGGTTAACAAAACACCACAACTGTAAAAGCTGTTATACAATTATAAAGGATAGTGATAATTTTTATGGAATTTGCACATAATGCCGCCTATGAGGATGAACCGATCATCTCTAACTTAGCCGAAAATGTACTAAGAATAAAAAAAATCTGCGACTATACCTCGGATTTGCTTGTAAATGAAATCACCGTAAGTGGTGTGAATATTGCCTTGCTTTGCTGTGAGGGAATGGTTTCAACAGGCACTCTCACCGAATTAGTTCTTCTCCCACTAACAAACATCAAGCTAGACGAATCATCTCCACAAAACTTATATGACCACATCGACACCAAAATGCTACTCTCAATTGACAGGCTAAAGCTTTTCACATACGAAACATTATTCAGGGCTTTGAATTCAGGCTTTGCAATTCTCCTAATTGACGGCTTAGATAAAGCTCTTGCATTCGGTGCACAAGGCTTTGACTCCCGTAGTATATCCGAACCAACAGGCGAAGGCAATATTATGGGTGCTCACGAGGGGTTTGTTGAAGTTGTCAGAACAAATATGTCCCTTATTCGCAGACGAATTAAATCACCAACACTAAAGCTTGAAATTATGACTAAGGGTTCAAAAAGTAAAACCGACCTTTGCTTATGTTATATGCGTGACAGAGTCCCTAAAAAGCTTTTAAATGATATAAAAGCTTCTTTAAATAAAATTAATTTAGAGATAATACTTTCAAGTGGATATGTCAAACCTTTTGTTGAGAACCAAAGTAATGGCTTTTTCGATTCAGTCGGAACAACAGAAAGACCAGATGTCCTATGCTCAAAGCTAATGGAGGGGCGTGTTGCAATTCTCATAGATGGCACACCTTTCGCATTGGTAATCCCTAAGCTCTTTAACGAAAGCTTTCAAACGCTTGACGATTACGACTTTAAGCCATTCTACTCCACCTTTATTAGATGGACAAAATATATCGCCTTTTTTATATCAATTTTGCTACCCTCATTTTATATAGCAACAGCAATCCATCACCCAGAACTATTAAATAGTACACTTTTGCTTATTCTTGCTGAAGCTGAGTCAAACGCACCATTTTCAATTATAGCTGAATCAATTGGAATGCTTATAATGTATGAAATCATTCGTGAGGCAGGAGTTCGGCTACCCAAATCCGTTGGTGGTGCAGTCAGTATCGTCGCTGGCTTAATCATAGGTGACGCAGCTGTAAAGTCTGGATTTGTCAGCACACCACTGCTTACAGTTGTAGCAGTTTCGGTTATAAGTGGATTCCTCGTTCCCGATTTGCATCAGCAAACATCCCTGCTCAGAATTTTATTCGTTATATGTGGTGGATTATGGGGACTCTTCGGCATAAGCCTTTTAGGTGCTGTATTTCTATTCAACATCTGTTCAACAGAAGACTATGGCTTTCCTATCACTGCACCAATTTCACCATTCATGCCAAAAGCCATGCGTGATATTGTCACAAGAGTTAACTTTAAAAAGATGCAAAACGATACTTTCACGGTAGAATCCCTTAAATCTAAAAATCAATAAAAACCATACTATATATAATCTACACCTTTTTTTATCAAATTGCAAGTTTTTAGTAAAAATAATTTATATCGCTCTCATCAAGGGGCGAAATCTCTGATGTGGAGGGGTTAAGTTTATATGAAGAAAATAGGCTATGGTCAACTATTTGCAGTGCTTTTGCTCATTAAAATCTTTGGATTTGTCTGCTCAAAAAGCACCTACTCGACAGAACAAATGACTGGCGTATTTATCTCCACCATTGCACAAGCCATTGTTGTTATACCGATGCTTGTTTTATGCAATTCAAATAGAATAAACCTCAAAAAAGATGTTCCATTTGGCAAATTCGGACTTGCTATTTACGTTGCTTTCTTCTTACTTTGGGGAGCATTCTCTTTTGTGAGACTTTGGGACGTTACGGGGAGCATTTCATTGCCTGTAAAAAACAAGGTTTTCGCTGGATTCCTAATCGCAGTAATCTGTTTATATGCGTCACGTTTAGGACTTAAAGTTCTTGCAAGAAGTGCCGTTATCGTGCTTGGCTTACTTGCTCTTGCACTTACTGTTATGCTTATCGGCGCTTACTCAAAAATAGAGATACTGAACCTAGTCAAAAATGAAAACAGCGATAGCATTTGGAACTATGCGTTAAATGATTTCTGTGAAAGTGGAGAACTCGTTGCACTCCTTGTACTATTAAACTTTACTCGAAGTCATCATAAAAAAGCAGTATACTCATTCCTCACTGCAAAACTAGTAATAATTGAGTTTGTTTCCTTTATTGGAATAAGCGTAACAGGTCATCTTATGCAGGTAATTGAGTTTCCTTTCTTTGAAATAGGTGCATACACTCAACCGTTCAGCACCCAACGTGCCGATTCGATTTACACTGTACTATTCACCTTTCTATGCGTTATAAACATCACTGTACAGATTATATTAGCCTCCGTGCTGATTGAGGAGATATTCCCTAAATATAAATTCAATGAGCTAACATCAATCATTCTAATGCTTATTATTTCTGTGGCAATAAATTCAACCGACATGGACTTTAGTTTAATTTGGGGGGGATTAATAATTCTTCTCTCCGTAGTAGCACCACTTATAATGTATACAAGGAGGAAGATAAATGCTGAAGTACAAGAATCATAGACTCCAAGCATTATGCCTGTCAATCGCCCTACCTTTAATATTAAACGGGTGCAGTAATACTGCCATTGAAGTAAGGGATAGAGCCTTTATTCAGGCTATTGGCATAGATGGAGAAAAAAATCCAAGCGTTGTTGTGAGCATTTTTGGGAATGACAGCGAAGAATATAGCATTTATAGTGGTAAAGGAAAAACGATATTCGAGGCAATTTCCGATGCTGAAACCAAACAGGATAAAAACCTTTTTATTGGGCATATTGAGTTAATTGCATTGGGGCAGAGAAATCTTAAAGACGACCTTGAAATTCTCCTATCAAACAACCGAATATCGCCAAGCTGTACTGTTGTATATTCAGATAAAAATGCAGGCGAAATAATTTCTGATAAAAACAGCTGGAAACTGCTTGAAACAATAAAAATAAAGTCGAAAAGTGGTTATATATCAGAAAAAAGCGTCGCTAATGTTCTTGATGATATGCTAGGCTCTGACAAAGCAGCAGCAATTCCAATCATTGAGAACGATGAAATAAACATGGCTATTGTCGGTGAAAACGGGCTTAAAGGAATCTTAACTGAAACGGAATCTCACGGGTTATCGTGGCTTAGTGAAACAATAAAAACGCTCACTCTGCCTATTGAAATGGAAGACGAGATAGTTAATCTTCGTGTCGAAAATGCTAAATCAAGAGTTACTTCAACGATTGACGGGAACAAAATAACTACCACATTTCACATCAGTTTCACAGGTGATGTGCTTGAAAAGAATTATACAGCCGAACAAGTAGGTCCTTATGCACAGAAAACAATCACTTCACTCTGTCAATCAGCAGTACAACGAACTGTTCACTCCCTTAATGCTGATGTTCTCAATATCGAAAAAAGCATAAAGGCGGCTGATTATGACTTCTATATGGAGAATAAAGACAACTGGACGGAGATGCTTAAAACCGTCAATTTCAAGTATGAAGTAAAGTTAATAAAGTAAAATGATAAAGTGTAAATATTGATTTAAATTGTAGCGTAAAATAAACTCCTCTTTATCAACGCAAAAACAGGGTAACCTTTCGGTTATCCTGTTTTTTAGCTATTTACTAATGTTATAAATCTTACTATCAATGCCCAAACTGCACCTAAAACCAGTAATTTTACACTAATTCTCATTCCTATATTCAGACGGTGAACAGGCATAATGCTTGCGAAAAATTTCAGCATAATAGCTTGCACCAGTAAATCCAACCGAAACAGCAATTTCAGCAATTGACATACTTGTAGCAACTAACAACTCCGTACTTTTTCTAAGTCGATATGTGGTAATATAATTTCTTGTGGTTTGTTTTAGATATTCTTTAAAAAACTCACAGCATTTGCTTTTACAAACCTTGCCTGCTTTCGCAATATCAGCTAGCGTAAGCTTTTCAGTATAATTTTTATGTATAAAATCAAGCATTTCTTTTAGCGAACAAAGCTCATAATTACATGGCTGAGGAGTGTCGCTTTGTGAGGGCATATTATCATAAAGCAATTCCCAAATTACATAAAGAATACTTTGAATCTTTATGGCGTTACTTTCCTTTTCTTGCATATGTTCCTTATAAATACTGCAAATATTCTCGAATATTTCAGCAGTCCATTGCTTATCCTTTGACAAAAAAGCGTATGTAAATTTATCGTTATTCACAACAGGGCTAATGAATTTTTCCTCCATATATTCATTTGAACAAAGCAACATCGGGTGAACTACTACGCAAATGCAATCACATTTATTTTCCCCGATTGAAAAGCCATAGTGCATTTGCCGTGAATTTATAAACAAACCCTCGCCTTTTTTTAACTCAATACATTCCCCATTAATATTATATTTCAGCTTTCCTTCGGTAACTAAAAAAAACTCAACATCGTCATGCCAGTGGCACTCAACAGCTAAATCATAGTCAATTGCAAGCATGATTTGGCTGATAAATATAGGCAAGCCTGTAACATTATACTCCATTTTCTGTGAGCTATCTTTTGTTACATTTATCTCAAGCATAACAATACCCCCAAAAATTATATAAGATTGTTATATAATTATATCAAATTTTAATAGAAAGTTCAAGTTATTTATGGTATAATTAATGTGTGAAATTATAGTTATATAATTTTAATTATCTTTAAGGAGGATAATATGTTGAAAAAGTTGAGAGTTACAGGCAAATCTGCATTATCTTTTGTACTGGCATTAACAATGTGCGTGACAATGACCGTTCATTTGTTTCCATCACAAAAGGTTGAGGCAGCAAGCGACGTGGTTGTTAATCTCTCCCAAGAGTATCAGGAGATTAAGGGCTTTGGCGGAATAAATCATCCTGAATGGATTGGAGATTTAACAGCGTCACAAAGGGAAACTGCATTTGGAAATGGGGCAAATCAGTTAGGTTTTTCGGTACTTCGTGTCTATGTTAATGAGGACCGTAACCAGTGGTCTAAGGCTGTACCGACTGCAAAGGCAGCGATTGCAAAGGGGGCAATTGTTTTTGCATCTCCTTGGAATCCTCCAAGCAGTATGGTTGAAACCTTTACCCGCAATGGTGTAGCAAATCAAAAACGTCTAAGGTATGACAAATATGCCGATTACGCAAAGCATTTGAATGATTTCGTTGCTTATATGAAAGAAAATGGTGTTGATTTATATGCTATTTCTGTTCAAAATGAGCCAGATTACGCTATGGAATGGACTTGGTGGACGCCTCAGGAAGTTCTAAACTTTATGAAAAATTATGCTGGCACTATAAATTGCCGTGTAATGGCTCCTGAGTCTTTCCAATATCTAAAAAACATATCCGACCCAATTTTGAATGACCCTGCAGCTTTGGCTAATATGGACATTCTGGGGACGCATTTCTATGGAACAAGTGTTGATAATATGGCTTACCCACTTTTCAAGCAAAAAGGTGCTGGTAAAGAGTTGTGGATGACTGAAGTTTATGTTCCTAATAGTGATGCTAATTCAGCAGACAGATGGCCTGAAGCAGTTGATGTTGCATATAATATGCACAACGCTTTAATGAATGACTTTCAGACATATGTTTGGTGGTATATCCGTAGGGGTTATGGACCAATGAAGGAAGATGGCACAATTAGTAAGCGTGGATATTGCATGGCACAATATTCTAAGTTTATTCGACCTGGTGATGTAAGAGTTTCTGCAACTAGCAATCCTAATACAAATATCCATGTTTCAGCTTATAAAAATGATAAAAACCAAGCTGTAATTGTTGTTATCAATAGAGGTTCGACTGAAGTTTCGCAAAATTTTACAGTCAATGGCGAAACTGTGTCAACTGTTGAACGCTATCGTACTTCTGCAACAGAAAACCTTGCAAAATCTAATATTCAAGTTAATGGTAGTGGATTTTCTGCACAACTACCAGCACAGAGCGTATCTACATTTGTAGTTTCGTCTTCATCTGCTCCGATAGAACCTGATGAAAACGGATACTTCTTCCACAGCACATTTGAGGACGACTTAGATGGTTGGGTTGGACGTGGTGGTGCTACTGTTCTTGCAAGTGGAAGAACTCCTTATTTGGGAGCAGAGGCTCTTCTTGTTCAGGAACGTACATCAGCATGGAATGGTGCAGCAAAGGAAATTTACTCAAGCCCATTCGCTCCAGGTAATGAATATAGCTTTAGTGTATGTGCAAATTATCTTGAAGGTGATCCGACAGCAACATTCTACTTAAAATTGCAATATACGGATTCAGACGGTAAAACACAGTACTCACAAATTGCAGCAGCAACGGCAATAAAGAATCAATATGTTCAACTTGCAAACACTAATTATAAAATACCGAGTGGTGCAACTAATATGATGCTCTACGTTGAAACTGCTGAGGGTACAATGAATTTCTATATCGATGAGGCAATTGGTGCTGTTGCTGGAACTGTTATTGATGGGCCAAAAGAAGTGAATTTCATTATTGGTGATGTCAACTATGATGGAAAGATTAACGCTCTTGATGTTTCATTGGCTAAACGTAGCCTGTTTGGTGGAAATTATGCCTTAACAGCTGATGTCAACCAAAATGGTGTTGTTGACAGTGATGATATAACACAACTCAAGGCTTTCGTTTTGGGGAATATTACTAAGTTTACGGTTAAACCTAAAGAAGTAGTTCCTGAACCAGAAATTCCTGACCCAGAGGTTTTCGACGTTGAAGAATATGCGGCAAAGGTTTCTAAATCATTAGTAAATGCTGAACCTAGCAGTGCAACTGCTGAACGTCCAGGCGTAGCATATGGAACATTCCAAAAGACTACATATTATTCAGAAACTTGCAAACGTAACAGAAACGCAAATGTTCTCTTGCCAGCAGGATATGACCCTAGTAAAAAATACCCAGTTCTATATGCTTTGCATGGCTATTGGGGTGATGAGAACTCCCTCCTTGATGCAGGCGATGCAAGCTTGAAATTTAGGCAAATTATAGGGAATGCTATTGCTGATGGTGAGGCTGAAGAAATGATTGTTGTATTCCCATATATTTTTGCAAGTGCTACAAGAGATACTCTAACAGGAATGAATGACGAAAGCAATGCTGCTTATGACAATTTTATTAATGACTTAGTTAAAGACTTAATGCCACATATGGCAAAGACTTATTCTATTGCAGAAGGGCGTAAAAACACTGCTGTTACTGGATTTTCTATGGGTGGCAGAGAATCACTATTTATAGGGAACTCTCGCCCTGACTTGTTTGGATATGTGGGTGCAATGTGCCCAGCACCTGGTGTTTCACCTGGATTAATTGCAGAGAATGACTTTAATTTCTCAAAATCTGCAACTCCTCCTTATCTTGTGATGATTACAGCTGGTTCTAATGACACTGTTGTTTACTCATCACCCGATGGTTATCATAATATTCTAAACAAGAATAACTCAGCTCATGTTTGGCATTATGTAAATGGTGGTGCTCACGGTTCAAACTCTATGCGTCCTCATATGTATACTTTTGTAAGGTCTATTTTTAAGGTATAAAATATAAACAAATTAACCCCTACTTCCAACGTAATTGTTGTGAGTAGGGGTTTATTGTGGTGATTTTATTTAATAACACCAATTCCATAAATAGTAAAGTCAGTTGAGTCACTCTCCATTTTTATTGAAACATTTAGTTCGCCTGTATAGCTTAGAGGGTTTCTATATTATACAGGCAATAAACTTTCTTATCTTATTTGAACTATTCTTCGAGTTCTTCTTCTATTTCAACCACAGGAAATTCAGTTATCTTGCCTAAAACAAACTGTTTAATCACTTTCAAATCAGCTGTATCAACCGTACCACTTTGGTCAACATCTGCCGCAACTCTTGCGATATTATTTGTAAATTCACCTGTCAAGCCTTTAATCATTGCTGAAACATCAAACGAATTAATCAAACCATCACCGTTTACATCACCAATAATAAGTTTTACACTGCCTGCACCCTCGATTATTGTTCCTGCAACAGCACCGATTGCCTCATCAATATAGAAATTATTTGTGCCATCAACTGTTTCAACATATAAATACATATCCGTAGCGTCACTTGGTATCTTATAATTTGTATTTGCAAGTTGCACCCATTCGCCCTTTATTGCTGTTGCCTCTGCAACCGTTGAATATTGAGTATCACCATTTGAATCAACATACTGCAACTTCATAAAGAAGCCCTGTGTTGTGCCACCGTCAAAGCACATTGCATTCACGCTAAAGCTATACTCATTTCCTACTACAAAGACATTTGAGCTAAGTTGCCTTGACGCTCCGTTCCATGACGCTGTTCTATCTAAAACAAGAAGTGATTCATCGCCCTTATAAGCCGTTCTTCCACTTGTCTGAACCTTAGAGCCACCTCTTTCTGTCCAATTATTAGTATCTCCCTCAAATGTGCTATGGAAGTAGTAACCATTTTCATCTGGTTCTACAACTGTTGGTGTATTCCAGTCTGCACGTTCATATTCAAATGAATCAATATCAGCATAACCACCAGTTGTTTTTGTCGCATAGCTATAAATACCACTACGATAACCAGTGAAAAGTTTCAAGTCATACGACATACTCAACTCATTGCCAATTTTAGTCCAGTTGTTTCCATCATATGAATAGTAAAAATTTGCCTTGTCAATGTTGTTTGATGAATTAAAATTAGCATCTACATTATTGAACTTGAAATCAACCTTTAAGTATATTTCATCACCATTGAGATTAATTTCCTCAACAATTTTATTATAGCTATCGGTAACTACAGAACTACCAGAGTACCCACCGTTTTCCCCCATATATATCTTCTTTGTCCCATTATCTGCAACATAAACTCCAACTTTTCCATATTTAAACTGGAACGCTGAAAGACCAGCATAATCGCCAGTTTTCATGCCTCTTGTATCCAACTTAATCACGCTAGAACACGCTGGTCCTTCAGTTCTCTGTGTTAAAGTGTTTCTTGCATTAAGAAGATTTGTCGCAAGAGTTTTATTGCTAAGTCTTAGGAATCCACCACGTTCAGTGACAGACCAAGCCGTATTATCGGGGTTATGATTCCACTGCCATTCAAGTGAAAGTTTATTAGAGGAATAGTTAAAGTTATCACTTTTCGCCAAAAATGTTCCCTTATATCCTCCGTCAATCGTGAGCGTTACAGGTGCTTTCCCATTTACGCCCATCATCGGCCAGTCATTTTCCCATGTCACAGGAACAAGCACTGGAATTCTTCCTACTGAACCATGGTCCTGAAACAATAAACCGTACCATTTTCCGTCAGGTGTATCCACAATTCCACCCTGTGCAACGCCCGAACCGTATGTGCCCACACCCGAATTAAGAACAGTTTTCCCCTCATAATTGCCAAGCAAATCCTTACTACGATAGCAAAGCTCTATACGCCCACTTCCACTTGGCCACGCAATGAGGAATATGTAATAATACCCATCTATTTTCTGTATATGTGCCCCCTCACCACTAAGCCCCGTAAGACCTGTTTTGAGAAGAGTTTTTTCTGCTCCACCCGATTTAAACCCTGTCATTTCAGAGTTAAGCTCTTTTATTTTGATTTCTCCACCACCACCATAAACAAGGTAGTTACGTCCATCATCGTCAAAAAGCATCGAGGCATCATGATACATTCCATTAATCTCCGACCTTGTCCATGCACCATTTTCTATATCATTTGTTTTGTAGATATACGATTTTCCCGTTCCATAACTGCCAAAAAAAACATAGAAAATGCCCTTATGGTATCGCAAACTTGTCGCCCATTGACCATGCGAATAGTCATGCTTACCATTTGTCAAATTCTGAACATCGGTAGTGTCAAGGACATCATAAACATAAGAACAAAGTTCCCATGACACTAAATCCTTAGACTTCATAATCGGAGCACCAGGAGTAAAAAACATGGTTGTACTCACCATATAATAGGTATCACCCACACGAATTACGTCCTCATCGGGTACGTCCGACCAAATAATCGGATTTGCCACCGTCGAAGTTTCTGCTGCATTCACATACAAGCCATCGCCTTGATTGCCCGTTAGCAAATTCATTGTAAAGCACGCTAGAACCGTCACTAGCGATGTCATTACAGCCATTACTTTTCTTTTCATTCTGCTTCACCTCTTAATTTTCTTCAAAGTAAAGCAATCATCTCCTTAACTGCTTTACTTTGAGTTAGAGCCGTCCACAGGGGATTCTCCCACGCCCCTATGTAAAGTCTGCTCATACAATTTTTCAGATACTTACATTATATCACAATGTATAGTATTCTCAATAAATTGTTGATTATTTTTGGCATTTAGCGTCATGATTTTGTTATAAATAGCATTAAAGTGGTATGGTGGTGGGGTTTGTATTGTTGGTGTTGGTTTCTTTGTCGCTTTGAATATGGTTTTACTTGTTAGATTTTGGTGAAGTATGGTTCTTGTTTACCCTAATTTCTTTCAATATACTTTCCGTATGGTTAAATTTAAGTGGGGGGGTGTTCATTTCTTTGTGCGTACAAAGAAACGAACCAAAGAAAAACGCAGCTAAACGCCGCTGAGGCTAGGCACGCTCAACCAAAATCAAAGAATCCAATTTAAATAAGAACAATACTTCACTAAAATCAACAAGTAAACTAAAATTCTGTGGTAAAAGTTAAATAAGAACAAAACGCAACCAATAACCTCTCCTATTAGATGTAAAGCATCGCCTACAACAACGCCACTTCCACCCCAACAATCGCCCCATCGCCCCCAATACCAAGTGGCTGTGAACCCCATGCAACAGAATAAAGCCTGCTCCCATAATTCACAGTCCTCATGCCGTCCATTGCACTGCACAAAGGATTATTTTCAAACCCTCCCCAAATTAAAAGTGAAAAACTTGTCAGCTTGGCAACAGAACGCAAAAAATCCGAGCATAATCGCCTGTCATTACCCTTAATGTATAAATAAGACAATATTCCAAAATTTACATCGCTATTAGGCTTTGGAAAGCTTGGATACCCAAAAATATGCGTTGGAAGATGCGATAAAAATCTGTAAACACCACCATAAGCACACATATGATACTGCTTAGTCGCCTGTTGATTGCCCACAAAACAACAAGCTATTATTTCACCCCCTTTTCTTATGCTATAAAAGGTTTTGTTTCCAAGCCCTGTATAATTATAATTCACAGGAGAAAATGTAAGCTTGCGAAAATATGCGTCTATAATATCCTCAAATCCTGAGAGATTATTTTCCTCTACCTCAAGGATTTTCTTGCCCCCATGAAAGCAATAAGTTGTATAATTTCCTAGGTAATGATACTTAGGCATACTTTTATGCCCCTTTTCAAGAAGTGCTATAGCATTTTTATTATCGTCAAGAATCGTTGTATAAAAGCAGTCACATTCAGCTATGTTTTCAAAAAGAAACTGATACGCCCTTGCGATAAACCTTATTTTTTTCTGATAATCAGGACGTATTTTCAGCCCCGTCAGATACCCACATTTCCTTACATCACCATTCACATACTCATCACGAATTACAGCACCACCTACTGCAACTATCTCATCTCTTTCATTGTCACGAATAACCATAATTTTGGAGTAGTCGCCATCTGCTGAAAATGAAGCTAAAGGGTTTGGATTTCGGAGATATTTTACACTTATTCCACCGCTGAAATGTCCTGATTCAAACACCTTAATTATTCCATCATTATCCTTCTCGTTAGCAAACTTTAGTGTATACCTGTTATTTTGGAAATTCATCAAGATTTTCTCCTATTGGAACATTCATTTTCTGGTCCACTTCTTCCCCTAGTCGCAAATTCATTGCCCAAAACAACCCCCATAAAAGTGGGCTTGTCCTTCCAAGAGATGCAAAACCTCTGCTTAAAACTGTTTTTGCTGAGGAAAATTCTTTTCTTGCATTACGGCAAAAACTGCCAAGTTCTTCTGCTGAAACCAGTTTAGGATTGAACGCTACCTCACCATAATTATAGCCCTCAGCAAGCCACCATTTATCATGAATAAGCCTATTTTCCTCTTTAAGGCGGCTATAAAGTTCTGTACCAGGAAACGGTAGTAAGTGGTTGAATGCTGATGTGTAAAAATTATGCTTTTTCGCAAATTCCACCGACTCCCATACCGTACTTTCATCATCATGGTCATAGCCAAAAACAAAGGTTGAATATATTCCTATTCCAGCGTCATGAATTCGCTTAACAAGCTCATCACGCTCACCTAAGGCATAGTTAAAAGATTTATTCATCTGATTAAGATTTTCCTTGTTAAGACTTTCAAAACCTATTAGAATTATCTCGCAACCACTTTTTTTCATTGCCTTTAAAAGCTCTGTATCCTTTGCCATAGACAGAGTTCCCTGTCCTGCCCACTTAGATTTAAGAGGAGTTATCTCTTTGAACAGTCCCATTGCATTTTCCCTGTTTGCAACAAGATTATCATCAACAAGAAAGGCGTATTTATGCTTTGAGGTTTCAATATCCTGTACAATAAGTTCATGTCTTCTTGCATAATAATGACTGCAATAATATTTTGATATAGCACAGAATTCACATGAATGACAGCAACCACGCCCTGTTTCAATCAGCGATACGGGGAGATACTTTTTGCCGTCAAAAATGCTTTTATCAGGAGTTACGTCATAACTCCCTATTCCACCATTATAGACCTTTTTCAAGCATCTGTTTTTATAATCATCAAGCATTTCTAGCCACACTGTTTCAGCATTTCCAATAATTACACTATCACAATATTCCGTCGGCTCATTCGGACAAAGCGTTACATGATATCCACCCATAACAACAGGAATACCCCTTTCACGAAACTTTTTTGCAATAGCATAGCTACGTTTCGCCGTATAGGTTTCAACTGTAATACATACCAAATCAGTGTTTGTATTGTAATCTATAAGCTCAATTCGGTCGTCATAAAGCTCCGTTTCAATTTCCTTTGGAGTAAGTGCCTTGAGAACTGCTATTGTAAGAGGCTCCATTTTCCATGTGCCTATGTATTTTTCACCCGACTTTTTGCCGATAGCGGGAAGTATAAAAGTTATTTTCATTTTTCACCTCACAAAACTGGTATATCAGAATTATCGCACATAACTTCTTTGGTAAACTTATGCCATTTATCAGCATAACCTTTATAACCTAAATTAAGTGGTAAAGATAACCAAGGGCTATGTCTAAATGGGGCAAGCCTTTTAAATATATTTGATGTAGAATAAGTTGCTCGCCATGCAAAATCAGTACCCTCCTCAAGCTGTTCCTTTGTCATAAGCTTTGGAGTGAAAACACAGTGCTGAACGTCATACATTGCCCAATTATTTTCGATTATTCTGCCCTCTTTTTCAAGCTGATTATAATACTCTGTCTTTGGAAAAGGAGTCAAAATTGAATATCTCGGCAAGTCAATTTTAGCTTTCACTACGGTTTCAACAGTACGCTCAAAAACGCTTTCATCCTCCTCATCGCCACCGAACGCAAAGCAACCCTGTACAAGTATCCCACAATCATGAAGTTTCTTCATAAGCTCAATATATCCACCAACCTTATTAACACCCTTGTTGATATATTTCTGCGACTCTTGTGTTATCGACTCAAAGCCGATTAATAACCCTCTGCACCCACTTTTTCTGAATACAGTAATCAGCTCATCATCTATTCCAACGGAAGATGTAACCAATCCAAGCCATATTACCTTTAGTGGAATTAGGGCTGTAAAAAGCTCTATTGCATAGTTACGGTCAGCTATTAGGTTTACATCAGGAAACAGCACATGCTTTGTATTGAGTGCTACTATTTCAGCTACCACTTCATTTACAGGGCGTTTGAAAATTGTGCGTCCGAATGCGGCAGGATATGCACAAAAGCTACATGGCAAGGAACAACCTCTTACAGCCTCAACAGTATTCATTGTGATATAGCGTTTTTTATCCAGTAATTGACGTTTTGGAGTTGGTCTGCCCACAATTGAAAAGTCACAATTCTGGTGATATACCTTTTTATAATCCCCTTTAATATAATCATATATAAACTGAGGAAAAGTTTGCTCTGAAAAGCCAGTGAAAATAACATCAGCATGAAGTGACGCTTCCTCTGGCATGAGTGAGGGATGAACACCACCCATAAAAACAGTTTTCCCTTTTTTTCTAAAATAATCAGCATAGGCATAGCATCTTGGAGCAGTGCCTGTAATACAAGTTATACCGATTAAATCTGCCTTAATATCAAGTGGGATTTTCTCTGCTGTTTCATCATAAACAACCATTTCTACTTCAATATCTTCAGGAATAAGTGCCGCAAGAGTTGTTAAGGTAAGTGGGGCATAATGAAGAGATTTTCCAAAGCTACCCGAAAACCTATGCATTGCTCCTGCTGGTGCAATTAACGCTATTTTTAACATAATTAATCTGTTCCTTTCTTAAACCATTCTTCCCAACCATCTCTATTGCTAAGGTGGGAGGGTTTTATATCCCCTAATCTCATACCCTCCGACGTTAATCGACTTAAATAAGCCTTTTCCGGCTCTCCAGCTACGATAACCACTCTAGCTTTTTCAAGCTGTCCCAAGCTTCTGCAATAGTCATAATGAAAGCTTTCACAAAGTGCATTATCTATAATATCGTCGGTGATATCTGTATTTGTTGTATACAAGCAATAGCGATTTTCATTCGGTGCTAAAAAGTAAAAGTTATTTTTTATTCCAATTGATTCCGCAACCTTATTCACAAACTCCTCCGTAAGTTTTTCACCAAATAAATCAGATATAATACCCTTACGTCGCAAAAACCTTATAAGCGGAGGTCTATCCTCAAAGGTTTCAAGCACTTCAATAATATCACCTATGCAGTACCTATAAAATCCACCACCAGTTGTAATTATAACCTCATATTCGCCCTTTTCAAGCTGATGAGTGAGATAAATTTTATCATTAGAAATATTTCTAAACTCAAAAAAATGCGAGTAAATGCTTAATCTGCTCCCCTGTTCATTTACAAGTGGAAACGATATAAAGCATTCTGTTGCAAGCAGTCCTTTTGGCTGAATATACACATCGGGAAATAACCTTTGAATATCGGAAATATAGTCTTTAGCACTGCCATCTGCCCAACAGCTTATTGTTTTAATATTAGGAAAGACTAAGTCAAAGCGTTCATTTTCTACTGCATTTAAAATCCTATCCCTATCCTTTTTATTAAATTCCTTTGTAAGCTTATTCGCATTTTCTTTTATAAACCTACAAAGAATTGAAAGAAAAGTCGGATTCCACACGGATATAAGCGAAAGATTTCTACATTTCAGCAACTGTTTTGCAGTATTCATATAAAAACTGTCCATATCGGTTGAGAATTTAACAGATGAGTCTACTGCAAAAACTTTGTCCATTATCCTTTTTTCAATTTTGCCAAAATATTCAGAATCTTCTTCAAAGCCTATCGGAACACCACCATCAGTAAAGCTTTTTCTTGATGTTACAGGAGTAATTGACCAATAGCTTTTTCCATCACAAACGCCCTCAACATTCGTATAAATATCATAAAGCCAAGCTTTTATCCCCCTTTGGAATTCCTTTTTAAGCGTCGCAGTATAGGGAATAAGCTTTTTGCCATCTGACGAACCGCTTGTAAGCTCAAAAAGCAAGACATTTTCTGTGGTAAGAATATTTTTCTTACCATCACAAATTTTGTCGATATATGGCTTATAATCGTTATACGTAGTAAGAGGAACATTTTTCGCAAAGTCATTATAATCCCTTATATCAGCAAAGCTGTGTTTTTTACCATATTCTGCGCTTGCATTTCTATTCAATATATCAGCCAAATAACCAGCCTGAATCTTTTCAATATTACAAGCCTGTGAAAATAGTTTATACTCTTTTTTATATAAAAGTCTACATATATCATTCAATATCCTACATAATATACTCATTCAAACAGCAACCCTAATAACCGTTTTTTAAGCAATGACTTATCTATTTTAGCAAGACAGGCAAGGTCGTTCCCATTGTGATGTTCAGGGTTTCTTTTGCAAAAGTATGCAATATCCTTGTTTTTAAGCTGACGTTCATCTATATCAGCAACTCCATCTTTAAGCTTATCCTTAGTAGTCTTATACTCAATTACTCCACTGTCTTTATTATATTCATTAGGGTAGAGCTTTTCTGCATAGGCATCAATTATACTCTGTTCATAAGACGGAGTTTCTGTTTTATAATTCGGATAAAATTCATTCCAAAACAATGGCATAATGCGATAGGTTTTATAGCCCTTGCAAATCAAAAACCAATAAAACTCCTCAAACTTTTCAGCATGTTCAAACCAATATCTTGCCCAAACACGAAAAAGCTCCGTACTTCCCCAATAATCCTTATGTATTATTGTGTCGCCTGAAAACATACCATGAACTGTTTTACCATTAAGATTCAGGTTTAGTAGCTTTTGCGTTGTAAAACCAACCAATCCCTCTGTTTCATGATAAAGCGTCAAACAATAATCCTTGTCATAAAAATCACTTTCAAATACCTTTTCGTCAATATTATCATAAAATTCAGCCATAAGTGAATACATCTTCGCAACATCATTCTTGCTATATTCACCTATTGGCTTTATCATTCCTTTTAGCATATTACTCCTCCATTATTCTAATCCGAACTTCATTCCTTGTTTCTTAAACACCTCTTTCTTAAAAAGAGGATTATACAAAAGATAAGTGAAAAATCTATATGGTGTCCGCAAATTTGTACGAGGCTCAATTGCTCTTTTTATAATAGATGACCAACTGTTGAAACGTCGCCTGCAATCAAAGGAGATTTCTGTAAGCTCATCAGCTGTCATATTCTTTGGCATTATGCTAGCGTAATTAAACCTGTATTTCTCATGTAGCCACCACTTTTTATCGTATAAAAGCCGTCCCTCACTCTCCATTTTTCTGTACAAAGGTGTGTTCGGGTATGGCATAAGAATATTAAACGCTGCAAAGGTGAATTTGTTTTTTATTGCAAAATCACAAGTCGCCTTAATTGACTCAAGGGTATCACCATCATGCCCAACAGTAAAGGCTGCCCAAGTTTGTAAGCCCCATTCCCTAAGCTGTTTTATTTCTGATTTATACATATCGCTAGATGGTGCTTTATTCGTGCTTTTATTCATTTCAGCAATACATTCAGCTGATATTGATTCAAAGCCTATAACAAGCCCAAGACAACCACTTTTAACCATAAGTTCCATGAGTTCCTTATCATCAAGCATATCAAGACTACCCTGACTTACCCAATGAATTTTTAGTGGAATTAATGCACGAAAAAGCTCCTTTGCCTTTTCCTTATTGCAAACGATATTATCATCAACAAAGAAAAGTAGTTTTCTTTTCTGTGACTTTATTTCAGCTACAACATCTTCAACAGGTCTGCAATAATGATGTGCATTAAAATAAACAGATGAAGCACAAAAGCTACATTTATTACTACAACCTCTTGAAAACTGAAGAAGTGTTATCGGAAGATAGCCTTTATCCTCAAAAATATCACGCCTAGTTATAACATTAATTTGTGGACATTCGGGTTGAATTGGCGTATATCTTTCTTTAAGCTCACCTTTTCGGCAATCCTCAATCATATCTGCCCAAACTGGCTCAGCATCACCAATAATAATGCTGTCACAATATTTAGCAACCTCATCGGGTATAAGTTTAACGTGCATACCACCCATAATAACCTTAATACCTCTGCTACGAAATTCTGCACTAATTTCATACGCTCGCCTTGCTGTAAAAGTTTCAACAGTTATTGCAACAAGGTCGGTCGGCTCATCATAGGGCATATCTTCCATACGGTCGTCATACATAACAACCTCCACATCTTCAGGTGTAAGTCCCGCAAGAATCCCAAGCTGTAACGGTTCCATTCTGCCCTCGTCCACATAAAGGCTATGTTCACGCCGTCCTATATTCGGTTTAATCAACGTCAATTTCATTTAATATACCTCCAAGAATCTGCCCCTGTTTTGTAAGTATTTCCTTATGTGAAATAAAGTTAACAAGCATAAATACAATAAAATTCCATGGAATAAAGTTAACTGGATTTGAAAAAAGTCTTTTCATTATACAACCAAAAGAATAAAATTTCTTGCGAATATCAAGGCAATTATCTTGAAGCTGTTCGGGTGTCATATTCTTTGGCATATATGTAGTTTCGCCATATTTATATTTATCAGACAGCCACCACTTTTTATAAATAAGCCTATTTTCGCTCTCCATACGCTTATAAACCTTTGTTGCTGGCATTGGTATCAACGGATTGAAATTCGTTACTGCAAGACGATTTTTTACTGCAAAGTCGTAGGTTCGCTTGAAAATTTCTACATCATCATTATCATACCCAAAAACAAATGTACCATAAATAAGCATTTTATGGTTATATATCCTTTTGATAACATCATCATAATTTGTAATAGATTTGTTCGCTGTTTTATTCATTTTATTAAGGCTTTCTGTATTAAGCGTTTCAAACCCTAGCAACACCAAAAAGCAACCTGATTTCTTCATTTCCTTTAGCAATTCATCATTTTTTGCAACGTCCATGCTTATCTGGCACGCCCATTTTTTCTTCAGAGGTGCAATCGCTCTGAACAGTTCAATTGCAGATTTTTCATCATAGAAAAGATTATCATCAACAAAGAAAATTATCTTCTCCTTAGCCCTTTTCAGCTCCTTTACAACATCTTCTGCTGATTTTCGGCGAACACATTTATACATAGTTTTAATCGAACAGAAATCACAGTCGAATTTGCAACCCCTTGAGGTCTGATAAACACCCACACCATAATATTTATGCTTGTAAACTGAACTATCCTCCTCAAAAAAACTAAGCGAACAGCTTTCATCCGATATATATTTCTGTTTAACTTCTCCTGTTTTGCAATCCGAAAGAAACTTTCCCCATGTGTCCTCTGCGTCACCGATAATAACCGAATCAGCATATTTCAAGGCTTCATCAGGCATTACTGTTGGATGAAAACCACCCATAACTATTATATTATCCTCTTTTTTATACTTTTTTGAAAGTATATATGCACGTTTTGCTGTATATGTTTCCACAGAAAATGCAATAATATCAGAATCAATTATATCAGGCAGCTTCTCTACTCGTTCATCAAGAAAATCTATCTCAAATTCATTTGGAGTAAGGTTTTTTATTATTCCAAACAATACAGGCTTCATCGCATCTGTGCTTATGTACTCGAACATATTTAGACGTATAAAAGTTATTTTCACTTCTTTACCCTCTTGCTAATTCCTAGAAACTTAAATCCTATATTTGCTCCCAAAAGTATAAAAACATATGGCTTTTTTCGCCATGCAGAACGAAATGTTCGCTTAAAAACTCTACGCCATTTAAAAGTATCTTTCCACACATCTCTATAAACTTCCTCAAGCCTTTCAGCTGTCATATTACTCGGCTGAAAAACTGCATAATGCTGATTATATCTGCTCCAATCCTCCGTTATAATTCTTCCTGCTTTCTTATAATCCTCATAAAACTCCGTACCTGGATAAGGTGTAAGTATCGCAAAACGGCATAAATCAAGTCCAAGATAGTCAATCTGTTCTGGAAGTGTTCGCAATTCCTCCTCTGTATCATGGTCAAAACCAAGCACAAAACAACCATTTACTACTATCCCATGCGAATGTATGTTGTCAATAATTTCCTTATAATTATCAGGCTTGTTAATCCGTTTTGTAGCTGTAGCAAGCGATTGAACATTAATTGACTCAAAACCAATAAGAACAGCTCTGCACCCACTTTCATATGCCAACTTCATTAACTCCTCATCATAACCAAAGTCGGCTGTCGCATCAGCTGCCCAAAGTATTTTCAACGGTTTTATTGCATTCATCAACGAAATTGCATATTCACGATTAACAAAAAAATTCGGGTCATAAAAAACCACCATCTTTGAGTTCAGCTCTTTAAGCTCGTTAACAACATGGTCAACAGGTCTTGGATTGCTTTTCCACATCGTTCTCATTGAGCAATATTTACAGGAATTATTACAGCCCCTGTTCGCAATTACCGCTGGTATTTTAAGTTTCTTTTTTTCAGTAATTTTATCCCTTGCAGGTATCGGGTATTCTGCTGAACATATGTCTGCATTTTTATAAAAGCTTTTCGGGTTTCCATTTTTAAAATCCTCAATAAACTGTGGGATTGAAGTTTCAGCAGGTCCTGAAATAACGGTGTCGCAATGTTCAGCAACTTCATCGGGCAGGGCAGTTGCATGATAACCACCACAGACTGTATAAGAACCACGCTGTTTGAATTCCTTGCAGTGCTTGTACGCTGTTAGGCTTGAAGATGTTTCAAAGGAGATAAGGACTAGGTCGTATTTTTCTTTATCATAGAACACTTGTTGGGAGTTTTCATCGACAACGTCAATTTTGCTGAAAGCTCCCTCAGGTATCAATGAATATATTGTTGAAAGTGTTAGCGACGGATAAGAGAGTAGGTTTGAAAAGCGTCCACGATAGGATTGTTCTTTTTCGTTCCATGAATGTATCATTAGCATTTTCATATTCATTGCCACCTTTATTTTGATAGTTATTTTATTTTTATTATAGCATGTTAGTATATAAAAGGCAATTTTATTCTACGTTTTCTTCTTGGTTTAGTGAAATGTTGTTCTTGTTTTCTTTGTTGTCATTGAATATGGTTTTGCTTGTTTATTTTAGTGAAATGTTGTTCTTGTTCGCCTTGTTGTCATTCAATCTACTTTCCGTATTGTTAAATCTAGTTGTGGGTGTTCATTTCTTTGTGCGTACAAAGAAACGAACCAAAGAAAAACGCAACTCAACGCCGTTGAGGCTTGGCACGCTCAACCAAAATCAAAGAAGTTCGCTTTGATTTTGGGTCGCTACCTTGATTGTGTGCTTTCCCGTCGCATTTACTATGCTTAGGAGGCGATTTTTATGTGCGACGAAAAAGCGATTTAGGATTGTTCTGG
>JAEWGD010000008.1 GCA_023388515.1 Bacillota bacterium
CAGAAGTAAAAACAAAAATGTTAATAAAGAGTTGTTCATTAAGCTGTATACTTAATGTTTATTAAATGATACATAATCTTTAAAATTGATACTTTAAACCTGGCATCTATTTTGTATATGCATGACAATAACACAAGGTACGGTACATAGTATTCCCCAAAAATTTATTAAGCATTTTTCAAGGTTCATATGCTACAATAAACAAAAAGTAGGGAATTTGAAAAATACTTTTTGTTTTAAATGCTAATTGACCATAGCATTAGCTTGTTTATATTTATGAAATATATTTGCTTTTGTTGTAATATATTAAGAAATCGACCACATTGAAACAATTATTTATATTTTAAGCAAGTATATTTCATGCAAATATACAAACAAGTTTTGAATTTAAGTAGAGGTCAATAATTATATTTTGAGAGGGAGTATGAATATGCGTTTACGCAATAAGTTTGCAGGAATTATAGCAGGTATTATGTCGATTACTTTTCTTGCACAGTCAACTTTTATCATTCCGAAAGTATCAGCAGAAACATATGACATGAATGTTTTTGTTAACTTGTCAGGTGAAAGAAAAGAAATCAGCCCATATATTTATGGTATAAACGAATTCGGCAATACAAGTAATTACAAAAATGTAAAGGTTAATGCTGTAAGGCAGGGAGGAAACAGATACACAGGCTACAACTGGGAAACAAACTGGTCCAATGCAGGTCATGACTGGGTTCACAGCTCTGATACACATATAGGAGATATTTCAAATGGTGCTGGCTATGCTGCACGACAGCTTTCTGAGAAATGCAATCAATTTGATGTTCCATATAAAATGACAACATTACAGATGGCTGGATATGTTTCTGCTGATAAGCTTGGAGCTGTAACAACTACTGCACCATCTGACAGATGGAATGAAGTTTTTTTCAGAAAGAATTCTGAACTTCTTCTTGAACCCGATCTTACAGACAATGCAGTTTATATGGATGAATATGTGAATTTTCTTGTTAAAACGCTTGGCGATTCAACTAAATCAACGGGCATACAAGGATATAGCCTTGATAACGAACCGTTTTTATGGAATGATACACACCCAAATATTCACCCTGAAGAGTGTACTGCTGACGAACTAATTGAAAAGTCAATTGACCTTGCAAAGGTTGTAAAGGAAATTGATCCAAATGCAGAAGTTTTCGGCCCAGCACTTTGGGGAATGCTGCCATGTATTCAGGCGGGTACTACTCAAGACTTTACAGATGCAAAGTGGGAAAGCATAAAGGGCAACTATAATTGGTATCTTGATTATTATCTTGAAAGTATGGCTAGTGCTGAAAAATCAACAGGAACAAGACTCCTTGATGTAGTTGATGTTCACTACTATGCACAGGATTGCTCAACAGATGATGCAAAGCTTCAAGCACCAAGAAGTCTTTATGATGAAAGTTATGTAGAAAACAGTTGGCTTCAGCCTTATTTAGGAAAATACTTCCCTCTACTTCCAAATATCAAAAAATCCGTTGATGAGTATTATCCAGGAACAAAAATTGCAATTACCGAATACAATCTTGCAGATATAGCAAATGAAAAAACAACTGGTAAAAGTGTTGTTTCTGCAATTGCTGAGGCTGAAACACTTGGTGCATTTGCTGAAAATGATGTTTACCTTGCAACATATTGGGGTACACTTCCTGAATGTCCATATGTCGAATCTGCTATTAATCTTTACACAAATTATGACGGTAAAGGGTCTTCATTTGGGGATACTCTTGTAGAAACAAAAACTGATGACATTTCAAAGGCAACAGCTTTTGCTGCTATTAATGGCAATGACGATTCAAACGTTGGTATCGTACTTTCAAATAAAAACAAAACTGCAACAGAAAATGCAGTAATTACAATTGATGGTTCTTCATCTGATTATAAGAGTGCTGTTGTTTATGCTGTAACACAGGGTCACAGTGATATAAGAGTTATTGATGTACAAAATAATTTGAGTGGAAACAAAATTGAAGTTGAATTGCCTCCACTTTCAGTAGCTCATGTTATGATTTCTGATGAACTTACTGATGAAACAGTTTATGTTGAACCTGATATTACTGAAAAGAAAACAGTATATAATGTAGAAGATCTTGCAGTATCAGCAGATGGATCATATATAATTCCTCTTGGCGATAAAGAACATCTAAAAGAAATTGTATTTGGTATAAACAGCTATTCAAAAGAAGGCTCTACATATTACAGCGGTGGTGGCGGTCTATGCTTTTCAGATTTAGAACCTGTTAAAGGTGGAGAAACTTTCTGGGGCTTTAAAGGTGTATCCTTTTCAAATGGACAAAGCGAAATCGTTGTACCTTTTGATGGATATTATACAAATTCAGATCAAGAAGAGGTAGAATCAACTATTTTAGGTGAGAATGCATTATGGCAGCCAGATTGGTGGAAGTTCTCTGAAAAGCAGGGCGATAAGGGAACAGATATAGTTGTAAATTATACGACAGTTACACTTGTATATTTATATGATGATACTCAACCAATCGAAAAAATCATAGGTGATGTAAATTCCGACGGAAAAGTTGATAGTAAGGATATTACAGCTCTTAAGAAATGGTTGGTTAATAAAAACGGAAAAATTGATTTTGATAACACAAATGTAAATGCTGATAATGAAATTAATGTTTTTGATTTAATTGCTTTAAAGAAGATTCTTTTTAAGGGTTAATATCTCATAATAAAGGTTATAAAAAATAAGAAAAAACACGTATTATTTCATACGTGTTTTTTCTTACAATATGTGATATAATTAAGAGTAATAATAAGAATTATGGATGTGATTTATTTGCGGGTACTAATTGTTGAGGATGAAAAAGACCTTGCCATGATACTTTCAGAAATACTCGAAATAGAAGGATATTATACGGATATTGTTTATGATGGTGTGAATGGTCTTGATAATGCTATGTCAGAAATTTATGATATAATTATTTTAGATGTTATGTTGCCAAAAATGAACGGAATACAGGTACTTTATGAAATACGCAAAAATAATATCAGTACACCGATTTTAATGCTGACAGCAAAATCAGAAGTTGAGGATAAAGTATGTGGTCTTGATAATGGTGCTGATGACTACTTAACAAAACCGTTTAATACAAAGGAATTACTTGCAAGAATACGGGCTTTATTAAGGCGTAAGGAAAAAGAAATTATTGACGAAAATCTAAAATTTTCTGATATTATACTTGATAAATATACACATCAAATATATAATAACGATCAAAAAGTAAAGCTTACAAAAAAAGAATATGATATAATAGAATTGTTAATTTTAAATCAAGGTAAAGTAATATCAAAAGAAAAGCTAACAGTAAAAATATGGGGATATGATACAGATATTGAATATAACTCAATTGAGGTTTATGTTTCATTTCTTAGAAAAAAACTTGGTGCTATAAATTCAAAGGTAAATATTTCTACTGTAAGGGGTCTTGGTTATACTATTAAAGGAGAAAGAGATGAATAAGGAAATTAAGTATCTTAGAAAAAAGTTTTTTATTCTTTCAGCAATAATTTCGGTTACATTAATTTTTATAATGGTACTTATTTTAAATATATTAATGCAGTTTAGCTATAAAAACGAACTTAAAAATTCAACTGAAATGCTATTACAAACAGCATTTTCTAATGTATCTGATACTTCATCGGAACTGGTGCTTTTAAAGGATACAGAAATAAATAATATTGGTGATAATATTATTTGCCGCAACCCGAGCACAATAAAAAAAATAGTTTTAAACGGAATTATTACCTGCACTGACGAAAACGCTGAATGGTATTGTGCAGGCGGTGGATTGTTTTTTGAACTTCCCGATAAAAAAGGAAATATTATATATATTCATAAAGAATATATATTTAATCGTGATGAAACTAAAATAACTATTGATTTTACAGATAATTCAGATTTTTTATGCAATGGATTACCTGTAGAAACGGATATTACAAAAGTATCTCAAAGTCAATTTTATGTATCAAAAGTCTGGTGGGCATCTTCAAGTACGAAGCAGGTTATGAAACCAAATGAAACTGTGAAACTTGAACTTGAAAGTATGGAAATATATTATCTTGACAATACATATCTGGCATCTTCTGAAAATTTTGTGCCTTTAATACGTAATTTTAATGACATTTATCCTACAGGTATTTCTGATACACTGCGAGCTTACAATTGTTTTTATTTTATTTCTGATAAACAAGGAAATATTGTAGAAATAAATAACGGTAATAGCACAGAAATTTTTTCACAAGAGCAAGCTTTAAAAATGATGAATAGTGAAAATTCAGAATGGACATCCGATAATAAAAAATACAAACGCACAGTAAACAGTAATGATGAAATTATCATATATTCGTTCATAAGCAATGCACAAGCAGAGCATAATACCAATAAACTTATTATAGTTTCTGCATTATCAGGGGGCGGAGTATTTGTTCTGGTTCTTATACTTATTTATTTTATATCAGGAAAGGTAGTAAAGCCAATTTCTGAAAGCTATCAAAAACAAAAGGAGTTTATTTCCAATGTAAGCCATGAGCTTAAAACACCCATTACTGTAATTTCAGCTACAACTGAGCTTATGGAAAAGAAAAACGGGTCTGATAAGCTTACAATTTGTGTTCAGGCACAATCACAAAAAATGAGCAGGCTCGTAAACGAAATGCTGACTCTTACAAAACTTTCCGAATTTGAAAAGCAATGTGGTGACTTTAAGCAATTTAATATAAGTCAAATTGTAAGTAACTCTGTTTTATATTTTGAAAGCAGAGCTTTTGAAGAAGGAAAGCGAATACAATCTAATATAAATGAAAATTTAATCTTTACAGGAAATGTAGATAAAATTGATGAGCTTGTAGGAATTCTGCTTGACAATGCACTTAAATATTCTGATGAACATTCTGAAATAAAAATCTGTTTATATTCTGAAAAAGAAAATATTATTTTGACTTGTGAAAATCCGTGTAAAAATTTTAATACAGATGATATTTCACGAATGTTTGAACGCTTTTATCGTGCTGATAAATCACATTCAGATGAAAAAGAAGGATTTGGGCTTGGGCTTTCGATTGCAAAGGAAATTGTTGATATACATAATAGTACTATTTATGCAGAATATAAAAATAATATGGTCGTTTTTAATTTAACGCTTAAAAAGCTAACACCTAATACTTGAACTAACCTAAAAACTTTAGCAAAAATGATTTAACGAAATAAAATAATTAAATTTTGATATAGTACAATAAAATTTCACACCTTTAGGTCAAAAAATATAATTTAAGTTAAAGGAGTGTAGTAGGGGAATAGAGATAAATCGTAGTTACACATTAAAGTGTTATTAATTGTATAATGGGAGGTTTTTAATGGCTACGTTTGATGACTTTATGAAATTAGATGTAAGAGTAGGGGAAATTAGTGCAGTTGAATTTTTTGAAAAGGCAAAAAAGCCAGCTTATAAATTATGGGTTGATTTTGGTGACGGAATAGGGATAAAGAAATCAAGTGCACAAATTACAGAATGTTATAAAAAAGATGAACTTATAGGTAAGCAAGTTTTAGGAGTGGTAAACTTTCCACCAAGACAAATTGCAGATTTCATGTCGGAAGTATTAGTTTTAGGAGTTTATTCATCAGAAGGAGTGGTATTAATTAAACCAGAGCAACCTGTTAAGAAAGGTGATAAGTTAGGTTAATGCCTATAAATTTTAAAGACTAACTATAAAAAGTCAAGCCCTAAAAGATAAAATATAGAATTTTTTAGGGTGAGACAAATCTTAAAAACGGCATGACAAGAAGAGATTTAAGCAATGAGGGTATCATTCTTTCTGTCCTTTTTTCTAAGGGAATCTTCAAATACAGTTCTGTGTTTCTCACTTAAATATGTCATAGGATTCATCTCGCTTTTCTTTATATATTGGCTAAGCCGAATGGCAAATGGCGGATATCGAATTGCTGCACATAAGCTTTTCAAGTTCATGGAGGTAAGCGATTTCTGTGAAGTACATAATTTATAAATCCTTTCTTAAAATACAAAAGCCGACCTTTTTTTAAATGATCGGCAGGGCAGATAACAAAAAAGGCACATAGATTTTTTGTTATCTATGTGCCTTTTTTGTGATATTTAATTTTTAGGTTCTACCACCATGAATACATTTTTCATCTGTCCATCAGCACGAGGGCTGTGCCTTACGAGGGTTCAAACCCGTCCTCAACGGTAAAAACTGCGTTTGCATCTATAGATTTGAATGCTAAATTTCAGTGCCTTAAACGGCAACAAACCCCGATAAAATCGAGGTTTGTTGTGGTTGTATCTATATTGACCAACCTTTTTGGCAAAGAACACGAGTTTGATACAAAATGCACCCCCTCGCCTTGTTCCCGTTTGTTGTGTGAACACCCTTGCTGTTTTCCGTTTGTTCCGTGTGCAGAGTGTGAACACACTGTTCCTTTTCCGTTTGTTGAGTAATTACTGCTGGTTGTTTACTTGTCTCACACTCCAAACACCCTACCTCGTCACCACAAGGTAGGGTGTTCACTTTTGTTCTATTACCAAATGTATCGATGGTGTGCAGGATTTCGCCTGTGGGAGAGCCGCTTAATATTAGGTGCCATAATTCTAAAATTAATATTTTATAAACTTAGCCCCTGGAACGCCACAAATACTGCATTTTTCAGGCTGCAATTTCTCGATATTTCCGCAGACCGGGCAGAGATAGTAGAAAACTTCTTCCGTCTGGTCAAGGTTCTCTAACGCTTCTTGATAAAGCCCTGCATGAACCTCTTCCGCTTTCATTGCAAATGCGCAAGCGCCTTTTCCAAATCCGGTGGCACATCCTTTTTGCCGTACAGACAAGTTCTGGCTTGCTTGTATTCCTCCGTCCACCATGTGTTTTTCTTTCTACTGCCGGAACCGGAGAGGGCGGGTATTTCCACATCGTCCTCTGTCGGCTCGTTATCCGGATTTGATTCATATATTTCATCCTCCAGCAGTTCAGGTTCGGGGATACCATGGGTATCCGTTCCATCATCCATGATACGGTCATCAGCGATATTTATCGCTTCTTGAATCACGACGTTTCGGATGGACTTGAATTCCTTATTCAGCGACAGAGGCACACGTTGCGGCATTTCCTGTGTATAGACGCGCAGAATTTCTTCCTTTTGTTTATACCATAAATCATACAATGTGGAAATGCGTTCATCGCGGGACAGCTCGTCTACAATGGAATCAATCATTGCCTTGACATCCGCTTTCAGATAGCCATATACTTTTTTGCCGGAGGTTTTACTGAGTCTGCCTGCAAGCTGTAAGAGCAGTTCCTCAAGTTGCGGGTGATCATAGCTGCCCGAATTGATTTGCGCAACAATCCCCGCAATGACCTCACGGCTTTGCAGGCGCAGCTTATTTCGCTGCTCCGTCTGCTTTTCGTAAACGCATAACAGATCCTGCGCAAAAATATCCTTTGCAAAGGATGAACGCAGATTGGCAACCCCTTTCTTGGTAAGATAGCCCTCGTTCTCAACCGTAGAGTAGGCGATGAGATGCACATGGGGATGATGGCTTTCATTCCGGATTCTGCCTTTATGCCATATACCATGGCGATCCTGTGTGGTGATTGTAAACATCGGTTCATCCGGCTCTTTTATCCGTCTACCGTTTTGGCGGGTATTTTCTTTGAACGGGTTGATGATCGCTCTCGGTGCGTCCTCCATGAGTACACCCGAATGTTCACCTCTGTGGTTGCTGATGCCGGAATCCTGCCGTGCCGTAATACAGCGAGCAACATCAGTAATGTTGGGTTCTGGATTCATATCAATAAAATACAGGCCTGTTTTGCCGCCACCGCCGCCTGATCCGGCACACTGGGTGCAAGCTACTCCGCTGCTGTCGTAGACTCTTTGCCCCTGACTGCCGCCGATGATTTGCTTAAGATTTTCTGCATGGCCGCAGGTGAGAGGAAATATTTGTCCGGCACATCGCTCATCAAGATATCCGATAATATACAGCCTTCTGCGTTGCTGGGGGACTCCGAAATATTTGCTGTTATGCACACACCATTCCAGATGATACCCCATTTCAACAAGCGCGGAGAGGATGGCTTCAAACGTCCCGCCGCAGTCATGCGATAGCAGCCCTGGCACGTTTTCCAGAAATAAAAATGCAGGCCGTTTTTCTGCAGCGATTCGGGCAATCTCAAAGAACAGAGTGCCTCTTGTATCGTTGAATCCGAGCCGCTTTCCCGCAACCGAGAAGTGGATTGTCAAGCCTAATTAGTACAATTTATATTCGGACAAAGTTATTTTTAAAATCTTTTGGTGATAAATAGCCCAAGCTTCCATGAATACGATGGTTATTATACCAACTTAGGTAATCAGCAAGT
>JAEWGD010000036.1 GCA_023388515.1 Bacillota bacterium
TTTTATTTCTTTTTTCGACTAATTTATATAAAATCCACGTATCTACGTCTTGTATCTACAAATTATTTTCTAACCTTATACTAAAAATCTCTTGTTTATCTCAGAAAACACAAAAAGGACAGCTAAATGACTGTCATGAAAGTTGAATGAGTAAAAAGGAGCAGTTTTTGAAACATCTTGAGAAAAACTAAAAATCATACCTTTGTTCCGATATAAATTGTAAAATGTACTTGTGTTAATTTCGCTATATATAATGTATACTTGTAGAGCGAACTTTACTGGGTAACCCCTATCCAATATAACGATGGGAACGAACATAACACAAACAAATCAACTTAAACATTTTATATGCATAAAGAAATAGGTTTCGCTATGTACTAAAGATACATTTCGTGGTATAATAAAGTGAAATAATAATAGAAACAATATCATTTGAATATAACCCTCATTAGATATTATAAATTATAAATAGTGTGCATATTTAATTAAATTTAAGATAAGAGGACATTTTATGAAAAACAAAAAGCTTGCCTATATAATTATTTCGTCATTTCTAATAATTCTATCGCTATACTTTGTGGACCAAGTTTTACAGCTAAATTACATATCAAAAGTTTTGGTTAAGGTAATTCTTTTTTCAATTTTCCCTATTGTTTATATAAAATTTAGCAAATATAACTTTGTTAAAGACTCATTAAAAGTAGTGAAGAAGAAGTTTAAATTCAAATTAAGTCATCTTTTAGGTATTTTAATAGCTATTATTTTGTTTATAGCCTTTATTTTCATTGAAAGATTTATGAATGTTGACGTTTTAATATTAGAACTTGAGGAAAAGTACAAAATAAATAAAGGGAATATCTTTTTGTATGGAGCATATCTTATTTTCGTTAATTCTTTAATTGAGGAGTTTTTCTTTAGGGGGTTTCTTTTCTTAAATCTCAAAAAGCTCAACATGAAACGCACCGCTTATATCGTTAGTTCTGCTGCATTTTCCATTTATCATATTAGTAATTTCCAAAACTGGTTTAATGCATGGGTGCTGATTTTAGCTTTGGTTGGATTGTTCTTAGCAGGTTTGATTTTCAATTATCTTAATGATAAAGATGATACGTTTTTAAATAGTTGGTTCGTTCATATTTGTGCTGATGTTTCTATTGTGGTTGTCGGATACATCTTGTTTAGCAGGATTTAACGTATAATGAAAATTCTATTTATTTCTTCTTGTAATTGTAATAAAAGGATTGTTAAAGCGTTTCGCAAGTGTCGCTTGTTATAGCTGAAAAGTTTTGATATAATTACATAAGTACCCATTATTTTTAATATTTATTTTATGAATCTTAATTGCAAATCGGAGGAATTCATGGAAAACACAGTAATACTTAGTGTCCTAAATGCAAAATATATACACACATCGCCTGCCCCTTGGTGCTTGATGGCCGGCATAAAAAAGTACGCACCTGAACTTTATAGTCATTTGCAAATTATTGAAGCTACTGTAAATCAACCAGCGAGCGACGTGTTGGATAGAATTATTGCTACATCGCCTGTCGTTATTGGGTTTTCATGCTATATATGGAATATCAACGCAACCCTTACCCTATGTACAGAGTTAAAAAAGGCATTGCCCAATGTGATTATTGTACTAGGTGGGCCAGAGGTAAGCTATTGTGCAGAGGATGTTCTGAAAAATAATATGCACGTGGATTATATTTTATCTGGTGAGGGTGAGGAAAGCTTTCCAGCATTTTTAAAAGCAGTTTTTGCCCATGATAAGTCTACACCTTTACCTGAACAGTCACATAAAGCAATTTCAGGATTGTGTGGGCGAAATGCAGATAATACCATATACAAAGTCGAAACGGTTACACCAAACTTTGCAGTTCCCTCACCACTTACATCTGGCTATGCAGAAGCAATTGAAGGACGTATCGCATATTTTGAAACAAGTCGTGGATGCCCATACTCCTGTGCATTTTGTTTGTCGGGGAATTGTGGCAAGCCACGTTATTTCGCATTAGATACTGTGTTTCCCGATTTACTAAAGCTTGCAAACAGCGGTACACGAACAATAAAGTTTGTGGATAGAACCTTTAACGCTAATCCTATTCATGCCAATAAAATATTGCAGTTCATTTTAAATTGCTACGGCAAGGAAATTCCCGAAGGCATTTGTTTTCATTTTGAAATTGCAGGCGATATTTTAAGGGAAGAAACCTTTACTTTGCTTGAACAAATGCCACTCGGTGCTGTACAGTTAGAAATTGGTATACAGTCATTTTGTGAAAAAGCTCTGGAGTCGGTTAACCGTAAAACTAATACTGAAATTCTTCACTCAAATATTCAACGTCTTGTTTCAATGGGTAATATGCATATTCACATTGACTTAATTGCTGGATTACCTCATGAAGATTTGGTGATTTTCGCTAAAAGTTTTAATAAAGCATATTCATTAGATACACAAATGCTACAACTAGGTTTTTTAAAGCTATTGCATGGAAGTGAGATGCGAAACAACTTACAGGCTTATCCATGTGAGTTTGATGAAAATGCACCATATGAAGTAAAGGTAACATCGTGGCTTTCAGCTAAGGACTTTGACTTGCTACATTATACAGAAGACGCTGTTGATAGGGTATATAATAGTGGTCGATTTCGCTTGACAGTAGATTATGTGCTGAGTGCAAGTGGTCTAACTCCATTTGAATTTTATTCTGAATTTGGCGTTACATCTAAAAAATCAGGTGTTGGCTACGGAATTCCCCTTGATGATTACACAGAAATATTACAAGAATATTGTGCGTCATTGCATAATATAGATTGTGAAGTTTTACGGGATTTTCTTGTTCGTGATAGGCTTTCGACAAACTCAAGAGGTCGCTTGCCACAATGCTTATACAGGCAAGATTCTAAAATGTCTAAAGTTGTAGACTGGCTTTCAACAAACCCAGAAACTATGTTGCAAAAAGGTGTGCGACGTGGTGTAGCCTTGCTTTATGCTTCAAATACTCTGTGTTGGGTGGACTATGTCCCTAAAGAGAAAAATCCTGTTACAGGGCGTTGGACGTTAAATGAAATGCCGTTGGATACAGTGATACAATAGAGTTGTGAGGGATGTTTTAGTATGCACGAACCTGTTTTTCGCTAGTAATCTATAATAAATACAAAACACCCAACCTTTATAATTTTAACATCATAAAGGTTGGGTGTTGAATATTTATAATAATAATTATAAAACTTTACCATCTAAAATTTTTATAATTCACACACACATATCTGCTATGATATAGTCATGCGTTATGATTATAACTGTCTTGCCCATCGCATTAAGCTTTTTAAACAGCTCTATAATTTCGCATAGATTAGTTAAATAAACTTCTCTTTAGAATTATCAAGTCAAAAGTAGAAAGGGTATTGTCCCCGTCCATATCAGCAAGCTCATAGTTAGGCAACTCCTTGATATTTCCAAGCAGATATTTCTTTAGAAGAATGTAATCATTTTCATCTGCTTTTCCGTCCTCATTAATGTCACCCAAAACTATTTGAGGAATTTCTTCCTGAAGTGATACAGCTGTAAAATAGTTCACCACTCCTGAAGATTGCCCATTTGTTCCGAGTGTAACTTTTTCATTTACGTTGAAATCTTTCCTATAAATATTATAAGAAACATCATTTGAAGCAGTTGCTGTTTCACCTGTATTTACCCAGTTATCTAACCATGACGGAGCAGTTGTAACACGGGTGTCAAGTCCAATATACACAGTAATATCTTCCACAGCAGTAAACTCTGCAATATCATTTGTAGAATTTTTAGAATCACACGAAAGCCTAATATACTCTGTGTTAGTTAATGCTTTTGGGATTGAAGTAAATGTGAAATCTCTATCACCGTAAATATTATTTCCAACCTGTAAATTATTTTGAATTGACCATGATTCATAATTTGTTTCATCAAGGACATTTAGTGTTTTTATTAACGTACCATCTAATGGTGTTTTAACTATAGGATCGGGATCATTAGGAACTGTTACAAGTCCTGCCTTTACAAGACTGCTTGGCCAGCTTCCATACCATGAATAACCCGTTCTACGCTCCTGACTGATATCTGCCATATTGTAATAAACCTTACCATCTCGATCGCCGAATACAGGTTTATTTGTACCCATTTCATAAAACCTTGCCCAAATTGGTCCTGCACTTGGATCCTCAACAACTACCCTATCATTGTTCTGACTTACAACTTTTATTCCATTAATCTGTACATTATCAAACCATGTTACAGCAGCATTAATACTACGAGCAACATCTGCACTTGGATTCTCTATTGATTTAAGAAAATTAACAATTCCAACGCTTTCACTTGTACAATTTACCGCTGGCTCATATGCCCTTCCTGTAGCCGGCTTTAATGTAACCTCATCATGCTGCTGTGCCCACACACATTTCACACCATTTGCAACAATTTGAGTGTCCAAAATGCATTGAATTCCCTTTTCATAAGCATTTTTCGCTTTGGATTGACGGGTTGAGTCAACAAAAGTAAAGTGCCCTGATTTCTCTGAAACATCTTTCATAATCTGCATTACATGAATCATGGCACCGTCGTTATATGTAATATGTGCATGATAAGTGCCTGCATCATTAAACACCTGTGGCCAACCACCATTCGAATATTGACCATTTATCAATAAATCAATACCCTTTTGGCATGATGTAAGATATTTAGAATTGTTTGTAGCTTTGTACACTCTTGCAAGAATGATAATCTGCGAAGTGGTTGTATCGTTATCTGTTGTTGATTTACCCCAAGAACCACTTGCACTTCCATCCATCTCCTTTTTCCAACCGCCATCAGAGAGCTGATATTTTACTATATCATCAGCAAGGCTAATTGCCTCCGAGCTACTGTACCATGAATCCGCCTTTTTAGTGGCATTGTCCCAGTCATAACCAGAATACGCAGCAGAAACTGAAATAGGGTTACTGAACATAAATACAAATAAATTAACAAGAAACATAGCACACACTACCATTGAAATCTTTGAAATCTTCTTCATAACAATCTACTCCTTTTTTATATTTTATAATAAACATTATTTCAAAGCTACAAAGTCAGTAGTGAAATAATCCCCATTACATATGTTCAATTATATCATGTAGTATTTATAAAAACAAGTATCCAGCAAGAATTTTTATAGTAACTTTTATAGTTTTTTTTCAATTTATTAATAATATTTATTTAACATACACAAACTTCTACTCTAATATAGCTTACAAAATATAGAGCAGTAAAACTTTAAAAGTCTTACTGCTCTATATAATTTAATGTTATTTACATATTGTTGCATTACTGTTAACCAAACATCACTTGCATGGCTTAATACCCCAAATATTCTTTGCATAATCCTCAATAGTCCTGTCGGAGCTGAACTTCCCAGCATTGCACATATTAATCCAACACTTGCGTCCGAATTTCAGCCTATTCTTATAGTCAACATTAGATTTCAGTTTTGCCTTAACATAACTTTCCATGTCGCCAATTAGGTAATAATTATCAGGAGTATGCCAGCTTGCACCATCAAGTAATGAGTAATAAAGCTCCCTGAAATAGCCTGTTCCGTCATCTGAAACAGTACCATCAATCAAGGTGTCTACAACTCTACGGATTTTCTCATTTTTAGCCATTACTTTTCTGCTATCATATTTCGGCATAAGCTTTTTCAAATCCTCAACCCTTGCTCCGAAAATATAGTTATTCTCCTCGCCAGCCTCCTCGACAATCTCAACATTCGCTCCATCGAATGTGCCAAGCGTCACTGCTCCGTTTAACATAAGTTTCATATTCCCCGTACCTGAAGCTTCTGTGCCAGCAGTAGAAATCTGCTCTGAAACATCAGCTGATGCAACAAGCTTTTCAGCATATGAAACATTATAATTCGACACAAACACAACCTTGATTAAGTCGCATACATCTTTGTCATTTTCAATTATCTTTGCAATTTCGTTGATAAACTTAATAATTCCCTTTGCTCGCCTGTATCCAGGTGCAGATTTTGCTCCAAAAATAAATGTTGTAGGCATGAAATCAGTTATACTTCCGTCCTTAATTCCAAAATAAATATATAGTATTGAAAACGCATTCAGTAGCTGTCTTTTATACTCATGCAGACGCTTTATTTGTATATCAAAAATGCTGTTTTCATCAATCTTTATGCCCTCTTTTTGCAATATAAAATCAGCAAGCTGTTTCTTTTTCTCCTGCTTTATATCCAAAAATCTTTGCAGTATAAGCTTATTATCAGCAAACTTCTCAAGATTTTTCAGCTCATCAAGCCTAACAGTCCAGTCATTGCTCCCCAAAAGCTCAGTTACAAGCCCTGATAGCTCCTTATTACAAAGTGCAAGCCATCTTCTTTGAGTTATTCCATTTGTCTTGTTTTGGAATCTATCAGGGAAAATTTTATGCCATGTTTTAAGCACTGTATCTTTAAGAATTTCAGTGTGAATTTGTGCAACGCCATTTACAAATGAGGAGCAGTAAATCGCCATATGAGCCATCTGAACCTGTTCCTTGCTTATAATTTTCATATCATCAATATCTTTTTTGCTTGCACCCTTTTTATACATATCTACAATAAAACGTTCATTAAGCATAATGATTATCTCGAAAACTCGTGGCAGTAAACCCTCAACAATTTCGCAATCCCACTTTTCCAATGCCTCAATCATTATAGTGTGATTTGTGTAGTTAAACACCTTTTGAGCAATCGCAAAAGCGTCATCAAAGCTCATGTTTTCTTTATCCATAAGCTGACGCATCAGTTCTGGAATTGATATTACAGGGTGGGTATCATTCAACTGTATCGTTACATAATCAGCAATGTTTTCTACATTACCATGATTTTCCTTATGCTTTTTTATAATATCCGTAAGCGATGCACAACAGAAAAAATACTGCTGTTTCAAGCGTAATACCTTACCATCAAGCGTATCATCATTAGGATATAAAACCCTTGAAATATCCTCAGCAAAAATCTTTTCCTCACTTGCCTCAGCATATTTCTGCTCATTGAAAAGCTTGAAATCAAACTCATTTATCGGTTCAGCTTGCCAAAGTCTAAGCGTACCTATATTGTTTGTTTTGTAACCAATTACTGGCACATCATATGGAACAGCTTTAACCGTTTGCCCATTATATTCAACCAAAACAGTGTCTGCATCACATCTCTTTGACCATGCATCACCATATTTCGTCCAATCGTCCGCCTCCTCAACCTGAAAACCATCAACAATTGACTGCTTAAACAAGCCATATTTATAGCGAATTCCATAGCCATCTAACGGTAAATCAAGCGTCGCTGCACTGTCAAGAAAGCAAGCCGCCAAGCGTCCTAAACCACCATTTCCCAATGCTGAATCCTCAATATCCTCCAAGTCAGATAGCGATATTCCACATGATTTCAAGCTTTCTTCGACTTCGCTATAAATACCCAAACATAGTAAATTATTAAAAATAGCTCTGCCCACAAGGAATTCCATAGAAAAATAACAGGCTCTACGGCTATTCAAATGCTTTTCAACACTGTTTTTCCAATCGCTAGAAATATCGCTCATGACAACATTTCCAACTGCATGATGAATTTGCTGACTGCTTGCATTTTTAGGCTCTACGCCAAAGCATTGCGATAATTGATGTGTGAAATCTGCTATAAATTTATTCTTATCCATGTTTCTCTCCTTAATCTATCTGCCATAAATTCTGTTAAGCTTTTGTAATTTGCGAATTAAACCCTTACTTAAATCATTTTGATTTATCCTATAAGTCCAGTTATTCTCAAGAGTAGATGGTGTATTCATGCGTGATTTGCTTCCCTCATTCAGCAAGTCCTGCATTTGCACAATAGCAATTTCAGCACAACTGCTCCATGCAAGCCTAATCATACCCCAAGCAATTTTTCGCTTGACTCTCAAATTCATATACTGGGCGCAATATTTTGTTGTGCTTTTAGGCGATGAACTCACCCAGCCTTTTAATGTATCATTATCATGTGTGCCAGTATAAACCACGCAATTAGACGTTTTATAGTTGTGAGGTAAATATTCATTTTCTGAATTCCCATCAAATCCAAACTGCAAAACCTTCATACCTGGAAAGCCTGTTTCCTTAACCAGTTTCCTAACCTCAGGAGTAATAAACCCTAAATCTTCTGCAATAATATTTATCTTGCCCAGCTTTTTCTCAATCGCCTTAAATATCTCAATACCAGGTCCTTTTCGCCATTCGCCATGTTCAGCCGTTTCATTTCCATAAGGGATTGCATAATAACTATCAAACCCCCTAAAATGGTCAATTCTCGTTATATCATACATCTTAGTGGCAAATTCCATACGCTTTATCCACCAAGAATAATTTTCTTTTTTATGTTGTTCCCAGTCATACAAGGGATTGCCCCAAAGCTGACCTAATTTTGCAAATGCATCCGGTGGACAGCCAGCAACATCTATCGGCTTTTTCTCCTTATCAAGCAAAAATAATTCTGGATTCGCCCACACCTCAACGCTATCATATGCAACATAAATTGGAATATCCCCAACAATTTCAACGCTTTTTTTATTGGCATACTTCTTTAGCTTGTCCCACTGCTCATAAAATTTATACTGTACAAATTTGAAAAAATCTATCTCGTCTGTTAATTCTACCTTAGCCTTTTCAATCGATGTTTTCTCACGCATTGCAAGGTTCGTTTCCCATTTGTACCACGCTCTGCCATCATTTTTAAACTTTAAAGCCATAAACAAAGCGTAATCATCAAGCCATTCCTTATTCTGCAATAAAAATTTATGGTAATTACTTGACATTTTACTTTTAAATCTTTTATATGCCTGTTTAAGCACAGTAAAGCAATTATCATATATCTTTCCATAATCAACCACTCGCTCGTTCTCATACCATTTTATATCGCAATAATCCGATTTATCTAACAGTCCCTCCTGTGTTAGAATATCAAAATCAACAAAGTATGGATTTCCAGCAAAAGTAGAAAATGACTGATACGGCGAATCCCTATAACTTGTAGGCGACAATGGTAACACCTGCCATATCTTAATACCACCTTCAGCTAAAAAATCTATAAAGCTATAAGCTTTCTTGCCAAGCTTTCCTATTCCATATTCAGACGGCAAACTTGAAATATGCATCAATATACCGCTTTTCCTCATAAACAGACCACCTTTAACTTAGAAAGATTTTTTCAATTATCTAGAAACACAAGTTTAGCATATATTTCTTAAATCTTTCTTATTTCAATTCATAAAATCCTTCTATTTTTTATACATTAAAATTATAACATTAATCATCACTACTTATCAAGTCTTAATGCAATATTTTTAAATTTTATTATATCATTTCTCCTATATAATTGACATTATTCCTCATAAATGATACAATATAATAGAATTAATTACTATTTGAGAAAACTAACTTTAGTTTAATGAAAGGTCGTTTGTATATAATGGATATTAACAAAACTCTTGCACAGGAATTTAAACTTAAACAGGAGCAAATTGACAATACTGTTGCTTTATTCGATGAGGACAAGACTATTCCTTTTATCGCTAGATATAGAAAGGAGCTTACTGGCTCGCTTGATGACCAAATTCTTCGTGAAATATATGACAGGCTAACATACATAAGAAACCTCGAAAAGAGAAAGGTTGAGATTTCCTCCTCAATAGATGAACAAGGGAAAATGACTGACGAACTTGCAAAGGCTATTGCAGTTGCTAAAACACTTGTTGAAATTGAAGATATATACCGTCCGTATAAACAGAAAAGAAAAACCAGAGCAAGCATTGCTAGGGAACGTGGACTTGAGCCACTTGCAATGATGATAATGTTGCAAAATCATAACACAAATCCACAAAAAGAAGCTGAAAAGTTTGTTGATGAGGAAAAAGAAGTTGCTGATGTTGAAATGGCTTTGCAAGGGGCTTTGGATATTATCGCTGAAGATATTTCTGATGATGCTGAATTAAGAAAATCACTTCGTGAAACGGTTACAAGGCATGGAATAATCATATCAAAGGCTACTAATGAAACAGCTGAAAGTGTGTACGAAAACTACTATGACTATAATGAACCTGTAAGCAAAATTGCTCAACATAGAATTCTTGCTTTGGATAGGGGCGAAAAGGAAAAATTCCTAAAGATTTCTATTACTATTCCTGATGGAATTGGAACATTATTGCTAACTGATAAATATGCTAAGAACGATAGTGAGTGTGGAAAACTTGTAAGGCTTGCTTGTGAGGATAGTTTTAAACGCCTTATTTATCCATCAATTGAAAGGGAAATTCGTTCAGAATTAACAGAACAGGCTGCTGAACAGGCTATAAAGGTTTTTGCATCAAATTTGCGTCAACTTTTAATGCAACCTCCTATCAAAAACACAGTTACGCTCGGACTTGACCCTGCATATAGGACAGGCTGTAAAATTGCTGTTGTTGACAATACTGGAAAGGTTTTGGATACAACTGTAATTTATCCTACACCTCCAATGAATAAAATCAAAGAGGCAAAGGAAAAGCTTTCACAGCTTATAGCGAAACATGGCGTTAACACAATTGCAATCGGTAATGGCACTGCATCAAGGGAGAGTGAGGCTTTTGTCGCTGAATTGATTAAAGAGATTCCACAAAAGGTTAGCTATATGGTGGTAAGTGAAGCTGGTGCGTCTGTTTATTCTGCATCAAAGCTTGCGGCTGAGGAGTTCCCACAGTATGATGTATCACTTCGTAGTGCTGTTTCAATCGCAAGAAGATTGCAAGACCCACTTGCTGAACTAGTTAAAATTGACCCAAAAGCAATTGGTGTCGGGCAGTATCAACATGATATGCCAAAAGCTAGAATGAATGAGGCTCTATCTGGGGTTGTTGAGTCATGCGTTAACACTGTTGGAGTTGATTTGAACACTGCATCACATTCACTTCTTTCTTATATTGCTGGAATTAATGCCACTGTTGCTAAAAATATTGTTGTTTATCGTGAAGAAAACGGTGAGTTTTCGGATAGAAAGCAACTTCTTAAGGTAGCTAAACTTGGGAAAAAGTCCTACGAGCAATGTGCTGGATTTTTGCGTGTTAGAAATGCAAAAAACCCTCTTGACAACACTGCTGTTCACCCTGAAAGCTACGTTGCTGCAAAGGCTCTTGTTGAAAAGTGCGGTTTCAAGCTTGCAGATATTGGTAGTGGTAAGGCTATTGATATTCAAAGCAATGCTAAATCAATCGGACTCGACAAAATTAGTGACAGCTTAGGATTAGGAATTCCAACCCTTAACGACATCATTGGTGAGCTACAAAAACCAGGACGTGACGTGCGTGATGAGCTTCCTCCACCACTCCTTAGAAGTGGCGATATAATGGAAATGAAAGACCTTACTGCTGGCATGGAACTTATTGGAACTGTAAGGAATGTTATAGATTTTGGTGCTTTTGTTGATATTGGTGTGCATGAAGATGGGCTTGTGCATATTTCACAAATATGTGATAAATTTATAAAGCACCCACTAGAGGCTGTAAAAGTCGGCGAAGTTGTTAAAGTAAAGGTTCTTGACGTTGATTTAAACCGAAAACGCATTTCACTTACCATGAAGTTTTAAACAATCCTAACTCAAACTGTTGATAAATACAAAAAAGCAAGAAGATTAAATTATCTTCTTGCTTTTATTTGTATATTTATAAGTAAAACTTAATCACTTACAAATGGTAGTAACGCAACGTGTCTTGCCTTCTTAACAGAAAGTGTTAGCTCCCTTTGATGGTAAGCACAAGTACCAGTTACTCTTCTAGGCAAAATCTTTGATCTATCAGTCAAGCACTTTCTCAATCTTGAAACATCCTTATAATCAATTGTTTCCGCTCTATCAATACAAAAAGAACAAACCTTTTTGCGTGGTCTTTTACCACCTGGACGGTTATTTCTTTCTCTTTCCATAGTCACAGCCTCCTAACGCTATTAACTTATTTAGTACAATTAAAATGGGATTTCCCCATCACTTAATATTTCTTCAAAATCATTCAGATCACCAATTTGTATCGGCTCACTAACTGTTTCAGACCTTTGAGTATTCTGTGTAGGTTGTTGTTGCCTTGGAGGTTCAAAGTTTTCACTAACATTGATACCAGAGCCACCGCCCTTTGCCTCACCAAAGCTAACGTTATCTGCCTGAACATCCATAGTATAATGCTTTACGCCATCTTTATCGGTATAATTATTATTTCTTAGACTTCCCTCTACTATAATCATTTTCCCCTTAGAAAAATAACGAGAAACAAATTCAGCAGTACTACGCCAACAAGTTACACCTATAAAATCAGCTTGTCTTTCCTTATCTTTTACATATGGTCTATCAACAGCAACAGTAAATCTACATAAAGCAATATTATTTGTAGTCTGTTTTAGTTCAGGGTCAGCAACAAGCCTTCCCATTAGTATTATCTTATTAAGCATTGAAGTATCCCCCTCTTTTTTGACTCTTCCGTAGAATTCGACATTACTTAACAGTAATTAAAGAACGAAGAACGCCTTCAGTAATGTTAAATACTCTGTCTAATTCAGCTGGGAAATCAGGTTTTGATTCAAAGTTATAAAGAACATAGTAGCCGTCAGCTTCATCTTCAATAAGATAAGCAAGCTTACGCTTTCCCCACTCATTTACCTCTAAACTCGTGCCACCATTGCTTTCAATCATAGCTGTAAACTTTGCGATTAGAGCCTTAATAGCCTCTTCACCAAGTTTGTTATTAAAAATAACCATAACTTCATAATTACCAGTTACTTTTGCCATTATTTACACCTCCTTTTGGATTTCGCCCACATTTAATATGTGAACAAGGATAACATTATTATTATATAGATATTTTTCTAAATTGTCAAGCATTTTCAAAAAGTTTTTACCAATTCCTTTAAATAATCCTTAAATTCGATACCAAACTCCTTATTTGTTAACCCAACTTCAACAGAAGCCTGTAAAATCCCAAGCTTATCACCCATATCATATCTCTTGCCTGTGAAATCAACCCCCACCAAGCCCTCTTTTATCGCAATCTCTCGCATAGCATCCGTAAGTTGAAGCTCATTTCCAAAGCCGTATGGAGTACGCTCAAGTATCTCGAATATTTCAGGTGGCAGAACACATCTTCCCAGTATTGAAAACAGCGAAAACTCCTGTCCTATTGCAGGCTTTTCAATCATATCGCTTATCTTGTAAATATTCTCACCCATATGTGATGTTTTCATAGAGGAATATTTATGAATATCCTCGCTCGAAACCTCTTTTATTCCAACTACTCCCCTGCCATGCTTTTCATAAGCTCTGCAAAGCTGTGCAGTGCAAGGGTCGTCGCCTATAATAACATCATCACCATATAAAACAGCGAACGGTTCATTCCCAACAAAGCTTTTTGCTTGAAGTACAGCATGACCTAAACCCTTTTGCTCCTGTTGCCTTATATAGGTAATATTGGCAAGCTTTGCAATCTCAATCACTTCATTAAGCAACCCTTTTTTGCTCCCCCCCCCTGCCTCAAGCTTTGCCTCAAGTTCAGGTAATCGGTCGAAGTGATCCTCAATTATAGATTTACCTCTGCTAATAATTATAAGTATATCGGTAATTCCACTTTTAACTGCTTCCTCAACAATATACTGTATCGCTGGTTTATCTACTATTGGAAGCATCTCCTTTGGCATAGCTTTTGTAGCTGGCAATACCCTTGTTCCAAGACCAGCTGCTGGAATTATTGCCTTTTTTATCTTCAACGTAAACCCTCCTAAAAAGTTAATTAATATAGAAGTATAAATATCATAACCATAAAGAATAGCAGTGCAAAATACAAAACTACATTCAATGCCATATTCATTAATCCAACTCCACCCGTTGCTTTTATCTGGATTTTTTGAGCATTAATTGAATTAGTTTTTAACTTAATTTTCTTAATTTTACTTATTGCATACTTATAATAAAACCAATTTCCAAAAACACACATACTAATTCTAAAAGCATATGATAACAAACTACATAGCATCGAAACACCTTTAAACATTTCACTTTCAAAGTTTATATTGCTAACAATATTCTTTGTCATCTCCATTTCGGACAAATTGAACATTAACGACGGTATTGAAATTGCAAAGCTAAAAAGTAATGCAAAAATCCAAAAAGCGTACATTTTACGGTTTGCAAAGTAAAAATCCGAGAAAAACAAGCACGACGCATTAAGCGACCACTTCTTTCCAGTTTCGCTCATGCGTTTAAATAACGGTAAATAATAATATGTGTTAGTGCCAATAAAATCAGCTAATTCCTCAATTGTTACTCCCTCTATTTCCTCTTTAGGATTAAATCCACAAAATCTATCTCCTAAATTAAGCCCAAACATTCCAATACTTCCACCACTTGAATTCGGTTTTATCTCCTCAATCTTAACAACATCCAAGCTTAAATCTATGCCACAATTCTCACAATATTTGCTATGAGTGCCGTTTTTATGGGCACAATTCTTGCAGATAGCCCTCTCAGCTTTCTTTTTTTCTAGCTCTTGTTCTGCTCGCCAGCTACCATTTTCCTCATGTAATCTTTCATTTATGCAAGTTCCCTTTTCTTCATAGCATTCACGATGATATGGCGTACCACATTCAGGGCAAACTACAATATCAGAGTCATTCGTAAACTTATCATCACAAACAATACATTTATTACCTCTATAATCAAACATATACTCCTCCATTTACTAAACATCCTAAATCTACTTTTAACATCTAGTTCTAATTATTTTGTAAATATACACTTCTATTATACCACATTATATATTTTTTTCAACATTTATTAAAAAATATTTGCAGATACTGATTTATTGTTGTATAATAAACATATGATTTTATGTAAAAATAAATGCTTGCATTATGAAAGGGTTTGTATATGGTTTTACTCTACGACTTAAAAAACGAACTAAATACATATAGACAACAACTCAAAGAGCTGAGGGATGTGTTGAATATTGACAAGGCTGAAAACGAATTATCTGACCTAAAGGAGCAGTCTGGTGTTGATGGATTTTGGAATGATATTGAAAATTCTCAAATTATTATGCAAAAGATAAAGGCTCTTGAAAATAAAATTGAACGCTTTGTTAAGCTTAATGAATCCCTTGAGGACATCATTATGCTGATAGATTTATCATTAGAAGAGGGTGACGAAAGTGTTGTTGATGAAATTTTCTGTTCTTCAAATGAATTTAAAAAGAGGATTGACGCCGAAAAACTTTCAACATTACTTACTGGCGAATATGACAGCCACAACGCTATCATTTCCTTTCATGCTGGGGCTGGTGGTACAGAGGCTCAAGACTGGGCAGAAATGTTATACAGAATGTATAACCGTTGGGCAGAACGTCGCAACTTTAAAGTGAAAATTCTTGATTATTTAGACGGCGATGAGGCAGGTTTGAAAAGTGCATCTATTCTTGTTGAGGGGCTAAATGCCTATGGTTTTCTTAAATCTGAAGCAGGTGTGCATAGGCTTGTAAGAATATCCCCATTTGATTCTTCAGGGCGTCGTCACACTTCCTTTGCAGCACTTGAAGTAATGCCTGAAATTGATGATAATATTGTAATTGACATAAAGCCTGATGATTTGAAAGTGGACACCTATCGTTCAAGTGGTGCTGGTGGACAGCACGTTAATAAAACTGAATCAGCTATAAGAATTACTCATCTTCCAACTGGAGTTGTAGTTTCATGCCAGACACAAAGAAGTCAGCATCAAAATCGTGATTTTGCTATGAAAATGTTACGCTCAAAGCTTATTGAAATAAAGGAACGTGAACATCTTGAAAAGGTTTCGGACATAAAGGGTGTTCAGCGTGAAATCGGGTGGGGTGCACAAATTCGCTCGTATGTTTTTATGCCTTACACCCTTGCAAAAGACCATAGAACAGGCTTTGAAAACGGAAATATTAACGCAGTTATGGATGGAGATTTAGATGGATTTATCACAGCTTATTTAAAATCCATCACTTAGATTTAAAATTAATTCGCCTATTGTCAACCTTTATTTAAAAAGTAGTTGACAATAGGCTTTTTATATGTTATAATCCTCCTATAAACATTTTAGGAGGATTTATTTATGTCAAAATCAAAGGCACTTTCATTAACTATCCCTGCATTATTCACTGCATTAATTGCAGTTTTATCCCCAATATCAATTCCAATCCAACCAGTACCTTTCACATTTTCACTTCTTGCCATTTTCTTAACAGGTGCTTTACTTCCACCAAAACAAGCGTTCTTTTCCACTCTTACATATGTAATGCTCGGCGTTGTGGGACTTCCAGTCTTTGCTGGCTTTCGTGGTGGGTTAAGTGTAATTCTTGGGTTTACAGGTGGTTTCATCATAGCATATCCGATTATGGTGTTTGTTATCGCTCTTGCAGTCAAGTCTGGTAAAAACAAAAGTATAATCTTTGCTCCACTTGGAATGTTGATTTCATTGGTAATTTGCTACACATTAGGCTGTGCATGGTATGCGTTTGTTGCAAAATCATCCTTTTCACAGGCGTTTTCACTCTGCATTGCACCATTTATTCTGTTCGATATAATAAAGCTTTTTATTGCATCTGTTTTTTCAATTGCAATAAGAAAGGCTGTTCCACAACTTGCAACACAAAGTTAACTATAAAAATGGTTGTTTTATGGATTTATTAATAACAACAAAAAGGCTTTATCTGCAAAGAGATAAAGCCTTTTTAAATCCTGTGTAAACTATCTGCCTTTATGCAAGGCGTTTTTTTCCTTAGTCCTTAAACGTTCACGATACTTTTTGCGTTTAAATTTATCCTTGTACATTAAAGCATCAGCAACTTTTATCATTCCATCTAAAGTCATATCAGGTGATGGCACTTGCTTAACCACACCATAACTCGCCCTAATCTCATAAACTCGACCAGAGGAAGCGTTATAGTCATTCAGATACTTCTGAACCTTGCTTATATAATCATTTACATATTCGCTTCCTTCATCTTGATCCTCAGCTATGCTAGCAACAATATATTCATCCCCACCAAATCTTGCACATATTTCATCCTTAACAGAACTTGAAAGCAGTGCATTTGCCAAAACTTTTATAGCATTATCACCCTCACTATGCCCATGAACATCATTAATTACTTTAAGTCCATCTAAGTCAAGTGATATAATAACAAGCTTTTTATCCAGCCTCTTACATCTATTAAACATATCATAAACATTTTTATAAAAACCTCTACGGTTGTAAAGTCCCGTCATGGAGTCATGAACATACATTTCCTCCAGTTTTTGTATAACTGTTTTCATTTCCGTATTGTTTTTTATAGTTTCTAAAACATTACTAAGATTCATAATAAATGCGTGAAATTTGTTGAACCCATATGTAGGAAGGTCAAAAGTTATTGCAACATAACCTATAACCTTATCTTGAAAATGAAGAGGTGAAAAAAGAATTTTATCTTCCGTTTCAAGTGCTTTAGCTAAGTCTGGTAGCATCTCCCCAACTGAAAATATCTGCCCCGAAGTAGTATACTCGCCATCTTTGTGCAATAAAATCTTCATTCTTTCTGGGTACCCAACACTATATCTTCTTTCTTTCTCAAATACCTCTTCAACTGCATTAACCTCAGAAACAAAGTCATCTATAATGCATATCCAAATCTTAGTAAACTTTATATAATGCAGATATTGCTGAATTTCCTCCATACACTCCTCAATTGAACCACCATCACAAAGAGCAGAAACCATCCTTATCATTATCATATTAAAGGTGTTTCTTGCTGCCAATTTTGAATTTAAATTTCTTATGTAGCTATTAGGAGGTTGGGGTTCTTGCTTTTCACACCCGCATGACTGTGAAATAACTAATTTATTTTGTACCAACTCACACCTAGATGTTTCCTTGCCATCAAATATATCTTTTAGCTTATCAAACGCTCGCATAGCCATACTCTCTAAATCCTGATGTGCCGTCGTCAATCTTGGTGTATGATGCTTTTCCTCTTCACTTCCATCAAAACCTGATAAACAAATATCTTCTGGCACTCTATACCCATACTCTTTGAGTTTTTCGCAAACTGCAATAGCCATAGCATCATTCGCACAAACTATCGCTTCTGGCATTTCCATCCCACTTGCCATAAATTCGTCCATTGCTTTATATGTAGGTATGTCCCAAAAATCCCCATAAGCAACCCGTCGCTCATCAAATGGAATATCATGCTCTTTAAGAGCCTTTTTATACCCACTCAACCGTTCCTCCGAATACTCATTGCCCTTTCCACCAGCCATAAAATTAATCTTAGTGAATTTATGATGCTCAATAAAATGGTTAACCATCTCTACAAGAGTGTTCTCATAATCGAACATAAGATTGTAGCAACCATCAACTTCCCTTTCAATTGATATTACAGGAACACCATGTTTAACGCTATTATCCACAATATGCATTAAATGCTCTTTACCCTTTATAGTTTCAGAAAGAATAATCACTCCATCAATAATATTAAGATTCATAAGATTATATATATTCTCTTCACCAATATCATGTTTTTCTGAATAAATCAATTCACTAAACGATGCAAAAATAAGAACCTTATATCCAATTTTCTCTGCATACTGACATATCCTATTCATTATTGTATTATTATATTCTGTTGTAAAATCTGCCATGACGAGTGCAATAACTTTATTCTTAATGTTTTCAATCATATGACCAATCTCCTCTAATTTTTATCAAATATGATAAATTACTTTATAAGTATACTACATATTAACAAAAAGGTAAAGGTAAAATTAACATAAATAATAAATTTTTTAATAAAAAAATATTATTTATGTTAATTTTGTTGATTTAAGGTGGCTCATCTGCACGACAAGCCACCTTAATAATACAACAACTACTATAATTTAGTAATTGCCTGCCAACTCGTTATATAAACCAAGATATAGCTCTGCTGATTTACTCCAGCTGAAATCTTCTTTCATTACACTTGCGACCAACTTATCCCACTCTAATTTATTATCATACATCATTTTTGCTCTTTGACAAGCACCAAGCATATCATGAGCATTATAGGTTTTGAAAGTATAACCATTTCCATTCCCTTCGCCATTATCACGAACGGAATCTCTTAACCCACCTGTTTCCCTTACAATCGGCAACGTTCCGTATCTCATAGAAACCATTTGAGCTAATCCACATGGCTCGCTTTGTGATGGCATTAGAAACATATCCACACCAGCATAAATTTTTCTAGCTAACTCTGGAATAAATCCTATTGTAACGCTAACTTTATCAGGATACCTGTAAGCCATCTCCCTAAAGAAGTCCTCATATATCTTTTCGCCACTACCTAATATTATAAATTTATATCCAAGATTAATAATATCATCAAAAACACATCTAATTAAGTCAATACCCTTATGTGATACAAATCTCGTAACTACGCCGATAATTGGCTCATCGCCCTCTTGCAGACCAAGCTGTTCAATAAGCCTTGCCTTACAAACCTTCTTACCCTTACGATTTTTCGCTGTGTAGTTTGCAGGTATTAGCGTATCCGTTTCTGGATTATAAACATCAACGTCAATTCCGTTAAGAAATCCACAAATTTTATACTGTTTATTAGTCAACGCTCTGTCCAAACCATGTGAATACCAAGGGTCTAAAATCTCCCAAGCATAGCTAGGACTTACAGTTGTAATCTTATCAGCAGTTTCAATTGCACCCTTTATCATGTTTACGCAAGCATCATATTCTAGCAAACTTGTATGGTATAATGGAATACCCATAAGTTCATTTATAACTTCCTTACCATACTTACCCTGATACTGAATATTATGAATCGTAAACACATTTTTTATATTCTCATACCCCTGCTGATATTTATAGAAAATTTGATAATACACGGGGATAAGTGCTGTTTGCCAGTCATTTGAGTGAATTACCTCTGGTGTAAAATCAATATCCCTTATCATCTCAAGCACTGCTCTTGAAAAGAATACAAACCTTTCACAGTCATCATAAAAACCATAAACGCCATCTCTTCCAAAATAGTACTCATTATCTATAAAGTAAAAAGTCACCCCGTTACAGATTGTTGTAAAAACACCACAGTATTGCTTTCTCCATGCTACATCTACTGTAATATTTGCAACGAAAGTCATATTCGCTCTCATTTCAGCATTAATAGATTTATATAGGGGAATAACAACCCTACAATCATGCCCTTTTTTAGCAATCGCTGACGGAAGTGAGCCGACTACATCCGCTAACCCACCAGAAGCCACAAAAGGTAGTGCTTCACTAGCTGCAAATAAAATATTCATAAACTCATCCCCCTATTTTCTTTAAATTATTGCATTTTTACCGATAAACAACGGATAAGTTTCTGAACCTGTCATCACACGTCCCTGACCTATCTGTACATTCTTGTCAGTAATTATATAGCTTAAGTTACATTCATCTTCTATGATTGTATTTTGCATCAATATACAGTCCTTAACAACCGTATTCTTGCCAATCTTAACGCCCCTGAACAGTACGCAATTCTCAACCGTACCTTCAATTATGCAACCATCAGCAATCAGTGAATTTTTTATCTTAGACTCAAGACCATATTTAACAGGTCCATTATCTCTTATTTTAGTATAAATTGGTGCAGATTTCTTAAACAATTGGTTTCTGATTTCGGTTTCAAGCAAAGCCATATTTGATTCATAATAGCTATTCAAACTGTCGATTTTTGAATAATAACCCTCATGTTCATATCCGATTATCTTGAATTCATCTTTTTTACCCTGTAAAATATTCCTTCTAAAGCTGTAAAGACTTCTGCTCATCGCCTCTTTAACAATCTTCTTTAGAAATAGCTTATTCATTATAAACATATTAAGCCCGATATTACATTCACCGATTATCTGCGGATTAATCATAACGTCATTCACTCGCCCTGTTTCGTCCATTCCAAAAACCGTTGCCGACTGATTTTTAGCACTATTATAAAAACCCTTAGAATATATCGCCGTTATATCTGCATTGCTCTCAATATGATTTTCAATAGCTGGTCTATAATCAATAGTTGCAACAGTATCGCAGTCCGACAGAACTACATAATCAGCTTGTGAATGCTCAATAAAGTTCCAAACGCCATTTAATGCTTCTATTCTGCCTCTGTATATACCACTCCCAACATGACCAAAAGGAGGTAGCAAATGCAGTCCACCATTCTTGCCAGCTAAATCCCATTCCCTACCTGAGCCAACATGGTCTAGAAGTGACTGATAGTTTGATTTTGTAATTACGCCAACCTCATGAAGTCCTGAATTCACCATATTAGACAGTGGAAAGTCTATCATCCTATATCTTCCACCATACAAGATTGAGCCCATAGTTCTTTGTTTAGTTAAATCACTCACCGTTGAATCATGCATATTTGCAAAAATCAACCCAAGTACGCTGTTATTCGCAATCATTATTTTATCCTCCTTTAAATGCTCTCTGAAATTATTTGCTTAGGAAGAATTTTTGTTCCTTCAGATATGTTTACATTATGTCCGATAACAGCAATTCCCCACTCATCTTTATTATCAACCAATTCTGGTCTGATTCCAATCTTTGCATTTGAATTAATTACACTATCCTCACCGATAATAGCATACTCTACTATCGCACCCGATTTTACGACAGAGCCTGGCATAATTATGCTATCCTTTACAACTGCACCCTCTTCGATAGTAACACCTGAAAAGATTACGGAAAAGTCCACTGTTCCATTAATCAAACTTCCTTCAGAAATCATTGAGTTTTCAACAATTGCATTTTTGCCAACATACTGTGGTGGCATATTCATATTCCTTGAATAAATCCTCCATTCAGGGTCATACAAATCCAATGGTATATTAGGATTTATCAAATCCATATTCGCCTCCCAAAGCGAATCAAGAGTTCCTACATCCTTCCAATATCCATCAAAAGCATAACCATAAAGCTTCTGCCCATCTCTAAGCATATTAGGAATAATATCCTTGCCAAAGTCCTTAGAGCCAGTATTAGCGTTCTCATTCTCTATCAAGTATTTTTTTAGCATACCCCATGAGAAAATATATATTCCCATAGATGCAAGCGTAGACTTTGGTTCTTGTGGCTTTTCAGTGAAGTCAACTACAAAATTATCTTCATCACAAGTCATAATTCCAAATCTTGATGCCTCCTCAAAAGGAACATCAATTACTGCAATAGTGCAATCTGCCTTTTTCTTTTTATGAAAATCCAACATTTTTGAGTAGTCCATTTTATATATATGGTCGCCTCCCAAAATAATTACATATTCTGGGTCGTACCTCTCAATAAAACTCATATTTTGGTAAATCGCATTGGCTGTTCCCTCATACCATGATGCTCCCAAAGATGTCTGATATGGTGGCAAAGCGTGAACTCCTCCATGCAGTTTGTCCAAATCCCAAGGCTGACCACTGCCTATATAATCATGCAGAACAAGCGGTTGATACTGTGTAAGTACACCTACTGTGTCAATTCCTGAATTCGCACAATTAGATAACGCAAAATCTATTATACGATATTTACCACCATATGGCACTGCTGGTTTAGCCATATCTTCTGTTAGAGCATAGAGTCTGCTTCCCTGCCCACCTGCCAACAGCATTGCAACGCAATCTTTCTTAATATACATAATAATCCTCCTATCTATTTTATAGCAATACTGTAAAGTTGCATCTTCGTGCTGTCTTTACTGTAATAATTCAATGTTATTATATTTTTTATAATCGTAAATTATAATTGCTTTTTCATTTCTGTGAGCTAATATCCTGTTTTTCTCTATAATTCAAGTCGTATCTACCTTGTTTTTAGCAAGCTTTTTCTTTCCCGTCAAAGACTTACTAAGCCTCTTGTTTATCCTCCTCTTAATTGGGGCATATTCTAAATACATCACTGAAAGTGGTGCTAATTTTAACGAAATACTGTAATCAGACCCATGCATTGGAAGATTCATTGTGCTTACTAAAACATCAGCAATCCCACTACCCATAAATTCTTTTGCATCTGAATTAAAAACAAGCCTATATCTACCTTTTTTAGGTACACCTATTTTATAATCATCCCTTGCCACAGGAATAAAATTACATACCGTAATAATTTCCTTCTTTTTATCATCAATTCGTCTAAATGCAATTACGCTTTGAGTATAATCATCATTTGAAATCCAACTAAACCCTTGCCATGTGTCATCATTTTCCCATAACGGTGGATTTTCAATATAAAATTTATTCAGTCGCTGACTAAAATACAGCATATTCTTGTGGTCTTCGTTCTCCATCAAAGCCCAATCAAGTTGTGACTTGTAATCCCATTCCCCTAGTTGTGCAAACTCTTGACCCATGAACAAAAGTTTCTTACCTGGATGAGCCATCATATAACACAAAAAAGCCCTATAAGAACAGAATTTCTGCCCAAGCAACCCACTCATTTTTTGTATCATTGAGCATTTGCCATGAACGACTTCATCATGTGAAATCGGCAAAAGATAATTTTCAGAAAAACAATAAAAAAATGAGAACGTAATCTTATCGTGATTGAATCCCCTGTATATAGGATCTAACGACATATAATTAAGCATATCATTCATCCAACCCATATTCCACTTAAAGTTAAAGCCCAACCCTCCAACATCCGTAGGTTTTGTTACATACGGCCAAGCAGTAGACTCCTCAGCAATCATCAAAACATCAGGGTTTCTCAAGAAAACTGCTTCATTCAAGCGTCTAAAGAACTCAACAGCCTCAAGATTTTCATGCCCACCATAAACATTCGGAATCCATTCGCCATCTCTCCTATCATAATCAAGATAGAGCATTGACGCAACCGCATCCACCCTCAATCCATCTATATGAAATTCCTCAATCCAATAACAAGCATTTGATATTAAAAATGAGCAAACCTCTCCCTTACCATAATCAAAAACCCTTGTTCCCCATGAATTATGCTCACGTTTCTTAGCATCTTCATATTCGTAACAGTATGAGCCATCAAACTCATAAAGTCCAGCTGCATCTTTTGGAAAATGTGCAGGAACCCAATCTAAAATTACTCCAATCCCTGCCTGATGAAACATATCAACCATCTTCTTGAAATCATCGGGAGTACCGAACCTTGAAGTCGGTGCAAAATATCCCGTAACCTGATATCCCCATGAACCATCAAAAGGATATTCGGAAAGAGGCATAAATTCAATATGAGTGTATGACAAGCTTTTCATATATGGGATTATTTCTTCAGCAAAATGAACATAATTATAAAAACTACCGTCCTCATAGGTACGCCATGAATTCAAATGTACCTCATAAATATTAACAGGACTTTTATAAATTGTTCTCTTGCTTTTTTGCTCTATCCACTCCGCATCATTCCAAACATAGTTGCTCTCATAAATCTTTGAGGCTGTAGCAGGTCTGGTTTCAGCATGAGTGCCATAAGGGTCGGCTTTTAGGACTATTTTACCCACTTTTGTTTCAACGCTATACTTATAAGCATCGAATTGGTTTAAATTTGTCAAAAAAACTTCCCAAACCCCATCGTCAATTTTCTTCATTGGGCTAATCATTCTATTCCAGTTGTTAAAATCGCCCACAACTGAAACGCTCACAGCATTTGGTGCCCATACTCTGAAGCAATAGGTCTTCTCGTTTTTTCCATTTATTGAATGAACTCCAAAAAACTTCTCAGCATCGTAATTTTTCCCACATCGAAACCAATGCAAAAGATTTTTTTGCTCATTAGAAATCATATTGTAACTATTGCTTACACTTGCAGAATTCATAATCTACCTCTCCCCCTTATTATCTACATTGTATCAGAAAACGCATAATTATTCAAGGGTTTTTGTGAATATTAAATAATTTTCATGTATTTTATATAGTTTTTATAATGTAATTAGTGCATTATGTTGACGTTATTTTCTCATGTATTCAATATATTGTTAACAATGTGTAAACTATTGCAAACATATCAAATAAATTTAGGTAAACTGCACAAGATTTAGTTAAAAATTTAGAAATATTTCCTTAACAATTGCATAATACATTTTACACAGTTCATTCTTATTTGAAATTCATTACATAACGGTTACAAATTAAAGAACAATTCATTACAAAGCGTTAACAAATCTTATTATAATTAATTCAATTTCTATAAATTTTTGCCAGCATTACTGTAACATCATCTGATGAACTTTTCTGTGCGTTCTTACAAATTTCTCCTGCAATAGAGTTAATATTATTCCTCTTTTGAGATAATAATACTTGTTTAATATTCTTATACTCACTCTCCTCAACCCCGTCCGAAAGCATTACAAGAATATCATCTTCACCAAAATCTATCTCCTTTTCAAAAGGCTCAACATCCGAAACTATACCTATTGGGAATGATGGTGAATTTATCATAGTGAGTGTATCCCCGTGCTTAATCAACGTTGATGACGCTCCATACTTTATTAATTTCAACTTACCATCGTCAAGATTTATCTTTGAAATATCTAATGTTGCAAAATTTTCATCATTAGATTTAGAAATCATTATTGAATTCACCATTTTTATCGCTAATTTATAGTCAACACCTGCTTTAATAAGGCGTTTCAAGTGATTTATTACCATTTTTGACTCAATTGACGCCTGTCGACCTGTTCCCATTCCATCAGAAATCACTAGATAAATATTACCATATCCATCGTGAAAATATTCACAACTATCCCCCGACGGTTTAGAGCTGTCAATTCCATCACTTTTCTCAAAACAACAGTTCACCCTATACTTTGACTCCTCACTAATAATTACCTTAACTTCATTTCCCGCATGAACAGGCTCATAGCACTCCATATTTTTATCAATTTCAGTAGATATTATGTTACATATTTCGTTAACATCATGTGTATAATATTGATTTTCAAAGTAAATTTCAATTACAAGCTTATCATTAACCGTAAAATATGCCACAACACTGCTATAAACAAACTTCTCCTTATCAAGCAAAACCGCCATCTGTTTTGTCAATGTGCTGTCATAATTTATTTTTTCTGATATACTTTGACAGCTAGATAGAATAATTTGTTCAGAAATTTGCATTTGCTCAAATAGCAAATCTTGCATTTCCTTTAGCCTTGAATCTGCAATCTTATGCTGAAATTTCTCCCGTATTATCGAATTAAACTCGTCCGAAATCCCTTTGCGATTGGTGCAGTTTTCCAGTTCTTCAGCAACTGTTGAGATACTGACACTCCTCTTTCTAGCCATTTTATTGAAACACTCATTTGTTTTCTCATAATTATCGCCCCAGCAAACAAGCTTATTGCGACATTTTGAGCAAACTCTCTCGCAAACTTCATTGCCCATATCATTTTTCACGGTCTTGTTGTTCAGCATTTTAGCAATACTTTCAGCATTTCTTCTTACGGACATTAGTGAATTTGTCATGAAGTCAAGCCTTGAAAACACTAGCTTTGCAATATGTTCCTCAGCCTCATTTGTTCTAACAAACATTTTATTAAGCGATACAGTCGGAACATAAACAAAAATCAGACAGCCTAAAATAATATCTATTTCCATTCTAAAAGCCGCCTCATTTATTCCAATCATCATTAACCCAACGGCATTTACTGCAATAAAGAAAAAAGCAATCGTCAATTTCCCAAATTCAGAAAAAAATCCAGTAATAAGCCCTGTTATCCCCAATAATACCGACGTTGCTCCTAAGTCCTTTGAATATATCATTGCACCTGTTGAAGTTAATATTCCACAAATAGAGCCACCTATGTGCTTGTATCTTTTAGCAGCTGTAAGTATAACAAATGTACCGAAAATCCTGCCAATATTAATTATGGATATAGATAACGATGAAGCAGTAATTATAATTAATATGTAAGCCACTGCCAATGCACAACCACTTGTTCCATTTAATGAGAATTCTTTATTTTTTTTGTAATCCTCCATAACTTCTAAAATAAAAAAAGTTCCTAGTCCTGTAAGCACGCTAATGCATAAAAAAACTGCTGTAATACTTTTATCGTATCCTACAGCCATGCCTGAAATTATGCTAGAAAAAGCCATACATACAGCTGTTATTGCTGCTGATTGATGAGAATTCGTTTTCCCATAAAACATCCATCGTGATATTACCACAAGCAATAACGCAAACATATGTATGGAGGATAAGTACATTTTCCCTGTTAGAAAATAAGTAATAAAACTTCCCACAAAAATAGATGTTGCATATAACGGAGAAATCGCTCCAGCAATTGCTACATTTATAGGCGATTGAAATGAGGCGACTGTTGAATTGGCAAGTATGAACGAAAATAATGCCACAACTATTATCCCTGTAACCGAACCGTACTGATGCTTTCTTAAAACTGCTTGAATTTTTGACATCTTTTATCACCAACCATATAAATTTATTGTAAAGATAATTATATAGCTTATCTAATAAAATAAATGTCAATTCATATTGCAATTTTTGGATACTAATAGAGTATATATAACGAAAGAAACTATCTTATGTTAATTAAGGGCGTTTTTGAGCTTTTCCGATAATAAAATAAATTCGTTCATAGTAAGACGCTCTGCTCGTATTGCATGGTTTAAGCCCATATCCATCAATACTTCAAAAATTTTATCTTTTGATATTCCAAGCATAGACGATATAGAATTCGCCAATGTTTTTCTCCTCTGAGAAAATCCAGCCTTAACTGCATTGAAAAAGAATTCCTCATCAATTATTCCATATCTATTATCCTTGTTAATATCAATTCTAATTACTGTTGAATCAACATTTGGTGCAGGCATGAAGCTCCCCCTTGACACATCAAACAATGCTTTCGCATCTCCATAATACTTCACACCAACAGTTATCGCTCCTGATATTCTTGTACCAACCTCTGCACAAAGCCTCTGTGCTGCCTCCTTTTGAACCATAACCGTAATCGAATCAATATCCACTCTACTCTCAAGCAAATACATTATAACAGGTGAAGTTATATAATAAGGCAAGTTCGCACATACAGCAACCTTCATGCCCTGAAACTCCTCCTCAATAAGTTTGCCTATATCCACTTCAAGTATGTCCTTATTTATAATTTTTATGTTGTCAAAGTCATGCAAAGTTTCATCCAAAATTGGCAAAAGCCTCTTGTCTATCTCAACAGCCACAACCTTATCAGCTCGCCTTGCAAGTTCTGCTGTAAGTGTTCCCACTCCAGTACCAATTTCAATTATTCCATAACCCTCTCTTGCATTTCCCATTTCTGCAATTTTAGGGCAAACTGATGGATTTATAAGAAAATTCTGTCCAAGACCTTTGGAAAAGCTGAAACCATGTCGTTGTAAAATATCCCTTAATACATTCAAATCTGTTAGATTATTCATAAATAAAATCCTTTACATTTTAATATTACATATTTATACTTAATTAAAATTTATATTGCATATTAACCCGAAATAAGCTATAATGTTTTTATAACTTTATAGGAGGTTGATTATGTATAGTCGGAGAGATAAAACCAATTATTATTTAGATATAGCTGAAACTGTTCTTGAGCGTGGCACTTGCTTGAGAAGAAACTTTGGTGCTATTATTGTTAAAAATGATGAAATTATTTCAACTGGTTATGTGGGAGCTCCAAGAGGTCGTGAAAATTGCTCTGATTTGGGCTACTGCACCCGTGAAAAGCTGAATATCCCAAGAGGTGAACGCTATGAGCTTTGTCGTTCAGTTCATGCTGAGGCAAATGCAATAATCTCTGCCTCAAGAAATAACCTTATAGATGCAACGCTATACCTTGCCTGTCATGATGCAAAAACCAATGAAGTTTACGGTGATATTGAGCCTTGTTCAATGTGCAAAAGGCTGATTATCAATGCTGGAATTACTAAGGTTATTGCTAGAAATACAAGGGATACATACACTGTTTTTAATGTTGAGAATTGGGTTAAAAATGATGATTCGCTTGCTGAACATAGAGGATATTAAGTTATATTGATAATCTAAGGACAAGTGAATTCTTGTCCTATTTTTTCTTCAATAATATATATAAATAACAATCATACTCCTCATATGCAGTAGCTATTATTTCATAATTTTCGTATAATATATCAATACCCTCAACTTTATAATCGTCACCCTCATCGCATCTTTTCCTAGTTACCACATAGTCATTCTTCTTGCTTTCAACAGCTTTTCGTTGCTCATCATACATTTCAGGCAAGTTTTTCTCTGGTATATTCACTCTGCAAAAATATCTTTCTGTCGGCTGAATATTCGCAGTATGATAAAAGCCACCATCTAGGAAACCATAGTTTAATAATGTGGAATTCGGTGTTTGGTTTATTATTTCAGCAAACTGATATTGTGGGAAATATTCTTTTTGTTTCCAATAATAAGGTTTGCAATTGCTCTTATTTATTGTGATTACCAAACAGCAAATAAACACCACTGGAATTAATTGCTTATTGAATGCTTTTGATAAAATTTTATTCTCACTGCAAAAATCTATAATAGGTATTATTCCTAAAATCACAAACATCATCACAACTAAAAAATAATATTTATAACTAACTCCACCAATATAAATTCCAAGAACCAACATTAGCATTGACATCAAAAGTGCAATGCGATATTTTAATTCAGTTATATACTTATTTCTTATGCAAAATCCGAATATTCCCAGTAATATAGCGACAGTAGCAGCTTTGTTAACAATAATATTATTATATATAGTTGAAACTAAATAGTTCAATCTATCTATCAGGCTATAATCCTCAGAATAAAGAAACACATTAGAATAAATATAGACATATAGCCAATCCTTAATCGCACCATTCGCCCCGAAATATACAACAAATGGTAGAGTTGATAAAGCAATTCCGCATACAAATACAATTACTTTTAAAAATGCTTCCTTGTACTTTTTTTGCATAAGCGATAAAACAAAAAAACTTAATACAAATCCAAGATGAAAACCAAGCAATGTAAACTTTATCCATAGAATACAGCCAGCAAATATTCCGTTAATCAGCATTGTTTTATATGAAAATTCCTTCTGAAAATCCCCCTTATATGCTTTCAAAAGCGTGTACAAGCCATATACTAAAAATGGTAAACAAAACTCCTCAGCATTATCACCACGTCGGTAGCAATATGCAGTAGCAACCAAAACCCCTGTGAAAACTGCTGAATATATCGACAGTCTTTCATCAAGATAAAGCATTGAAATTTTCTTTAAAACATACAAAAAAGCTGAGTAAAATAAAATCTGTATTATAAAAACTCCTGTAAACGACTTTTCTGTTATTAAAGCCGCAACAGAATTTATAAAATACAAAAGAGGCCCTTTTTGTTCAAATAAATCACGATAAGGGACTAATCCATTAAGAATCCCTTTTCCCACTGTAAAAAAACAGTTCTGGTCAACCCAATTGTGAATCGGAAATAAAAATGATGTCATAGAGCAAAATGTTAATATGATAAATGATACGCCAAAGAATAACAGGTAGTTCCATAGTTTTTTAATTCCAATAATGCAAATCACATCCTTATTATTTACATCTATTTCTGCATAATTTTTATTATTTTATTATTATAGCACTAAAGTATAATATAGTCAAAGTTTTGGTTAATAATATTGTAGGAATTATACTTTACTTTTTTATTCAAATATGATATATTTAATATGTAAACAAAATGTAGTGTTTATATTCGAGTATTTGGAGTTTCAAATACAACATGTAGTCTATTAAGGAGGTACAATTATGGAATTTAATAATGGTATTTGGAACAATGAAATCAATGTAAGAGATTTTATTGTTAAAAACTATACGCCTTTTGACGGAGATGCAAGCTTTCTTGCTCCACCGACAGAAAAAACAAAAAAACTTTGGAATAAAGTTTTAGAGCTTTTGAAAGAAGAAAGAAATCGTGGCGGAGTTTATGATATTGATGAAAAAACTATTTCAACGATTACCTCTCATTCAAGTGGATATATCGACAAGGATTTGGAGGAAATTGTTGGGTTGCAGACAGATGAGCCTTTCAAGCGTGCGATAATGCCTTTTGGTGGCATTAGAATGGTTCATACATCTCTTAAAGCTTATGACAAAGAGCTTCCACCTGAAGTTGATAACATTTTTAAATATCGTAAAACTCATAACGATGGGGTTTTTGACGTATATACAGCTGATATGAAAAAGGCTAGACATACTGGTATTATTACGGGGTTGCCCGATGCTTACGGACGTGGTCGAATTATCGGCGATTACAGACGTGCTTCGCTTTATGGTCTTGACAAGCTGATTGAGGACAAGGTTAATGCTAAGAAAGCACATGATTCAGAGCCGATGTACGGGGAATTAATTAAAAATATTGAGGAAATATCCGAACAGATTAAGGCTTTAAAAGAGCTAAAAGAAATGGCTGCCTCATATGGTTTTGATATTTCTAAGCCTGCACAGAATACTAAAGAGGCATTTCAGTGGCTGTATTTTGCATATCTAGCTGCTATCAAGGAGCAAAATGGTGCTGCTATGTCCATTGGTAGAATTTCTACATTCTTGGATATTTATGCTGAGCAAGACCTTAAAAACGGTGTTTATACTGAGGAGGAAATACAGGAAATTGTTGACCATTTTGTTATGAAGCTTAGAATGGTTAGATTCTTGAGAACTCCTTCATATGATGAACTTTTCTCGGGCGACCCTACTTGGGTTACTGAAGCAATTGCTGGTATGTGTGAAGATGGGCGACATATGGTTACTAAGATGTCATATCGTTTCTTGCATACACTTGTAAATCTTGGGCCTGCTCCTGAACCGAATTTAACTATACTTTGGAGTGATAAATTACCTGAAAACTTTAAAGAGTTCTGTGCTGAAATCTCAATTGAAACCTCGTCAATTCAGTATGAAAGCGATGAGCTAATGCGTGAAAAGTTTGGCGATGATTATGGTATTGCTTGTTGCGTTTCTGCTATGAAAATCGGTAAGCAAATGCAGTTTTTCGGTGCTAGAGCTAACCTTGCGAAAGCTATGCTGTATGCGTTGAATGATGGCTGTGATGAAAAAACAGGCGAAAAGCTATGCGAGGGCGTTGGTGCTATTTCTGATGGCCCACTGAAATTTGATGAAGTTTTGGAAAAGTTTGATTTTGTTTCAGAATGGCTTACAAAGCTTTATATAAACACATTGAATATTATTCATTTTATGCATGATAAATACTGCTACGAACGCTTACAGATGGCTTTGCATGATGAAGAAATTGTTCGTACATCTGCTTGTGGAATAGCTGGACTTTCCGTTGTTATAGATAGCTTATCAGCGATAAAATATGCTAAGGTTACGCCTGTTAAAAATGAAAATGGTTTGATTGTTGATTATGAAATAGAGGGAGATTATCCTCAATTTGGCAATAATGATGACCGTGTTGACGAAATCGGAACTATGATTGTTGAACGCTTTATGAATCGCCTATCAAAACGCAGAACATACCGTAACTCAATCCCTACAATGTCAATACTTACTATAACATCAAATGTGGTTTATGGTAAGAAAACTGGTTCTACTCCTGATGGACGAAAAGCTGGTGAGCCTTTTGCTCCTGGTGCTAACCCAATGCATGGCAGGGATACAAATGGCTGTATTGCCTCAATGCTATCAGTTGCAAAAATCCCTTATGATTATGCTGAGGACGGTATTTCCTATACATTTTCAATTATTCCCGATGCACTTGGCAAGACTGATGAGGCAAAAGCTAAAAACCTAGTTTCACTTCTTGACGGATATATTAAGGAAAAAGGACATCATATGAATGTAAATGTTCTTAATCGTGAAACGCTGATTGATGCTATGGATCACCCTGAAAAATACCCTCAGCTTACTATTCGTGTTAGTGGATATGCCGTTAATTTTATCAGGCTTTCCCGTGAACAACAGCTTGATGTTATACACAGAACATTCCATAGTATGATATAATAACAGTAAAAGGATTTGTAAAAATGACATATGGATATATCCATTCTTATGAAAGTTTTGGTGCAGTAGACGGTCCTGGAATACGCTTTGTTGTTTTCCTTTCTGGCTGTTCTCTGCAATGCCTTTACTGTCATAATCCAGATACTTGGGTACAAAATACAAAAAATAAAATTACTGCTGATGAGTTAATTGCAAAGGTTTTGCCATATAAAAACTTTATTTCTAGTGGAGGTGTAACCATCTCTGGTGGCGAGCCTTTGCTACAAGATAAATTCTGTGAGGAGTTTATTCTAAAATGCAAAAAAAATAACCTCCATACTGCAATTGATACAAGTGGAGTTATACCTTTGGATATATCAAAAAAGGCAATTGAACTTGCTGACTTAATTCTGCTTGATGTTAAGGAAATTGATGAAGAGGATTGCATAAAACTCACTGGTAAGTCAAATAAAAACACTTTTGCAACGCTTGAATATTGTGAGCAGATAAAGAAACCCGTATGGATTAGACATGTTTTGTTGCCTCAATATACACTAAAAAAGGGTAAACTTGAGCGACTTGCAAAATATCTCAGTGACTTTTCCTGTATCGAGAAAATCGAACTTCTTCCATATCATGTAATGGGAAAATATAAATGGGAAGAGCTTTGTATGCCTTATGCACTTGACGGTATTGAGCCACCTACTAACGATGAAGTTGCAGAAGCTAAAGCAATATTCGGATTAACTTAATATTATAAAATTAGCCATACTGTAAATTCAGTATGGCTTTTTGTATCTCCAATGAACATTTTGGTATCTCCGATGGATTTATAATGGGGCTCTGCCCCAAACCCCGCCAGAGGGAATGATTCCCTCTGGACTCCTCATTATATAAGGGAAGTTGCACTATATCAACAGCATTAAAAAATTAATTTAGTTGTAATTATTGCATTATACTTTAGTTTAAAAATATATACAAAAACATATATGGTAATATATTAATTATAATTATTAAAATAATATATTGTATCAATTTTCGTGTTCTTTCAAACTTAAATTTCAATACCATAACAAGATTAAAAACTACACTTATAATAATTGGGAAACTCAATATGCCACACCCCAATATTTTATAAATGGGCATATGATTTTCATTTATCGCCATAGTTATTTCACCTTTACCTATGGATAAAAGAATATTTCCTATTACATATGTAAACAGCGAAACAAAAGCTATGACAACGTTGCTAAAATAAACTATCTTTCGAGTCATACAACCACCTCAATTATTTATATTGTGACTCTGCCCAAAACCTTGATAGAGAAAGGACTTGATTTGGGCTGTTCATTATATTATATCATTAACTTACTAGGGGTAATTATATATCCTCCTCAACAAGCTCACTAGAAGTCCGTAGCGATAAAACCAAAGCTACCACCCAACCGACAATGGTAAATCCCAATGCTAAATTTATCAGCATAACTTTCTTACGCTGATAAATCCGTCTTTTTCTTGCGATTCTTATTGGCAACAGAAACAGGGGCGATATAATTAAAAGTAGTATCAGAAATATGCAAAACACCCCTATAAATCCAAGCATTACATTTATAGAAAGCAATTCTTTTATCATCGCCGACAAAAATGAATTAGGGAATATGAGTGAAATATCATAACCCAGTAAAACCATTATAAACGAAAGTACAAACGAATACGCATTTATAAACAGTAGGCTTATTCTTTTATATGTATAATCAAACCCACATCTAACGCATACTCCGTATTTATCGAACCTACATCTACCACCATTTTTGCATCTTATTCTTGCCAAACTGCTTGCTCCATTCTTGTTACATTTCTGTTCATCATTTATAAATCAAGCCGATTGAAATACACCAAACTCCATCTTTCTCCTGATGAATATATTGGTCAGCATCTATTTTATATTTTTCATTAGTATTTACATCATTTAATATTGTGAAAATCTCTCCATTATCAAATAAAGCTTTCTTCACCTGTTCAAATACTTCCTTATTAGCAAATTTTATATCAATATAATCCTTATTTGAGTTAACTGCAATTGTTGCCTCCCGTTTTATAATGCTATAAGCCTCATTATAATTACTAGCAACCAGCCCATTCATGTAATAGTAATTTGCATCAGTTGAATTACATTCGGGTGGTGCATAATTATTGCCCGATGGAAAATGAGTAATATCGTTTATCTCATTATCCATAACATTAAAGTATAAATGCCACGTTCTGTCAATATTTTCTTTAGTAAAAGGGTCATTCCAAGTCAAGTCCATATTGTAATATTTCCCATCAATCCGAACTATATTCCACTCATGATTTACCCCATCATCAGTCTGCCCAACAACAGTCATTGCACTTAGCCCCGACTCCCTCGCCAAATAAAGCAAAGTCTTTGCATATCCCTCACATTGTGCAAGATTATTAACTAAACAGCCATATATCGTACTCGTATTAACATCAACTTCCTGTGAATACTGGCAAACTTCTGCTATATAATCATGAATATACAGAATTTTTTCATATTCCGTTTCCTTTTGATTAACAGCCTCTAATATCGGCAAAGCTTTTTCATCAATCTCACGCTGAAATTCTTCCTTTTTTTCTTCACTAATCTGATACAGCATTTTTACTTCCGACATTTTATCCGACAACATATACTGTGTATCAAGATAGAAAAAGCTTGGCTCTTGCCTATAAACCAAATTAAACACCTTTTCATACTCCTTACCACTTATCGTATACGGTAGTTTAATCTTTTTGTCCATATTTTCAATACCATCATATAACGCTGTGTACGTTGCCTTTTCCACCTCTGTCAATTGTTGATAAGAATATCTCATTTCTGCCATGCTTTCATCAAGATAAGTAACTTCTTGAATTGGTGGTGATACAAGCGAACAACCACATAGCAACTGACATAAACACACAATTAGTACAAGTAAAAGCTTTTTCATAATGCTAATCAATCCCTTGCTCAGATTGTTTCGGCTCTAATATTTTAGCTTTAATCTTAGTAACCCAATTATCCTCCGTCACTAATGCAGTAAGCTCTAAATCCTGATACTCTATTGATGGAATTTCATCCTTATTGGGTATTCTTCCAAGCGTATCAACAAACAACGCACTCATTGTGTCATAATTATGACCATCAGGCAAAACCACTTTAAGCTGTGGCAAAATATCCTCAGGGTCTGCTGAGCCATCTATAACAAAAACTCCCTCAGATATTTCGGAAATTTCTGCTTCCTCGTCATCATACTCATCTTGTATATTTCCAACTATTTCTTCAAGTAAATCCTCCATAGTTACCATTCCAGCCGTCCCACCATACTCATCAATAACAATTGCAATCTGTGTCTTTTTAAGCGTCATGCTCTCAAAAACATCATTACATTTGCTGGTTTCAGGCACATACATAACCTTACGGATAAACTGTTTAACGCTAAATTCCTCTATTCGTTCGCCCCCAATGAGGCATAATAAATCTTTAATATATAAAACCCCGATTATACTATCAATAGAATTTTCATAAACAGGTATTCTTGAAAAGCCCTCATTTATTACAAGCGTAACTATATCAGAAACCCTTGCATTAGCATCTACTGCAACCAAATCTGTCCTATGCGTCATTACCTCAGATACAGGCACATCACCAAACTCAAAAATATTGTTAATCATAGTCCTTTGGCTTGCCTCAATAATTCCCGTTTCATTTCCAGCCTCAACCATCATCAATATTTCTTCTTCTGTTATAACGTCCTTTTCACTAGATACAGGAATTCTTATAATCTTGCAAATCAACGTGGAAACCGCAGAAGTGGCTGTGCTAAATAATGCCAAAACAGAAATAAGCAATCTTACAACACCAACGCTTTTTACTGCAAAGCTATCCTTGATATTTCTGGCAATAAGTCTAGGAATTGTATCAGTAAAAACCACAATAACCATAGCAGTTAACAGTGATATTATAACAATAGAAATAACCTCTAAAACGCCAAACCTCACCCCAGTAAAAAAATTGCTAAGTAATTTTGTAAGCGATGGATTAAAAGCCAATACTGAGCAAATTGAAATAAACACACTCGAAAGTGCTTTTTGTATTGAAAATGCAATCATCATTTTACTTGGCGTTTCAATAAGCTTGAGCAACGCTTTATACTTCTTTTCCTTTTCTGCCAATGTTTTAACTTTTGAATCGTTTATTTCCATAATAGCGTGTTCACACACAGCAAAATATGCCCTTAATATTATAAAAACAAACAGAATGATTAAACTAACCGTACTTCGACTCGAATCTGGATCCATCTTCTTCTCCTCTAAATTAAAATTATCCTTTTACAGATTATCTTTAGTATATAATATCCACCTAAGCTTGTCAATGGACTAAAGGCTACAATTTGGCTACAATAAGAGTACTCATAAAGTGATACAAAAACCTATCCGTTCATGTTTAAACATATATTAAATATATTTATCTTAAAGTTTTGGTAAACTCACGCTTTTTTGTTGTTACTTGTAAAGAGTTATGGTATAATTAAGACATATAAAATTATGAGATACAGGCACGTCCAATCAAGTTAGATTTACATCTCTTTGGTTATAATTCAAATGTGGTTGTTATTATTGATACTTATTGTAAATTTATAATAAGGGGGGATTCTTATTAAAACAAAAAAAGAGTTGCTATTTTGGAGAATAGTATTTGTTGTTTTTACTGTTGTTGGTTTTGTTTATATGACAAGGACATTCGTTGTTAATAAAATAAGGTATTCAAAATTTGTTACCGTTGATGCAGAAATCATTGATATTTCATCTTGGGGAGCAGAAGGTGGAGATTTTCATATTACATATGAGTTTGAACTTGAAGAAAAAACTTACAATGCTTCCATAGGGGTACAATCCTCTCATGAAGAAGTCGGAAAATTTGAAGAAATCCGCATAAATCCCAATAAACCTACTGAAATCGAGGATAAACGAACCACGAACGCATCTCTTTTTTTCGCTATTTTCTGTGGAGGAATCTTAATATTTTTCATCGTTGGATTATGTGTAGAGAGGGCTAATCGTTTGCGAGATTTATAAAAGTACTCCATATTTTATAGCTACAATAAGATATACAATTACAACTAACTATATCCACAAATGAGGACGGTACTAATTAGCACCGTCCTTTACATTTATTATTTTATGCTTTTTACCAGCTTATATTCTAAGCTATCAACAAGGGCCTCAACAGATGCCTCTATAATATCCGTTGACGCACCAACCGTTGTCCATGCGTTCACACCATCAGTTGTTTCAATCAAAACCCTAACTATTGCGGCAGTTGCAGAGCCAGAATCCATAACCCTTACCTTATAGTCAACCAAATACACCTCATCAAGCTGTGAATAGAACATGCCCAACGCCTGTCTAATAGCCTTATCAATTGCGTTTACAGGACCTTTTCCCTCATCAGCAGAAATTTCTGTTTTATCCCCCACCTTAACCTTAACAATTGCACTATCAAGTAGATTTGCATTATCGGATTTTTCGCCAATGATTTTATAATACTCAATATTGAAAAATGGTTTATATTTCTTTAAAAACCTCATAACCAACAGTTCAAATGAAGCCTCTGCTGCCTCATACTGATAACCCAAATACTCCTGTTGCTTTAGCAATTCAATAATCTGCCCAACTTCTTCACTATCCTTTGTAAGCTCGGGAGCAAGCTTTTTCAGCTTATCCATAATAACTGCACGCCCTGCAACCTCTGATACAAGAATATTACGCTCATTTCCTATAACATTTGGCTCAACGTGTTCAAAGCTTTTTGAGTTTTTCTTAACGCCATCAACGTGCATACCAGCCTTATGTGAAAAAGCATTCTTGCCAACATAAGCATGGCAATCTGGCAAAGCAATATTAGAAATTTCAGCAATATGCCTTGCCGTTACCGTAAGCAGCGGCATTTTATCTACATCTATACAATCATAACCTAATTTCAACTGTAAGCTTGGAATTATCGCTGAAAGGTTGGTGTTCCCACAACGCTCACCTGTTCCAATAAACGTTCCCTGTACTTGAACTGCACCAGCCTTAATTGCTGATAAACTATTAGCAACTGCACATTCCATATCGTTATGGCAATGAATTCCTATTGAAACATTCAAAGTTTCAGCACATTTCTTAGTAATCTCATATATCTCATCTGGAAAACATCCACCATTTGTATCACAAAGAACTATCCTTGATGCACCAGCTTTTTCAGCCACTTTAAGCGTTTCAAGTGCATATTCAGCAGATAATTTATAGCCATCAAAGAAATGTTCAGCGTCATAAAACACAATCTTGCCCAATCCAACTAAATAGCTAACTGTATCATAAATCATGTCAAGATTTTCCTGCAAGGTAGCTTTAATTATCTCCTCAACATGGAGCTTTGAGCTTTTACCAAAAATAGAAATGTAGTCAGCACCAGATGTAACCAACGCATTCAAGTTGCTATCTTCCTCTGGTTTAATCCCTTTTCTTTTAGTAGCACCAAACGCAACCAGCTTAGAATTCTTCATTTTATATGCAATTGCCTTTTGAAAAAACTCCACGTCCTTTTGGTTTGAAGATGGATTTCCAGCCTCAATATAATCTACACCAAACTCATCAAGAGCCTTCATTATATTAAGCTTATCAGCAACTGAATATGAAATTCCACATCCCTGTGCCCCATCTCTAAGACTGGAATCAAATATTTCAATCTTTTTCATAATACAACTCCTTTTTAATGTGTGTCGATACAAAGTATCGGCTCATAAACAGATGCACCAGCAGGAACCATAGGTAAAACATTGATGTCCTTGCCAATTCTGCAATCAATTAAAACAGGTTCATTCAATTCAATTGCCTTTTTCAAAATTTCTTCAACCTCTGACTTTTTACTTATAGTGTACGCTTTTAATCCGAAAGCATTGGCAAGCATTACAAAATCAGTATCCTTATCAAGCGTTGTATTCGAAAAACGCTTATCATAAAACATTCTCTGCCACTGCCTAACCATACCCAAAACATTGTTATTTAGAATAAGCTCGACAACAGGTATTTTATACTTCGCCATTGTTGAAAGCTCTGTCAAGTTCATATAAAAACTTCCATCACCTGCGATATTAACAACGGTCTTATCTGGATTTCCCATCTTTGAGCCAATCGCTGCACCCAAGCCATAACCCATAGTTCCAAGCCCACCCGATGTCGCAAAACTTCTGCGTTCCTGAAAATTATAAAACTGTGCTGCCCACATTTGATGCTGTCCGACTTCAGTTGTAATAACTGCCTTGCCATCAGTTAGCTTGTCTAGTGTTTCTATCACGAACTGTGGAAGTACAGCCTCCTCGTCCTCCGACTGCATAAAAACAGGATACTCCTCTTTCCAAGAATAAACCTTATCCATCCACTCTTTATGGCTTTGTTGAGGAAGAGCCTTGTTCATCTCCTTTAATATATATGTGAGATTTCCAACAACATTATAATCAACAATAATATTTTTATTAACCTCAGCAGGGTCAATGTCAATATGAAGAACCTTTGTACCCTTAGCAAATGTGCTAGTGTTACAGCTAACTCTATCGCTAAAACGTGAGCCCAAAACTATCATCAAGTCACATTCACCAATAGTTAGCGATGATGTTTTCGTGCCATGCATTCCTAACATTCCAATAAATCTCTTATCGCTGTTATCAAAAGCACACTGCCCCATAAGTGATAACGCAACAGGAGCGTCAACCATCTCTGCAAACCTCTTAAATTCGTCAACCGTATCCGAAAGCACAACTCCACCACCTGCATAAATAAATGGGCGTTCAGCTTTCTTAATTATTTCAACAGCATTTCTTATTTCATCATCAAGAGTCTTGCTTTTTTCAAACACATACTCCCTAACAGCCTTTTTCTCATATTCAACCAACTGTGCAGTTATATCCTTTGGAACATCAATCAAAACAGGTCCTTTTCTTCCCTCATTAGCGATATAAAAAGCCTCTCTTACTATGTCAGCAAGCTTGTCTATATCCTTGACTATATAATTATGCTTAGTAATCGGCATGGTAATTCCTGTTATATCAACCTCTTGAAAGCTATCTAGTCCAAGTAGATTTGTTGCCACATTCCCAGTAATCGCAACCATAGGAATTCCGTCCATGAAAGCAGTCGCAAGCCCCGTTACAAGATTAGTCGCACCAGGACCAGATGTTGCAATTACAACGCCTGTTTTCCCCGTTGTTCTTGAGTATCCATCAGCCGCATGAGATGCCCCTTGTTCATGAGATGTAAGAATATGTGTTATTTTATCGCTATACTTATAAAGTGCATCATAAATATTAAGCACTGCACCACCAGGATAACCAAAAACAGTATCAACACCCTGTTCCATCAAACATTGTAAAATCACTTCCGCACCATTTAATTTCATTTTCTTCATTCCTTTACAGTTAATTTATATTTAAATACAAAAATGCTTCACCTCTTAAATTTAAGAGGTGAAGCATAAAATACTCCACGGTACCACTCTCATTGACATAAAATGCCCACTTAGTCGCATCAAATAATGCGTATCTCTATAACGTGAGAAACCCGTTCCAACTTACTAGCTACACAGCGTTCGGCGGACAGCTCAAAGGTGATCTAATCACAAAAAACCTTTACTGTTTCACACCAACCAACAGCTCTCTGAAAATGGTTATTTTTGCTTTATTCCTTATCGTCGCCTTTTTATAATTTATAGTGTAACACATATCTTTCTATTTGTCAACCACTTTTAAAAATAATTTTCCACAAATCACATCATCAAAAACTATGTAAAATGCCTGTATAAAAAAATAATACATGGAAACAATATTTATTATAATCTTTTAATGGGGGTATGTAAATGGAAATGAACACACAGGACTATCTTAAAAAGGCTTTACTGGACACTCAAGAACGTGTGAGGGACTTTATGATTTATTCGCAAAAGATAGAAGATGAAAATCTTCAAGACTTTTTTAAGCAATATGCTGAATCAGAGGGGTATCAGGCACAAAAGCTACAAGAATACATTCAATCCTGTCAGTAAATAATTGGAGGTATATATATGCAAGAAAAGGATAAAGAAACTAAAACCAATACAAAAGATGGCGAAGATCAAAACAAACAACATAACATAAAAAAGGAAGCCCTAGGACCTAATACTCAAAGGAGATAATTGTATCTCCTCATTGTAAAAGCCCTGACAAATGTCAGGGCAAAATTACTTTCCCTTTGGAATCTCATTATAAATCCATCGGAGATACAGCTTTTATCCAATATTTTTGCGATATTCCATATAACTTTCAAGAATAATTGTAGCTGCTACTGCGTCAATAATTGCCTTGCGTTTCTTTCCTCTTGTATTTGTCTGATTAAGATAATTATGTGCTGAAACAGTTGTACAGCGTTCGTCCCACATCTCAACTGGAATATCAACCTTTTCTGCAAGCATATCTGCAAAAAGTTTACATTTATCGGCTCTCTCACCGATAGTTCCGTTCATATTCACAGGATAGCCGACTACAATCTTCTCAACGTCATTTTCCTTTGCCAGTGCAGATACTTTTAATATACAATTATCGAAATCTTTTTCCTCCACAACGCATAATGGTGAGGCTAAATACTCCGTTTTATCACATACTGCTAGTCCTGTTCTTGAATCGCCGAAATCAACTGACATTATTTTCATTTAATAAAATCCTCACACTCTTTTTGTGCTTCTGAATACTCTCCGTTTTCAGATTTACACCAATCGGAAAAAGCCAATGTTGATAGCTCATATGGAAGATGGTCAGAATTGTTCTTATAAACCAAATTTGGAGTTAAGTCAGCTCCGTATTCAATGAGGGAAACAGAGGTGTTATCCGACCAACCTACGTCATGAAGCTTATCAAGTGTATTCCCACTCGCATAGCATAAATAGGTTCTAATCGCACAGCCATGTGAAACAATAGCAACACTCTTGCCCATATTTTGTAAAACTATCTCCCCTATTGTTTTCTGCATTCTCTCTGAAACCTCAACCATAGTTTCACCATTTTCAATATAAAACTCATGCATTTTATATGTCCAAAGGTTAAATTCAACAGGATAAAGAGTAGGCAAATCCGCCCACTTCTTCCCTTCCCATAATCCACCGTTAATTTCAATTAACTTTTCATCATGGATAATGTTAAGCCCATGATACTTATTAACAGCCTTTGCAGTTTCTTTTGCACGAATTAAGGGACTTGAGTATATCACATCAAGCTGAGTATCCTTGAACCTTTCACTAAGTTCTGTAAGCTGTCTATGCCCCTTTTCAGTTATGTTTTCATCTGTTCGCCCCTGAAAAGTTTCGTTTATATTGCCCATTGCCTCTGCATGACGTATCAGATAAACTCTTGTTACCACGCTTTAACACTTCCTATAATCTCTTTTACACTTGCTATCCCATTTTTGTCAAGATAATCATTCATTCCATCTATAATATCAATCGGTGCAAAAGGGTTTGCAAACATAGCTGTACCGACCTGAACAGCACTTGCACCAGCCATCATTAATTCTATTGCATCCTTAGCAGTAGTTACACCACCCATACCAACAACTGGTATCTTAACAGCATTAGCAACCTGCCAAACCATTCTTACAGCAATCGGGAAAACTGCTCCACCTGACAATCCACCAACATTATTCCTTAAAATAGGACGACCTGTTTTTATGTCAATTCGCATACCCAAAAGCGTATTTATAAGCGATACTGCATCAGCACCCTCAGCCTCAACAGAACGAGCAATACTAGCAATATCGGTAACATTTGGTGAAAGCTTAACTATAAGTGGCTTCGTTGTTGCCTTTCTTACAGCAGCCGTAATTCCAGCCGCACCATCACAAGAAACACCAAAGGCAACTCCACCCTCTTTTACATTCGGACATGAAATATTAAGCTCTATCATATGAACATCAGTTGCTTCAAGCTTTTCTGCTATCTGAACGCATTCCTCAACGGTTGAGCCAGCAATATTAGCGATAATCACAGTTTCCTTTTTCATAAGGTTTGGCAATTCAACTCTGATGAACTTATCAATTCCAGGATTTTGCAGCCCTACTGAATTAAGTATACCATTTGGCGTTTCAGCAATTCTAGGTGCAAGATTTCCAAGTCTTTTCTCAAGAGTAGTACCCTTTGTAGCAATTCCGCCAAGCCTAGAAAGCGGATAAAAACGCTCATATTCCCTACTATATCCGAAAGTTCCCGATGCAGGGATAATCGGGTTTTTGAAGTCAACTCCTGCTATATTTACAGATAAGTCAGCCATTACCAGATTACCTCCTTTGCATTGAATACAGGGCCATCTTGACAAACATGGGCATGGATTTCTTCGCCATTTCTCATTGCCTTGCATGAACAAACAAGACAAGCACCTACTCCACAACCCATTCTTTCCTCAAGAGAAACCTGACATTCTATGTCATTTTCCATAGCAATTTCAGCAACTGCCTTTAGCATTGGCGTTGGACCACAAGCAAATATAACATCTGGCTTTTCAGCTTTTATTTCATCTAAAAGTGGCAATGTTACAAAGCCCTTAACACCCATGCTACCGTCATTTGTGCAAAGAATTGTCTTTGCTCCCATTTTCGAGAAGTCATCTTGCAGCATTACCATTGAGGAGCATCTGAAACCTGAAATAGCAACTGCCTTTTCCCCATATATTTCTGCAAGAGGAACCATCGGCGGAGTGCCAATGCCCCCTCCGACAAGTATAACCCTTTTAGCGTCCTCATTTATCCTAAAGCCTCGCCCAAGTGGGGCAGCCATATCAATCAAGTCACCAGAATTCAGCCTTGCAAGCTCTGCTGTACCCTCACCACGAACTTCAAATACAAAGCGAAGTGTTCCCTTTTCAGCATCAATTCCACAAATAGAAATAGGGCGACGTAGTGGAAATCCCTTTGGCAAAAGATGAACAAACTGTCCAGGCTGTGCAATCTTTGCAATTTCGGGACATAAAACAGTGTAGTCATATATTTGAGTTGCAATAGCAATCTTACTTAATATACGGTACTCTCCCTGTGTATATCTCATAATTCCTCCATTCAAATAGCGTTATATCTTTGTTATATCAATCAGTTCAACGTCTTTCATCGTTCTTTTAGTCAAAAGAACATTCGCAAGAGCCTTTGCAGTATCAATAGATGTCAAACTACATATTGAGCGTTCAACGGACTTACGTCGCATTTTAACACTATCTCTAGCAGGCAAACGTCCCTTTGCAGATGTTGAAATCATATAGTGAATTTTTCCACTCTCAAGAAGTGAAAGTGTATTCGGCTCACCGTCTGAAATCTTTTTAACTAGATTTGTTGCAATCATATTTTTATTAAGCACACTCGCTGTACCACTTGTTCCATACAGTTCAAATCCCATTTGTGAGAATTTATCAGCAATTGATACCATCTCTTGCTTATCACCATCACGAACGGATATAAGAACTCCACCCTCTCTCTTTAGGTCATATCCAGCACCGGCAAGTCCTTTAAGCAATGCGTCCTCAAAGTTTTTAGCAATACCCAAGCATTCACCAGTTGATTTCATCTCAGGTCCTAACATTGTATCAACATCTTGTAGCTTCTCAAAGCTGAAAACAGGAACTTTAACAGCAACATAATCACCAGAAGGATGTAGTCCACTTTCATAGCCTAATTCCTTTAGCGTTGAGCCAAGCATAATCTTTGTAGCTATATCCACCATTGGAATTCCAGTTACCTTACTGATATATGGAACAGTCCTTGACGAACGTGGATTTACTTCAATTACATATACTTCATTATTGTACACAACATATTGAATATTAACAAGTCCAATAATATTTAACTCAAGTGCCAAACGTCTTGTATATTCAATAATTGTATTTTGTATTCTCTGTGATAGAGTTTGTGCAGGATACACAGAAATAGAGTCGCCCGAATGGACACCAGCACGTTCAATATGCTCCATAATTCCAGGAATAACAAAGTCAACCCCGTCACATATAGCGTCTACCTCAACCTCAATACCCATCATATACTTATCAACAAGTACAGGATTCTCCAGCATATGCCTTGTAATAATACCCATATATTCAATTACATCATCTTTTGAATGAGCAATAATCATATTCTGTCCACCCAAAACATATGACGGACGCAAAAGAACAGGATAACCAAGCTTTTCAGCAACTACAACAGCTTCCTCAGTAGTCATAACCGTAAAGCCTTCAGGGCGTGGTATTTGGCATTTTTCAAGCAATGCGTCAAAACGCTCTCTATCTTCTGCTGCGTCAATGCTTTCAGCAGATGTTCCCAAAATATTAACACCCATATCCGATAAATGCTTTGTAAGCTTTATTGCTGTCTGTCCACCGAACTGCACCACAACACCGAACGGCTTTTCTGTTTCGATTATCGCCTCAACATCTTCATTAGTAAGTGGGTCAAAGTAAAGTCTATCGCCCGTATCAAAGTCCGTTGAAACAGTTTCAGGGTTATTATTACAAATTACAGCCTCATAACCCGACTCTTTCAAACTCCAAACGCAATGCACTGAGCAATAGTCGAATTCAATTCCCTGTCCAATTCTAATAGGACCTGAACCAAAAACAATAACCTTTTTCTTCCCTGTATCAGTCCTGTCAATAAACTGTCTAGCCTCATTCTCCTCATCAAACGTTGAGTAGAAATAAGGTGTTTCAGCCTTAAATTCGCCAGCACAAGTGTCAACCATCTTGAACACAGCTCTTTTTCTCGCAGGGCATTTCTGTCCTGACATACGCTCAATTGTGCTATCAAGATACCCATATTTCTTTGCAATATTATACTTTTCAATCGTAAGCTCGCCGTCTGCAAGCCATTTTTCAAGTTCAACTAAATTAAGCAATTTATCCAAGAACCAATTATCAACCATTGTAATTTCATGTATCTTATCAACCGAAACTCCACGTTTCAATGCCTCATAAATCTGGAACGCTCGCTCATCATCAACAGTGTTAAGCATTTCCAACAGCTCATCAACTGAAGACTTTTCAAGTTTTTTAAGGTTCATTGAGTCTATTCCTAGCTCGATAGAACGAACAGCTTTCATCATAGCCTGTTCAAAACTTGTTCCAATTGACATAATCTCCCCAGTAGCTTTCATCTGTGTGCCTAGTGTACGCTTTGCATAAACAAACTTATCAAACGCCCACTTAGGAAACTTTATAACAACATAGTCAATCGCAGGTTCAAAGCAAGCATATGTCTTGCCTGTAACCTGATTAATAATTTCATCAAGATTATAACCGATAGCAATTCTTGTTGTAACCTTAGCAATAGGATAACCTGTTGCCTTTGACGCAAGTGCTGAAGAACGTGATACTCTTGGGTTTACCTCAATTACTGCATATTCAAAGCTAGTAGGATGTAATGCAAACTGACAGTTACAGCCCCCCTCAACCTTTAGCTCAGAAATGATATTTATTGCAGCAGTTCTAAGCATTTGGAATTCCTTATTAGTTAGCGTAACCGTTGGAGCAATAACGATACTATCACCTGTATGCACACCAACAGGGTCGAAGTTTTCCATTGAGCAAACAGTAATAACATTACCCTTATTGTCACGAATAACCTCAAACTCAATTTCTTTCCAACCACTTATACATTTCTCAACAAGAATTTGTGTAATCGGAGAAAGTCTTAATCCATTCTGTGCTATATCACGAAGTTCCTCTTCATTTTGAGCAATACCACCACCAGTTCCACCCATTGTAAAAGCAGGTCTAACAATTACTGGATAGTCAATAACCTCTACAAACTTAACAGCATCTTCTATGTTTTCAACAACCTTTGATGGAATACATGGCTCACCAATCTTCTCCATAGTATCCTTAAAAGCCTGTCTATCCTCTGCCTTATGAATTGTAAGGGGATTTGCTCCTAAAAGCTTAACGTTATGTGCGTCAAGAAAGCCCTCCTTAGCAAGTTGCATAGAAAGCGTCAACCCTGTTTGTCCTCCAAGTGTAGAAAGCAAGCTATCAGGCTTTTCAATCTCAATTACACGCCTTACAACCTCAAGTGTAAGAGGCTCAATATAAATCTTATCAGCCATAGCCTTATCTGTCATAATTGTTGCTGGGTTTGAGTTTATAAGGACTACTTCAAGACCTTCCTCTTTCAAAGCACGACAAGCCTGTGTTCCTGCGTAATCAAATTCTGCTGCCTGTCCAATAATAATAGGACCTGAACCAATTACTAAAACTCTTTTTATATCACTTCTCAACGGCATATTATTGTCCCCTCCTATCAGCAACAATCTCAATAAATTCATCAAATAGATACGCTGTATCCAGTGGTCCACTATGTGCTTCTGGATGGAACTGCACTGTAAATGCGTTGATTTTTTTGTAGCGTATACCCTCACAGGTTCTATCATTCGCATTTATATGTGATATTTCTCCAACGCTTTCATCAATGCTATCGCTAACAACTGCATAACCATGATTTTGACAGGTAACAAAAGTCCTATCTTTCCTAAAATCTATAACAGGCTGATTTGCACCCCTATGTCCATATTTCAACTTTTCTGTTCGCCCACCATTAGCAAGAGCAAAAAGCTGATGCCCCAAGCATATTCCAAATATAGGTATGTCAAGCTTTGATATTTCCTTGAGATTTTCTATAATAGTAGCATTTTCAGATGGGTCACCAGGTCCATTTGAAAGCATGATGCCATCAGGATTAGTCTTCTTAATCTCCTCAGCAGAAGTTTCAGCTGGCACAACGATTACCTCACAGCCACGCCAAATAAGTTCCTCTCTGATATTACGCTTATACCCAAAATCAAACAGCACTACTTTATACTTGCTGTCTGCATTTTTATATGAATACTGCTCTGTACAAGTTACATTTTTAATTGCATTAACAATGGCATATTCATTAATTTGCTTTAATAGCTCGTCCTTTTTTTCATATACATTTTCAGTCGTGATAACACCATTCATTACGCCCGCTTCACGAATTGTTCTCGTAAGACTTCTCGTATCAATTGAATGAATCCCCACAACATTATTCTTAATTAAAAAATCATTAATATTACCCTCTGAGCGAAAATTTGACGGAGCATTACACCACTCACGAACAATGTATCCATTAACATATGATTTGCTAGATTCGCTATCTTCCTCATTTTGCCCATAGTTTCCTATTAGAGGGAATGTCTGTGTTACTATCTGCCCATAATAACTTGGGTCAGTAATGGTTTCCTGATAACCTGTCATACCCGTTGTAAATACAACCTCACCGAATACCGTTCCTTTTTTACCAAATGACTGCCCCTCGAAAATCTTACCATCAGCCAAAAGCAGATATGCCTTTTCACCAATATTAAACAATGCCATCATATCATCCTTTCATATATCAACTACCATTAGTAAATTGTAATCTTTTTTATACACCTTTAAGCAAATGCTATCCCAGCATTTATTTGATTTTTATATATGAAGTAATGTCGTCCCTCATTCTTATCGCTTCTTCTCTTGCAGCCTTAGCGAAATCAACCTCTGCACAGCCTGTATTTTTATACGCACACATAATCGCTCTTGATGAATTCACTATTGCACCCAAACCATTTTCATCGAATGCACCAGCAATTCCCTCTGCTCCACCACCCTGCGCCCCATATCCAGGAACTAGAAATAGTGTGTGCGGAAGCCTTTGCCTAAGCTCTGAAAGCTGTTCAGGATATGTTGCACCAACAACTGCACCAACTGAAGAATAGCCATATTTACCAATTTGCTCCTTGCCCCAGTTTTCACACATATCGCCCATAATTGCATAAACAGGCGTTCCATCAATAAGCCTATCTTGTAATTCACCACTTGACTTATTTGATGTTTTAACCAGAACGAATATTCCCTTATCACTTTCCTTGCAAATTTTCAGCAACGGTTCTATTCCGTCTGTTCCAAGGTATCCATTAACTGTCAAGGCATCAGCACCGAATGGCTCACAAACATTATCACCAACCTCAACCGTCCCCAAATGTGCAGCTGCATAAGCGTCCATCGTAGCACCTATATCATTTCTCTTTCCATCTGTAATAACGAACATTCCCTTTAGTTTTGCATATCTAATTGTTGTTTCAAGAGCCTTTATCCCATGATGTCCATACATTTCATAATAAGCTGCCTGTGGTTTTATCGCTGGAACTATATCACATATTTCGTCAATTATCGCTTGATTGAACTTGCAAATTGCCTTTGCAGCTGCTTTCAAGCTTGTACCATCGTCATCAATATACCTTTTCTGTATAAACTGTGGCACATAATCAAGCAACGGATCAAGACCTACCACCGTTGGATTTTTAGTTTCAATTATTTTTTCTATCAATCTGTCAAAAGACATTTATAAGCACTCCTTTGTGTGTTTGATATATATTTTATAAGATTGAATAAACAAGCTTTCCTTCTGAAATTGTCGCAACGGGCTTTCCTTTTAGTTTCATACCCTTGAACACAGTATTTTTCGACTTAGATACAAGCTTTTCTGGTTCAACAGTCCACTCCCTATCCAAATCCACAATAGCAATATTTGCTTTGCAACCCTCTTTAAGCTTAACCGTTGGCAAGCCTAGCAAGCGTCTTGGATTAATCGACATCAGCTCAACTATTCTATCAAGCGATAACATTCCAGTATGATAAAAGGCTGTGAGCGTGGCTGAAAGTGATGTTTCAAGCCCTACTACACCGTTTGGAGCAGTCATAAAGTCAGCCTTATCCTCTTTTGAATGTGGTGCATGGTCGGTAACTATACAGTCAATAGTATCATCAAGAATAGCTGTATAAATCGCCTCCATATCGTTTTCCTCACGCAAAGGTGGATTCATTCTATAATCTGCATCCTTTGATAGCAGTTTTTTATGTGTAAGCATAAAATAATGGGGACAGGTTTCACAGCTCACTTTAACGCCCATTTCCTTTGCAGATTTAATAAATTCGACACTACCCTCTGTACTAACATGAGCAATATGAATTCTTGATTTAACTGCATTGGCAAGAGCGATTTCCCTTGCTGTGATACTATCCTCCGAAGCTCTGTCCATACCCTCAACGCCTAATTGTTCAGATATGAAACCTTTATTCATTATGCCATTCCCTATAATATCCAAGTCCTCGCAATGAGAAATCACAAGCAATTTATTCTTGTTCGACTTCTCTAAAGCCTGACGCATAAGTTCAGCATTTTTAACAGGGCGACCATCATCAGAAACAGCGACAACGCCAGCCTCCTTTAGCATATCAAAATCACAAAGCTCGTCGCCATTCATTCCACTTGTGATACAGCCGACAGGATACACCTCAACACCCGTATCCTTTGCCTTGTCTATTATATACTTAACTGTTTCAGCATTGTCGATAGTTGGGTTTGTGTTCGGCATACAAGCAACACCAGTAAACCCGCCAGCCAACGCTGAATTTGCACCAGTTAGAATGTCCTCTTTATATGTGTAGCCTGGGTCACGAAAATGAACGTGCATATCGAAAAGTGATGGTATAGCAACCAAACCACTGCCATCTATAATAGTATCAGCAGTTCTATTGATTTCGCTTGCTATTTCGACAATTTTCCCACCATCAATAAATATATCACTAATTTTATCCACTCCAACATCTACTGCATGGATATTTTTAATCAAAATTGAGTTAGACATATTTTTTCTCCTTTCATAATATTTATCTAAGAATTGCTGTATATACCAGCATTATCCACACCGTCAACTTCCTTAACCAAAACCTTAACCGTTTCTTCTCGTGAAGTTGGCACATTTTTTCCTACATAATCGGGACGCATCGGCAGTTCTCTATGTCCTCTATCAATCAACACAGCAAGCTGAATGGACTTAGGTCTACCTCTTTCTATGAGGGCATCAAGAGCAGCTCTCGTACTTCTTCCCGTATAAATCACATCATCAACAATAACTACATTTTTATCCTTTATATCGAATTTAATATTAGTTTTATCGTCTTCAGTTGCATTTTTCTCATCATCTCGATAAAGCGTTATATCCAAAGCACCGACATTAACCTTAACGCTTTCCAGTTCAAAAATCTTTTCAGCAATTCTATTAGCCAGATGCACACCTCTTGAAAGAACTCCAATTATGCAAAGCGAATTCGCACCCTTATTCCGTTCAAGTATTTCATATGTTATCCTAGCCACAGCACGTTTCATAGTACTTTCGTCCATGATTACAGTTTTTTGTTTCAACCTACCACCACCTTACAAATACAAAAACGCTTATCCGTCAATTGACAGATAAGCGTAAATCGGCTTATAGCTATACTTATGGCTATGAACTTCAAAAGCATTACCTTGTCAACCTCACGGGATTAACTTAAAGGGTTTTTGTTTCTATTATTATACCACAACAAAACAACTTTGTCTAGTTATTTTTGAAATTTCTTTTCTTTTTTACAACCTCATGTTGTATATTTAACTCCCATCAATTACATTTGACTTTTTGTAACCGAAATGTTACAATAACATTAGTTCAGTAACCCATTTGTAATAACTCTGGGCAATAAATATAGGAGGTAAACAATTATGTGTTTCTCACAACTTTACGATATGATTTGTAGCTACTTCAAATCATGCAGATAGTAACTAGCTTAACATAAGTTTTTAAACTAATATAGGAGGTAAACAATTATGTGTTTCTCACAACTTTACGATATGATTTGTAGTTTCTTCAAATCATGCAGATAGTAACTAGCTTAACATAAGATTTTAAACTAATATAGGAGGTAAACAATTATGTGTTTCTCACAACTTTATGATATGATTTGTAGCTATTTCAAATCATGCAGATAGTAATTTTAATTAATACTAACTAAAACGGCTTAACTTCGGTTGAGCCGTTTTAGTTTTTCAAAACAAAAACCCCTCTCAAAAGAGAGGGGTAAGTATTAGTGTTAATTTTTAAGTTATTAGGTTAAAGCTACTGCATCAGTACCACCTTCGCCGTCTTTACCAGTTGCTTCTTTTGGATATGTTCCTATATAAGGACTGTCTGCATTTTTCTGCCAAAATGCATATGTTACTTTTTCTTCACTAGAGTCATAGAAGAAACCCCACTCATTATCAGCAGCAAAGCCACCTAATTTCTCAACTTGTGATACTACATAGTCTTTATCATACGTAGGTTCATCGTCTCCTGCAAAACCACCATTCAAATAAAAACCTTCAACTTCAAGGTCTGCTAGAACTGCTGCACCATTTGTAGCAACTGCCTTTGCATTTGTGTTAGCTGTTCTCAAGCTAGATTTAGCAACCCAACCCATAAGTGACGGGATAAGTATTGCAGCCAAAACTGCGATAATCGCAATAACAACGATTAGTTCGATAAGAGTAAAACCCTTTACCTTTTTGTTTCTCATAATAAAAACCTCCTCCAATAATTAAAAAAATTGTGTTATAAAAGCATTTCTCTAGTTCAAGAGAAATGTACTTTCCTTGTGCAAGATACCCATAGTCTATTATATGTATGCAAAAGATTTTGTTGACTTTTTCTGTACCCTGTAAATATATTATACCAGTGTAAAAGCTTAAAGTCAATAGTTTTTTTTGGTTTAAACAATTTATTAATAATCTTTGTGCAAATAACATCTAATCTATATTTTCATTTGTATGTTTTGTACAAATGCTGTAACTGTCTGTTAACCTTTGTTGTCAGTTTAGTACGAATATTAACGTATACTGGTAATGATTAAGCATCATTTGCGTTAAGATAACGGTAAAATTCTACCTTGTCATGACACCTCTCCAATGCGTCTGCCTCGTATACAACATTGTTCTTAACAAGTTTCGCTAACTCTTGGTCAAAACAAAGCATTCCGTGTTGTCTACCCGTTTGAATTGCTGATTGTATCAAATGCACCTTGTTATCTCTTATCATCGCCGAACAAGCGTCGGTAACGTGCAACACCTCTAGACAGGCAATTCGTCCAGAACCGTCCTTTTTAGGCAAAAGTGTCTGTGAAATAATTCCAACAAGTATGTTTGCAAGCTGTGTTCTAATCTGTACTTGCTGATGTTCAGGATATACGTCAATGATACGGTTAATCGTGTCCGATGCACTTGTTGTATGCAATGTTGACATAACTAAATGCCCCGTTTCAGCAGCTGTTACTGCGGCTGTTACCGTTTCAAAGTCACGCATCTCTCCTACAAGTATAACGTCTGGGTCTTCACGAAGTGCAGCTCTCAATGCTCCCGCAAAACTTGGTACATCTGAGCCTACCTCTCTTTGGTTAACCATACAACGCTTATGCTCGTGAACATACTCAATAGGGTCTTCAATTGTTATAATATGCGAACTCTTGTTAACATTTACATAGTCAATCATTCCCGCAAGTGTTGTTGATTTACCACTACCCGTAGGCCCTGTTACAAGCACAAGTCCCCTCGGACGCATTGCGAAATCTGCCATAATCGGAGGCATAAATAAATCTTCAAGCGTCGGTATGTCGTTTCTCAAAAGTCTTATAGCAATAGCCGTGCTTCCCCTTTGAAAATAAACATTGACTCTATGACGATATCCTCGCTTTGTTAAGAATGAAAAGTCAGTGTCAACCCTCTCAACAATGGACCTTTTTTGTTTATCATTAACCATCTGGTCAACTATATCAACTATTTCTTCCTCATCCATCAGAGGATAGGAGCTTAGTTTTCGGAGAGAACCGTTAAGCCTTACAACCGGTGCAATCCCAGCTGTAAAATGTAAGTCAGAACAGCCTAGTACTCGAACCTCGTCCAAAATTTTATTAATTTCTATCACAATACTACTCCTCCTTATATATATATTCACTTTACTGGGGATTTATCCTAAATATTATGCTATACAGAAAAAGTTACCCTCACTAATTCATCAATGGATGTACTTCCCATCTGAACAAGTTCTGACACGTTATCCCTCAAGAGTTTTGTACCGTTTTTCTTAGCTGCCTCTTCAAGCTGTTCTTTTCCTGCACCCTCAGCAATCAGAGTTGAAACTCCTGCTGTCGCTTGTATAATTTCATGAATAGCTGTACGTCCTGTATAGCCTGTGTTGTTACATTCATGACAGCCATGTGCCTCATATATCGAAATTGATTTATCAATCTTCATTAGCTCGTTTTCTTCTTCAGTTGATAGCCTAGCCTTCTTGCATTTCGGGCATAATACCTTAACAAGACGCTGTGCTATAACACCAATAAGTGATGTAGCAACCATGTAAGCAGGTATTCCCATATCAACTAAACGAACAATAGTCGATGCAGCGTCATTAGTATGCAATGTAGAAAGCACTAAGTGACCTGTGATAGCAGCTCTAATACCAATTTCAGCAGTTTCAGAGTCACGCATCTCACCTATCATTACAATATCTGGGTCCTGACGCAAAATCGAACGCAAACCAGCAGCAAAAGTCATTCCTGCCTTAGTATTAACCTGTACCTGATTTATTCCGTCAATATTTTTCTCAACTGGGTCCTCAACTGTGATAACGTTTACATTAGGCTTAGCAAGTTCGCCAAGTGCCGCATATAATGTGGTAGTTTTACCACTACCTGTAGGCCCTGTAACAAGAACCACGCCATGTGGGCATTTAATCATCTTCTCAAACATCTGGTAGTTGTAATCAGTCATACCTAAGTCGGTTATTTTTCTAAGTGCAATCTGTCCCGTTGACAAAATACGAATAACTATCTTCTCACCGTTTACCGTTGGAATAGATGATACACGGACATCTAGCGTTGAGTTATCAACAACCTGTGAGAAACGTCCGTCCTGTGGAACACGCTTTTCAGCAATATTCATACCACTAATAAGCTTTAATCTAGTACTAAGTGAATTATGTACAACATTTGATACATTCATAAGTTCAATCAAGTCGCCATTTACACGAATACGAATTCTTGTATAGGTTTTAAATGGCTCGATATGTATATCAGTAGCGTCTGCCCTAAAAGCATTTTCAACAATTGTTGTCGCAAGTTTAACGATAGGTGCACTCTCAACTCTATCCTTTGAGCCATCATCATCGCTATCTTCCTCCACAAACTGGCTTACACCTTCAAGCACGCTATCAACATTTTGCATAGAGTAATGCTTACCAATTGCCTTATTAATTGCTGTTCTTGTCGCCAATACTGGAATCGTATCCATTCCAGTAAAAACCTTAATATCCTCCAGAATATTGAAGTTAATAGGGTCGTCTGTTGCAACCGTTAACCTCTTTCCCTGAACATTAACTGCAATTACAGTATGCTTTTTTGCAAGTGCCTCAGGTATTCGGCTTACTGCCTCAAAATCAATTTCAGTTCTGTCTAAGTCAACATATGCAACCTTTAATTTTCCTGCAAGAGCCTGTGCAAAGCGTATCTCTGACATATAGCCAAGTTCCACTATTACATCACCAAAACGTTTTTGCCCCTGTGCATCTCTCTGTGCTTGAAGAATATTTTCAAGCTGTTGCTGAGTTATTAGGTTGTTTTCAACAAGATATTGACCAATAGGTATATTTCTCATGTTCTACCTCCGTTCAAATTTTCTTTTTTCTTGTATTTGCTTATATTTTATGTTAAAATAACTATATAATAATAAAGTGGAGGGTTTACATATGATTTCAGCAATTCTAAAACAACCATATTTGGATATTGGTTTCTTCATCACCATTTATACCATAGTAACATTTCTCGGAATAACAATTGGTAGCTTTCTTAACGTCTGCATTTATCGTATCCCTAATAATGATTCTATCGTAAAACATTCTTCGCACTGTATGTCATGTAACACCAAAATCCGTCGATTTGATTTAATCCCCGTCATTAGTTGGATTATTTTAAAAGGAAAATGTCGCAACTGTAATGCTAGGATTTCACCCCGTTACCCTATTATTGAAGCCTTGAATGCTATTCTTTACATTATAACACTAACTGTTATGGATATCAACATAAACTCAATTCTAACTTGCATATTCTTTTCAATCCTAATAGTAATTGCCTTTATTGATATTGATACCCTTGAAATGGATATATATCTGCTTTTGCTAATTGCCATACTTAGTATTCCAGCTGCTATTTTTACCAACGACTTAACTATTGCGCAAAGAGTAACTGGTGCATTATATGTAAGCCTGCCATTTTTTCTTATCGGTGAAATCAGTGGTTATATTATTAAGAAACAGACTGGCGAAAAAATGCGTGGCATCGAACTCGGCGATACTATTTTAATGGCTTGCTGTGGTCTGTTTATCGGCCATAAAGCAATTATCGTTTCCGCTTTCGCTGGTATTATGTTTGCGGCAATTGGTGGAATAATAAGCAAAGCAATCACCAAAGAATCTAAGTTACCGTTTGGGCCATACCTTGCATTAGGAATTGTTGTAGGTACTCTTTTTGGAGCACAAATTATTGACTGGTATGTTGGTATGTTTATTACTTACTAAAAAACACATAATAAATAAAGGCAGACGGACAATCGTTCGACTGCCTTTATTTTTATTGCACTAACTTATGGAGTTGTTATTTGTTTCGGTAGCGTGAATACTATAAAAATGTTATCACCCGTTCCATCATTAAACGTTTTATAACGTAGCTCCGAATGTCCTGCTGTATCTGGTGCTTTAAGAGTACCATCTGGGTTTTTAAAAGTATACTTAGGATCAGCTTCGTCTATTGTATCCGTTATATTTTTAGAATAAAACAGATCCCTTTTAACTCCACCGTCCCATACGTTCATTAAAGCAAAAGTTGCAGTTGAATTAAAATTGGTCTTTTTATATGTGCCGTCCTTATTCTTTTCTTCAGCCTCCACAGTCACAGCAAAGTTACCAGGTGAGAAGTTTTCATATTCAAGATACCCAACGGGATCATCTGCAGTTTTACCGACATAATCATTGCTATCAATAACACCATCCTTAACACCACCTACTAACTGGTCGACAGGACTACCGAAATTAATATTAAAGCCGTAATTATCGTAGAAAGCCTTATTTACTGCGAATTGCTTTGTATCACCTATTTTAGCTCCAGCACTATCATAAGTGCTTAGTGAAATTTTCCCCTTATTATCGGTATCTCCATTATGAATTTCCATTACATAAACTTCAATATTAGCTATCGAGGTGTCAACAGCTGCCCTATTAAAAGTTTTATTAACGCCACTTTCAGCCACATCATAATTACCAATAAACTTATAATCAGTAACAAATTTTCCTACTGCAGTATCAATATTCGTACCATCAGTTCCCGTATAAATATGAACTCTGTCCGCATATCTCAACGAACCCTCAATATATAATCGGATATTGTCAAGATTTGCTCTAACATTTTCAAATTTTACAGTACTTCTAAACTGATTACTAACAGGCAAAATCAACGCCAATGCCCCAAACATTACCATGGAGAAAATTGCAATAACAACGATAAGCTCAACTAGTGTAAATCCTTTTAGCTTTTTAGATTTAATCTGCATTATCCAACCTCCTTTCATACAAATCAACAGTGAGCATTTTCACTATGGCGTTGCATCATGTTTAAAAAACTTAAATCTTCCGCTAACGGTTTCGCTACCATGTTCACCACTTTTTTGTACAGTGTAGCTATCAATAACCACTGTTTGATGTATTGTCGCTCCACCATCATTCGTTATAACTATTGTATTAGTACTATCTGTTACAGGATCAACTTTTCCAGTGGTTTTTCTGTTTTCTGCTAGTGGTGCTTGAACATTAATTTCTCTTGTAAGCCTATTTGTGCGAACTACGCTTTTACTTATCCCAATACATACCGTAACCAAAAGCGATGCCATAATCGTGAACACAGCGAGGGCAACTATTACTTCAACTAAGGTCATACCTTTTAATTTGTTTTTTCGCTTAATTTTCATCTTATTCAACCCCTCTCACAATTAACCACCAAATCCATATGCGTTCTCTATTGGTGTCCATACGCCACCTGTTGTGCTACCTTCTTCACTGCCCGAACCACCTGAAACATTAGGGCTGACTTGTAATACAATATTATCGTTCGTGAAGCTGTTAATGTCACCAACAATAACTTGACCTATAACTGCAACTTTAGCATTAGCAATTGGCACTCCATCATATGATATTGCTCCGCCAACTCCTTTTGGATTGCTAAAATCTAATGTGATATAAGGTGCACAAATAAATCCTGTTATTATTGATTGGTTTGTAGAAATAAGCTTCGGAGCTACTGCACCAGGTGTTTCAGAAGCAACCTTTCCTCCCGCCATATAGATATAGATATTTGGGACTTGTCGCCTATTCATTGCATCTTTCGCAAGTGGATACAACGTCAAGTCAATTGATTCTGTAAGATTAGCATAATAGCTTGTAACTATACCTGCACCATTAGCACCAGTACCGCTTAAAGTTAAATTTCCATTACTATTTCCAGTACCATCTGGTGTATCAACCAAACTTGTTGCACCAGTAGTATAATTAACCATGCCCTTTTCTGGAACAAAGAGGTAAACTGTTCCTGGGTTTTTTGGGTTGGATGTGTTATCTACTATGATTCTTTTTCCCTCTAGTTTAAAGTTCTCTAAGCAAACCCAAATTGTTTTTCCTGCTTCAGCTTTTATATAGATATCTTCATTCCATTCTCCATACAAAGTGCAGTTTTCTGTTAAAGGACTAGCCTCAGTAAAATTAGCTGTGCCCACAGTATAAAGTTTATTATAACAGATTTTGGCATCCTCAGGGTTAGCTTTATAATCCTTGTATTCTGTCATTTCCGCTGGAGTTCCTTTATTTAAAGTTACCTTAAATGAGTCCAACTTAGTCTTGCTATCAGTTAAAGTTATAGTCTTAGCTCTTTCGTCTAGGTCTGCTATGGTTTCATCTCCCTTAAACAAATAATTTTTATCCATTGTTTTTGGGAAAATAGTTGGTGGGCTTGCAGATATTTTAGCTTGAGTCGCAGTAACTTTAGACTCTGTCGCTGCTGCATTGACAGCCGTTATAAATGTCGTTGGGTTTCCACCGTATGATACACCGTTAACTTTAACATTACCCGTTACAGTCAGTTTTGTTGGATCGCAGAACAATCCACCACTAATTGTTATATTCTTATCGGTAGCAATTTCAAGTCCGTTCCCTGCATATAGCGAACCACCAATTGTAACATCGCCACCTGTTGGATTTATTGTAACTTTGTCTTTAACGATTACATCCCCATCAAAAGTCGAGCCGTTTCCTGCAATCTGCAATCTACCATTTGAGTAAAAGCTACCTCCTGTATGATTTGCAAAATTACCATCTGTGGAATTTACTAAACCGTCAACCCAATTTAGTAAACTAGATCCTCCACCACTGCTTCCAAATACAGTTAAGCCTGTTTGAACTATATTGGTTTGTACCATTTCCAATAAACCATTATACTCATCATAGGCATAAACATCACCATAAGTAGTGAAGTTTACCACCCCACCAGAACCATCTATACTTCCGCAATAAATATTAATCGGATTATCTTTTGTACCAACAGTCATATTGCCTGGGTTCTGTTTATAAATCACACCACCTACATAAATGTGGGGGATTTCGGAATACATCAAACCATCAGTACCTTTTTCAGCTTTCGAAAAGAAATTTGGTATGTTCTGCATCGAAAGATGCCCACCTATATACATTCCATTTCCTTTGTCGAAACTAGCACTCAAACCTGTGTTAATATAAACACTACTATTATAGCTCAGAGCATTTACTGAACCATCATTTCTAAGCTGACTCCATTCACTCTTAACTTTTTCATTATAATCAAGATCAGTAGGATCAATCCTAGAATTAAATGAGTAAGTTGAGCCATATACTCTAGGAGAAGTAGCATCACTTTGCATACCCTTACCCATTGATACAAGAGCACCCTCAGAAATAGCTGGCGTAGTAACAACTGCTGACTTTAAAACATACTGTGAATATGTGCTAGCTTGCCCACTCATTTCAACAGTTGCTGTTATTTTTATAATGCCGTCACCTGAACCAGTTACAAAGGTACTTGTGCCGATTTCATCCACACCCGCATACTCAACCTTGAGATCAGTTACTGTTCCCATTCCTGTTGGAAGTTCGCAACTTAACTCAAGCGTCTTTTTAGATGGACTTAACGTAGTCGCCTCCTTTTTCAACGTGTTTGTTGCGTCACCATCCAGCAACTCCTGTACAGTAGTATCTACAACTGAACGTGCTGAATAAAGCGATTGGTTTTTAAAATAAGTGTTATACGAACGTTTGCTCGCCGCTGAAGCTATGGTTAATGTTGCCATAACAAATACAATCAATACCATCATTACTGACACAACGGTAAATAAAACTGTACCTTTCAGCTTTGTATTTTTAATAATTTGTTTATCCATATTACTACGCCACCTTTCTCGCATAAGCGAACCGTCTGCTTACGAAGAATATATGCTTCTTTTTTACTTTCCTATATTTGGTTTAACAATTTCCTGAACAGAATAGAAATCAATCGTTATTTTTCCTGTTGTGTATTCAACATCTTCAGGATTTTCACTTTCTTCGCCGAAAGTATAATCGTCAATCACAACACTTTTAACTATTATAGTTTCATTAAGTTCCTTTATATCATTAATGAACTTCATAATATCTACTTTTTTTGCTCTAAAATCAAATTCAACTGTACTTCCTACTACTCCCTCAACTGTTCTAGTTGAAAGAACAATAGTATTTAACATTTCTTCAGCAGCCTTTTTAGATAATGAACCGTCTAGGTCTGCCGCTTGTGCCAATGGATAAGTTAGTATATTTGGGGTAACATAATAATATTCCAAATTTACAACTCCTGCCTCACCAGGTTTGAATGATGAACCAACATTAAGGAAATCCTGGTCAATAGTTGGCTGCAAGAATTTATCCAATTCATTCGGCGTTCTTGGCTCTGTAAACTTACCTGCAATGTCTACAGATTCAGTATAAAAATCATTAATAGCCTTCTCTAAACCAGGTATTTTATCTATTTCCTTTTGGATTTCTGCCATTGCCTTTTCTTGCTTTTCTAGTTCTGCTTTATTAGTTTTAATATCTTTGGAAAGTGGCTTTATTCCAAGAAAAACTCCAATTAATATAATTGCTATCAATGATACAAATATTAATATTATTCTATCTCTATAACTTAATTTCATTTTTCCGTACCATCCTCTCCATCAGCCGTTGTTGTTTCTACCTTGATTTCCCCAGCCTTTAGTTGAATCTCCAAAGTCATTGTAATTTCCTTAGTTCCTTCAGCAGCACCTTCTTCAGATGATTCTGATAAACCATATCCTGTATAAAGTATCTTTTCAAACTTCTCAATTGATCCAAACTTATCAACTATAACTGATGGGAGTGTCTGTGATGATTCTTCATCTGCTTGTGCTTTAATTTCAACTTTAAGCATACCCTTTTCATAGCTTATCGATAAAATGGTTGCTTCTAATCCTAATTCACCAGCAGCCTCACTAAGCTTATTATCCATTTCTATATACAAATCACCGTCTATTATCGGATTAGTTTTGTATGCATCATAAGCATTTGTAACTCTAGTTTTATAATCCTGAACCTTTATTTTCATTGCATCAAGTTCCAGAACTCTCGCTTGCTTTTCCTTAGTATCATTACTATTAATTTCTTCAATTATTTCTTCAGTATCCTTCTTAATATCACTATTAGTTTTCGCCATAAATCCGATAATTCCACCCATTACGACGAATACAATTACACAAGATGCCACTAAAAGTGCACCATAAGAGCTGTTTGACTTAATTCTATTATTATTTACTGTATCGGTTTCAAGGAGGTTTATTTTCTCCATGTCCTTATTTCTCTTGAACATCGCTCCAATTGCATTTGCATAAAGTGAAAATTCAAGGTTTTCATAGCCATGTATCTGTGGAGGAACATTAATAATACTTGTTTCAATATCCATCTGTTCCAACGCATTGGTTAGTCGTACATATTCTCTCGTATCACCATAAAATACAACGTTTTCAATTAGCTCCTCTGCATTCCTACTTTTTTGGAACTGCAACATTCTGAATATATTTTCATTTACTGCCTCAAAAACATAGTCTTCAGAATTATCATAGTCTTCTGCAGAAATAGTAGCAAATCTAGAGAACGCAAGTTGACCATGCTCATACAAGTTCAAGCTAATAAATGTATTATCAATCTGAACTGCAAGTAATGGCATTTTCGCCTTTAGTCTTGAGTCTGACAAAAGAACTTTAGTTATACTATTACAACCAACCATTACTGATTTCAATGATATACTAAGCATTTGGAATACTTTTTTATATCCTTCTATGATTTCATAAGGGCAAGCAGTCGCAAGAACCTTAACACCCTCTTCATTACCCCCCGATTTAGAGCTATATGAATCATCAACTATAATATATGATATGCTATACTGGTCATCAATTCCCATAGCTGACTGCATTTCTGATTTAACCATTTTGTCAAATTCAGAGTCTTTTGCAACCTTAGGTATATGTAACTCCTTAAAAATAATCAAGTTTGACGAAATACTGACAATTGCTTCCTTTTCAGCCATTTTATTTGTTTTTAATACTTGATTTATAAGTGTTGCTAAACGTGGGACATCTCTAACATGCCCATTCATAATCACTTCTTCTTCTAGGTTTAGGGTTGCCGCAGAGCTTATACGGATTTTTCCATTACTTTCGACACCCTTGATAATTCTAATATTTCTATCGGTAATATCAAATGATAACATTTATTTTTCCACCTCTCTGTTACTGAATATTTTCCATCGAACCATATAGTGCTGGCATTACTGATGCAACAATTAATCCAACCATGATACCTAAAACTATAATCATTATAGGCTCTATCATTCCTACAAGTCTTTGGATAGCCGAATCTGCTTCGTCTTCATAATAATCAGAAGTTCTCTCAAGAATCTCATCCAATGCACCCGCTTCTTCTCCAACATATATAATGGAACAGAACATAGAGTCGAAGATATCTGTTCGCTGTACTGATGACGAAAGTGTTTCACCCTGTTTTACTTCGTCAATTACTGTTTCAAACTTTTCATTTATGTACCTATTGCCAAGAATTGCCGACGACCTTTGAATACACTCAACCATAGGAATACCACTCGAATAAAGCGATGATAGAGTTCTTGCAAATCGTCCTGTATATACCTTAACAACCAGTTTACCAAATCCAGGTCCCTTTATAAGGAATCTGTCCATCTTTACCCTTAGTGAAGGCATCTTAGACGCATAAATTCCAGCAAAAATCATAATACCCACAAGAATAAGAAGAATATACCACTTAGTCCTAAAGAAATCACTTATCCCCGCCATTCCCCTTGTTAATGCTGGCATATCATCTTCACTCTCAAACATGTCTAAGAACGTTGGCATAATAAATGTAAACATACCAATTACAATCGCTGTCGAAAGAATAAGTAAAATTAATGGATACATTAATGCACCTCTAATTTTATTGTTTAGCTGACTTTCTTTTGCATAATGATCCGACATTCGCTTCATAATTACATCAAGTGAACCACTCGATTCTCCAGCACCAACCATGCTCACTAGAAATGGTGGAAATACACCCGCTTGTAGCTCCAAAGAAGATGAAAATGACTCACCCTTTTGAACGTTTTCATAAATGTCACGCCAAATCAAGCGTCCCTTTTCAGATGTTTGCTCCCTACATAATATGTCCAAAGCCTTTACCAAAGTTAAACCCGAAGAAAGCATCGCACTTAGCTGTCGGCAATTGTATGCCAGCTCTTTGGTTTTTAACTTATGCACTGTCTTTGTCGTGCCTGAATCGCTCTCCTTATAATTTGACACAAACAAACCCTTATCATGAATCTTTTCCAAAAAATCTCGTTCATCCTCAGCTATCATGCTACTCTTTATTATCTTACCTGTTACGTCTTTAGCTGAATAGGAAAAATTCTTCACTTAACCACCTCCAAATTTCAATAAACCCATTTCCGAGAGTAAAAATTAGCATAATACTCTAACATACAATATTATAACATTTATTTTCACTCACTTCAATTGATTTTTTAACATAAATAACAAGCTGTTTTTTATAGATATTTACTAGTTTTATCTTCTTAATAAAGTAATGTTTGTTTAAAACTATTTTAAATATCCTATATTATTACATAGGTTGCATTAAATGTTTTATGCACCCGTACTTGTTAACTATTCACAAATATTATAACTCATATCAAAAACTTTTACAAGCATTTTACTAATATTCTATTTTTATTTGTAATATTTTTAAAAATTCTTCACATTTGTTTTATATTTAATATTGTACTCAATTATGCAAATAATTTATAACATAGGCTTGATAACTGAAAATTTGCCTTGTTTTTAATTTGATTTTAAAAGGAGTTTTATAAAATATGAACAATAATTCCATGAACCGTTCAGAAATGCCTGTCGGATTAGTTATGGCACTCTCACGAAACGATGATGCTTTGAATTACTTTTCAAGGCTACCAAGTTCCCAACAACAACACATTATAAATGACATTCATTCAATAGAATCCAAAGAAGAAATGCAACAATACGTTGACAACATGGCTTCCTCAAGCAACATAATGAGTTCGCAAGGGCTTGAGAATATCACACGACAAATGACAGGCATAGACCCTCCTAATGCTACTTGATTATTTATAAACTTAAATGAAACGGCTATGACATTGATGCCATAGCCGTTTTGTTTTATATTGCTCTACCTACCCCTTACGGAAATATGGCTTTGAGCTTTTTGGTTTTTCAACATTATTCTTTGCAGGGTTGCTTTTGCCTGTCGCTCCGCTTTTTACAGCTGGCTTAGACTTTTTTGCACCCTCAAACTTATCTCGCTCTTTTCGCTCAGGTGATGCTATACCCTTTGATGAATCGGATTTATAATACTTATTTGATTTATTAGCCGAAGTCGATTTTTCATCCCTAAACTTGCCACGCTCACCTCTTGGTGCGTCGTCTTTGCCAAACTCACCCTTTGATGATTCAAACTTATTATACTTATTTGGTCTATTAGCCGAAGTCGATTTTTCATCCCTAAACTTACCACGCTCACCTCTTGGTGCGTCGTCTTTGCTAAATGATGACGCACGTTGACGTCTGTCACCACCATAGCTACGCTTTCTATCACCAAAACCTCCCCCCTGTCCCCCTGAAGAAGATGGTTTATTGTTTCTATTAACAGTTCTCTTTGGTAAAACTCTTGTGATAACCATTGGGAAATCGTGGTCTTTCACTTCAGGAACTGTTGTTTTTATTAACTTTTCAATATCTTTTAGATACGCTTTCTCCTCAAAATCACAGAAAGAAATTGCAATACCACTTAGCCCAGCCCTACCAGTACGCCCAATTCTATGGACATATGTTTCAGGTATATTCGGCAAATCATAGTTAACAACGCATGAAAGTTCGCTTATGTCAATACCCCTAGCAGCAATATCTGTTGCCACTAAGACACGAGTTGTTTTTCTCTTGAAGTTGTTCAAAGCCAACTGGCGACCCGATTGCGACTTATCACCATGAATAGCTTGTACACTTATATTTACCTTTGAAAGCTCCTTTGCAAGACGGTCTGCACCATGCTTTGTTCTTGTAAAAATAAGTACAGAGTCAAGGCTTTCGTCTTTCAATATATTAAGTAGCAACGCTAGTTTGTTGCCCTTATCAACAAAATAAACTGACTGCTTAACCGTATCAACAGCTGATGAAAGTTCCTTTATTGCAATCTTCACAGGCTCAAAAAGCAAAGCATTTGCTAATGAAGATATTTCTGGTGGCATAGTTGCTGAAAAAAGCAAAGTCTGCTTTTTAGGCGGTGTATGGGAAATTATTTTTTTTACATCATGAATAAACCCCATATCCAACATATGGTCAGCCTCATCCAAAATAAGTATTTCTACATCTTGTAAGCTGATTATATTTTGGTTAATTAAATCATTCAGTCTTCCAGGAGTTGCAACAAGAATATCAACCCCATTTTTTAATACCTTTTCCTGCACCCTTTGCGATACTCCACCATAAACAACAGCAGAACGCAAATTTGTGAATCTTCCATAACAATTAAAACTATCATAAATCTGAACAGCAAGCTCTCTTGTTGGAGTTAAGATTAATGCACGAATTTTTCTTGGCTGTGAATTAGCTGTTCTCCTTGAATATAAAAGCTGAAGTGTTGGAACAGCAAACGCAGCCGTTTTACCTGTACCAGTTTGAGCACAACCGAGTATATCCTTACCTATTAGTACTGACGGAATAGCTTTCTCCTGTATTTCAGTAGGTGTGGTATACTTTTGTCTGTCTAATGCCTTTTGGATTTCTGGAATAATGTTCAAGTCTTTAAATTGCATTTTTTCTCCCTTATTCTTATATTAACATTTAAATGCAAATGTAATTTGTTCATAATTATCTCATAAAACTTTCATAATATATTATTACTTTTTTCACATATACATTTCACCCATAAAAAAGCACCCCCCCACTAGATTTTAGCTTAATACTGCTCAAACCTAATAATCAGACTAATAATAAGATATATGTCCGATATAGCGAGAATGCCATTTGTGTTTATTAATTATAGCATTTATACTATAATATTGTCAAGTATTAATATATGCTCATATTGCCGAATTATTTACAACATCTTCAAAGAAAATGATAGCAATAGCCAAAAAACATTAATTCGCCAACCATATAGAGAAAGTAGTATCCCCGTTAGATTTATAATTTAACGCTGTCCCAAACCCTGACAGAATGGATAATTCCTCCTTGACTCCTCATTATTAATAGCCTAAGCCATACTTCTCGCCAATCCTGTCAAACTTCTCCACAAGCATTTTATATAGTACTATCATAAACACCACATTGCCTATTCCATGTATTATATTAAACACAAGCCCAGCAGAATAAACTGATAGAACAATGCCCCATGTAAGATTTTCTCCAGCCATGAATGCAATTGTCCAAAAGTCAGTTATCAAGCCGTAAATCAAAGCTGATACAAAAGCGTATATGCACATAACCACCATGTTCTTTGATAGCTTTACATCTGCAAGTATGCCACCGATTAGACCTACCACACCCCAAGCAAGCATTTGAAACGGTGTCCAAAAGCCTTGTCCAAGTATCATATTTGACACAAGTGCCGACAACGCTCCCGTCATAAATCCAGCCTGTTTTCCAAAGCAAGCACCCATAATTATTACTATTACAGTAACTGGTTGAACCTGTGGTATGAAGTTGAATATAACTCTGCCAACTGATGCCACAGCACACATAACTGCAATCGGTATAATTTCCCTTGCCTTTGGTTTTCTCCGTTCAAATACGATAAAGAAAACTGCAAGTATCAATAAAACTCCCATAAAACTCACTATTGTATAATTCACTTTCAATTTACCACACCCATTCTAACTCTCCAGTAAACCTCATCGCCAATCATAATAACAATTGGAATAATCAGGTACAAACCATATAAGCAAAATGCAAATATTTCTGTCAAGCCTATTTTAGTATCTGCTAGCTTTGGAAAATAATAAAACGAAAGCACTCCGTTAATATACATCACGAAAAAAACACCGATAAAAGCTATAATAACAATTAGTGTTACAATATGTTTCGGCAAAAACCTATCACGTTGATAGGTGGTTCTTCGGCTCAATCCAAATCCCCTTGCCGTCATTGAGTCAGCAGTTTCAATCGAACCCTCAAGGCTTATAGAAATAAGTGCTGACAATATCTGTCCCCCATTCCTAAGCCTGTCTGAAAGTTTTCCATGTGAAATCGAAATGCCAAGCATTCTTTGTGCTGAATTTATTTCTGAAAGCTTTGCGTTGAAAGATGGAATAAACCTAAAAATCATAGTTATTGTCAATGCAGTAACGGGAAATCTTTTTCCAAGAATATATAAAAACTTATCGTTCCCAAGCGTTTTATGAAAGCAATTAAACCACATTATAACGCTTATTATCATAACTCCTGTGAACACTCCATAAAGCACTGATTCAAGCGTAATCGGTCGGCTATTTACATATAAAATCGGAGTAATACCCTTGCTATTAATAAGTGGCGTTATAATCCCCAAAAACAGCACTGTTGGCAACATTATTGCAATTTGTATCAACATTTTTTTAATTCCATTCAGCAATGCCAAGTACACCATTCCAACGCTCAAGCTTATCAATACAAAAAAGGGGTGTGTAAACAAAATCGAAAACGCAATCACACCCGAAAAATAGATGATTATTACCCATGACGGATAATCTGAAAAGCGATTTCTCATTGTTCACACCCCTTTACTTGCCATTCCTAAAACCTATGAGGATTCCTACCACAACACCCTTGATAATTCATAACACCCTACTTGTTAATTAAATTCACATAAGCGAATATTATGTTAGTTATTTCTAATCCAGTAATCAAAATTTTTGTTCTATCTGACCATGAAGAATATTTCCACATTAGATATACCCCTAGTGGTGCGATGAATATTAAAAATAATATTATCACCCATGTTTTTTCTAGCCATACTCCCATCTCAATTGCCTCCTAACTTATGTATTTTACCTTCTTATAAAATATTTTATAAGAAATGTTGGTAACTCGGATAAGATATTCTATACTAAAATACTTTTGAGCCATCTGTAAAATGAAACTCTATAATATCCCCATCTTTTACTGTATAACCACCTGAACTTGCCGTTGGAAATTCATTATTTACGGAATAAACCCAACCACTGGCACTCCCACAATCACGTTCATACAAGCCATTTATCCCATTTATATAAACAGTTTTACGCTTTACATTACCTGTATAATTAAGGCTTATCCCATTGCTTTCACACGCACTTTTCAGCACATCAAAAGCAGTATCGCCCTCTTTCGAATTATAGTCCTGCATATCAAGAATAATTCCACTTTTCGGAACAACGCTTTCATTTTTTGCACTATCATTAAGCTTATCCCAATTTTCCACTGCTTTTTCGCAACGTATAGCTATTTTTACCTTGACAGTTTTTTCATCAGTTTCCTGCACCGTCTGATTTGGAGGTGCAGTTTCAACATTAGTCTGTATCGGCATTTGTGGCTTTTCAGTCGCCTGTATAGGTGATGTTGACTCTACCCTTTGCGTTTGCGTTATCTTATCATTCACCGATGTTTCCGTTTGTGAAATATCTGTATCATCACTTTGGGCAGTTTCTTTCTCCACTCTAGTTTCAGAATTATCAGCCTTAACTGTTATCGAAGTTGTTTCTTCAATATCCTGTGTCAAACTCATTCTGCTATTATATTCCTCAACCGTTTCCACCGAACAACCAGTAAAAAGAATGAATATAACTAAAATTAACAATACCACTAAGGTGTTAAACTTTCTATTCCTCATCTTTGGACTTTCTTACAGTAAATGCTGTCAAAATAGCTATTCCAGATATTAAACCTATAAATCCTATCGCAGACGTATCACCTGTTTTTGGTGAGCTGTCAATTGTATTTACAGTACTATGTGTAGTAACTGACGTTGTTTCTGTTACTATTGTAGTTTCTGTTACAATTACTTCTTCCTCCCCTAAATCAGAGAAATCAAACAAATCTGTTTTACCACTAACCATTCTGTCATAAGCAACAAGTGCTTGCAATGCCTGACTAGTAGCGAAATAATCTGAGCCAGCCTCAGCACCATAATACGGCTCATAATAGCCACCATCTGCAACTGCAAATGTAAGCAAGCCGTCTAATAATGTATCTCCATTATCCGTTGTAAAGTAATCATAAACTACCTTATCAATCAAGCTTGCAGTAATTATCATCTGTGCTGTTGAACTAGGGTTTGATGCACCCCATGACATAATCGCACCATCTTCAGAATTCTGTTGTTCCAACAAATAACTCAAACTATTTTTTAGTGAATTCTCCACCTCATCACTATAATCAGAGTACGGTGCTAACCCCTGTAAAACCTGTGCTGTTGTGTCAGGGTCAACTGTTGCGTATTCTCCTAACATATAGGTAAAGCCTATATCATCAATATATCTCGTCATCATTTCATCAATAACGCTACTTTTCAATTCGTCAGAATTATTAATCTCATCTTCATAAAATTCTATTATCTTCAAAGTATATGAAAGGGTTGAGGTTGACGATTGCTCATAAGTTGAAAAGTCCATCTCGGTAATCTTATCAAGCAAATCATAGCCACCGAAGTCGTGAATATCCTTTTCCATTGCTGTAAGAGTTAATGCAACTCGAACATATTCGCCAAGACTTTCAGCACCCGAATAATCAGCATATTTCCCCTCTTTTGCTATAAAATCTTCTTCTGCATTACTGTAATAAGCGTCAAGCAAGTCCTGTACAGAACTCTCGCCACTTCTCGCTAATGCAAAAATATACCACTCGTCCATGTAAGTTGGTTCATCATCTGCAAAAAGCACATCACTAGCGTAGCTAATAGTTTTCTGCATAATCCCCTTTGAATTGTTGCTTTCTGCTGTTGCTAATACAGAAGTCGCACATACCATAACTGCCACAGCTAATACCGTTGAAATAATTTTCTTCATTTTACATTCTCCTTATTTTCTGCATAATTTATGCAATTATTATTTCTTTCAGTAAAAAAACCACCTTATTAATCAAGGTGGTAAAAGCAGTGTATAGTTTTATATGCAAATATCACTTAATATATGCACACTAACACCGTCATTCCTCACCGAAAGATATGTTTGATACTGTCGGCAAGTTTCCTGACTTACAGCCTCAATCCTAATCCCTATCCTTCCCATTTTACTGGTGGTTATATAGGTTTCGTAGCTGAATACAGTAGGTGCGAGCTGTTATGGATTCTAACCATATTCCGATTTAATGCAAGAGCAACCGACAATAATTTATTATACTATATTATCCACCCTTTGTAAAGAATTTTATTTTTATTTTTATTATACACTACAATAATTACTTTTTTCAACTAAAAAACACAAAGTCGACACCATTTTACACAGTGTCGACTTATATTTAATCTATATTTTCATTCGTGCTTGTTTACATTCCCATTCCGCCCTGTGGCATTGCTGGCATTTGGTTTTCTTCCTCTATATCAGCAACTAAGCTTTCTGTTGTCAACACCATTGCTGCAACTGATGCAGCATTCTGTAATGCAGAACGTGTAACCTTAGTTGGATCAACGATCCCTGCTGGAATCATGTCAACATATGTTTCGTTGTACGCATCAAAGCCATATCCTACCTTGCGTGAACGCTTAACCTGCTCAAGAATTACGCTACCCTCAAGTCCAGCATTAATAGCAATCTGGCGTACAGGCTCTTCTAATGCTCTAAGCACTATCTTTGCACCTGTTCTCTCATCTCCCTCAAGTGTCGGTATAAGCTTTTCAACCGCTGGCATAGCGTTAATAAGTGCTACACCACCACCCGCAACAATACCCTCTTCAACAGCAGCCTTTGTAGCAGCAAGAGCATCTTCAATCCTAAGTTTCTTTTCCTTCATCTCTATTTCAGTAGCTGCACCAACCTTGATAACACCTACACCACCCGAAAGCTTAGCAAGTCTTTCCTGTAGCTTTTCTCTATCAAAATCAGATGTAACTGTTTCAATCTGTGACTTAATTTGTGCAATTCTATTCTTAATTTCTGATGAATCACCCTGACCATTAACAATAATTGTATTTTCCTTTTGAATAACAACCTGACTAGCTCTACCAAGCTGTTCAATCGTTGTTTCCTTCAAGTCAAGACCTAACTCATCAGTGATAACCTCTCCACCAGTTAGAATAGCAATATCCTTTAGCATTTCCTTACGTCTGTCGCCAAAACCAGGAGCCTTAACTCCAACACAAACAAATGTACCCCTTAACTTGTTAAGGATAAGTGTTGTCAATGCCTCACCCTCAATATCCTCAGCAACTATTACAAGCTTTCTACCCGATTGAACAATTTGCTCAAGCAATGGCAAAATCTCTTGAACTGACGCAATCTTCTTATCAGTTATAAGAACGTAAGCATCATCAATAACAGCTTCCATCTTCTCTGTATCAGTTACCATATAAGGTGAAATATACCCTCTATCGAACTGCATACCCTCAACGACTTCGCTATATGTTTCAGCAGTTTTGCTTTCCTCAAGAGTAATAACGCCATCTGCTGTAACCTTTTCCATTGCGTCAGCAATCAGCTTTCCAACTTCCTCATCAGATGAAGAAACAGTAGCAACTCTCTCTATATCCTCTCTGCCATCAACTGCCTTAGAATTGGCAATAATCGACTCAACTGCAACGTCAACAGCCTTTGTTATACCTTTCTTAACAATCATTGGATTAGCACCAGCAGCTATGTTTTTCATACCCTCACGAATAATAGCCTGTGCAAGCAATGTAGCTGTTGTTGTACCATCACCTGCTGCATCATTAGTTTTTGTAGCAACCTCTTTTACAAGCTGTGCTCCCATATTCTCAAATGCATCTTTAAGCTCAATTTCCTTAGCAATCGTAACACCATCGTTTGTGATAAGTGGTGAGCCGAACTTTTTATCTAAAACAACATTTCTACCTTTTGGACCTAATGTAATTTTAACAGTATCTGCAAGCTTATCAATACCAGTCTGAAGAGCTTTTCTAGCCTGTTCACCGTAAATTATATCTTTAGCCATATTAATCAAAATCTCCTTTTCCCATTTGTTATTTTTGTTTATTTAATTTATAATATTAATTATTCAACAATAGCTAAAATATCATCTTGACGTATAATTATATAATCAACATCATCTATCTTAACCTCTGTACCTGAATATTTGCTCATAAGAACTTTATCGCCAACATTAACATACATTTTAACTTCATTTCCCTCAACAATCCCGCCAGGACCAACTGAAACAATCTCAGCTATCTGTGGCTTTTCCTTTGCTGAACCTGGAATCAAAATCCCACCCTTTGTAACCTCCTCAGGCTCTGTCATTTTAACAACAACTCTGTCTGCCAATGGTTTAATTGTCATATCTGTTTTCCTCCTTGTATATCATTAGTAATGTATATGTGTTTTTAGCACTCTACTACTTTGAGTGCTAATACTATTTTAACAATTTATTAAAAAAAATCAATAGTATTTGATATAAAAAATTTATTTTTGTACAACACAACAAAATTTCACACTTATAAAAAGCTTTTTTCAGCATTATTCATAGATAATACATTTATTTTTGTTAGTCTTTCAAATTTTATCCTCAACTTCGCTAGCGTTCATAGTCTGTTCATGATTTATTCATAATAATAAGTATTAAGTTTTAACATTATGTTGTATAATGATAATAAATATTACGAAAATGTGTTTTAACCGTAGTTGTGTGAGTTTAATGTTACAGCTCTATTAATTTTATTTGTAAAGGAGTTTACTATGTCACTAGAAAAAGTTCTTATCGTTGATGATGATAAAAATATTTGTGATTTGCTACGTCTATACCTTGAAAAAGAAGGTTTCGGTGTAATCCTTTCATATAACGGCGAGGAAGCTGTTATGAAGTTTCATGCACTAAAGCCTGATATTGTTCTGCTTGATATTATGCTTCCAGGTCTTGACGGTTGGCAGGTTTGTAGAGAAATAAGAAAGAAATCTAATGTTCCAATAATTATGATAACTGCTAAAAGTGAAACTTTTGATAAGGTTTTAGGGCTTGAATTGGGTGCTGATGACTATATTGTCAAGCCATTTGATACTAAAGAGGTTATCGCTAGAATTAAGGCTATCTCTCGCCGTATTGGTCATGTTCCACAAAAAAGTGAAATCAAGGAAGTTAAATACGATAAGCTATCCGTTAATATGACTCGTTATGAGTTAAAAGTTAACGATATTGTGCTTGACACGCCTCCAAAAGAACTTGAATTGTTGTTCTATCTCGCTTCTAATCCAAATAGAGTTTATACTCGTGACCAACTTTTGGACGAAGTATGGGGTTTTGAATATTATGGTGACTCTCGAACTATTGACGTGCATATTAAGAGATTAAGAGAGAAGCTCGAAGGAATTTCTGACAAGTGGGCGTTGAAAACTGTTTGGGGCGTTGGATATAAATTTGAAGCTGATGAGAGAGATTAATTTCTGTTTACTATTTCGATAAATAAAGGGGGCAGTTGTCCCCTTTATTAAGGTTTTATTCGTTTAGGTATATTGCGAATGTTTTATCTAAATTATACGAAAGGTAGAGGAATATGAAGAAAAGTTTTTTCTCAAAATTTTATTATATTTGTACTACTTTTCTTATAGTTAGTATTTTGGCTATGGGGGCTTCTCTACTCATATATTCTAATAGACTTTATCAATATGAAAAACGTGATAAACTGGATAATGTTTCTGATGTCGTTATTGAAAAGATTTCAACTGGTTATGAATCCTATTTAGATGTTAATAGCTATCAAACGCAGGAGGAACTTGAAGATAAACGCATTGGTTATAGCGTTAACCTTTATATTTTTGATTCAAAAGGTAATTTCATAATTGGTGCTGATTCTAAGGATTCTGAAAATGCTGAGATTAAATCTGCAATTTTTAGCAAATCCTTTCTAGAAAAGCATGAAAATGATAATGTGTATTTTAAAATTGGTTATCTTAATGGTATTACTTCGGAGTTAAGTGCTTGTCGCATACAAAAATTTACTGTAGAAAGACTTAATGATAAGCCTGTGGATTATTATTTGCTTGCAACTACATCTGCTGTTGATATAAATTCTTTTTCTAAGAACTTATTTATATGCTTCGGCATTACTGCTGCGTCTATTACACTTTTAACTTCGGTTTTGTTCTTTGTTACAACTAGAAAAATAACTCGTCCATTTACTGAAATGTCTGAAAAAACTGAAAACTTTTTTAAGGGCGACTACTCGCAAAGACTTCCTATTGATGATACAGATGAATTCAGTCGACTAGCGTTATCATTTAATGAAATGGCGAATACTATTGAAAAAAATGAAACTACACATAAAAACTTTATTGCAAATGTTTCTCATGAGTTAAGGACACCTATGACTACTATTGGTGGGTTTATTGATGGAATTCTTGATGGGACTATTTCTAAAGATGAACAAAGGCATTATATGGAACTTGTTTCTGAGGAAATTAGGCGTTTGTCAAGGATTGTAAAAACAATGCTTAATATTTCAAAGTTTGAAGCTAATGAAATGCAGATTAATTATGAAAATGTTGATATTACAGATATGTGCATAAAGACTATTCTTATGTTTGAAAAGAGAATAAATGAAAAGCGTGTTAATGTTGAGGGGCTTGATTGCCCTAAGATTGTAATTACTGCTGACAAAGACTTGCTTTCACAATTATTTTATAATATTATCGAAAATGCTGTTAAATTTGTTGGTGAATGTGGTATAATAACATTTAGTATATCTCAAACTGAAAAGTATGCTGTTATTAGCTTGAAAAATACAGGTGAGGGATTATCTGAAGATGAGATCCCAAAAATTTTTAAAAGATTTTATAAAACTGATGAATCCCGTAGTGCTGATGCTACTGGAATAGGTTTGGGGCTTTCTATCGTTCGCTCTATCATTAATCTCCATAACGGTACTATTGCTGTCAAGAGCGTTAAAGATGAATATACTGAGTTTGTAATTGAACTCCCGTTAAAAAAGCTTGATTAAAGAAGGTGATATTTCATATGGACAATAATTATTTTGATAATGGTGACAAAATTTATACGCCGATTGCTGAAGCTGAAAATATCCATGTAAATAGTTTTGACAATGCCCACGCTATGTACCATAATAACACAGAAAATCCACAATATACGGCTCAACCACTTATATCTCAGAAATCTAACAAAAATATGAAGGAAATGTATCGCTATTATAAGTATTATGATGATGAAAAAACGCAACCAAAGGTGTTTTCAAAATCCTCAATTGCAATATTAATTGTTATATTTGCTCTTATTGTTGCTCTTACTTTTTATTGCATTATTTCTGATATTGCTAAGGGTAGCCTTGCTGATAATATTATGGCTAATGTTAATAAGCAGTTTTTATTGCAAACTGAAAACAAACCTATGATTGACGAACAGCATATGGATGAAAATGGAAGGTATACAACTGAGGGCATTGCTCAACTTCTTAAACCCTCAGTTGTTGAGATATTCACTTATAATAAAGAGATTTCTAGCTTTGAACCTGTTGGAAGTGGGTCGGGAATTATTATGTCGTCAGATGGCTATATCGCCACAAATTCCCATGTACTTGATAATGCAACGGATTTTAAAGTTGTTCTATCTGATGAAACTGATTATATGGCACAGATTGTAGGCAAAGACACGAAAACTGATATTGCTGTTATAAAAATAAATGCAACAAACCTTATAAATGCTACCTTTGGCGATTCTTCAACTGTCAAGGTGGGCGAACAGGTTATGGCTATCGGTAACCCTGCTGGACTTACTGGAACTGTTACTGATGGAATTGTTTCTGGTATAAACAGACCTATTAAAACTGATACAATAGGCTTAGAAATGAATTGTATTCAAACAAATGCTGCGATAAGTCCAGGAAACTCTGGTGGTGCATTGGTAAATATGTATGGGCAAGTTATCGGAATTACCTCATCAAAATATGTTGACTCAAGTTATGAGGGACTTGGCTTTGCAATTACTATTAATGAAGCAAAACCAATACTTGAAGAGCTAATGATACAGGGGTATATTTCTGGTAGGGTTAAGGTTGGAATAGCATTCCATGAGTCAACTACTGAACTTGCAAATCAGATGTTTAGAGAAAAGTATAATTATGATATTCCTGAGGATTTGAATGGGCTTTTAATTCTCTCAATTGATGAAACTTGTGATATTTCTAATACGGATTTACAGCTATATGACTTCATTGTAAGTGCTGAGGGCGTTGATGTGTCTGATTATGACTCGTTTATATCCGCTATCAGCGAAAAAAAGGCAGATGATATTGTTCATGCTAAGGTTGTAAGACTAGACGAAAATGAAAATAGAACAGAGTTTGATATTGAGTTTAAGCTAATGCCAGATACAACAGGACATTATTGATTTAAACTTGTCTATTATAATTTAAAATGTGAGCAGTGATGTGGATTTTCCCATGTCACTGCTTTTTATTTTTTTGCTGTGTACATTACCGTACACATTTTCTTGTTATATCTCTACTAGTGAGGGGCTAAAACAGAAGGAGGTATAATTATGGATAAGTACTCTACAATTATCGCAAATAATCCGTTTATGGTTTTGATTTGTATAGCAATCACACTAGACACAATGCTCGGACTTTTAAGAGCTGTTAAGGAACGCAAATTCAACAGCACTATTGGTATTAATGGAGGAATACGAAAAACTGCTATGCTAATAAGTATTATTGCACTTTGCTTTGCTGATACACTTATAGACATAGATTTTCTTTTCATGGTTCCTGAACAAATCATGAAGTATATAGGCGTGAAAAAGGTTGGCTTATCGGAATTTTTTTCGTTGCTTTTTATTCTTTATGAGTGTGCAAGTATCCTTAAAAACATGGTGCTTTGTGGGTTGCCTGTTCCAAAAAAGTCAAAAGAGTTCATTAGTAAGTTTCTAATCGCAATGACTGATGAGATGCCAAAACAAGATAAGAAGGAGGAATAATTTATGACTAAAGGTATTGATATTTCTTATGCACAAAATAATGTTGATTTTGCAAAGGTAAAGGCTGATGGCTTTGATTTTGTTATTATCCGTGCTGGCTATGGCAAGTATGCAAGTCAAAAGGATGCTATGTTTGAAAGCCATTATGCAGGTGCAAAGGCAGTAGGTCTAAATGTAGGCTGTTACTGGTATAGCTATGCTACAAACGCTGATGACGCAAAACTTGAGGCTGAAGCTTGCCTTGAGGTTATAAAAGGAAAGCAGTTTGAGTTTCCTGTATGCTTTGATATTGAGGAGGAGCGACAGAAGATATTAGGTAATACTATTGTTTCTAATATAACTAGCGTATTCTGCCATGCAGTCGAAAGTGCTGGTTATTACGTTTCAATTTATAGCTATGCAAGCTTTTTACGGGATTTTATTTCTGATGAGCTTCGCAAACGTTTTGATATTTGGGTTGCACATACAGGAGTTGTGCAACCAAATTATTCAACACCATTCGGTGTATGGCAGTTTAGTCATACTGGAAGTGTTTCGGGTATAAAAGGAAATGTATGCTTGGATTATGCATATAAGGACTATGCTGGCATTATGAAGGCTCATAATCTAAATGGTCTTTATGATGAAACTCCATCTCCTCAACACCGTGAATACATTGTCAAAAAGGGTGACAGTTTTTGGAGTATTGCTGAAAACGAACTTGGTAGTGGTTTACGGTATATGGAAATTGTTGAGTTGAACGAAATGTCTGCAGATGAAATAATTTATGCTAATCAAGTTTTAAGGTTACCGATTAAATAGCTGAAACCACCACTCATTAAAATATGGGTGGTGGTTTTTCGCTCATTCGCCGCTTGGGCTTTGTTTTTGCTTTCGCTATGGTTCTTGTTTGCCTTTTACCACAGAGTTTTAGTTTGTGTTGTTTATTTTAGTGAAGTATGGTTCTTATTTACCCTAACTTCTTTCAATTTACTTTCCGTATGGTTAAATTTAATTTTGGGTGTTCATTTCTTTGTGCGTACAAAGAAACGAACCAAAGAAAAACGCAGCTCAACGCCGCTGAGGCTTGGCACGCTCAACCAAAAACCAAAACAAAGACCGTTTTGGCTTTTGGGTCGCTACCTTGATTAGTTGCTTTCCCGTCGCTTTTACTATGCTTAGGGGGAGATTTTTATGTGCGACGGAAAAGCGATTTAGGATTGTTCTGGCATAAATATATCACTAAATTTAATTTTAGAAAAAGTAAAAACAAGTAAAAGTATATTCAACGACATCAAGGCAAACAAGAACCATACTTCACTTAATTAAACAATGAGAACTAAACTTCTGTGGTAAAAGGTAAATAAGAACCAAAGTGAAAAGGAATATTGTGAATATTATTACTTTTATTGGTGTCTGTATTATAGAAGATTAACTAATAACAGCCCTATACATTAATCTTTTACAAACTTATACAATCTTTTCTTCTATGTAATCAAAAAGTTATTAAAATTTAAAAAATAAGTTGTTTTTTCTTAATAAAACTGTTATAATTAAGATTATTGTAATGTTTAATAAAAAAAATGAGGTAAGTAGGTTTAAAATGATTGATAATAACTTTAAGGGTAAAATAATTATCGGGAGAAATCCTGTTTTAGAAGCTTTAAAATCTAATGAACTTTTGGATACCATTTATGTTACTGGAAATGGTGGAAGCATTGCTCGAATTTGTTCGCTGGCTAAAGAAAAAGGCGTTGTCGTTAAAGATGTAAGTATGCAAAAGCTCGATTTTATGGCTAATGGTGGCTCACATCAAGGCATTATCGCCACTGGTGCTTGTGCAGAATATGCGACTATTCAAGATATTCTTGACGTTTCAACTCAAAAAGGAACATCACCTTTTATTATAATTTGTGACGAAATAGAAGACCCTCATAATCTCGGTGCTATTATAAGAACTGCTGAAGCATCGGGTGCTGATGGTGTTATTATTCCTAAAAGGCATAGTGCCTCTCTTAATCATACTGTTTATAAAACCTCTGCGGGAGCTGCAAGCTGGCTGCCTGTTGCAAGGGTTTCAAATCTTGCGTCCACTATTGATGAGTTAAAGAAAAAAGGCGTGTGGATTTATGGCACTGATGCAAGCGGCGAAAGCTATACTGGAACAGATTTAAAGGGTAGTATTGCAATTGTAATTGGCTCTGAAGGCTCTGGATTAGGAAGACTTATCAAGGATAAATGCGACTTCCTGTTAAAGATTCCTATGCTTGGAAAAATCGAATCCCTTAACGCATCCGTTGCTGCTGGTATTTTTATGTATGAAGCAGTTCGCCAAAGACAAGGCTCGAAAGGAGTGTTATAATGCCCAATCAGAAATTCTCGCTGGATGATATTCTAAACGAATATTCCTCTGCGAAGGATAATTCAAAAGCTATCAACAAGGGATCATATGATGATGAAAAGCTACACAATATTATTTCCAAAGATTATGAGAAATCGTCTAATGTAAATCCTATTACTGAAAATAATAACTATATTTCTACTGCTACTGAAAAGGTTAATGTAGCTGATGATAGCCCTGCACCTACTTTTCCAAATACTTATGGGGGCAGTGGTTTGGATGGCTCGTATGAGCGAAGGCTTAATCGTCCAAAAGAGGAATTTGTTATGCCTCCAAATGTTAAGCCACTTACGGAGGATTACGATTCCAACCCTAAAATTCGACCAATGAGGAATTCTACAAGAGCAAAGGAAGAAAAGCTTTTGCAGGGTAGGAAGGTGAAAAGAAAGGTTGCTAGACCTACACCTGAATATGAAAAGAAAGTCTTAAATGCTGGTATATCGGAAACAGAAAAGGTTTATGATATTCCTGTTAAAAAGAAGACTTATCCTCAAGCAAATAAACAGGATAGTTCAGTTGATGTTTATATAAAACCTGACCGTCCTGAACGTGTGGATAAAAAAGATAGGGCAAAAAAGAAAAAAGATAGTGCTGATGATTTAAAAAAGATTACCACTGATATTTTCAATCTAAAAGGGACAATTATATTCAGAATACTTGTGCTGACTATTATGGCTGTTTTTAGTACATATATCACTTTGGCAAATGATTATGACTTGCCTACACTTTCAGTTTTTAAGTCTGCAACAGCGCCACAAAGCTTTGCATTTACGATGATTATGCTCGGTGGCGTGTCAATTTTGACTTCCCTACCTGTTATCATTAATGGCTTAAAAAAACTTTTTACACTTAATGCAGACTGCGATAGCCTTACTTCTCTTTCGACAGTTGCTTGTGTTATAGCAGGATTTTCAATTATGTTTGATACAACTTTGCTTGAAGTCGGAAAAGTTCATATCTTTATGCCGATAGCTATTTTATCATTACTTTTTAATGCAGTAGGTAAGTTGTTAATTGTAAGTCGTGCGTCTAAGAATATTGAATTTTTAATGCTGAATAAAGACAAACATGCTATTGTTTTTGTTACAGATGATCGCAAGGCTGAAAGCATAACTAGAGGAACTATGGGCGACTACCCTATTCTTGCTACAATGCGTAGAACTGAAAATCTATCTGACTTCATTAAATATACATTCTCAACTGATATAGCTGATAGATTTTGTAGGGTTTTTACTCCTATTGCACTTGTTTTATCGCTTGCAATTTCTGTTTTTAGTGCATTAATGCTTACAGATTCGCCCGATGTAATCGTTGATATGGCTGCATTCGCTGCTGGTGCTTCTATCTTTTCTATGTTTATAAGTGCTTGCTCGTGCTTTGCAATGACTCTTGTTGCAAATATTCCACTTTCTGCTGCCTCAAAAAAGTTCAATAAATCATCAAGTGTTATGCTTGGTTACCAAAGCGTTGATGATTTCTATGATACAAATTCAGTTATGGTTGATGCAAAAAGCCTTTTCCCTAAAGGTATGGTAAATCTGTCTGCTATCAAACCATATTCAGATTTTAAAATTGATGATGCAATTGTGCTTGCTGCAAGTCTTACAATTAATGCTGGAAGTATACTTAGTGAAATGTTTGATGGAATGGTTTCAGGTGATAATAAAATGCTTTTTCCTGTTGAAAACTTTATTTATGAAGACTCTATGGGCATTTGCGGTTGGATTAACAACAAACGTGTTTTGCTCGGTAATCGTGCATTGATGACTAGCCATAATATTGAGGGAATTCCATCAAAAACCAAAGAGTTTGAATATACTGAAAACGGCAAGGACGCTGTTTATCTCTCCGTTTCGGGAAATCTTTCTGCTATGTTTATTATTGAAATTAACGCTAGTGTTGAGGTTAAGCATTGGTTAAAGGAAATACAGAATGAGGGGATTTATCTTATCATTAAGAGTATTGATTCTTTTATTTCCTTGACAAGAATATCAAGGCTGTTTAAAATTTCTGAGGATATGATAAAAATAATTCCTTCAAAAATGCATAAAATCTTTGATAGCGAAACAAGCACTGTAAAGGCTCAAAGTGCATCTATGGCTTGTAATGGAAAGTTCTCTGCCTTTGCTCAACTACTTATCAGCACAAATTCAATAAGGCAGACCTCTTTGTTTGGAACTATTCTCCAAGCGACATCTGCTATTCTCGGTTTTGCAATAGTGACTGTTTTCATGGCGATGAAGGCTTATTGGCATGTATCTGTTTCAGCCTTGCTTATCTATAATATGCTTTGGGCATTAATTTCTGTGGGAGTGGTGAAAATAAGAAAACCCTAGTATGTATATTTTTTATGGCAAGGAGTAATCCTTGCCATTTGTATATCCAATCAATGCCATGAAGTATTTTACATGTTAATGAATAGTTAATAATAGATAAATAATTGTTTCCAAATTATTATGAAAGTATGTAAGGAATTGGCTAAAATGCACAATAAAATTTTCTTTATTTGTATTGTTATATAAAAATACGCTTTTTGCCTTGTATGTAGTTGTAGGAAGTGCTATAATGTTAATATTACTTTTACATTTTGAATTAAAGGAGATTAACATAATGAACACTTTTGAAACTGATAAAATTAAAAATATTACACTCGCTGGTCATTACGGCTCTGGAAAGACTTCCCTAGTAGAAGCGTTGCTTTATAAGGCTGGTGCTACTGATAGATTGGGGAAAATTGTTGATGGAACAACCGTTTGTGATTACGAACCTGAGGAAATTAAACGAAACTACTCTCTTAGCTCTGCTCTTGCATCTTTTAATTATAATGATAGAAAAATTAATATTTTGGATACTCCTGGGCTGTTCGATTTTGCTGGTGGTATGTATGAGGGCATTTATGCTGGAGATACTACTATGATTACTGTTTCAGCTAAATCTGGAGTTAAAACAGGTACTAAAAAAGCATATGAACTTGCTGAAAATTTGAAGAAATCAAAAATGTTTGTAATTACTAAGATTGATGATGAAAATGCAAACTTCTATAATGTTTTAACTGACCTAAAAACTGTGTTTGGACCTACGGTTTGTCCTGTAATTGTGCCTGTTATTAATGATAGAAAAATCGTATCATATGTTAATTTGATAGAAATGAAAGCGTATAAATATGACGAAAAAGGCAATGCTATTGAAACTGAAATGCCTACTTCTGCTATTTCAGAAAAGATGGATTATCGTCTTGATGGATTGATTGCTGCTATTAGTGAGGCTGTTGCTGAAACTGATGAAAGTCTTATGGAGAAATTTTTCGAGGGTGAGGAGTTTACTAAAAAGGAACTTGTAAAAGGGATACACAAGGGGATGAATGACGGTATCATCACTCCTGTTGTGTGTATTTCCTCAACTACTCTTGCTGGTGTAGATATGCTACTAAAAGAGTTTTCGCTACTGCTTCCATCGACAAATGAAAGACCTGTTCCTAGTGCAATTGCAAAAGATGGCTCAATTGTTGAAGTGCCTTGCGACTCCTCTGAACCTGTGGTAGCATTTGTGTTCAAGACGATTGCTGACCCGTTTGTAGGTAAAATGTCATACATGAAGGTTATGAGTGGAACGCTTTCCAGCGATTGTGAACTTATTAATGCTACAACTGGGCAAACTGAAAAAATAGGAAAGCTTTATAAGCTTATGGGTAAAAAGCAAATAGAGGTTTCATCGGCTAATGCTGGCGATATTGCTGTTACTACAAAGATTAGTGCTAATACATCTGAAACACTTTGTGACGGTGGAAGAATTGTTTCATTTGCTGAAATTGAGTTCCCTAAGCCTTGCTATTCAATGGCTGCTAGAGCAAAGACACAGGGCGATGAAAGCAAGATTTCTACTGGTATCAAACGCTTGCTTGAGGAAGATTTAACTCTTACCTATATTCAGGATTTATTTACAGGTGAACAGATATTAAGTGGTTTGGGTGAGCAACATCTTGAGAGTGCTATCACAAAGCTAAAGAGTAAATTTGGTGCAGATGTGGAACTTTCTATTCCTAAAATTGCTTATAAGGAAACTATACGCAAAAAGGTTAAGGTTGAGGGTAAACATAAGAAACAAACTGGTGGGCACGGGCAGTTTGGGCATGTGTGGATTGAATTTGAGCCTTGTATTAGTAATGAACTTATATTTGAGGAGAAGGTTTTCGGTGGTGCTGTGCCAAGAAATTACTTCCCTGCTGTTGAAAAAGGGCTGCAAGAATCCGTTAAAAAGGGTGTGCTTGCTGGCTGTCCTGTTGCAGGGCTTAAAGCGATACTTGTTGATGGTTCATATCACCCTGTTGACTCCTCTGAAATGGCGTTTAAAATAGCTGCCTCAATTGCGTATAAGGAAGGCTTGAAACAGGCTGACCCGATTATGCTTGAGCCGATTGAAAGCCTATCAGTTATTATTCCAGATGAAAACACTGGTGATGTTATGGGTGAACTCAACAAACGTCGTGGGCGTGTGGTTGGAATGAACCCTATGGATAAAGGTATGACTGAAATTTGTGCAGAAGTACCTACTCGTGAAATGCATGATTTCATTATGTATATTAGACAGGTTACCAAAGGAATGGGTAGCTTTACTACTGAATTTTTACGCTACGAGCCACTTCCAAGCAACCTTTTATCAGAGGTTATCGCATCAGTTGGTGTAAATTCTGCTGATTAATTCAAATATTATTGACATTTTTAAGGGCAACCACATTTACTGTGATTGCCCTAGAATGTTGTTTAGGAGGTTAGAATGCCAAAAATAAAAGTAGGTTTACGAATTATCAAAACTTCTATTGCTGCCTTTTTATGCTTTTCACTCAGCTATTTTCGTGATATATATAACCCGTTTTATTCTGTAATTTCTGCAATTTTATGTATGCAAAAAGATATTAAAATGAGCAAAGAGGTTTCAGTTAATCGAATGATTGGAACTATTATAGGTGGTATTTACGGACTTTTATTATTGCTAGCTTTTAATTATCTTCCTTTTGGATTTAATAAGCTTGTGGAATATTTCATTAGCTCACTTGCATTAATTCCACTTATATTCATAACAGTAAAAATCAAGCGTCCCGATTCCACTGAGTTAGCCTGTGTTGTATTTTTAAGTATCGTTATATCCTATAGAGGAAACACCGCAGACACAGCGTTGCTCTATGCTATAAACAGAATGATTGACACCACAATCGGAATTATGGTTTCACTTTTGGTAAACTGGATTCCTTTCCTCAACAAACACTACATTACAAAGGGTAAGGTTGAAACCAATACCAAAACATAAAGATAATGGTACGTCGGCTCTACTAAAAAGCTGTCCAGAGGATTATTTCTCCCTAGACAGCTCATTTTATTCTACCACAATATAATTATCTGCTGCATTATCCTTTGTTGCATGTTCAGAAATTGACAAAACCTTAACCTTTAATGGTCTTTGTCCCATATTTATGAAAATTATATCATCTACTTTAACATCATAAGATGCCCTTGCTACCTTATCGTTCACAAGTATTTTGCCCGCATCGCAAGCTTCATTTGCAATCGTTCGCCTCTTTATCAAGCGTGTTACTTTAAGATATTTATCTAATCTCATAAAACCCTCCAAAATTATATTCGCTAAATATTTATACTAAAATGGTTAATACGACAAAAATCAACCTAAATTCATATATTGTAAAAACAAAAGCAGTGAACGGTAATCCGTTCCCTGCTTTTGTTGAATTCAGTATTCTTATACAAAGTTTACTTAATATTTACAGCTTCCTTCAAAGCCTTACCAGCCTTGAATGCAGGAGCTTTCTTAGCAGGAGAAATGAAAGTTTCCTTTGTTCTTGGGTTGATAGATTCCTTTTCCTTACGGTCACGAACTTCAAATGTACCAAATCCAATGATTTGAACCTTGTTGCCCTCAACTAAAGCCTCAGTGATTGCTGTAATAACTGCATTAACAGCAGTATCAGCATCCTTCTTAGTCATTTCAGTCTTGTCAGCAACAACAGCGATTAACTCTGATTTTGTCATTTTTATTACCTCCATTTTATTATTCATTTACTTTTGGATTAATTTCTCTTTAGCCTCACGCCAATAGACATCAATCTCATCTATGCTAAGGGACTTCATATCAATCCCTCTTAGCCTAATATTCTTTTCCGTTTCATCAAAACGCTTAATAAACTTATCAGTTGACTTGGTTAACGCTTCCTCTGCATCAATATTCAAATGCCTTGCAGTATTAACACATGAAAACAGCAAGTCGCCCAATTCTTCCTCAATACAATCAACTTTCCCACTCTTAATAGCACCCTCAAGTTCGGACAATTCAGCCCTTATGCAGGAAATAGTATCCTCATAGCCTTTAAAATCCATCCCAGCACGCATAGCCCTCTTACCGACCTTTTCTGCCCTCATTAAAGCTGGCAGTGACTTTGCAACGCTCTTAAGCGTATCCGCATAGGTTTCCTGCCCTTTAGTTTCCTTTTTAATGCTATCCCAATTCCTTAAAACCTCGTCCGTACTACTGACATCAACATCACCAAAAACATGGGGATGTCTAATAATTAGCTTTTTACAAATCTCGTCACAAACATCATCAAACGAAAAGCCATTAACCTCAGTTTCAATTTGGCAATGGAAAACAATTTGCAAAAGAACATCTCCCAATTCTTCACGAAGCAAGGTTCTATCTTTCAAATCAATAGCCTCAATCACCTCATAAACCTCCTCCACAAAATCTTTTTTTATGGAAGCATGGTTCTGTTCCCTATCCCAAGGACAGCCATCTTTACTGCGAAGTATATGCATAATATTTAACAAATCGTCGATTGAGTAAAATTCCTTTTTATTAAAATTTATCATCATTCACTCTTTCACCATATAATAAATACACCACACAAATATGTCTTTTATATAGTACATTAAATTCCTCAAAATTGCAAGTGTTTTTGCGAAGTTCGTTGTTTTTATTAAATTTTCGCTATATTTATAACGCATATCTGTAATTATTGTGAAATATTTACCTTTTATCTTGCGTCAACAAAGCCTACCTTGCGATAAACTTTGCTCACAACACGTTGTGAAAGCTTCAAAGCTTTTTCTGCACTACTCGTATAACTATCCTTTAAATACTGCTTATCTGCTCTAATTTTTATAAATTCTTCTTGCATCGGACGCAAATGTTCAGCAACAGCCTCACCAACAGTAACCTTAAAATCACCATAACCCCTACCAGAAAATTCACTTGTAATCTCATCAAAGTTTTTTCCAGTAACCGTTGAATATATAGTCATAAGGTTATTAATTCCATCCTTACCCTCACGATAGCAAACCTCTGCATCGCTATCAGTTACAGCACGCTTGAACTTCCTAATAATAGTATCCTTATCGTCCAGTATTAATATACACGAATTAGGATTTTCATCCGACTTTGACATCTTTTTAGTAGGCTCTTGCAACGACATTACCTTTGCACCAACCTTGGAGATATATGGTTCAGGCACAGTGAAAAAATCACCATATCTTTGATTAAACCTTTGTGCAATATTCCTTGCAAGCTCAAGATGTTGTTTTTGGTCAGCACCAACAGGTACAAGGTCAGCATTATACGCCAAAATATCAGCTGCCATCAGAACTGGATATGTAAACAATCCTGAATTTATATCATCAGCGTGTTTCGCACTCTTATCCTTAAATTGCGTCATTCTAGACAACTCACCAAACTGAGTTGAACAAGACAAAATCCAGTTTAATTCAGCATGAGTTTTCACATGGCTTTGTATAAAAACTATCGACTTATCCAAATCAATACCGCAAGCAAGCAACAACGCATAAGCGTCTAGTGAATTGCTCCTGAGCTTTGCAGGGTCTTGCTTTACAGTAATTGCGTGCATATCCACAACAGAATACACGCAATTATATTCATCTTGCAATGTTTTCCAATTACAAATAGCACCAATATAATTACCAAGAGTAAACGTTCCCGTTGGTTGAATACCACTGAATATGAGCTTTTTTTCTTGCTCCGACATTAACTAAAATCCCCTTTCAATCAGTTGTTGCTATCTCTATTCTGCCTCTCTTCTTTCAGCTGTGCTGCTCTAAATTCAGCCAACACATTCTGATACAAATGAAACAACAACTTCCTGCCCTTATCATTTTCTTTAAAATTACCTGGAGTAATTTCTGTTTTATAAATAAATCCTCTTTTTGTAAGAAAATAAACATAATGAACTCTACCAACAGGCAAATCATAGGAATTTACCTTTTCAGAAGCAGCTAGACAATTTTCTGCACTCAATACAAGAGTTCTTGCAGCATGAGCAATAGACCTAAACTTCGTTGCTGCACCAACTAATGAACTACCATTATTATAATACAAATTCGCTGAACCATTAGCATAGCACACCAAAGTTGAAAGCAGGTTTGGTCCCATAGGTATGTCGATTACCAAGCCATAAACCTGACTTTCAGGGGCAGTCATTTTTTTAATATCGGTTGCAGCAAAAGAAATAGCACCTGCTCTAGCCTCTAAATATTTTTGAGTAACAGGATATCTATTTAATGGTGAACGTTTTCTTTCAGCCATAACAAATTTCTCCTTATCTTTTATTATTTAATCTAACATTTCCCTTGTCATTCTACCTAAAATCTCGCAACCTTTGACTATCTGTTCATCAGTTGGTGTAGAAAAATTAAGCCTGAATGAGTTTGTTTTATCACTTTCACTAATCATGAATGCACTACCAGGAACAACGGCAATCTTATACTCTTCAACAGCCTTTTTACAAAAACCAAGCATATCACTACCCTCTGGAAGTGTAGCCCAAATAAACAGACCACCTTGAGGCTTAGTGTATTTAATCTTCTTTGAAAAATGCTTATCCATCTCTCCAAGCATAAGCTCACATTTTCTTTTATATATTGCTCTAAGACTATCGAAATGAACATTTAAGTCACAAGTTTCCATAAATCTCTCGCAAACAGCCTGTGCCCAAATATTAGTATGAACATCAGAAACCTGTTTACAAACTACAATCTTCTGTATAATTTCCTTTGGAGCAGACACATATCCAACACGAAGTCCAGGAGCAAGAATTTTCGAAAAGCTACCAACATAAATAACCCTACCATCAGTATCAAGGCTTTTTATAGATGGCACGTCCTCGCCAGCAAACCTAAGCTCACCATATGGATTATCCTCAATAATAATAATATCATATTTTCTTGCAATTTCGTAAACAGCCTTCCTTTTTTCCAAAGACATAGTGTTACCCGTTGGGTTTTGGAAGTTAGGAATTAAATACAAAACCTTTGTGTTTGTATTAGCTTTTAAAGTATTTTCAAGCTGTTCAAGATTTATACCATCATCTTCAAGTTCCACTCCTACAAGATTAACCTTATAAGATTTAAAAGCATTAAGTGAGCCAATAAAGCTAGGTGCTTCACAAATAAGCGTATCGCCCTCATTGCATAAAACCTTGCATGAAAGCTCAATGCCTTGCTGTGCACCAGCAGTAATAATCAACTCATCATTATCCGTAAAGCAATCTTTTTCTGCCATTCTTTTCTTCAGCAAATCTCTTAAAGGGGTATAACCCTCTGTTATATTATACTGTAATGCTAAAATTGGATTATCCTTCAACAGTTCACTAGAAATTCTTGACACCTCATCAACTGGAAATGCTTCTGGTGCTGGATTTCCTGCCGCAAATGAAATAACATCTGGGAACGCTGTAAACTTTAGGATTTCCCTAATAGCTGATGCTTGCAAGCCAGCAATTCTATCGGAAAAAATATAATTCATACATCAACCTCTTCTCAAATTATCAACCATTGCATAAAATGCATAATAAAAGGGTGTCCCACCCTTTGTCGATTTTTATGTGACTTTTAACTAAAGTGCATAAAAACCATATTATTTTATAATTATATCACATATTTTTTAATACATCAACATAAATTTTAATAATTATAACAATTTCATTAGAATTGTAAAATATTTGTATAGTAATAAAAAAGAGGTGTTGTTATTGAAAAAACAGAGCTTTATTCATGGCTCGGTAATACTTATTGTATCCGTTCTGATAGCAAAGCTTATCGGTGCAGTATTCAAAATCCCACTTACTAACCTTTTAGGTGGTACAGGCATGGGATATTTCAGCAGTGCATACGGACTGTTTCTGCCTGTTTATGCTGTTTCCGTTACTGGACTTACTGCGTCTGTTGCGAAACTAACGGCTGAAAGTTCAGTTTTCAAGATGTACCAAAATGCACGCAAGGTAAAAAGCATATCCCTAGTAATCTTCATTCTAATCGGGTTATTTGGTAGCCTTTCTATATTTCTACTTGCAAAGCCATTCGCTGTTAATATCGTGGAAAGTGAAAAATCATATCTTTCCATTATCATGATAGCACCGTCAATTCTTTTTGGGTGTATAACTGCCGTATATCGTGGCTACTATGAGGGCTTACGGAATATGTACCCTACTGCTTTCTCACAGATTGCAGAGGCACTGGTGAAGCTTGTATCAGGCTTGTGGCTATGCTTTTATGTCCTAAATAATTCTGACAAAGTGCTTGCCTACTTCCCAGCAGGAACTGATATCACAGCCGTTGCCGCAGCAGCAGCAGTGCTAGGTGTAACCCTATCCTCATTGGCTGGAACGATATACATAGTGCTACGGTATAAATTTATCGGGGACGGCATATCCCAGCAAGAACTTGACAGTGATAAAACAACACATTCAAAAAGGAAGATTTGCAAGGAGCTTTTTAGAATATTAATACCAGTTTCAATCGGCTCGCTTGTGATTAATCTTACATCTCTAATCGACCTCGCAACAATAATTCGTTTCTTGAATGAGTCAATAGAAAAGTCCCCTCAATTTTTCCTTAATAAGTATCCAATATCGCAAGAAATAGGCTTAACAGCGTTTGCAACATTCGTCTATGGCTCATTCACAGGGCTTGCGATAACCGTTTTCAACCTTGTTCCATCAATTACAAATATGTTCGGCAAGGGTGTTTTTCCAAATATAGCCGAAGCATGGGCAGAAAAGGATAAAACCAAAGTTAAGAAACACGCTGAATCAGCGTTGAAGGTTACAGGCTTTATTGCAATTCCCTCTGGCTTTGGTATATGCATTCTATCAAAGGAAATTTTAACGTTCCTGTACCCTTCACGACTTGACGAAGTGCTAGTATCCTATGAAAGCCTTGTATATTTAGGGCTTGGTGTTATAATGTTGGCACTGTCATTCCCAGTGTTTAGTATGCTACAAGCCATAGGACGTGCCGATATCCCCGTTAAGCTTATGCTCATCGGTGTTGCTATAAAATTTATTGGAAACATGATACTCATACCAATCCCAGAAATCAATGTAACAGGTGCTGGAATTTCAACTTTGGCTTGCTATTTTGTTATACTTATCCTATCGCTGATTGCATTTTGCAAGGAAACAAAGATTAAGTTTAATCTCTGTAAAATATTCATTTCGCCACTGTATGCAGGCATATTATGTGCGTCAACAGCATTGCTCACCAACAGCCTTGTTTCACGCATTTTAGATAACCGAATAGTATTGCCCATCTCCATTATATTGGGTGGAGGAATGTATCTGCTTGCTCTATGGCTAATGAATGCCGACAAGGCTAATATAAAGCTTTTAGTATCCTCAGCTAATGACAAATCTCATATATAATCTTATAAAACAAAAAACACCACCTACGAAAATAGGTGGTGTTTGGAGTTATTATAAAGATAATTTTAGGATTATGCCCTATCTGTACGGTCTGTAACGGCAACAACTTCGCCATTATAATTTTCCTTAGGAAGTGCATTATAAATTTTCTTAATGTCTATAATGTTAAGATTATAAGCATCAGCAAGAGTATAAACTTCGGAATCTTTTATCAAATACAAACCTGTATCCGATGTAGAGTAAATATTATAAGCAAAAAAAGTATATCCATCATAAGTTTCTATTGTATATGCTTCTGCAAAAACTACACTTGGAACAAAGCATATTGAATATCCATCAACATTAGCTATTAGTTGAAGTTTGATGTTTTCAACATTTGGCTCACTCTCTAAATAATTAATGTATGATCTGATTACTTCTTCATCCTTCATAGCTTTTAAAAATGCTTCTTTTAACTTAATTTCTTCTATTTCATTAATATCTACTTCATCAAAACTAGTTATTTCGCCAGCAATATATTTTTCAATTAGTATAGCGTCGTCAATTGTAACTTCATTGTCAAAATTTACATCTGCATAAAATACTTGGTCAAAAATGAAGTTTATTCCGTTATCAATATTATTTCTAATATACTTAGCGTCTAAATCATTTAATTCTCCATCCATATTTGCGTCCCCACGAATCACCTTAGTAACTGATATCATACGCTTTTCTAGTGGACCATCTGTTCCACCCCATTCTAACTTCACCATATCTCCAGCGTATAATTCTGGAGTGTCACTAAAGGTAATTTGGATCGTGCCATCCCCCCAAGGAATTATAAAGTTATTAGCGTCAATAACTTCTATTACTCCAGTGCGAACAATATTTAGTATAGGTAAATATAATTCATGGTCCTTGTCATCTATACTTGATATTTCGCCAGCAATATATTGTTCTATTAGTGAAATATCTCTAGCATCAACTTTATAGTCATTATTTACATCTGCGTTAACCCATTTGCCATTATTCAAATTGGTGAAAATTGTTCCTGTCCCTTGCTCAATATAGCTATTAATAAGCTCAATGTCTAATTCATTAACTTCTCCATCTAAATTTGCATCACCTAGTATTCTTTTACTTATTATTTCAAAACTATTGCAAAGCTCTTCCCAAGTAACATAGCCACCTGGGCTGTAAACATTAACACTATCTCCAACTGATAAGTTAATTTCATCTCCATAATAAGCTATTCCTTCCTGAAGAGTATAAATAAAGACTCTAGCAGTATTATCATCAATAATTTCTAATACCTCTCCTACTCTTGCTCCACCACCATCATAGAAATAGCTTTCTGTTTCTGTAGTTATAATAGAAATACTAGTTAGAAGTTCTGTACTAGTAATTACTGGTTCAGTAGTTTCAACAGGAGTAGTTTCTTCTTCAAAACTAGTTATTTCACCAGCAATATATTTTTCTATTAGTGAAACATCTTTAGCATCAACTATATTATCATTATTTACATCTGAATTATTCCATATATGAAAATCCATATGCTTCCCTTGTTTAATATAACTATTGATAAATTCAATATCTAACTCATTAACTTCCGCATCTGAATTTGCATTACCTAGAATTCTTTTGTTTTTTATTCTGTATCTTTTTTCAAGCTCACTGTATGAAATACAACCACCAGCATTATAAATATTAACAATATCTCCAACAAGCAATTCAAATTTGTTCTCATTGTAATCCTCATAAGAAGCAGTTACTACACGTTCATCTATTAAAATCTTGAAAGTGTTATCATCAATAACTTCTAATACTTCTGCTTCCGTAAAATACATCTCAAAACAATATGTTGGCTCTAATTCTGATGTTATAATGCTTATAGTAGAAACAGTTATAGTAGTTTCCTCTGGCAATGTTTCCTCTGGCAATGTTTCCTCTGGCAATGTTTCTTCTGGAATATCCTCTGATAAATCATTTAAGTTAGTTATCTTTTTACATAGATACATTGCAATGCTAATATTGTCTGACATAGTAATTCTTCCATTATTATCTATATCGGCAGATAGTTTACCTCTTGTGGATAGTGACGCACTTCCTACAATATGTTTATTAATTTCTATAATATCAAGAATACGAACTTCGCTATCTCCATCTACGTCGCCAAGAGTTATTTTCATAATCTCTGTGTTTTCGCCCCAGTTAATAGGGTTAGTTTCATCTATACTCATAGAATCCCAACCATAAAAACCAATAATATCGCCAACGGCTAATTCATCATCAACGATAAGTTCCTTTTCAACTGTTATAAGAAGTTCTCCAACTTCAACAACATAACCTAAATCATTAATTTCCTTTACAATTCCTCTAGCTTGCTTATTCGCAATGTCGGTAACAGCCACAGTTTCTTCTGTAGTAGTTAAGTATATTAATGTAGTTTCATTCATTCCAGTATCACAATATTCAAGCGTTGTAGTCATTTCATATGTTGCACTATCATGATATTCAAACGTAGTAGTGGTTTCATATGTTTCTTCATACTCGTCATCAGAAATACTTGATATATTAGTTGCAATATCAGAATAATATGAAGTAACATCATCATAACGACTTGATACTGTGGTAGGTTCAGTTACATAACAAGAAGTAACTTCTTCATTTGGGTTAAGTTCACTATATGTAGTGAGTGGTTCATCAGGAAGAATAAGATTTTCACGTTCCTCGCTTGTTAATGTTACGTAATTCTCCATATCCATATCCATACATGTTGCTTTGTATATTAAATAATCTATTGTATATATTTCTACATATCGGTTAAGTTCAGCACCGTCAATACAATCTAATATCTGCCCATTACTTAACTTCATTCTGTTATAAGTTGAATCTATTTGAATAATAGTTTCAATTCCTAATACCCATTCTCTCATCGCTGTAAGTACTGTAGTTTCTTCCGTTTGTTCTTCTGTTTGTGTTAAAAAATTTTCAATATCTTCATTATTACTAATTGCAGTAACAGTTTCTGTGAAAACAAACACCTTATTAGCATACAATTGCATTGGATAGCTTTCCATGAAACTTCCATCTGATATAACGAAAACTTTGTCACCATCGCTTACATTAGGCATATTATCGCAATAAACAACAGTTCTACCATATGAACTATCAAACCAATCAACCATTATGCTAGTTTCGTTAATTACTTCGACTACAACTGCCTCCAGTTGAACATACGTTTTCTCCGTTCCTGCTGATGCAGATGTAATTGCAAAATCTGTTTCCGTGGTAGTTGCAAGTACGGTAGTACTAGCTGAAGCAATCATAGCTAATGACATCATTCCACACATGAACTTTTTGAACAAATCTTTGTTCGACATAAAAAACACCTTCCTTTTACAATATTTTTATTGAGGATTATATCTCCACAACTATCCCCTTACTATACTAACTTTACATACCAAGAAAAGGTTTCAATAATAAAAAATATTTTTTCACTTTTCTGTAACCGCTTTATTTCTATTAATGTATTCATAAAGATTTATGCTCCCATCGGAGTTATATGTTTTTTTAAGCTGTTCAGCAGAATTATATGTATCTGAAAATTTCCCGTCCGATGACATGATATAACTTCCATACCACAACCCAAAAAACGACCACATAGATTTATCTCTGAACATATTGTCAATATTAGGCACAATGCCACATTCACTTATAGCCAAAAGCTTTTTAGAATCAGTTACTTTATTAAGCCATTGATACTGCTCAACACGACTTCCAAAGTCCGTTTCTCCCGTAAGATAAATATCAAGGGAGGCAATATCAAACATATTATTACTTACAGTATATTCCTTGCCCTGACCATTCCAAACCCAAATCAAATTATTAAGCTCATGGTAATAAGTCTGACGTGAATAGAGAAGCTCCCAAAGCCACTGATAAGCTTCCGCACCCGAGCCACCCCACCAAAACCATTCGCCGCCAGCCTCATGCAATGGTCGCCACAAAACAGTAGTATCATTATCCTGTAAAATTTTCAATTGTTCGGAAATAGCGTCAATATCCTTAATTAATGCATAACATTCAGTAGATATTTCACCATTTTTGTATAAGTCATTAATTTCATCAAGGCTTAGTGTTGCAATATCTTTAGTGGTAACAGCCTTTGACAAATTAAAATCAGACGACGCTTTATATACGCTTGCTCTGCCAATAGGGGCATTCCAGTACCACATAAGCCCAACAATACCACCCCTCTTATTCCATTCAATGCAAGCCTCAGTTTCCATTGTATCACGTTGCCCATTAAGTGAATACCCACCAATATCACTAAAACGAATTGCAGGATATTGTTCCGTCACATCATGAACAATCTCAAGCTCAAGGTTTTTTTCACTTGATGCATACTGTCCCGTTATAATGCTCTTACCGTAACATTCAGTCAAATATTCCATCAACTCTTTTGTAGTTTGGTTTGAATTTTCATTGCAAAGACTAGGGCTTATATCATAACTTATCTCATCAAGGTTTTTATTATCTGCAATCTCAATATAATCCAAATCGAAATTCCCATCAACCTCCATGATGGAAATTTCAGCTACCCCAGCCTCTAAAAACAAACCATAAAACGTAGCCTTAATAAATTTATCCTTTTCATTTTCTTTTATTTCAAATTCTCCAACCTTTTTACCATTAACCATCAATGCGTTTTTAACATTGCTGTTTGAAGCAACGCATAGTGTAATATCATAATGCTGTGCGGTTGCAACGTCCACCATTATTTTTAATTTATTCTCATAAGCTTTGTTAAAACCACTCACATATCCATCACCAGAAAAGCCACTTCGTTCCTCACTTATAAACAGATTCCCCATAACTTCAGAATTTTCTGCCTCAACCATTATCGAAACTTCTTCCTTATTAACATCTGGCAATGAAATAGGATACTTTTCTGCCTTACCATTGCCTATAGAAGTGTTTTTAGATACTCCAGTACCCTCACTTATATTGTTATTATCAGTATTACTAAATTTATTATTTATGGGAGAACAGGCGTTAAAAAGCATTGCTACTGAAAGAATAAGTGTCATGAATTTAATTTTCTTCATTGTCCTCAACCTCTATAAGTTACTATATACTTCTTGCCTACTTCTGTATTAACGCATAAAACTTCATTACCCGTGCCTGTTCCTATTAATTTATCCTTACAAAAAACATTAGTATTTACATTAGTTCTTAATCCGAATGAATTTCCACTAATTGATAATATCTCAGCAGAAATCAGCTTATTATCCTCCCATTGTATACTAATCTCAAAGCCACCCCTTGCACGAAGTCCCTTTACTTCACCACTATGCCATTCCTTTGGCAATGCAGGCAAGAGATGAATTTGCCCGTTATGGCTCTGCATTAATGCCTCTACAATTCCAGCTACTCCACCAAAGTTACCATCAATCTCAAAAGGAGGATGTGATGCAAGTAGGTTATTATTTGTTGACTTTGACAAAAGCTTTTGTATATTTTCAAAAACCATCTGTCCATCTAACAGCCTTGCCCAAAAATTAATAATCCACGCTCTACTCCAACCAGTATGCCCACCACCATGCACAAGCCTTCTAATAAGCGTTGCTCTTGCAGCCTTTGCAAGTACGGGATTTTCTGGAGAGATTTCGTTTGATGGATATAGTGCAAAAAGCTGTGAAATATGTCTATGCCCAGCCTCAGAATCGCTATAATCCTCAAGCCATTCTTTTATCTGCCCATATTTACCAACCTCTATTTTAGGTAGCTTTTCAATCATGCATTTTAACTTATCAGCAAAAGCCTTATCCTTACCTAAAATTTCTGTGGTTTTAATCACATCATTAAATAAAGCTTTTATAATTTGCGTATCAATTGATGGTGCAACACAAAGACTTCCCTTTACTCCAGCATTTGTAATGTAGGAATTTTCAGGTGATACTGATGGACAAGTTACAAGAGTTCCACAAGCATCCTCAACAAGAAAATCAACACAAAACTCAGCCGCTTCCTTCATCGTATCATACTTTTCAGCAAGGAAATCTAAGTCCTGAGTATATTCATAATGTTCAAATATATGCAGACATAGCCAAGCAGCACCCATAGGCCATATTGACGCAGGTGCATATATATCCTGTGGTGCAGTATCTCCCCAAATATCAGTATTGTGGTGGCATACAAACCCCTTGCAATTGTACATTTCACGAGCAGTTCTTCTGCCGTCCTCACGAATTTTCTCAATATGCTCAATCAAAGGCATATGACATTCAGAAAGATTACAGCTCTCAGCACACCAGTAATTCATCTGGGTATTAATGTTAAGGCAATAGCGACTGCCCCACTTAGGACGCATATCCTTATTCCATATCCCTTGTAAATTCATAGGGAGAGTACCTCTGCGACTTGCTGAAATCATAAGATAACGCCCATAATTGAAATAAAGCTCCGTTAACTTATTATCATATCTAACACTGCCTTGATCAGCTTCACCAAATCCATTATTGCTAAGTCTTAATATCCTTTTTTCAGTTGAACGTTCTGATTCACCCTCACTATTATCGCAAAGGGAAAGACTCGTCCTATTAAAAAGCTCCTGATAGTCTTCAATATGTCTATTTTTCAATTCCGAATATTCACAAGACAAAGCGTTCTGAACATCATTCAAAGTACCTGTTACATAATCACCTATTCGATACCCCGTCTGAACACCAACAACAAGCATTACTTCATCAGCGTTATCAACACAAAGACTTCCACCAAGCGTATAAACCTTTCCACCCTTTGAGGTTGCAGACATTGCGGCTGAAAAGAAAATTCCATCAGCACTTCCACTACCAGCAGTTAAAATCAACGTATTACTGTTATATGGGCGATTATCGTCATAAAGGTTATAAGCTCTGTCAAGCCTTGTAGATATAGTTATTGAGGCTGGTTTATCTGCTGTTATATGTATAACAAGCACATTATCAGGATATGATGCAAAAACCTCCCTAACATACTTCACGCCACCTGAAGTAAATTCAGTTGTACATACAGCATTTTCTAAATCAAGATAACGCTTATACCCCTCATATTCGCGAACATTTTTCATGCTAATATACAAATCACCAAGTGGAAGATAATGCCTGGAATCAGCACCAACTCCAGTCATTGTTTTCATCGCTAAATCTTCAGCCTCTTTTATCCTACCATCAAACAACATTCCACGAACATTATTTAAGTTATCACTAGCGTCAGGATTAATCCTATGTCTTTTGCCCCCCGACCAAATTGATTCCTCATTTAGGTTTATCAGTTCCTCATCAACTCTGCCGTAAACCATTCCACCAATTCTTCCATTTCCAACAGGCAACGCACTATTAAAATCTATTGCTGAACTTTTATACCATAAAACTGCGCTTGTATTCATTGCAGTTCCTCCATATATTTTTATTTTTATTAATATCTGTTAAATCATTAGAATTTTTCTCATATTTCAATGCTTATTTCTAGCAAATGTTTTTTAAAATTTCCCTTTGTATACCTTTATTAATATTATCATATTTTTCACATATTTACAATGCTTATTAACAAATTAATTCAGCTTTTTTATTAGACAATAATTTAATATTTTAAAAAAGAAAAATGCTATTATATATATTTGATTAATTCTAACTTTTGGTTTATAATAATAACTAACTTAAAGTTTGATGAGGTGAGCCAAATGGAAATTGCACTTGCGATATTGCTTTTATTTTTCGTATATCTTATCGTTGACAATAATAACCTTTGGATTACAAAGCAAAATCTTGTTTTCGATACTTTGCCTGAAGAATTTGATGGAGTAAAAATAATTCAGCTTGCTGATTTGCACACCAAAACCTTTGGTAAAAATAATAATCGACTTATTAAAGCTGTGAAAAAGCAATTACCCGACTATATTTTACTATGTGGCGATATGGTTAGCCGTGACTGTACAGATTTTACAGCTATTGAGAATTTACTCCGTAGTCTAGCTGAAATATGTCCTGTTTATTACTCTCTTGGAAACCATGAAATTGATATGTCAGCCGATATGAAGAGTGAACTCTTTACTGCTATAAAAAGAGCAAGCGTTACTCTACTGAACAACGAAACCAATACTATAAAAAAAGGTAAAAGCTCAATACGAATTGTGGGTGCGTCGCTTTTAAGAGAAAACTATCGTTGTAAGGCTACTGGATATAAGGAACTTAGGAGTTATGAATTATCCGATTTAGATAATGCAATTGGCTCAAAACAGGGGTTTACAATCCTCCTTGCACATAATCCTTTCTTTGCTCAAACATATTTCAAATGGGGTGCTGAATTAATCTTATCAGGGCATGTTCATGGTGGCGTTATACGTTTGCCGTTCATTGGAGGGTTACTTTCCCCCGAACGAAAATTCTTCCCCAAATACTCTAAAGGAATTTACACCCGTTCATCATCTTCAATGTCAGTATCAAGAGGACTCGGCAAGCTTAGAATATTCAATCCACCTGAAATCGTGCTTATTAAATTGAATAAAACTAATGATGAAGCGTAGCTGTTTCCAAAAAATACTATGTTTCAAAAAAGAAATATTGGTTATAATAATCCTTGAAAAGGAGGTATTATTATGTCTATTTCTAATCAACAATATGACCAGATGGTTAAAACTGCTTCACCCCCTTCAAAAAGCACAAGAAATATACCTATTGCTTTTTTAGTCGGTGGAATTATCTGTGCAATCGGACAAGCGGTGTTAAAAATTTTTGAAAACTATAATTTTGATAAGGTATCAGCTGGTGCATGGGTTTCAATAATTCTTATTCTTGCAAGTGCAATTCTTACTGGCTTTGGCTTGTATGAAAAAATCGCTAATTATGCAGGTGCTGGAACTCTTGTGCCTATAACAGGCTTTGCAAACTCCGTTGTATCGCCAGCACTTGAATCCAAAACAGAGGGTTATGTTCTTGGCGTTGGTGCGAAAGTTTTCACAATTGCAGGACCTGTTATACTATATGGAACTGTCGCCTCTATCGTTTATGGGCTTGTCTATTATTTCTTTTTATAATTATGTCATGTTTTATCGTAAAAAAGCGGTTCAGATTTTACCTGTACCGCTTTTGATAATTTTTTCCATTAAACTCTTGAATTATTATAAAAAAAGGTTTATAATTTACTTAGACTTATAATAATTGAGATTGGATTGATTATTTATGCTGAAAGGGATACTTAATAACAAGGTTTGTGCTGAATGTAAAGTCTGCTGTGCCTTTGATAGATATGATGTTTGGGAAACACCACTACTTACTCCTGCTGTTGCTGAACAGGTGATTAATTTTAATCCCGATATAAGACTTATTAAAAAAGAGAATACTTATTGCTTTAAAATAGAGGAATTAAATGAGAATGAGCTTTTTTACTGCCCTGTGCTTAACCATGATAAAGGCTGTGTCTTGGGCGAAGAAAAGCCTTTCGATTGCCAAATATGGCCTTACAGAATTATGAACCTTAACGGGAAACGGGTAATAACGATTTCTCCCATCTGCAATGAAATGTATGATTGCCCATTAAGCAAGCTAATTAGCTTTCTCAAAACCGAATTGCTTGATAAAATAATTACTTATGCCGACACCTTTCCAGAAGCTGTTAAACCCTATGATAATCTATACCCTATTCTATATGTTGAGGATTAAATTCCTTAATTTTATCACCAAATTTTACATTGTAAATTTTATAACCATAATATAAAATTTATGTATAATTCGCTCTTAAAGGCAAACAATAGAAAAGCAACCCTGCTTATACTTTTTAGATTATATTTTTTGCCGTGTGAAACCATGTATCATATCAATGTATTTTGGAGGTATTATTAATGAAAGCTACTGGAATTGTAAGAAGAATTGATGACCTTGGGCGTGTAGTTATTCCCAAGGAAATAAGACGAACTATGAGAATTCGTGAAGGCGACCCTCTTGAAATCTATACTAGCAATGATGGAGAGGTTATATTTAAAAAATACTCTGCTATTAACGAAATGTCCGATAATGCAACACAGGTTGCAGATATTATGTATAAGCTTGCTGGTTGTCCTGTTGTAGTTTTTGATAGGGACCATGTTGTAGCCGTTGCTGGTTTTCAAAGAAAAGAATTTATTGAGCGTCGTGCATCAGCACAGCTTGAGGATTTGATGACAAACCGTAAACAACATTGTGCTACTGGAGAAGATGACTCAAGATTTATTCCTGTTGAGGGTATTGACAAGGGTGCTATTGCCTGTCAACCTATAATATCCTCAGGCGATGTTATAGGGGCTGTTGCTTTTATGGAAGCAGATGAAAACACTAGAACAGCTACTGATCTTCAACTCAGCTTAATTCAGGCATCTACCCAGTTTCTTGGGAAGCAGGTTGAAGGGTAGCTATAAAAATTTACACAGGAAAACAACACCCAAGCCTGACGGTTTGAGTGTTGTTTGATTTTATATTGCTTTAAAATGTCAATGTAATACTCAAGAACGGTTGAATTCATAACACATGGTTATAGTTAATGTTGAAAGTTTTATAGTATAATGATTGATTTTCAAAAAAAATTCTGATATAATGATAGTGTTAGTAAAGTATTGAAATTAAATTGTGGAGGTGCTTTCTTGGAAGCATTAAAGCTTATACCTGAATTTAAGGATTATATTTGGGGTGGAACAAAACTCCGTGATGAATATAATAAAAAATGTGATTATAAGAAAATAGCTGAAAGTTGGGAGCTGTCTTGCCATAAAGACGGTAATTCGGTAATTGAAAATGGTGAGTATTCTGGCTTTTCACTTGCAGAATATATCGAAAAAGTCGGCAAGAAAGTGCTTGGAAGTGCTTGTGATAGGTTTGAAAGCTTTCCTATTCTTATAAAGCTGATTGACGCTAAGGACAACCTTTCAGTTCAGGTTCACCCCGATAATGACTATGCTATGAGGGTTGAGGGTGAGTATGGCAAGACTGAAATGTGGTATATTGTTGATTGTGATGAGGGTGCAAGCTTGCTCTATGGCTTTAATAAAAATATCACAAAAGATGAGTTTAGGGAGCATATTGAAAACAACAGTTTGCTTGAGGTTGCTAATAGCGTGAATGTGAAAAAAGGTAATGTGTTTTTTATTGAGGCTGGCACATTACACGCAATAGGCAAAGGAATTCTTATTGCTGAGATACAGCAAAATTCAAATACAACATATAGAATTTACGATTATGGGCGAGTCGGAAATGATGGCAAGCCAAGAGAATTACATATTGACAAGGCAGTTGAGGTTACGGATTTATGTCCTGCTAAGGAATATCCTGAACAGCCTGTTGAAAAGTATGATGGGTATAATATGAAGTTGCTTTCTTCATGTGAATACTTTTCAGTATATAATATTGAATTAAAAAGCAAGGCTTTGCTTAATGCAGATAAAATCTCATTTAATAGTATTCTTATACTTGATGGTGAGGGAACGCTGAACGGACTTGCTGAAAACAGTAACTCAATTTCATTTAAAAAAGGTGATAGCATTTTTATTCCTGCTGAATTTGGAGAGTATGAAATTATTGGGAAAGCAAATATTATTTATACAGGTATTGGAATTTAAGACTTATTACGTTAAAATTAATTTACGGAGGATTATTTATGAAGTATTATGTTGGAATTGACTTGGGTGGAACTAATATCGTTGCTGGGGTTGTGAATGATAATTATGAAATAATCGCAAAGGCTAGCACTAAAACGAATTGCCCTAGACCTGATAAGGAAATCGCTGATGATATGGCAATGGTTGCTCTTAACGCAATAAGCAACGCTAATCTGACTGTTGGTGATATTGAATGGATTGGAGTGGGTGCTCCTGGAATTGCTAATAATAAAACTGGTGTTATTGAATACTCCAACAATTTGGGTTTTGTAAATACTCCTATGGTGAAGTACATACAAAACCATATTAAAAAGCCTATTTTCATTGAAAATGACGCAAATGCTGCTGCTTATGGCGAATTTGTTGCTGGTGCTGCTAAGGGTGCTAATAATGCTGTATGTATTACTCTTGGAACTGGCGTTGGTGGTGGAATTGTTATTGATGGTAAAATTTATTCTGGCTCAAATTCTGCTGGTGCTGAAATTGGTCATACAGTTATTTCCGTTGACGGTCCTCAATGCTCATGTGGAAGAAAAGGCTGTTTTGAGGTGTTTTCATCTGCAACAGGACTTATTCGCATGACTAAAGAGGCTATGGAGTTGAATAAAGACAGCCTTATGTGGACATTTGCTGATGAAAGAAACGGAAAGGTTTCAGCTAAGACTTCGTTTGATGGTATGAGAGTTGGCGATAAGACTGCAATAGAGGTTGTGGATAAATATATTAAGTACCTTGCAACTGGTATTACGAATGTTATAAATATATTCCAACCTGATGTTCTTTGTATCGGTGGTGGTGTGTGCAACGAGGGCGATACACTGCTTTTGCCTGTAAAAGAATTGGTTGCTAAAGAGGTTTATACTAAAAATTCAGAAAAGAATACAGCCATTGTTATTGCAAAGCTTGGAAATGATGCTGGAATTCTCGGTGCAGCTTTTCTAGGGCAAGCAAACTAGCTTTATTATGATGACAAATACTATAAATTAGGAGGGTTTAATATGAGAAGTGATATGATAAAAAGTGGCCCTGAAAGAGCCCCTCACCGTTCATTGTTAAAGGCTTTGGGCGTTACTGATAGCGAGATGAAAAAGCCTTTTATCGCAGTTGTAAATGCTGCGAGTGATTATGTGCCTGGTCATAAGCATTTGCATGAATTAGGACAGGCTGTTAAGGATGGTATAAGAAATGCTGGTGGCGTTCCTTTTGAATTCTTTACCATAGGTGTATGTGATGGTATCGCAATGAACCACGATGGTATGCGTTATTCACTCTGCTCAAGGGAGCTTATTGCTGATAGTATCGAAGTAATGCTTACAGCTCACCCACTTGATGGTATAGTTTTTATACCTAACTGTGATAAAATTGTTCCAGGTATGCTTATGGCAGCTTGTAGACTTAATGTACCAAGCATTTTCGTTAGTGGTGGACCTATGAATGCTGGCAGAGTTGGTAATAAAAGAGTAAGCTTGAATGACGTATTTGAGGCTGTTGGTTCACACGCAAACGGTAAGATGAACGATGATCAGCTTATGGAATATGAAAACAACGCTTGCCCTAGCTGTGGCTCATGTTCAGGAATGTTTACTGCAAACTCCATGAACTGCATCACGGAAGCAATCGGTCTTGCACTACCTAAGGCTGGAACTGCACTTGCTACTTCTAGCGAAAGAATGCGTCTTGCAAAAATGTCGGGCGAAAAGATTATGGAAATTGTTGCAAATGATATAAAACCTCGTGATATTGTTACTGAAAAGGGTATCGAAAATGCGTTGAGAGTTGAGAATGCGTTGGGCTGTTCAACGAATACTGTTCTGCATTTGACTGCAATTGCACATGAGGCACAATGTGATATTAACCTTGATAAAATTGACGCTATTTCCAAAACTACTCCACAGCTATGCAAACTAAATCCAGCTGGAGAAATGTTTATTGAGGATTTCGATTTCTATGGTGGGATACAAACTGTAATGAAGGAATTAACTAAGGCTAATCTTATAAATACAGATACAATTACCGTTACAGGAACACAGGCTGAACGACTTGCTAATGCCCTTGAACCCGATGGAACGGTTATTCATACATTAGAAAATCCAATCCGCAAGGACGGTGGAATTGCTGTTCTAAGAGGAAATATCGCTACTGATGGTGCTGTTGTAAAACAGGGTGCTGTTGCTCCTGAAATGATGGTGCATAAGGGTACTGCAAAGGTTTTCAATAGCGAGGAAGACGCTCTAAATGCTATTTTGAGTGGTAAAATAGTTAATGGTGACGTTGTTGTAATCAGATACGAAGGTCCTAAGGGTGGTCCTGGTATGCGTGAGATGCTCATGCCTACTGCTACACTGGCTGGCATGGGACTTGACAAGAGCGTTGCACTTATAACTGACGGACGTTTCAGTGGTGCTACAAGGGGTGCTGCTATCGGTCACGTTTCACCTGAGGCTGCTGAGGGTGGAAACATTGGACTTATCAAGGACGGCGACATTATTAGCATTGACATACCTAATAAAAAGCTTGAGGTTCTTGTTGATGAGGCTGAACTAGAAAAAAGACGTGTAGATTTTGTTCCACTTAAAAAAGAACTTAAGGGCTATCTAAAGCGTTATGCAAGCCTTGTTACAAGTGGTGCAAAAGGAGCAGTGTTCAAGGACTAAAAGCTTATATAATAGAAAAATAGTTGCCCCTTGTATCAAAAAAAATACAGGGGCATTTTGTTTTTACTTATTTAATTAATTCTTGTGTAAAATTACACTTATTTTTTTATATACCAAAAATGTTATCGCTGACGAAAGAATTCCTTTTAACAAATTAAAAGGTGCTGTTGCAAGCAATACTAAAGTCTTTAAATCCTTGATTGAAGAATTTATTTTAGTCCCTTGTTCAACAAAGTATGAAACATCTGCTCCAAAGTATCTCGCAAAAGCTGGTAAGAAAACATAGTAATTTAAAAGGCTACCTACAATAGTCAAGGTAATTGTACCTACTATCATGCCAATTAATGCAGTTTTTCTAGTTTTCTTTGAATGATAAATCAAGGAGGCAGGCAAAATAAACGTACAGCCTATAACAAAGTTTGATAATTCACCAATATATCCCGTTGATGTGTGGTTAAACATTGTGTTTATAATAACTTTTAATCCCTCAATAATTATTCCTCCAACAGGGCCTAACGTAAACGCTCCAATAAGCACTATAACCTCACTTAAATCAATTTCATAGAAGCTGGGTGCAAACCATAATGGTATCTCAAACAGCATTACAATTGCTGCCAACGCCGAAAGCATACCAATAATACACATATTCTTAACCGTCAAATATCCTTTACTCTTCTGTCCAATTGTGTTTTCCATAATAAAACCTCCATTAATTTTTATATAAAAAACCAAAGCCATCGATATATTATAAATGTAAAAAACAAACACCCATAGCATTACACTATGGGCGTAGATATACCAGATAAACTAAATTTCACCTAGCACATACAGTTTCTTTCATCCGGACTATACCGTCGGTCTTGGAATTTCACCAAAGTCAATGCGTAAACGCACTCGTGGACTCAGCTTTCGCTATTACCACCGGTGGAGAATTTCACTCCGCCCCGAAACTTAATATTTTATTTTAATTTAAACCTAAACCGATATTATTCTTCCTTATCGGAATTTTCATCATTTAATTCTATCTCATCAAAGTCAAATTCAAGCGATTCACCACAGTTAGGGCAATCCATCGAACCCTCCTCAAGCATACCATCATCAATCAAGATAACATCATTGCAAGTAGGACAGGTAACTTCATAAAGCTCATCTTCATCAAAATCTTCATAATCATCATCTTCATCACAACAACAACCACAATCGCAATCGTCATCTTCATCTTCATAACATTCACAAAGAATTTCTTCAACATCGCCCAAATCAGAATCAATAATTTCAGTAAGCTCAGTTAATTCATCAATCTGGCTCTGTAAATCATCAACATAAACAACCATTTCCTGCATAACGTCAATCATCTGGATTAACGCTTTTCCCTCTTTTGTGGAATCGTCAATCTCAAGACCATCAATCAAACCTTGCAAATAGGACATTTTTTCACTAAGTTTCATTTAAAACTCCTCCTCTTAAAGTTTGTCAGCGTGATAATTAAAACCACGCATTATTAACTGCAATTTTACTATATATTTAATAAAGTAAAAACGTCAGTTTTATGCACGTTCCATGTACTCGCCTGTTCTTGTGTCAATCTTAATTCTATCACCTTGATCAATAAACAACGGAACCCTCACCTGTGCACCTGTTTCAACAGTTGCTGGCTTAGTTGCGTTAGTGGCTGTATCACCCTTAAATCCTGGATCTGTTTCAGTAATTTCAAGTTCAACAAAGTTCGGTGGCTCAACGCCAAAAACACTGCCCTTATAAGAAAGGACTTTAACTTCCATATTTTCTTTTACGAAAGCAAAGCTATCACTCAAAATACTCTTGTTAATTGGAATTTGCTCATAAGATTCATTATCCATAAAATAGTAAAGTTCATCATCACTATAAAGATATTGCATATCTTTTCTCTCTACATAAGCAGTAGGATATTTGTCAGAAGGATTGAAAGTTCTTTCAACCACTGAACCACTTATTACATTTTTGATTTTAGTTCTAACAAATGCCGCACCTTTACCTGGTTTAACGTGTTGGAACTCAATTATCTGAACCACGTTACCATCCATCTCGAACGTAACACCATTACGAAAATCGCCTGCTGAAACCATTATAAATACCTCCAAATAATGCTATAAAATAATTGTAATAAATCCTGCTATAAATTAGCAATGACATTACTGTCACTTTATACATTTTACAACAAATCTTAATATAATGCAATACCTAAACACAAAATAATTATATACAAATCAACTTTTTTGATGTTTTGTTCAGATTTATGCAAGATTGTTCTGTTATAACCACCAAATCTTCTATTCTAACGCCGAATTTTTCAGGAAGATATATTCCTGGTTCAATCGTTACAAGCATATTCTTCTCCAACAAAATTTCCGATATATGCGAAGCCGATGGCATTTCATGAATATCCAAACCAACGCCATGCCCTAGTGAATGTCCAAAAGAATTTCCAAAACCTGCGTCCTCAATAATCCTCCTAGCAGAATTATCCAAATCCTTACCCCTTATGCCTGCACGAGCTGATTTTAGGGCATTTTCCTGTGCCTTCAAAACAATGGAATAAACATCCACCATCTCAGAAGACGGCTCACCAACGCAAACAGTCCTTGTCATATCGCTATGATAACCATCAACAACAGCACCGAAATCCATCAGCACAAACTCACCATTTTCCACCTTTTTTTCAGATGGAACGCCATGTGGCATAGAAGTATTCTTCCCCGAAAGCACAATTGAATCAAACGAAATCGCCTCAGCACCACTTTTCAGCATTGCCCAATTAAGTTCAAGTTCAATCTCACGCTCCGTACGACCAACCTGAATAAAATCAAGTATATGCTCAAACGCATTCTCAGCAATCTCCTGTGCCTGTGAAATCTTCTCAATCTCAAGCTTGTCCTTAATTATCCTCATCTTAGAAATCGCCTTGCTCAAGCTGTCAGACGTGTCAAACTCACATTCACCAAGCTTTTTCTTATAAAAATTCAGCTCACTTATCGTCATCTTATCAGCTTCAACAGCAATTTTCTTTGCACCATGCTTTTGAACTAGCTCCTCAATCTGCTTATAAATGCTGTCCTGTTCAATAACCTCACAACTTTTTACAGTAGCCCTAGCCTTTTCGATATATCTGAAATCAATAATAAGATATGCCTTATCACGAAAACAAACCACCGTTCCAGCAGAAGACCTCATACCCGTAAAGTATCGGCGATTTTTGGCAGATGTAATCAATGCACAATCAATTTCACAAGGTAGTTTCTTGAATATTTCTTCAGTTTTATACATTTAATCACCTATTATTCAATACCTGCAACGCAAGTATATAGCTTTCTACGCCAAATCCACAAATACTGCCAAGACAAACAGGTGCAATTACTGAATTTGCCCTAAATTCCTCCCTAGCAAAAACATTACTAATATGCACCTCAATGCATGGAATTTTTACAGCAGAAATAGCGTCCCTAATTGCGTAACTATAATGAGTATATGCACCTGCATTAATTACTATACCATCAAATCCAAGCCTTACAGAATGTAACTTATCAATAATTTCACCCTCATGATTAGATTGAAAAATCTCACATTCCACATTAATCTTTTCAGCACTGCTCATGATAGTTTTATTAACGCTTTCAAAGCTTTGGTCGCCATAAACTCCAGGCTCACGTTCACCCAAAAGATTTAAGTTAGGTCCATGAATTACCAGTACTTTCTTAGATGCTCCCATGTTTCGCCCTCCATTACTTTTAGTAATTCGTTAAATTTTATCTTATATATACTTTTTACCTATATATCTTTAGGCAAAAATAATTTTTCTGCTTTCCTCTTTATCTTAAAAAAGGTTGTTTTTTCATGCTCAATTGGCTTAACATAAATACTTTTTATCCTTTTTAAATTAGCACCAAGTATATCTGTGAATATTTGGTCACCCACAACTGCAAGCTGTGAAAAAGGTATCCCCATCCGTTTTTGTGCCTCATTAATCCCCCTTGAAAGAGGTTTTAAGCCATCTGAAACAAATTCCAACCCAAGCATTTCTGCGAACGGCTTCACCCTATAACCATGATTATTTGACACAATCATAAGCTTAATCCCTAATCTTTTCATTTCATCAATCCAGTCAAGCACCCCATCAGCAGGCTTTGGATTATCATGCGTTGTAAGAGTATTATCTAAATCAAGAATTAACCCCTTGAGATTATTATTTTCCAACATTTCAGTTGTTATTTCTAACACGGATTTCAACGCTATTGTCGACTTAAAAAGCATATTATAACCCCTCATGTAAATAAAATATAAAGAAAAAGCGAGCATAACGCTCGCCTTAACCATTTAGCTTTTCACACGGCACATAACGCACCTAATGCATCCGATAATTCGGATAAGTAAATCTTAGAATTTACGCTTACGAGCTGCTTCAGATTTTTTCTTACGCTTTACTGAAGGCTTTTCGTAATGTTCTCTCTTGCGTGCTTCGGCGATAACGCCATCCTTTGCACAAGATCTCTTAAATCTTTTAAGAGCCGTATCCAAAGTTTCATTTTTTCCAATACGAACTTCTGCCACTTGTTTCCCTCCCTTTGCCGCTAAGACAGAGGTTTTATACTAAAACGTTAAAGCAATAAGCTAAAACGCCAGCTATCAACATCCTACCGCTTATTTAAGCAATACGCATTTAATATGATATACTTTATTTTAGCATATCATATTTATATTGTCAAGGCTTTCTTAAAACTTTGTCATCTTGCAACAAAATTAACCAGTTTATTTGGTACATATATTTGCTTTATGATACTTTTGCCATCTAAAGCCTCTGAAATTTTAGTGCTTTTTATAGCAATCGCCAAAACTTCATCTTGGTCTAAACCTACACTTATTGAAATTCTATCCTTTAATTTGCCGTTTATTTGAATTACAATCTCAACATTATCCTCAACACACAGTGCCTCATCATATTTTACCCATGTCTGCTGATTTAACACTCCCTCATATCCAATAATTTCATACAATTCTTCAGTGATATGTGGTGCAAAAGGATTCAGCATAATCAACAAATCTCTATATTCCTTTTTGTTAATTGTACCAATTGTATAAATATCATTCAACAAAGCCATCATTGTAGCAATCGCTGTATTAAACTTCAAGCTTTCAATATCCTCAGTAACCTTTTTTATAGCTTTATGAAATTTTGTCTTTAGCTCATCACGATAATCATCGCCATCAATCAAGCAATCCTGCAATGCCCAAACCCTATCCAAAAACCTCTTACAACCCTTAATACTTGACGGACTCCAAGGAGCTGTCTTTTCAAAGTCACCGATAAACATTTCATATAAACGCAATGTATCTGCACCATAAACCTTAATAACATCATCTGGGCTAATAACATTCCCTCTTGATTTCGACATCTTCTGTCCATCTTCGCCCAAAATCATTCCATGACTTGTTCTTCTCATATAAGGCTCTTTTTGTGATGTAACATCTATATCATATAAAAATTTATGCCAAAACCTTGAATAAAGCAAATGCAGAGTTGTATGCTCCATTCCACCATTATACCAATCAACAGGCATCCAATAATCAAGTGCTTCCTTTGACGCTAAAACTTCTTTATTATGTGGGTCGCAGTATCTTAAATAATACCATGATGAACCAGCCCATTGTGGCATCGTATCTGTTTCACGCTTAGCAGGTCCTCCACAATCAGGACAAGTTGTATTGATAAAGCTTTCAAGCGTTGACAATGGACTTTCACCATTATCAGTAGGCATATAGCTCTCGACATTAGGCAATCTCAACGGCAATTCACTTTCAGGCAATGCAACATAACCACATTTCTCACAATGAACAATCGGAATAGGCTCACCCCAATAACGCTGACGTGAGAACACCCAATCACGAAGCTTATAATTAACCTTTGGAACGCCCTTATTACTTTCCTCAAGCCATTTCTTCATCTTCTCTTTAGCATCCTCAACAGATAACCCATTAAGAAAACCACTATTAACCATAACCCCTGTTTCACAGTCTGTAAACGCTTCAACCTCGATATTACCACCCTTTACAACCTCTACAATAGGCAAATCAAATGTTTTAGCAAAGTCATAGTCACGAGTATCATGTGCAGGAACAGCCATTATCGCACCCGTACCATATGACATAAGCACATAATCCGAGATAAATATCGGTATTGCCATATTATTAACAGGATTAACAGCCTTTACACCCTTTATTTCAACGCCTGTTTTATCCTTAACCATTTCAGTACGCTCAAAATCAGATTTATGTGCAGACTTTTCTTGATATTCCTTAATCTCATCATTATTTGAAAGCTTATCAGCCCACTTTTCAATCATTGGATGTTCAGGTGAAATAACCATATAAGTAGCACCGAACAGCGTATCAGGTCTAGTTGTATAAACCGTCAACACATCTCCAGTAGTTGTAACAAAATCCACCTCAGCACCAGTTGAACGTCCAATCCAGTTCGTTTGTGTAGCCTTAATCTTCTCAAGATAGTTTACTTCAGCCAAATCATCAAGCAAACGCTGTGCATATTCAGTGATTTTAAGCATCCACTGTGACTTAACCTTGCGTATAACCTCGCCACTACAACGTTCACACACGCCACCAACAACTTCCTCATTCGCCAAAACAACCTTACAAGATGTACACCAGTTTACAGCCATTTCCTTTTTATATGCAAGTCCCTTCTTGAACATATGCATAAAAATCCACTGTGTCCATTTAAAGTATTCAGGGTCAGTTGTATTAACCTCCCTATCCCAATCAAAGGATAAACCCAGTGCCTGTAACTGTTCCTTAAAGCGTTTAATATTATTTTCAGTAACGATTGCTGGGTGAATTTTATTTTTTATAGCAAAGTTTTCAGTAGGCAGACCAAACGCATCCCAGCCCATAGGAAACAGAACATTATACCCCTCCAAACGTCTTTTTCTAGATACAATATCCATAGCAGTATAAGGACGAGGATGCCCTATATGCAAGCCCTGTCCAGATGGATAGGGAAACTCAACCAACGCATAAAACTTAGGCTTTGTATAATCATTTTTTGCAGTAAATGTGTGATTACCATCCCAATACTTCTGCCATTTCCTTTCAATTGAACTGAAATCATAATTCTCCATTAGCTTCGACTCCTTCTTAAATCCTTATCCCAAAAACTCATTTACATCAATACTCTCACCATCAGACCATAGTCTTTCAAGCTTATAGAACTCTCTTGTTTCTTTATAAAAAACGTGAACAATAATATCAGCATAATCAAGCACAATCCAACTTGCACCACTATAACCCTCAGTCCTAGTTGGTTTAAGCCCAGCCTGTGAAAGCAAATGCTCAACCTCATCTGCTAGAGTTTTTGTATGCGTTGTACTTGTACCGTTTGCAATAATGAAATAATCAGCTATTACTGTTAAATCCTTTATTCCAATTATCTGTATATCCTCAGCTTTTTTTGCATCAAGAGCCTTTGCAATTTTAGTTATAACTTCCTTTTGTGTCATATACTCCTCCTATTAATAATATTTTATTTAACTAATTTAATCATATTCAGGTCCCTCATCCCTTGGAACATTCGGTACATCACCATTAAGAATATCCCCAATCGTATTACTATCATCATCAAAATAATCTGAAGTATTCTTTAATTCATAAACTTCTAAATCACTGACGTCAATATACTGTCCATTAGACCTAAATTTTTCATTCAGCAAATCAGCAACTTCTTGTTCATGCATACTATAAACAGATTGACCACTATAAGTTGTAACATTACCCTCTCCAGGTAACATATAGAATGTGCATTTTTCCATATCAAAATTCAGAACCACACCAGCCATATCCTTCATCTCACCAACACTCATATCTGTGCTAATGTTATTAGTAACTGTTGGAATAAGACCTACTACTTCATTTAATCCCAAATCCTTAGCCTTTGCCATACAAGCGGCAAGGAAAATTCGTTGCATTTTCATACGTCCGAGATCCTTTTGTACATATGCCATTCTGTACCTTACAAACCATTCTGCCTTTTCACCTGTAAGCACCTGATCGCCCGCCTCAATAACCTTACCGCCCTCATAAATTATCTTTTCGGGAATATTAATCGGAACTCCGCCCACCTTATCTACAATCTCAACAATATCATCACAACCGATTGACATATAGTAATGCACAGGGAGTTGGAATTGCTTATTTATAACTGTAACTATATTCTGGATTCCCGATTCATCTCCACCAGCAGTATAAGCAGCATTTATCTTTTCCGTACTTCCCAAATCAGGAATATAAGTATCTCTTGGAATTTGCAGAATATTCATTTCATTTGTTTTATTATTCAATGAAACCAACATCATTACATCAGTTCTAATTCCATCTTCATCGAATCCAAGACAAAGAATATTAGTATATTCAGCAGTTTCAACTTTATCTTCTTCCTTGCTCTCTTCTGGCTTACTGTTAGAATTTACAATTAAGCCCTGATTTGAGTATGGTCCTAATTCATCAAGAGGTTTCCAATCCATAAGCAACTGAAACCCCATTATTCCAACAACAACTACTCCTAGAGTTATAATAATAGAGGAAATTATTTTTTCCTTCTTAGACATTTTTTTACGTCTTTTTTTACGCTTTTTTACATTTGCCATTATGTTTTTCTCCTTAATCCTAGCTTTGTTTTTCCTAATATATGCAAATATTTATTATAAGCTTCAACTGTATGTCTTGGCAAATAAGCACCTTTTTTAACCGTGCTGTCAATTGAATAAGCCATCGCTTCAAACATTGCATTATTTATATCTAAATATGCAAGCTTTCTCATTTTCCCCAAATCCTTGTAGTCCCTATCTATTGAAATCAAATCAGCAAGATAAACAATTTCCTCGAATCTTGTCATACCTGCATGAGCGATCGTATGAAATCTTATAGCATTAAGTATCTCGCTATCTGTAACCCCTAATTCGTCCCTAACATAAACAGCACCAGCAATTGCGTGCCACAAAGGTTTTGACATTAATTCTAATTCGTCAATCTCAAATTGACTATTCTCAATTAGTTTATGCTGTTCATCAAATGGTGATTCCTTACACACATCGTGCATTAGCCCTGTAAGATATGCTTTTTCGGTATCTTCACCATAAATCTTAGCTAACTTCACACATTCTGTTGCAACATTAAGTGAATGTACATATCTTTTTTTTGATAATCGCTGTTCAAGAAAAGCCTCTAGCTCTTTTATATCTCTATCCAAAAAATCACCTCTGTAAAATAAATTAATTGTTTGAATTTGTTTTTTTACTGTTCAGCAGAATACAAATTCTTCAATCTTATATATTTTACAACTTTTTTACCCAAATAGCAAGAATAATCTTCATTATTTTTAATTTTCTTTCTTATTTCAGTGGACGACAACTCAATCGGTCTTGCGTCAATCACATTTATCACACCAAAAGCTGATAAAATCTCTGCTTTTTTATAAAGCATCTTCAAGTCATCTTTCTGACGGGAAACAATAGCAAGCGTTACATTTTTTAATATATCATCAAATCTAAACCAAGTATCAAAGCTTAACAGCATATCACTACCCAACAGCAAAAAAAGCTTATCATCTGGATAAACCTCCCTGAAGTGTCTTATCGTATAAACCGTATAGCTTACATCTTCCTTTTGGAGTTCGTAATCGCTGACCTCAAAGCCCTCAATATCAGCTACAGCAAGCCTACACATCTCAAACCTGTCCTCATTGCTCTCAAATTCGTCCCCATCCTTATGTGGTGGATTATTCGACGGAACAAAGATAACCTTATCAAGGCATAACTCATCCCTTGCAACCTTTGCAAGATTAATATGTCCATTGTGTATCGGATTAAAGCTTCCCCCAAAAATTCCAATATTGCTCATTATAGTTTTATTACAGGCTCCTTTATATTTTTTTTGTAAAGCACAAGTTTGCTTCCAATAACCTGTACAATCTCAGAATTTGTTTTCTCTGCCAACTCCTCAGCTGCCTGTTTTGCATTATAGCTTGAATTGTCAAGCACCTTTATTTTAACAATTTCACGCACCTTTATAGCGTCTTCAACCTGTTGTACTAATGTATCTGGAATACCACCCTTACCTATTTGAAAAATAGTATCAGTTGTGCTTGCAATTCCTCTTAGTTTAGCTCTTTGTTTACTTGTTAACATAAATTCTCCTTTAATAATATGAGTTTAATGAGAAAACTTAAAGGCTTTTACCTCTCCAGATTCTCCGCAAGCTTTTGAGAAAAACTTGACCAAAACTTTATTCATTCAGCAATGCAATAAACTTTTTCAATGCATTTGCCCTATGACTAACATAATTCTTTTCTTCTGCTGAAATCTCAGCAAATGACTTATCTCCATACATAAAAACAGGGTCGTATCCAAAACCATTTTCCCCATGAGGTTCAAAACCTATGTAGCCCTCACATTCGCCACGAACAATATTTTCTTCCCCGTCCTTGTCTATATAGCAAATTACACTCACAAAGCGTGCTGTTCGTTTTTCTATCGGAACGCCCTCAAGTTCTTTCAACAGCTTTGCATATCTCTCTTTATCCGTAGCATTTTCACCAGCATATCTGCTCGAATAAACTCCAGGAGCTTTGTTGAGATAATCCACCTCAAGCCCACTATCATCGGCAATAACAGCAGTCTTGCATAGCTGATATATTGCCCTTGCCTTTAATGCAGAGTTCTCCTCAAAAGTTGTTCCCGTTTCATCAACCTCAAGTAATATCCCAGCCTGTGACTGTGAAACAACCGTAAATCCTAATGGCTCAAGCATTTCTGATATTTCTTGTAATTTATGATTATTATTTGACGCAAGTACAATTTTATTACTCATCTTCTACTTCCTCACTGGAATCTGACTTCTCAAACAACGCAGTTACAAAACTCTTTGAGTCGAATGGCTGTAAATCGTCAATTTTTTCGCCCACACCAATGAGCTTTACAGGTATCCCCAACTCATTCTTAATAGAAATAACAATACCACCCTTAGCAGTTCCATCAAGCTTTGTCAGCACTATTCCTGTAATATTAGCAACTTCCTTGAACAACCGTGCCTGATTAACTGCATTCTGTCCAGTTGTAGCATCAAGCACAAGCAGTATTTCCTTTGCACAACCCTCAGCCTGAGTTTCAATAATTCTGTTTATCTTTGCAAGTTCATCCATAAGATTTTTCTTATTATGAAGTCGCCCAGCAGTATCGCATATCACAACATCGCATTTCCTAGCCTTAGCTGCCACAATTGCGTCAAAAATCACTGCCGCAGGGTCAGAGCCTTCAGCATGCTTAATAATGTCTACTCCAGCACGTTCTGTCCAAACTTCAAGTTGGTCAATTGCTGCTGCTCTGAAAGTATCGGCTGCTGCAACCAAGATTTTTTTGCCATCTTGCTTAAAATTGTGGCACATCTTGCCAATTGTTGTGGTTTTACCAGCACCGTTCACGCCAATTACAAGTATAACTGACGGTGTAGTAGATAAATCAAGTGCTATGTCATCACCCATCATTTCAGCGACAACTTCTTGTATAAGCCCCATTATTTCTGTTGGATCGGTAACACCGTATTCCTTGATTTTTTTCCTTAGTGCCTCGCATATCTCAACGGAGGTTTCAACTCCGACATCACTCATAATCATGATTTCCTCAAGCTGTTCAAAAAGCTCCTCATCGATTTTAGTGAAAGAGTTCACAACTCTTTCTAGCTTTTTGACCATAGAGTTTTTCGTTTTAAGCAACCCTTGTTTTATTTTACTAAATATACCCATAAGCACTCCTTTAGCTTGTTAAATATAGTTTTTGTTTTTGTTTTCGTTGTTGTCCTTGATTATGCTTTGTACTATTTGATTTAGGAAAGCGTGGTTCTTATTTCCCTTGATTTCATTGAATCTACTTTCTGTACGGTTAAATTTAAGTGTGAGTGTTCATTTCTTTGCCCTTAAATTAAATTCTGTGGTAAAAGGCAAACCAGAACAATCCTAAACCGATTTTCCGTCGCACATAAAAATCGCCTCCTGAGTATAGTAAATGCGACGGGAAAGCAACTAATCAACGTAGCGACCCAAAAGCCAAAACGGTCTTTGTTTTGGTTTTTGGTTGAGCGTGCCTAGCCTCAACGGCGTTGAGTTGCGTTTTTCTTTGGTTCGTTTCTTTGTACGCACAAAGAAATGAACACCCCCAACTAGATTTAACAATACGGAAAGTAGATGGAGGGAAAGTAAAGAAAACAAGAATCATCCTTTACTTAATCAAACAAGCAGAAGTATATTCACTGACAACAAGGCAACTAACAACCAAAGCGAAAACAAAAAGCCCAGCGGCGAATGAGCGACCCCTCCATTATAATACTACTAATTTTCCAAAAAATCAACCTGTTCTAACTTTAATAACTTCGACACCCCATCCTCCTGCATAGTAACACCATATAAGACATTCGCAGCATCCATACTTCCTCGCCTATGCGTTATAAGAATAAACTGCGTTGATGTGGTAAAATTGCTCAAATATTGTGCGTACTTCATAACATTAGTGTCATCTAGTGCAGCGTCAATCTCATCAAGAACACAAAACGGTGATGGTTTTACCGTCAAAATTGCAAAGTAAATCGCAATAGCAACGAACGACTGCTCCCCTCCTGAAAGCGAAATAAGATTTTTTATAACCTTTCCAGGAGGTGCAACCACAATTTCAATGCCCGACTCCAACACATTATCAGGCTCACAAAGCACTAGCTCTGCCTTGCCACCACCGAAAAGTTCAACGAAAATTCTTTTGAACTGCTCGTTAATCTTAACAAAACTTTCCACAAAAATTCTTTGCATTTCCTGTGTTAAATCTGCAATGAGTCGTTCCAATTCACTTTTTGAAGCCTTAACATCATCAAGCTGTTCAGAAAGAAATTGATACCTCTCCGAAACCTCTTTATACTCCTCAATCGCCGAAACATTGATATTCCCAAGCGATTTTATGCTGTTTTTCAGTTCATTAAGCTCCCTTTTTGCGTTTACCATATCAGTTATTTTCTCTGCAAAACCCTGTGATTCAGAACGAGATAACTCATAGCCCTCCCATAATTGAGTTATAATTCCATCATATTCCTTCTGCTTAGATACTTTTCTCTCATCCAATCGACTTTTTTCCTGTAAAAGTTTTTCTCGCTCGGAATTAATCGACTTCATGCTATTTCTTGTTTCAGTAATACCTTTTTCATGCTCATCACGAATAATACGCAACTTATCAAGCTTTTCACCATTATCTGAAACGGTATTCTTCACCTGTTCAATCAGGTTTTTTCGCTCCTCGATAAGCCTTTTCTTTTCGGCAATAATTTTTTCCTGTTCAGCAATTTCATTCAGCGACTGCTTATATCTGTTGTCAAAATCAAGCTTATCCTGTTTTAAAGTGATAATCTCACGTTCAATCGCTTCCTTATCCTTTGAAAGCTCCATCTGCCTAATTTTCAACTCCGAAAGCTTTTCTGCAAACTCTTTTCGTTGTCCTTGCAAGCTTTCATGCCTTCCCTGTTGTCTGGAAATATTCTCCTCAAGAACGGCTATTTCATCATCAATAACTGCACGTTCATGCGTTAGCTTTTCCATAAATTCCATGTACCCAGTTCGCTTTTCAGTTAAAACTTTCACCTGTTTTGTAGCGTTTTCAAGCTGTGTCTGCATTTGCTTTTGCATAGAATTAAGACGTGTGTATTCAGATTGAAATCTTATTTTATCCTCAGTAATGTTTGCCTTTTCCTCTTTTTCATGCTCAACACAATTTGCAAGCCTTATAGTATCATTCTTTAGCTTGTTAACATTTTTTTCAAGATGCCTTTGATTAGCCGTCAAATCAATTATATCATCATTTAACTTATTTATATCGTTTTTCCTCGTAAGAACGCCACTTGAACGAATAGCTGAACCACCCGTAAAAGAGCCTCCTACATTAATTATCTGTCCATCAAGAGTAACAATTCTAAACTTATAGCCATATTTTTTCGCAATAAAGGTTGCACTATCAATATTATCCGCTACTGCTATTCTTCCAAGTAATGAGTTTATTATTCCATTATATGCCGAATTAGTTGATATAATTTCACTTGCCATTGCAATAAATCCATCTTCATTGCGTAAATTCCCCTCATTGAACGAATATCCCTTAACAGATGTTATAGGCAAAAATGTAGCACGTCCAGCTTTTTTCTCCTTTAAAAGCTTAATACAACGCTTTGCAACGCTTTCATCATCAACCACAATATTCTGCAACGCACCACCTAAAGCAGTTTCTATCGCCATTGCATACTTATCCTCAACTTTAATAAGTTGGGCAATAGTTCCATATATACCCTTTATTGATGAGCTTCTCGAAAGCTTCATTATTTCCTTAACGCTTACAGCAAAGCCCTCCATGCTATTTTCAAGGTCTATAAGCAGTTTTACCCTCTGCTGTTTTTCTTTAAGCTTAAGCATAGCCTGTTCAAATTCTTGCTTTTCATCGTCTAGCTTTTTTAATTTATTCTGATAAAGCGACATATAGCCATCAATTTTATTAACTTGCTCCTGTTCAACCATTGCAAGCTTGTCCATATCCTCTTTAAGTGAATTTATTTCCTTATCATAAACCTGTAATTCCTGTTGCAGCTCATCTTTAAGGGCATTTTCCCTATCAATCCGTTCGTCCATCTCCTTAACAGATAATTCAGATGAACTGATATTCATTCTGCACTCACTTTGTTTTATGTAAAGAGCATTAATTCTGCTTTCAGCATCGTCAAACGACTTACCAACGTCCTCTACTTCAATTTCAATATCAGCAAACTGCTCCGAAACCTCTTTAATCTCTTCAACAAGCTTTAACTGGCTTTCTGAAGATTTCACAAGTAGCTGTTCCTGTTTTATTCTGCTTTCCTCAATACTAACAGCTGAATTCTGTTCATCATTTTGCTTTGATTTTATCGCATCAATAGCGTTTTTACTATGTAAAATATCATTTTCAAATACAGCTATATCCGACATATATTCCAGCGATTTTTTCTCAATCTCAACGGTTTTAGCACGAATCCTCTCTATTTCAGCAGAGGTTTCCTGCATCTTTCGATAGCCTTGACGAATTTTTTCTTCTCCCTGTTCAATTTCGCTTTCAACATTGTCATACTGAGCATCGCAAATAAGAATATCCTCTTGCATTTTCTCAATCTCAGACTTTAATTCATCAAGCCTATTTATAAAAATGGAAATTTCTAACCGCTTTTTCTTATCTGAAAGTGCTAGAAATTTTTCAGCCTTTTCCGACTGAATTCTAAGTGGCTCAACACGTCCTTCAAGCTCGCTAACAATGTCATTAAGCCTTAAAATATTCTCCTGTGCCTTAGCAAGCTTTCGTTCTGCCTCCGCTTTTTTATAGCGAAATTTAGATATTCCTGCTGCCTCCTCGAAAATATCTCTACGTTCATCGCTTTTAGCTCCAACAATTTCAGCAATTCGCCCCTGTCCGATAATTGAGTAGCCATCACGTCCAAGTCCCGTATCCATAAACAGCTCATTAATATCCTTTAGCCTTACATTTCTTCCATTAATAAGGTATTCGCTATCGCCACTTCTATAAAGCTTTCTAGTAATTCCTACCTCATCATCAGCCACATTAAGCCTGCGTTCTGAGTTATCAATATTCAGCGTAACAGACGCATATCCAACAGGTTTTCTTGTCATAGTACCGGAAAAAATAACATCCTCCATCTTATTTCCACGCATAGTTTTTGTTGACTGCTCACCAAGCACCCATCTAACAGCGTCACCAATATTACTCTTTCCGCTACCATTTGGCCCGACAACTGCTGTCAGACCTTTGTCAAAATTAAGTTTTATTTTATCGGGAAAGGACTTAAATCCTTGCAGTTCCAGTGATTTTAAATACATTGATACCCGTCCTCTAACTCACACTCATATTTTTCCAGTTTGCTGTTAGGTATAATTTTCACACAAATACCCTTTTCTTCAAAGTACATAGCATTGCTTTTTTTATGCCCCAAAGCCTTACTTATACAGTTTGCATTAACGTTGATATTGTAGCAGTTTTGAGTGTCGTAGTTATTGATTATTTTTTCAATATTATTCCTATAAATCCTGCTTTCAACAATTTCCTTGAATGCTGGGTGATAAAATCCTGCAACCATCTCCGTTTCAACTGTTTCAGACGCATGAAGTCCCATTCTGATAACCCTAATCCCATTCCCCTCGAAAAAGCATAGCGTTTCAGCACAGATTTCCACAACCTCATCAAAGCCATAAAGCCTATAATCACCAGTTTTATATAGCTCCCCAAGCCTTGTTCCTTTCAGCACAACAACGGGATAAACTCGCACAGTTTCGGGGTTAAGCCAAGCAATCTTCCTCATTGTTTCATACTCAAATTCAGCCGTACTTTTATATAAGCCGACCATCATCTGCAAGCCAAGCTCGAAGCCATTTTCCTTTATAAGCCTTGACGAATTCACGACATCTTCAGCACAATGTCCTCTGTCATTCGCAAACAGAACCTCATCAACCATACTTTGAGCCCCAAGCTCAATTGCAGTAACACCGTAGCTTTTTAGTAGTGCAAGAACTCCTTCATCAATACAGTCAGGACGTGTTGAAATCCTTATCCCCTTAAATCCATCTTCACCAACAAATTCATACGCTGACTTCAACAGTTCAAGCATATAACCACGTTCTATTGCAGTAAAGCTTCCTCCAAAAAAAGCAATTTCAGTACCACCTTTATCGGAAACCTCTCGCATTGCCTGCTCACATATCTGTGCTACCTTTTCAGCAGTGGGCAAATTTCCCTGTCCACTTATGCTATGCTGATTACAGAAGCTACACATATTTGGGCAGCCAACATGAGGTACAAAAATTGCGATATTATTGTGTTTCATAGCCCATTAACTCCAAAGCCTCTTTTGCAGCCATCTGCTCTGCTTCCTTTTTGCTCTTACCCGTACCCGTACCGATAATATTTGAATTAAGGCAAACTTGAACCTTAAACGCTTTATTATGGTCAGGGCCTGTTTGGTCTGCAAGAATATACTCAACCTTTTCTTCAGGATTTTTCTGTATAACTTCCTGCAAAATGGTTTTAAAATCGCTGAACGTAGCAAGGTTTTTCTTGTCTATATCATCAGGAATAAACCTAAGCACGTGTTTTCTTACAGCCTCAAGTCCACCATCAAGATAAATTGCTGCAATAACTGCCTCAAACGCATCAGCAAGAATTGACGGACGCACTCTGCCACCCGTATGCTCCTCGCCTCTGCCTAAAAGCAAATACTCCCCAAGATTTATCTGTTTTGCAAAGCCATGTAGTGACTTCTCACACACCAATGACGCACGAATTTTCGTTAACTCACCCTCTGGCAAATGTGAAAAATGCTCAAACAAATACTGCGACACAACGACTGAAAGCACGCTATCGCCCAAAAACTCAAGTCTTTCATTGCTATTTCTGGATTTTTTCTTTTCATTCGCATAAGATGAGTGGGAAAGTGCTTCGGTTAAAAGCTGTTTATTTTTAAATTGATATTTTACAACATTCTCAAACTCTTCCATTCTACTCCACTTGACCTACCTTTGCTTAGATTTGCTTTAATGTTTCGGTAATTGTGTTTGTAACATTTCCATCAACGCAATTTTTCGCCTGTCTTATCGCATTGTAAAACGCCTTAGCATCGGAGCTTCCGTGTGCTTTTATAACAGGCTTTGCAATTCCCATCAACACTGCTCCACCAACCTCTGAATAGTCCATTTTTTTCTTAAATTCCTTAACCTTTTTCATAAGAAGTAATGCAGCAAGCTTTGAAGTAAAGCCACTCATGAGCATATCTTTTAATGTATGCCCAAAAAACGAACCCATTCCCTCATAAAGTTTTAAAGCTATATTGCCCGTAAATCCATCTGATACCACAATATCAAACTTACCACTTGGAATTTCACGCGCCTCAATATTTCCACCAAAATTAATAGGAGCTTTCGACAAAAGCTTATACGCTTCAATCTCCAAATCTCTGCCCTTTGTATCCTCCGACCCAACATTTAATAACCCAACCTTAGGATTTTTTTTACCCATAACCTTCTCCATATAAGCTGAGCCCATAATCGCAAACTGTACAAGCATTTCAGGGCGACAATCAACGTTTGCACCAGCGTCCATAAGTATAGTATACCCTTTAGAAGTAGGCAATATCGGAGCAAGTGCAGGTCTTTTTATCCCCTTAATTCGTTTTGCGATAAAGGTTGAGCCTACAACCAATGCACCAGTACTCCCAGCACTAACAAATGCGTCACCCTTATCCTCATACAAAGCCTTTAACCCAACTGCCATCGAGCAATCCGACCTTGACTTAATAATCTCCGTCGGCTCTTCATGTATATCAATTACAGATTCTGTATGGATAAATTTCATTCCAGTAAGGCTTATTTCATTTTCCTCTGCAATCTTTTTTATCATACATTCATTACCGCAAAGAGTCATTTCCACTCCTAGCTTTTCAATCGCCATTGCACTGCCCTTTACAACCTCAAGAGGAGCGTTGTCACCACCAAATGCATCTATAATAATGTTCATAAATTTAACTCCTCGATTTTTCGTTCCACAAGCACGTTGACAAGCTATTCAACGCCCTGTCAGCATAAACCTTATACTTCATCTTCTTATCCTTGATTTTGTCAGGCATATCAGGAAGTATGCCCATATTACTACCCATCGGCTGAAAATTCTCGTTATATTCATCGCTTATATATTCAGTTAACGCACCAATCATAGTATCTCTCGGCAACACAAACGGCGTTTTCCCTTGAATCTTTCTTGCAAGATTTATTCCAGCCATAATTCCACTCGCTGCCGACTCACAATATCCCTCAACGCCTGTGATTTGTCCAGCGAAATAAATATTAGGAAACTCCCTCATAGCATAGGTATTATCTAGCAATTTAGGGCTATTTATAAACGAATTTCTATGCATAACACCATATCTCACAAATTCAGCATTTTCAAGCCCTGTTATCAATGAAAACACCCTTTTCTGCTCACCGAATTTAAGATTAGTTTGAAATCCAACAAGGTTATATAACGTACCCTCACGATTTTCCTTACGAAGCTGAACAACAGCATAAGGACGTTTTCCTGTTCGTGGGTCAGTCAATCCGACTGGCTTTAATGGACCAAAACGAATGCTATCCTCACCACGCTTAGCAAGCACCTCAACAGGCATACAGCCCTCATAAACCTTGAATGCCTCTTTATCAACATCTTTTAACTCAGCACTTTCAGCAGTAATTAGTGCCTCATGAAACGCAAGATACTCCTCTTTATTCATAGGACAATTTATATAATCATCATCACCCTTGCCATATCTCGATCCATAAAAAGCAAGGCTCATATCAATACTTTCAAATGTTACAATTGGCGATGCAGCGTCAAAAAAGCTAAGATAGCTCCCGCATTTTTGTTCTATACTTTCAGCCAACCCACCACTTGTAAGAGGTCCAGTTGCAATTATAACATACCCATCAGGAATTTCTGTTACTTCCTCATTTATCACAGTAATCAGTGGATGATTACTTATCTTTTCTGTCACAAGCTTTGAAAAAAGCTCTCTATCAACTGCCAACGCTCCCCCAGCCTCAACCGAAGTTTCTTTTGCACAGGGAACAATAAGCGAGCCAAGTCTTGTCATTTCTTCTTTTAAAAGTCCAGCAGCCGAGTCAACCCTTGATGCTTTCAAGGAGTTCGAGCATACCAATTCTGCAAACCCATCAAAATTATGTGCAGGAGTATACTTTTGTGGCTTCATCTCATATAACTCAACCTCAATACCCTTGTTTGCAAGCTGCCAAGCAGCCTCACAGCCAGCAAGTCCAGCACCTATTACCTTAACAATTTTCATCTATTATAATCCTCTCTCATACCCACAATCAGGCTTTTCGCATAAAAGCTTGCCAGCCTTGCCACCCTTTTTGAAAAGTGTGGAGCTACATTTAGGGCATTTGTCCTCAACAGGTGCGTGCCATGTCATAAAGTTGCAGTTTGGATACCCCTCACAACCATAGAAATTTCTTCCTTTTTTTGACTTCTTCATAACAATTTTCTCTCCACAAAGAGGACAATTTCCTTTTGTAGGCTGAACTATTTTCTTCGTATTTGTACATTCTGGAAATCCAGGACAAGCTAGAAACTTACCAAATCTTCCTATCTTTATAACCATATTCTTGCCACAAAGCTCACATACTTCATCTGTTTCCTCAGCAGGCACTTTTACACGCTTGCCCTCCATAGCAATTTCTGCATCAGTGAGAGCTTTTTCAAATTCCACATAGAAATCCTTTAATGAGCTAACCCAATCTTTATTGCCATTTTCTACATCATCCAAATCAGATTCCATTTTCGCTGTGAACTTAGCGTCTACAATATGTTTAAAATGGTCTTTCATCAGTTCGGTTATAACAACGCCTAACCCAGTCGGTTTAAGCTGTTTTCCCTCACGTTCAACGTACATTCTTGCTGTTATAGTGGAAATTGTTGGTGCATAGGTACTCGGTCTGCCTATCCCATTTTCCTCCAAAGCCTTTATGAGTGTTGCTTCAGTATATCTTGCTGGTGGCTGTGTAAAATGCTGATTGCCATCAAGACTTTTCATCCTAAGAACATTTTCAACCTCTAACGGAGGAAGTATCTTATTATCTTTATCTTCATCAGAGGAAGAATCCTTTGCCTCCTCATAAAGCACAGTAAATCCATCGAATTTAACAGAATGTCCCGATGCCCTAAACATACAATTTGCAGCCTCTATATCAGCCGAAACTGTATCAAGCAATGCGTTCGCCATTTGACTTGCAATAAATCTCTCCCATATCAGCTTATAAAGCTTATATTGGTCGGAGGAAAGGCTTGACTTAACCCTTTCTGGTTCAAGATCAGGCATAGAAGGACGTATAGCTTCATGAGCATCCTGTGAATTTTTCTTTGACTTAAAAATTCTTGGTGTTGGTGGTATATATTCTTCTCCATACTTCCCAACTATATATTCCTTAGCAGCCCCTCTAGCCTCCTCTGAAATTCTAAGGCTATCAGTTCTCATATAGGTTATAAGTCCAACAGCACCCATTCCAGCTATCTCTACACCCTCATACAGCTCCTGTGCAGCCCTCATAGTACGTCTTGATGGAAACCCCATACGCCTTGAAGCCTCTTGCTGAAGTGTCGATGTTATAAATGGAGGTGATGGTTGCTTTTTTGTAACCCTCTTCTTAACGCTTGTAACCTTATATTCTGCGTCCTTCAAGCTATCAAGTATTGCGTCCGCTTGTTCCTTGTTGGCGATTTCTACCTTTTTCTTATCAACTGTCATAAGCTTTGCAGAGAAAACTTTTCTATTCGGTGGTGCAGTAAACTTGCCATCAATCGACCAATATTCCTGTGTAACAAACTTACTTATTTCATTCTCTCTATCGACAATAAGCCTTACTGCAACTGATTGAACACGTCCAGCAGAAAGACCTCTTTTAACCTTTTTCCATAAAAATGGGCTAAGTTTATATCCAACAATCCTATCCAAAATACGCCTTGCCTGTTGTGCATTCACAAGGTCAATGTCGATTTTATGTGGATTATCCATACCAGCTTGAACACCACTTTTTGTAATCTCATTAAACGCTATTCTATTATTATCGTCCATATCAAGCCCAAGCATTTGTGAAAGATGCCAAGAAATCGCCTCCCCCTCTCTATCTGGGTCGGTTGCGAGATAAATTTTATCGCACTTCTTTGCCTTCTTCTTCAAATCCTTTATAACATCTTCTTTACCCTTCATATCAGTATACTGAGGAGTAAAGTCATTATCTACATCAACTCCAAGTTTCGATTTAGGCAAATCTCTGATATGTCCCATTGACGCAACAACTTCAAATCCTGCACCTAAATATTTCTTAATAGTCTTAGCTTTAGCTGGTGACTCCACTATAACTAGTTTTGGCATTTCATTTCTCCTTTACATTAATATGTATTTTTATTTTGTTATTTTAATAAAGTATAGAACCATCACTTAAACAATATCATACGCTTTTCCTGGCAACGACTTAACGATACCCATTATCTCCAATTCAGTCAATACTGGAAATAAATCATACACTTCCATGTTAAGTTCACTTGAGATTTCATCAGCATACTTTATTCCTTGCTCCATCAGCTTTATAACACTTAACTGCTCTTCATTCAGCTCAGAATAATCATGAACCACCACTTCTTCATTGCTTTTAACAGGACTAACAGGCTTAATATTCTCACTACTCTTATCTTCTTCCAAAACCTTAACATCACTACTCTTTTTCTCTCTTACAAGCTTATCAACACTTTCCCTTTTACCCTTTGTATAAACAACAGATTCAGTGGACTGTTCATAGTAATCGCTAGTTAAATTAGCTGTCAATAACTTATGAGAAAAATTCGTATAATATTCATATATTATATCAAGATGGCTAAAAGTAGGAATAGCACCATCTCGCAAGTATTTTATCACACCCGCATATCTATTGTCAAATATATTTGCAGGAGGAATACAAAAAACATCTCGCCCCTGTTCAATCGCACATTCTGCTGTAATAAGCGAACCACTACCATTCGGTGCTTCAACAACCAATGTACCAACGCTCAATCCAGATAAAATTCTATTTCTCTTAGGAAAGTTAGGAGCATTAGGAGGAGTATCTGGCAAATACTCGGAAATAACAACTCCATTTTGGGCAATAATCTTTTTTACCTTATGATTATTTCTCGGATATTCTATATCTAATCCACAACCCAAAACAGCAACTGTACTCCCCTTATTTTTCAACGCTGACTGATGTGCCATAGAGTCAATTCCAATAGCAAAACCACTTACAAGTATAATTCCAACCTTAGAAAGCTCCGTACATATCCTTTCAGCAACGCTAACGCTATAAACTGAAGGTTTCCTTGTTCCTACAACTGTTATCGCCATATTTTCATTCAGTATACCTATGTTTCCCATGCAATACAAAACTATCGGAGCGTTAAATACTCCCTTGAGCGAATCGGGATAATTATCATCCTCATATGTAACTATATTATAGCCTTTATTTTCACAATAATTGATTATCTTTTCGACCTGTTCAAGACTTGTATTCAAAATTGACTGTGCTTCGTTTTGAGTAATATTCCTAAATTCACCAGACTTCAGCGTTACATACGCATCTTCAACATCATCAAACTGATTTAGCACACTCCAAACTCTAGGGTTTGCAGCACCAAATACCAATTGTAGCCATATCCATATCTTTGTGTTTTTCATTATGTCCTCCAAGCATGAAGCTTAAATCTCAACCCATAAGTTCCCATATAATAATCCCTGCCGCCATAGCAGCATTGAGAGAATTTACATTGCCATTCATCTTTATCGTTATGGGTTTATTGCATTTGCGTACAACTTCCAAATCCAAACCATTGCCCTCATTGCCAATTAAAACTGCACAATTTTCATTAAACTGATACCCCTTAATACTATAAGCATCGCCATCTACCACTGCCGCAAGCGTTTCAAACCCCTGTTCATCCATCATCGAAAGAATCTCACAAACATCCATATCCCACCAAATCGACATTCTGAAAACTGAACCCATAGTTGAACGAATAACCTTAGGGCTAAACAAATCACAGCTTTCGGATAATATCACCCCATCAACCCCGATAGCATCAGCAGAACGAATAATCATCCCGACATTTCCTGGGTCTTGTAGCTTATGCAAAACTATATACTTCCCACCATCTTCTAAAGCCTCAACCAAAGATAATTTCTTAGGCATATCACAAATCGCAAATATCCCCTGTGTTTTTTCCGTTAAAGAAATCTTAATCCCAAGCTCATTTGAAATAATAATTACCTTTACTTTTTTCAAATCAACCTGTGATAAAATGCTGCTATGCTTGTCCATTGCGAACTCCGTAACCAGCAAATGTGAAAGCTCTGCCCCCTCATTTATTGCGTCCCCCACCAACCTAGCACCCTCTAAAACAAACTTATTAACCGTATATCTTTCCTTTTTTGAAACAGCAAGCTTTTGATATAATTTTATAACCGAATTGTCTTTTGACGATATAATATTCTCCATAACAAAGCCCTTATTTTTATTTTTACATATTGGTAAAGCAAAACACGCTCCATGTAAAAAAGAGCGTGTCGAAAAAACTAATTAAAGTGCTGCTTTAGCCTTTTCTACAATTGCAGAAAAACCAGCAGGGTCATTTATTGCGATTTCAGAAAGCATCTTACGATTAAGTGTAATTTCAGCTTTTCTTAAACCATTCATAAATGTTGAATAATTCATACCATTAATCTTAGCAGCTGCAGAAATTCTTGTAATCCAAAGCTGTCTGAAAGTTCTTTTCTTTTGCTTACGTCCAATATATGCATAATTTCCAGACTTCATTACAGCCTGTTTAGCCATCTTAAAATGTTTGCTTTTTGCTCCCCAATAACCTTTTGCAAGCTTCAAAGTTTTATTTCTTCTCTTACGAGTCGCCATTGCGCCCTTAACACGAGCCATATCCTTTTACCTCCGATACTATATTCAATTCCAAGCTGTGTAGCTTTGCAAGCTTTATTACAAACAGCAATCTACACTCTCGACATTAATTAACTATTCCTATTTATAAGGGATAAGCCTTTTGATTGCTGGTGCATCACATTCGCTAGCTATTGCAACAACACGAGCAATTCTCTTACGCTTAGTAGCCTTCTGTGTTAATCTATGCCTTTTATTAGTATGTTGAAACTTTACCTTGCCATTCTTAGTAAGCTTAAAACGCTTCTTAGCTCCTGAATGTGTTTTAACCTTAATCTTTGCCATATCGTGTTCCTCCTTAAATTACTTAGATGCCTTAGGTGAAATTATCAGCATCAAGCTGCGTCCTTCCATCTTAGCTGGTTTTTCTGGAACGCCAACTTCTGAACAAGCTTCTTTGAATCTATCCAAAAGCTCCGCGCCCAAATGTGGATGAGCAATAGCACGTTTACGAAATCTCACAGAAACCTTGATTTTATCTCCAGCCTCTAAAAATTTTATAGCATGATTTAGCTTTGTATTAAAGTCATTCGTATCAATCGTTGAGAACATACGAATTTCCTTAATTTCCACAACCTTCTGGTTTTTTCTTGCCTCTTTTTCACGCTTCCCCTGCTCAAAGCAGAACTTTCCATAATCCATAATTCTGCAAACAGGTGGTGTAGCCTGTGGAGCAATATTAACCAGATCAAGACTCTTATCAAACGCAAGCTTTAACGCATCCTTAGCAGAAATTATGCCAAGTTGTGCCCCGTCAGCGTCTATAACACGGACTTCCTTCTCTCGAATATCTTCATTGATTTGCATTTCCTTGTTGCTAATAGTCAGCACCTCCAAAAACCGATTTTTACCCAATATTACATTGGCTATTATTATTGAAATTAAAAATGAGTACAGACATACCGTCAGCACTCATACATAAACATTTATAGACCTATACATAATACAGATTTATAAAGAAAGTATTTACCGTTCCGACTTTTGCCGAACGGTGAGAACTGATGGGTTCTGCTTTATTTTTACTAATTAATTATATCTCATAAAATTCTATTTGTCAAGCGTTTTCAAAAAAATATGCTAATTTTAACTTAAAAACACGCCACCACCATAATCTAAGATGGCAGCGTGTTCAGCTTTTATATCCCGTTAGCACACCATAATGCCCCTTTAAAGCACAAGCACCATGTAAGTAATTACGAAAATGTGCTGTAAATTGATTCTGGTGTTAGACCCATTGTTGACCACTTGCCATCAATTTTAAGAACTACAATGTCCATTTCCTTAGTTTTATCTCTTTTCTTACCCTTAATAGTAACGTCAACTTCTAATTCATATCCCCTGCTAATCTTAACCGTATCGTCCACTACGTCCTCATAGTATTCTTCCATATCTTCTAAATCGTCTTTGTCAACTTTCTCTTTATCAGTAACTTTAAACTTCAACTTAATGTTTTTACCATACTTATCCTCTAGTTCCTCAAGAACTTCCTCAAGGCTATCCTCTATATCATCTTCATCAATATAGTCATCAAGATAAACTTCAGGATAAGCCTTCATGATATATTTAGCATCTTCCTTGTTGAAACCCTTTGCGAAGTTGTCAAGTGGCTTTTTAAAACCACTACCTAGAACGCTTACCACAATAGAAAGGAAAACCAAAGCTGCAAAACCAGCTATAATCATTGGCACAATCTTATTCTTATTAGGTGTGCTAGCTGTTGCTGTTGAAGACACAGCAGACTCAACTGTTCCGATATTAGCATTATTATTTTCAACGTTCCCTGTAACAGATGCATTATTAACCTCAGTAGTGTTTACTGTTGCGTTAGCACCTGAAGCTGTAGCGTTGCAACCTGGACATACGCTAGCGTTGTCTTCCATTTGAGCACCGCAGAATTCACAAAATTTACTCACAAAAATTACCTCCAAAATAAAATATTATAACACCAAATATATTAACATAATAAGAATATGATGTCAATGTAATAGAAAATAATTTGGCAATTTGTACATATTGACGATGTTTTTTCACAGAATTATTAGAATTATTGTGTTTAATTTACTTAAACTTACACCCTCAAGAAATGTCATTAATCAGCTTTTCAAATGCAGGATATGCTTTATCAATATTTTTCTTCAGCTTTTTTTCATTCGGTAGCCCCTCTTTAAACTGCCTTATTCCAATATAAACATCATCAGATAATTCCATTTCCTCAGCAACTCTTTCCACAAATTCAGTATCCTTTAAATAAAAACCATACTCATTTATATGTTCATTTTCAGGAAACAATTCGCTGAGATTTAATAAAGTATTTTTAGGGTTAAGATATTTATCAGCTTGCGAATCAGCAATTATAATTACTGCATTTCCAATTTTAAGTTCAGAATCCAGCTTATGTGAATTCAGCATATATGGGTCTGCTTGTAGTTCTGCTGAATCAGAATCGCCACTACCAATAGGCATATAATGTATATTCACAACTACTTCCCCATCGCCATTTATATCGCCAACATATTCACTAAATAGCTTTGATATATTTTCAGAATTTGAGTAAAAACCCATCTCATCAGTTAAAAGGAGAATAGTTAAATCAGCATTTTCTTTAGAAAGAAAATCATAAGCGACAACGCCAAAAACTACTGCACAACAGCTTAAAATTCCCAACCACCACTTATTGAGATAAATAAAACTCGAAAGTTTCTCCTTAAATGTAAGATTTTTTTCAATCAACTCTTCATCTTTTGCAATTTCCACATCAGCAACACCTTGCTTAGCCTTGATTAAAGCAATCCTATCCTCATTCAAACTCTTGGCATATTCTTCACGCTTTTTATTCTCTTTTTCAGCCCTAATACGAGCCACCTCTGACTCAGCACGTCTTTTCTCCAGTTTTTCTTTTGCTTTGATTTGACCAGCTACACTAAGCTTTTTCTTCTTGATTTTATCTTTTTTATGTTCCATAAATTCACTTTCCTTCAAATGATTTTCTAATGCATTTAACGCCATTAAGTATAACATATAAAAAACTTTTTTTCAATGCCAATACATTTAAATTTGCTTGTAAGAATGTAAATAAATATGCTATAATGGGTATAAATGAAGAAAGATATTAGAAAGAGGTTAATATGAAAATAGTTTTGCAAAGAGTGGAAAGGGCAAGTGTAATCGTGGATAACAATGTTGTCGGAAAGATTGATAAAGGGTATCTTGTGCTTTTGGGCGTGGGACAAGGTGATACTAAAGAGGACGCTTTGCGTTTGGTTAAAAAGATGGTTAATCTTAGAATATTTTCAGATGAAAATGACAAGATTAACCTTTCGCTTAAAGATGTAAACGGAAGCATCTTAGTTGTGTCGCAGTTCACGCTTTATGCAGATTGCAGAAAAGGCAATAGACCTAATTTTATTATGGCTGGCAGTCCAGCACTTGCAGAGGAACTTTATGAGTTTTTTATTGAGGAATGCAAGAAGTATGTTCCAATAGTCGAAAAGGGTGTTTTCGGTGCAGATATGCACGTAGAATTGCTCAATGACGGGCCATTTACCGTTATTATTGAGTAGCAAGCATTTTCCCCTGCCAACTGTTTGCACTAGCCTGTCGCTTATCAATTTCGCCTAAAATAGATATTTTATCCATGCTCCAAAGTGGTGCAATAAGCTTTGACTTATCGCCATCACCTGTAATTCGCTCTATAACGGTTTCGGCTGGAATATACTCAAGCTGTTTCACAACAAGGCTCACATAATCGTGCTTTGACATTGGTTCAGCTTGCCCATCATGATACATCTTTTCAATTTGAGTTCCCTTTATGATGTGTAAAAGTTGAATTTTCAAGCCATCGGGGTTCAGACTTCCAACCTGTTTTGCCGTTTCAAGCATCATATCAAGGGTTTCATTCGGAAGTCCATTTATTATATGAATACAGACTCTTATTCCATATTTTTTAAGTTTGGAATATATTGATAGGAAATCCTCATATTTGTAACATCTGTTAATAAGCGTTGCAGTATCGTCATGAACAGTCTGTAAGCCTAATTCGACAGTTAACGCAGTTCGCTTAGACAAATCTTGCAAATAAACCAGTAATTCATCGCTAATGCAGTCGGGTCTTGTGCCGATTGATATGCCAGATATATAAGGCTGTGAAATTGCTGTTTCGTACATGAATTTTAGCTTTTCAAGTGGTGCATAGGTGTTTGTATGAGATTGAAAATAGGCTATTGCATTCGAATTTGGGTGTCTAGTATGAATTCGCTTTATTTCAAGAGCGACCTGTTTTTCAACAGCAATAACGGGACTATGTGTAAAATATCCACTGCCATTATCGCAGAAAATACAGCCACCAGTTCCCTTTGTACCATCTAAATTAGGACAAGTAAAGCCTCCGTCAATGACTGCCTTGAAAATTTTATGTCCGAAGTGGCTTTTATTGTAATAGCTTAATGTGTGGTAACGCTTATTGTCGCATGAGTGGGTAAAAGGGTTCATATATGCTCGCTTTCTTTATATGTAGTAATTGTTGTTATATAGCATGATTATACATGATGTTTTGAGTTATTGCAAATTATTTTTACGCTCAGTCACCGCTTGGGCTTTTGTTTTTGCTTTCGCTTTGGTTCTTGTTTGCCTTTTGCCACAGAACTTTAGTTTGCTTGTTAAATATAGAAAAATTATGGTTCTTGTTTTCTTTGTTGTCATTCAATATACTTTCCGTATGGTTAAATTTAATTGTGGGTGTTCATTTCTTTGTGCGTACAAAGAAACGAACCAAAGAAAAACGCAACTCAACGCCGTTGAGGCTAGGCACGCTCAACCAAAAACCAAAACAAAAACCGTTTTGGCTTTTGGGTCGCTACTTTGATGTGGTGCTTTCCCGTCGCATTCACTATGCTTAGTAGACGATTTTTATGTGCGACGAAAAAGCGATTTAGGATTGTTCTGGCATAAATATATCGCTAAATTTAATTTGAATTAAAAGTTAAATGCAAGTAAAAATATATTCAATAACATCAAAGCAACTAAGAACCAATGCTAACCAGTAAAAGCATATTCAATGACAAAAAGACAACTAAGAATCAATGCCAACTAGTAAAAACATTTTCAATAACAAAACGGCAAAAAAGAGCAAAAGCAAAAAAACACTACAAATGATTGTAAAATAAAAATAATTAAAAATATTTCCTAATAAAAATTGTATTTTAATTAAAGCCATGCTATAATATAAATTAAAGTGTTTTAGAACGTATAATACAGAGAAAATAAATATTGGGTTGTTTGGAGGAAAAGTTGTATGCATAACAAAAATAAAGTGGGGTTTTCTCCCTTAAAGGTAGTAATTATTGTTCTTTTAGCCATCATTATAGCTATCTCAATCGCTGTTAATGTTGTGTTTTTAAAAAGTTATACCACTCATGATATGTTCGGCAAAACTCTGTTTCTTATGGAAACCGATGAGATGATGCCTGAAGTAACAAAGAATACTATGATTATAGCTGAAAAAGATAATGTTGCAAGTTTGCAAAAGGGCGATGTTGTTCTTTATCGCTACATTAATACTGAAAATGAAACTATTTTCAATGTTTCGAGAATTCACGATATTGTTAGTGAAACAGATGGTACATACTACCACGTCAAGAGCGACGCTACTGAAGGAACTGAAACTATTACAGTTTCTGAGAAAGATATAATTGCCAAAGGTAGTCTTTCCAGCAAGGAATTGGGCGTTACTGTTGCAATGTTAAAAAGCACATTTGGAATAGCATTATTTCTGATTTTGCCTAGTATTATATTGATTTTATTAGTTATAACAAGTAGCATAAATGCTAGAAAACTTAAACATGGTGGGCTTGAAGATTACGACATTCCTGTTATGCTTGAGAGGATGCCTAAGAAAAATAAAAAGGTGAATACTCCACTTTTTGAAGCTGATGAGGATATAAATTCAAGTGAGGATTTTCTTGCGAAAAAGAATTCAATTTCTGAAAATTTCTCTCAAAAGCGTGTTAGCAAAAATTCGCCTTACCAAAGTATGGACATTCAACAAAAAAAGGCTAAAACTGATGAAGTACAGAAAAAGGTGCTTTTAAATGTGTCTGATGATGATGTTGTTGAGGGCGCAAAGAGAAACGTTAATGAAAGACTGGAAAAGGCTGAAAAGCTTAAGCCACAAAGCGACTTTTCTGAATATAAACAGAGAAATGCTAAGGCTATGAACTCATTTGAAAGAAATGTAACAGATGAAAGTGTTAAAATTATTTCTCAAGCTAATAATAATTCTAACATAAATACAAGTAATAATGTAGACGAAAAGGCGAATGCAATTAAGCTTGCATTGCAAAAAAGAACCTTTGATGATGCTGGTGAAACAGATTCAACTTATGTGGATAACAGTCCAAAGCCAACTCAGCCAGTACAGGCAGTTGAGAAAAAAGCACCAACGGCTACATCAAAGATGGATGACGTTAAAAATAAATACTTAAATCAAAGCAAGAAAAACACATCAACAAGCACAGGTTCAGCTACCTTTGAGGATTTAATGAAAGTTCTTGAAAGCGAAAAGAAAAAGCTGGATTAGTCTTGAATATTAGCAGTTACCTATTAAAACTTCACTTACGGAGGAATGTAGTTTGTCAATTGATAAAATAAGGAATTTTAGTATTATCGCACATATCGATCACGGTAAATCAACGCTTGCTGACAGAATGTTAGAGAAAACATATACGGTTGCTGGGCGTGATATGGAAGAACAGCTTCTTGATAATATGGATATTGAACGTGAAAGAGGGATCACGATTAAGGCTCGTGCGGTAAGGCTTACTTATAAAGCAGAGGACGGGGAAGTATATGTCTTTAACCTCATCGACACTCCTGGTCACGTTGACTTTAATTATGAGGTTTCACGTTCGCTTGCAGCTTGTGAGGGAGCGATACTTGTTGTTGATGCAACACAAGGAATTGAGGCTCAAACGCTTGCAAATACCTATCTTGCACTTGAACACGACTTGGCGATTGTGCCTGTTGTAAATAAAATAGATTTACCGTCAGCAGATCCTGAAAGAGTTTGCAGTGAGGTTGAAAGAGTTATTGGAATTGAGGCAATGGACGCTCCAAAGATTTCAGCAAAACTTGGAACTAATATTGAGGCTGTTTTGGAAAGGGTTGTTAAGGATATACCTGCACCAATAGGCGATGAGAATGCACCACTTCAAGCGTTGATTTTCGATAGCTACTATGATACTTATAAAGGTGTTATTATCTATATTAGGGTTAAAGATGGCAAGGTTAAAATTGGTGATGAAATTAGGCTTATGGCAACGGGTGCTGAGTTTACAGTTGTTGAAACTGGCTATTTAGATGCCTCAAGCTTTAATAATGTTGGCGAATTAAAGGCTGGAGAGGTTGGCTATATTGCTGCTGCTATTAAGGATATAAGCGAAACGAGCGTCGGTGATACGGTCACTCTTGTGGATAACCCATGTGAAAAGGCGTTGGCAGGATATAGAAAAGTTAATCCAATGGTGTTCAGTGGTGTTTATCCAGCTGATGGAGCTAAGTACGGCGACTTGAGAGAGGCACTTGAAAAACTTCAGCTTAATGATGCCTCGCTATCCTTTGAACCAGAAACTTCAATTGTTCTTGGGTTTGGGTTTAGATGTGGATTTTTGGGACTGCTTCATATGGAAATTATACAGGAGCGTATTGAACGTGAATATAATTTAGATATTATTACAACAGCACCATCTGTTATTTACAAGATAACGCTTACAAATGGGGAAACTGTTTTTATTGATAATCCGTCAAATTATCCTGATTTAGGGTTGATTATGACTGCTCAAGAACCTATGGTTAAGGCGGAAATTCTTGCACCATCGGAGTATGTGGGCAATATTATGGAGCTTTGTCAAGAACGAAGGGGCACTTTTAAGGATATGGAATATCTTGATGAAACTAGGGTTAATATACGTTATGAACTACCTTTGAACGAGATTGTTTATGACTTCTTTGATGCGTTGAAATCACGCACAAAGGGCTATGCTTCCTTTGATTATGAAATGTTGGGATATGTTCCATCTAAGCTTGTTAAGTTAGATATTCTGCTAAATGGTGATATTGTGGACGCACTTTCATTTATTGTGCATACCGATAATGCGTATGCTAGAGCTAGAAAAATTGCTGAAAAGCTAAAGGATAATATTCCAAGACAAATGTTTGAAATACCTATTCAAGCTGCTGTTGGTGGTAAGATTATTGCTAGAGAAACAGTTAAGGCTATGCGTAAAGACGTTTTGGCTAAATGCTATGGCGGTGATATTACAAGAAAGAAAAAGCTACTTGAAAAGCAAAAAGAGGGTAAGAAACGTATGCGTAAGCTTGGTAATGTTGAAGTGCCACAGGAAGCATTTATGAGTGTGTTAAAGCTTGATTAGGAGGATATTATGAAAAAGTTTAAATGCCCATATTGTAATGAAAATACGGTTTCACGTTTTAGAAAAGCTTTTGCTGGCTCTTTGAAATCAAAGGGCTATAAATGCCCAAAATGCGGTGGACGTTGCGTTAATGGTAAGGAGTCGATAGTTTTTCATATAATCTTAAATTCAGTTGTGTTGATGGCAATACTAATAAAATCTTTTAATAATTCAAGTAATTCAGTACTTTTTGCACTGGTTATATTTAGCATTTCTTTCATTGTTGCAAAGATTTTTGATGCGTTTTTCTATGAACTTGACAAAACATGGAGGATAGATGTTAGTAGAAAATAGAGTTGGGCTTTATATTCATGTGCCTTTTTGTGCAAAAAAATGCCCGTATTGCGACTTTTATTCAGTAAGCTTTCGCAATAAAACTGCAAGGCTTTATACTGATGCTGTTATCAGAAATATAAAAAAATATAGAGGGAGCGCCGAGATTGATACAATCTATTTCGGGGGAGGCACTCCCTCTCTTTTGCCTGTCCAGTTTGTTACCGATATTTTACAAGCAGTGAATGAAAATTTTATTGTTCGTGACGCTGAAGTTACAATTGAGGTTAATCCTAAAACTGTAAGTGCTGAAATACTATTACAGTTTTATAAGATCGGAATAAACAGAGTTTCTATTGGTGTTCAATCTTGCGTTGATGAAGAATTAAAATATCTAGGCAGATTGCATAGCTATAATGATGCTAAAAGTACCGTCTTATCAGCTTTTGATGCTGGTTTTAGAAATATTTCATGTGACTTAATGCTTGGAATTACAGGTCAAACCATAGAAAGCCTAAAGCATTCAATAAATCAGCTTTGTGAGTTGCCGATAAGCCATGTTTCTGCTTATATGCTGAAAGTAGAGGAAAACACAGAGTTTAACAAGCAAGAAATTATCGACAGTTTGCCTAATGAAGACTTGGTTTCAGATATGTATTTACTTATGGTTGAAATGCTTGAGAAAAAAGGTTTTGCACAATATGAAATATCAAACTTTTCTAAGATAGGATATGAGAGCAGGCATAATCTCAAGTATTGGAAATGTCGGGAGTATATCGGAATTGGTCCATCTGCACATTCCTATTTTAATGGAAAAAGGTATGCTGTTCCTAATTCATTGCAGGATTTTATTGACAATGACGTTCAAGTTGAGGAAGTAACAGAAGAAAACCCTGCAAGCTTTGAGGAGATAGCAATGCTTCAACTCAGGCTTAAGCAGGGGCTTTGCTTGACGGATTTCGGGGAGCGTTCGGCAAAAATGATGAGTAAGGCTGTTGCTCTTGAAAAGGCTGAATTACTTACAATAACTGGTGATACAATTTCGCTAACGCCAAAGGGATTTTTAATTTCAAATGCTATTATAGAAGAACTGGTATTGTGATTTAGCTTTATTGGTTGCTTTGTTCTAGCTTTTATGTCATATGTTTAGGGAGGATACGGGCACTTACAATAAATAGTATTATCGTAAGTCCACCTGATACGGCAAACCACCTGTTCACTCCAATAACATCGGCAAATGTGCCAGAAAGAATTAATCCCATTGGCATAGCGATAAGACCTATGCTGGAAGTAAGCGAAAGCACTCTGCCCATATACTTCTGTTCAATACGAGTTTGGTAAATAGCTGTTTGCACGCCATGAAAGAAAGGGCTTGCCATCCCCATTATAAGAGATAACCCTATAAAAATTGGTAGCCCAGTGGCAGGTAGCAGACCAGTAATTAGGACACAAACTCCATAGACACCAATTGAAAGAAGAATTGCTTTCATTTGCTTAATTTTCCCTCCTATAATTCCCAATAAAAAAGAACCAACAAGCATTCCCACAGAAAACACAATCTCCACAGTTCCACTTTCTGCAACGCCACCACCAAACCATGTCATTGTAATCAGTGGATATAGTGTGCCAATCGGAAAGTAGATAAAAGCATACAGGCAACTGATTGTTAAAAGTTGAAGTAGTCCTGGTGCTCTTTTTATTGCTTGAAAGCCTTCCTTCGCTTCTTCAAATACACGCAAACGGCAAGAAGGTTTTTCTTTTGCTGTATTTGGAATCTTGACAAACGAGAGAATCCCAATAGCAAGTATTGCCCCTATAACATCTAATAAAATAATCACATTCAAATCCCAAATACTAAATAGCAGTGCAGCAAGTGCAGGACTAATCACCATTGATAGTGATTTGAATCCCTGTGCAAAACCAGCATATTGTGTCAATTGTTCCTTAGGCACAATGCAAGGGGTCACTGCTTGGAGTGCTGGCGTATGAAAGGCAGCACCGATGGAACGCAGGAACAGCACCACATAAATAAGCCAGATGGGAATCTCGCTAAATATTCCAGTAATAACAAGCACCATTCCAGCAAGAGCAATGCTAATATCCGACAAAATCATAACAGTTTTACGGTTGTATCGGTCAATGTAGACACCGATAAACAAGCCTAACAATGCCTGTGGGAGAAACCCTATAAGCGTTGCAAGGGAAAGAAGTGCCGCAGACCCAGTTTTTTGTGTGATATACCAAACAATTGCCATTTGGAGGACGGAGGATGTCAGAATAGATATGGCTTGCCCTGTCCATATGGCGATAAATGTGCGTCTCCAGCTTTGCATTTCCATGTACTCCTTTACTCTTTTTGTTGTAACATCAGTTGCGTATAATCTTATTAATTTACACTGCTACACGGGATGTTCAATATGCATTACACATATAGTATTTTAATAAAGTGCTTAATTAATATTGCTTAAATTTCATAACACCCTACATGGACACAGATATATTAGTTGAAATTATATACTTTCAATATATCATGTCCTAGCTAAAGTGTCAATGTTTACTAATCAGGAAATAAGGGTAACTGCATGAAAAAAAGTTAGAAATATGTTATAATTGACAAAACGAAGGGAGTGGGGCAATTATAATGAGATAATTTGAAGAAATAAATGATAGAAGACAGTAGTGGAAAATCAAAAACTATTCTCATACCACTAGACATTATTACTTAGATGTGATATAATAGATGGGTTTGAAGAATAAGCTTGACTTTTGTCCTGTCTTATTCATAATATTAAATTAAAATTATGGAGAAAAAATGATTACAATATCTAATGTCAGTCTTGGTTTCGGAGGCTCTACACTTTTTAAAAATGTTGATTTGAAGTTTATTCCTGGAAACTGCTACGGAATAATCGGTGCTAATGGTGCTGGAAAATCAACCTTCCTTCGCATACTCTGCGGAGAACTTGAACCATCCACAGGAGATGTAATAATCCCTAAGGACGTTCGCTTATCTGTTTTAAAGCAAGACCACTTTGCTTTTGACGAATTTAATGTTTTGGAAACGGTTATTATGGGAAACCCACGTCTTAGCGAGATTATTAAGCTAAAAGACGAGCTTTATGCTAAAGAAGATTTCACTGAAGAGGACGGAGTTTTAGCATCTGAACTTGAGGGTGAATTTGCTGAACTCAACGGCTGGGAGGCTGATTCTGATGCTTCAAAGCTGATACAGGGCTTAGGGCTTTCAGAAGATTTGCTCTACTCCCCTATGTCATCGCTTGCAGGAAATGAAAAGGTTAAGGTTTTGCTTGCACAAGCATTGTTCGGAAATCCTGAAATTATTTTGCTTGATGAGCCTACAAACCACCTTGATATTGATGCAATTAACTGGCTTGAGGAATTTCTTGCTGAATATTTTGGAACTGTTATAGTTGTATCACATGATAGGCATTTCCTAAATAATGTCTGCACACATACTGTAGATATTGACTACACTAAAATTAAAATGTATGTCGGAAACTATGAGTTTTGGTATGAATCAAGTCAACTTATGCAACGTGTGCTAAAGCAACAGAATAAGAAAAATGAGGAAAAGGCTAAGGAACTTCAAAGCTTTATCGAGCGTTTTTCTGCTAATAAATCCAAGTCTAAACAGGCTACTTCAAGAAAAAAACTACTTGAAAAGCTTTCCGTTAACGATATGCCTGCTTCAAGTAGAAAATATCCTTATATCGGATTTGATATGGACAGAGAGGCTGGAAAGGATATACTGGAAGTCCGTGACCTTTCCAAAACTGTTGATGGTGTCAAAGTTTTGAATAACATTTCCTTTATTCTTGAAAAAGGCGATAAGGTTGCTTTTATAGCCGAAAATGAACAGGCAGTAACCACATTGTTTAAGATACTTATGGGTGAAATTGAACCTGATGAGGGTAGCTTTAAATGGGGCGTGACGACCTCTCATTCCTATATTCCGATAGATAATTCTGACTTTTTCAACGACTGTGATTTATCAATTATCGACTGGATTAGGCAGTATACAACTGATGAAACAGAAACGTATCTTCGTGGGTTCTTGGGGAAAATGCTGTTCTCAGGTGATGATATTTACAAACCTGTTAATGTTCTTTCAGGTGGAGAAAAGGTACGCTGTATGTTCTCAAGAATGATGCTTTTTGGCTCAAATGTGTTAATTCTTGACCACCCAACTAACCATCTTGACCTTGAATCAATTACTGCTGTGAATAACGGGCTTACTGATTTTAAAGGTAATGTTCTCTTTGCATCTCATGACTATGAAATTGTTCAAACGGTTGCAAACAGAATTATTGAGATTACAGAAACTGGATTAATAGACAGACGGGGCACTTATGAGGAATATTTGGATTATAGAAAAACAACAATTCTTCCAAAGATGACTCTATAAGCTAAACGGAATAAAGTTTATCGCATTTTAAAGGCTGTGTAAACCATTATGGTTTACACAGCCTTTTTGTGTTTTTATAACATTTTTTTATTTATGCTTATAGGTTAAGTCCGTAAGAACGTAATGTTTCGGTGTTTGCGACTTTGCGGCGTTCTAACTTTTCAGTATATTCCGCATATAGTTCGGGATTTGTAAGAATCTCCTCTATCGGTGCTATTGCACGTTTATTTACCTCCTCATAATTTTGTCGACGCCTTTCTAATTCTTCTTGAGTATATCCACGTTTTTTCATTTTTACATTATGTTCATATGTGGCTCTCTTTTTGTTAAGGATCTTCATGATAATATCAACATAGTTATCTGTTTTTAGATACAAAAATCCTTCAAAGTAGTTTTCAATTTCTGAACTAAGATGCAGTACCACATTAAAATGCCTGATACATGCATCAATGTCAGCAATCTGATCAAGAAATGGCAGCATAATTTGCTTTGTCACATCAAGCGAACGTTTCACTTCGGAAAGCATAGATTCCTCGCTATTTGATTTATAGGAAAACTTATATATACTTTCCCTAAATTTATCTCCACGATCGGCACGTGAACGAACATACAGAGTGTGATTGTTGTCAAGCCAATAATCATTGTCATAAGGCTTAATAGTCAAATCAATGTTATTACGATACACTGTAGCAACTCCACCTAGAATATTGAAAGATTTTTCACCTATGTAGTCTGGATCCTCATTTCTGTAGGCTATCACATGAATAATCTCACCACCCTCAACAACTCGAACAAAATAGGGTTGTCTGCCCTTGATTTTCTTAAATCCTAAAGGCTCAAGATACTCACCAAACACCTGTTTAAACGCAGTATTCAGCGACAATGTCTTTTCTTTTATTTTTTTATAGTGTAGCTCAACGATATTTTCATTGGTTTGACTACTAAGATGTTCATAATCCGATATGATATTTTCTGAATCCATGCCAATTAATGGTGCCATTTCAGATAGAGCGTCTTCAGTGAATATATAGTCACCGTTCCATATTTCTGAAAGCTGTTCCCATGTTACATTTTCCCCCAAGAGTGGTTGCCAGTGTTCTTTTTTCCCTTGAAAATCTGAATCATCTTCAAAGCCATAATCCTCGCCATCTCCAACCAAAACCATATCTGTCAAGGTTGACGTACCTTTATACATCTCAAGAATTGTAAAGTCGCTATCAACAACACTTGTGCTGATACAGCAACTTTTTAAACTTTCTGCCAAAAACTTAACGTCCTTTTTTACGTCTTCCCCACCCGATTCATAATCAGCAGAACAAAGCGTTGCCCACGCATTATTTTCAGAAAATGCAAGAACATATGTAAGGCTTGCATCATCTTCCGTTGCAGGTATCAGTTCACGCTTTTTCATCGCATTATTAACCTCTTCTATAAACTGTTCCCTGTTGTCCAAATTATTTTTAATCTGAATATTAGAAAAAAATCTGCCCATTTTACTACACCCCTTCAAATAAATAATAACAAGTTATAGCAAAATAATGATAACATTATATTGTTAATTTGTCAATATCTAATCACTAACAAATATTATATTCTGACAATTCTATTATAAGAATACAGCCACTACTGATACCTTTTTTTGTTGCTTGCAAACAGAAATAATCACGGTGTACTGTTTAAATTCATATTATTATATAATACGTTAATTGCGAGATTTGAATTAATTTTATAAGGAGATGTAATAATGAAGTTTTTGCGGTATCTGTTAATTTTCGTTCCACTTTCAATTATCGGTGCTGTTTTTTCTTGGAATTCGTCATTAATATTTTTCATGACTTGTTTGGCTATAATTCCTCTAGCAGGCTATTTAGGCATGGCAACTGAGGAAATAGCGGCGATAACAGGGCCTAAACTAGGTGGATTTCTTAATGCTACATTTGGAAATGCAACGGAGCTGATAATTTGCGTTTTTGCATTAAAGGCAGGAATGTTTGACGTTGTTAAGGCATCGCTTGCTGGTTCAGTTTTGGGAAATATCCTATTGGTTTTGGGTTGCAGTATATTTGCAGGTGGCTTAAAACATAAGGAGCTGAAATTTGATGCTCAACAGGGTAATTTCACATCGACCATGCTATTATTTGCAGTTGTTGGTTTATCGGTGCCAGCAGTTTTTACATATACAAATTCAATTTCCGAGCAAACTTTCACATCAAAATACCAAAGCTTCAGCTTAATTGTCAGCGGTATTCTTTTGGCAGTTTATGTAATCGGCTTAGTTTATTCATTTAAAACGCAAAAAGACCTCTATGGTGTCGAACACGCAGAGGACATAGATTCTAAGTGGAGTTTATCCGTTAGCATTATAATTTTAGCAGTAGCAACGATACTTATTGCTACTATGTCCGAATCTTTGGTATCGAATATTGAACCAATGACGGAAGCGATTGGCGTTCCAAAAATGTTTGTAGGGCTTATTCTGATACCAATAGTAGGAAATGCAGCAGAACATAGTACAGCGATTATTATGGCGATGAAAAACAAGATGGATATTGCGATAGAAATTGCTGTTGGCTCAAGCCTGCAAATAGCGTTGTTTGTGATACCTTTGTTGGTGATTATGAGTATGATTTTTACGCCAATGAGCATAATTTTCAAGCCAATTGAGCTGTTTATATTCGGTGTAAGTGTACTTATCGCTAATCAGATTGTTTCATCTGGGAAAACGAATTGGCTGGAGGGCTTGAAGTTAATCTCAATTTACGCCATTTCGGGAGTGGGATTTTTTATAATAGGGTAGGCTAATTTTACGTTTAATTATACTTAATTTAACTCTTTTAATTATAATCTTTCAACAAAAAACCCAAAGCAAAAATGTTTTGGGTTTTCTCACTAAATTTATTAAAATGATATAAAAACTTTTTATATCATAAAACTAAATCTTCCTGCTCACAATTTCCTCCGTCAACCTCTCAGCAAGCTCGCCGAATGTCATTGTACCTAAATCTCCATCTCTGCGTGAACGCAACGCAACAGTTCCGTCCTGCACCTCATTATCGCCCAAAATTATCATACATGGAGTCTTTTCAAGCTGTGCCTGTCTAATCTTATACCCAACCTTTTCAGCCCTCTCATCAACTGAACAGCGTATATTCATAGCCTTTAGCTTTTCTGCAACTCCATTTGTATATTCCAAATGCCTATCTGAAATAGGAATAAGTCTAACCTGTTCTGGTGCAAGCCACAACGGAAACGCTCCTGCATACTTCTCAATAAGCAATGCAAGCGTTCTCTCATAACAACCAAGCGAAGTCCTGTGAATAATGTAAGGATTTTTCTTTGTGCCATCAGCAGAAACATATTCCATGCCAAACTTTTCAGCCAACATTTGGTCAATTTGTATAGTTATAAGCGTATCCTCTTTACCATGCACATTCTTAATCTGAATATCAAGCTTAGGTCCATAAAACGCTGCCTCACCGATAGCAACAGAATAATCTAGCTCCAAATGGTCAAGGATTTTCTCCATCACACTTTGTGCCTCGTCCCACTGCTCGACAGTTCCAATATACTTCTCTTTATCCGTTGGGTCCCACTTAGAAAAACGATAGCTAACATCTTCCAAAAGTCCCAATGTTTCAAGCATATAGTTTGCCAACTCTACGCAACCCTTGAACTCATCCTCTAACTGTTCAGGTGTGCAAATCAAATGCCCCTCTGAAATAGTGAACTGTCTAACCCTAATAAGTCCGTGCATTTCGCCACTTTCTTCATTTCTAAAAAGTGTTGATGTTTCGCCCAAACGCATTGGTAAATCCCTGTAAGAACGCTGTCTATTTAGGAAAACCTGATACTGAAACGGACAAGTCATAGGACGCAAAGCGAAAACTTCCTCGTCTTTTTCCTCATCACCCATCACGAACATACCCTCTTGATAGTGATCCCAATGCCCTGAAATTTTATATAAATCACTCTTTGCCATCAACGGAGTTTTAGTTAATAAGTAACCTCTTTTCGCTTCCTCATCCTCAACAAAGCGTTGTAAAGTTTGTATAATCTTAGCACCCTTTGGAAGTAATATAGGCAACCCCTGTCCGATTACATCAACCGTTGTAAACAACTCAAGCTCACGTCCAAGCTTGTTATGGTCACGCAATTTCGCTTCCTCAATCCTTTTTAAATGCTCCTCAAGTTCAGTTGATTTTGGATAAGCAGTACCATAAATTCTGGAAAGCATCTTGTTTTTTTCGCTCCCCCTCCAATAAGCACCTGTGCATGACAAAAGCTTGAACGCCTTAACAGCACCCGTTGTCATGAGGTGAGGACCTGCACAAAGGTCTGTAAACTCACCCTGCTTATAAAATGAAATCGGCTCGCCACTTTCGATATGCTCCTCGCATAATTCTACCTTATATGGCTCGTCCTGTTCCTTTAAAAGCTTTATCGCATCATCAGGCGAAAGTTCAAAATGCTCAAGTGGCATAGCATTCTTGACAATTTTTTTCATTTCTGCCTCAATCGCAGTTAATTCCTCTGCTGTAAAAGGATTTTCTGTATCAAAATCATAGTAAAATCCACTGTCAATAGCAGGACCTATCGCAAGCTTAACACTCGGATATAGTCGCTTAACAGCCTGTGCAAGAATATGAGATGCAGTATGCCAAAACGCTTTTTTGCCCTCAACACTATCAAAAGTCATAACCTCAAATTCGCAATCCTCACTGATAATAGTACGCAAATCACGCACCTCGCCATTAATCTTAACACAACACGACGCCTTATAAAGCCCTGTTCCAATTCCCTTTACAATTTCAGCAGCAGAAAGTCCACTCTCCACCTCACGAATACTACCATCTTTTAATGTAAGTTTAATCATTATATAATCTCCTTTAATCTATAAAATTTTATCCGCATTCATACGCAATAAATAAAAATATTGGAGCCATTGCGGTTGTTTATTAATTTCTGAAACCAATTTCCTTAGACTTCTTTTTCCAGTCCTTTTGTCAAGTATCGCAAATAACCGAACAATTGCGTTTGAAAAGTTTAAACTATCTTCAATCTTTTGATTGTTGTAAATATAGAATGCTTCATAAAATACAAACTGGTCAAATCCTCCCAAATCCACTGCAATATTATGAACTTTTTCACATAAATCAAAGTAATTTACTATTTCAATTTTTTCTTTACGAATTTCTTCTCTCGCCTGTTGACGTTTTATGTCCCAATCAGAAAAGTTTGACTTAAAGACTTCTTCACCGTCTACAAGAATAGCTACTCGCCCTTGATCGTCATCATATTTACGATAACGAGTTGCAAAATATTGAACTCTACCTTTTAGACTTTCGCAAATATTTTCTTGCTCAAGTTGCTTTCTCATGCCACTCCATGATATTCCCATGCTGTCACCTCACAAAACACAAAATGCCCCTCAGACAAAAGTCTAAGGGGCGATAAATCGCTGTTCCACCCAAATTCATGCAAATAAAAGTACATTTGCATCTCATTATTGCTCGTAACGGGAGCAACCGTTGCTTATTAGGCACACTCAGAGGTGGTATACTCAATATACTTAATGATTTTGCTCACAGCCATCGACAAAATCTCTCTGAAATAAGTTTTATATTAAGCCGTCCTCGTCATAGATTTAAAATATTATTACAACGTCATTATAACACTACGTTTTGTTTTTGTCAAGCGTGGCAATCAAATCCTAAACAAGCCATAATAACAGGCATTATTCAGAAATTAATCTGTCAATCTTTCAGCAATATAAATTTACTTTGTGCCGAAAATTCTATCCCCTGCATCACCCAAACCAGGAACAATATACTTCTCATCATTCAAGCAATCGTCCGTAACACCATAATAAATATCAACGTCTGGATGTAATTTTGTAACTGCTTCAAGTCCCTCTGGTGAAGCAATAATACACATAAACTTTATATTTGTAACGCCCTTTGCTTTTAGCTCATCAATAGCCGTATTAGCTGACACGCCCGTTGCAAGCATTGGGTCAATAATTATCGACTGACGCTCTGCAATATCATCTGGTAGCTTTGAATAATATTTAACAGGCTGAAGTGTTTTAGGATCTCTATACACACCAATATGTCCAATTTTAGCCGCTGGAACAAGAGCTGTAACCCCGTCAATCATACCTAACCCTGCACGTAATAACGGAACAAAAGCAAGCTTTCTACCAGAAATAACCTTTGTTTTTGCAACAGCAATCGGTGTTTCAATTTCAACCTCTTTCAAAGGTAAATCCCTTGTAGCCTCATAACAAATTAGCATAGCAGTTTCAGAAACAAGTTCTCTAAATTCCTTAGGTCCTGTGTTTTTATCCCTCATAAGAGAAATTTTGTGCTGAATAAGTGGATGATCAATTAGATGTAATTTTGACATTTTGTACCTCCATTAAAAAATATTATTTTCTATATCCGTAAACATATCTATTCTCTTTTTGTGGCGGCCACCCTCAAATTCCGAATTAAGATATATATTAACCAGTTCAACAGCCAACCCTGCCCCGATAGTTCTTGCTCCAAGACATATTACATTAGAGTCATTGTGAAGCCTTGTGTATTTCGCTGAAAAATAATCAGAGCAAAGTGCGGCACGAATACCATTAAACTTATTCGCAGCAATCGACATTCCAATACCAGTACCACAAATTAAAATCCCCTTATCACAATCCCCATCAATAATTTCCTTGCAAACGCTTGTTGCAATTACAGGATAATCGCAAGAAGTACCATCACAACCCAAATCTTTATATTCAAAATTATTCTCTTTTAGATAATTTAAAATTTCAAGTTTTAAAGGATAACCAGCATGGTCACACCCAATAGCAATCATATTTACCCTCCTTTATTTTGAAAGTTATTATTCAAGTTATTATACCATATAGTTAAATACATTTCAATGTTTTTTATTTAATTTTCTGCATATATTTCACGTTATTTGTTTAAATCCTTTTCTGCTTTTGTTAGCTGAAGATAGCTTGCCTCCAAATCATCTGCAAAAACAGTATCATGATTAAGCGATGCAAGGCAAAGACTGCTTGCAAGCTGATGTTTTAAATGAGGTGGAGCAATATACAAAAAGTCCTGTTTATACTTCTCATAAAATTCATCTGCACCATCACCAACAAGTATAACATCTTTATTATGTTGGGAAATATTAGCCAAAACTTCATCATGAGTAATAATTTTATCCTCTGATAATCGAGTTATCGTATTCCCATCGCCCTCAAAAACTGCTGTATAAACAAGGTCTAATCGAGCCTTTATAATCGAACAAATAATTCCTCTATACCCCATCATATTATAAGCAAGTGCCTCAAGAGTTGAAATCCCAACGCAATCCTTTTTCAATGCAAATGCCATTGCTTTAACTGCTGAAACTCCAATTCTAAGCCCCGTATATGAACCAGGACCAAGCGATACAGCGAAAACATCAACATCTGATAATGGCTTATTTGCGTCCTCCATCATTCTTTTACAAAGTGGAAGTATAACCTGTGAATGTGTTCGGTTTGTATAAAGGCTATTTTGAGCGATAATTATTCCGTCCTCATACAAGGCAGTGGAGGCAGTTTTCCCAGAGGTATCAATCCCCAATATCAGCAAAACGTTCATCCCCCTCAACTATAATTTCTCTTGTTGTTTCATCAACATAAGATATGGTAATGTAAATTGTGTTGGCTGGCAAAGCATCTACTATATTTTCAGCCCACTCAATAGCAAAAACGCTTTCCTCCAAAGGGTAGTCATAAAAGCCCGTAGTTTCAAGGTCTGCCGAGCTTTCTATGCGATACATATCAAAGTGGTAAAGAGTAATTCTGCCCCTGTACTCGTTGACAAGGGCAAACGTAGGCGATGTAACCTCATCGGGCAAGCCAAGTCCCATTGCAAGCCCCCTCGTGAACGTTGTTTTCCCAACGCCAAGTCCACCACGATATGCCACAACATCACCCTTATCTAACCGAAAACTTATTTGCTTTGCGTATTCAATTGTTTCTGATGGAGAATGTATTATTTTTTTTACTTCCATAGCTACCTCAATTTGAAAATAATCTTAGAAACCATATTTTTCATATAATTCTGGAGCAATATCTGACAAATCGTCTTTCTATTAAATGTTATAATATTATGTCCACAACGATGTAATCGCCATTGGTATGCTGTTTTCACTTGGTTTAAACCCACAATGATTATAAAAATCAACTTCTTTATCATAAGAAATAAGAACAATTCTTAGGTAATCCTTATATTTTTCTGTAACTAAATTAAGAAGCTTTTTACCAATCCCCTTACCCTGATACTTAGGATTAATCAGCAGATAATGCACATACGCTGTCATAACCGAATCGTCCAACGCATTGACTAAGCCAACCAATTTATCGCCGTCCCATGCAGTAAAAACTGTATCTGAGTTTTTCATTGCAATAACTAATTTTTCTGGATAATGCCCCGACGACCATTCCACCGACAGAAATAAATCTTCTAATTCCTTTGAATTAAACAATTTAGTATCCTTATAAATTATGTCCATAAAAACCTCCCCTAAATTAATTGCAAAGTTTAAAACAGTCCGCTTATATTCCCCTCATTATCGCAATCAATCTTAATTGCAGTTGGGCTTTTAGGCAATCCAGGCATTGTCATAACATCTCCCGCTAAGGCAACAACAAAGCCAGCACCTGCTGAAAGCTTTAAATCCCTTATGGTTATTGTTGCACCCTCAGGCTTGCCGAGAATTGTTGGGTCATCAGAAAGCGAATACTGCGTTTTTGCAACGCATACAGGTATTTTATCAAAGCCAAGCGTTTCAATTTCCTTTATAGCCTTTTCAGCCTGTGCTGTATAATTTACACCATCTACACGATAAATTTCCTTTGCAATAATATCCAGTTTTTCCTTAATCGGAAGCTTTTCATCATAAATAGAATGGAAATTATCCTGACTATCATAACAAAGCTCAATGGTGTTACATACCTTTTGTGCAAGTTCAATTCCACCAGCACCACCCTTTTCAAACACTTCAGCAAGAGATACATCAACGCCCATCTTCTCACAGCAATCCTTTATAATAAGAATTTCAGCCTCCGTATCCGTATGAAAACGATTTATCGCAACAACAACAGGTAAACCAAACTTATGCATATTTTCTATATGTGTTTGTAAGTTTATTATGCCTTTTCTCAAAGCATCAAGGTTTTCTTCTGCAAGCTCACTCTTAGGCACTCCACCATTATATTTCAACGCTCTTATCGTAGCTACAAGCACAACGCATGATGGGTTTAGTTCACCAAATCTGCATTTTATATCAAAAAACTTTTCAGCACCCAAATCCGAGCCAAATCCAGCCTCTGTTATACAGTAATCACCAAGCTTTAATGCAAGCTTAGTTGCTCTTATTGAGTTACAGCCATGTGCAATATTCGCAAAAGGTCCACCATGAATTAGTACAGGCGTATTCTCAAGAGTTTGAACAAGATTTGGTTTCAATGCGTCCTTGAGCAGTGCAGTCATCGCACCTGAAACCTCCAAATCCTTTGCAAAAACAGGCTTGTTATCAAAGTTATAAGCAATCAAAATATTCCCCACACGCTTTTTTAAGTCAGCAAGACTTGTTGCAAGGCATAAAATCGCCATTATTTCAGATGCAACCGTAATTTGAAAGCTATCCTCACGGGGCATTCCATTTACCTTACCACCAAGACCAATAGCGATATTCCTCAACGCTCTGTCATTCATATCCATACAGCGTTTAAACAAAATTCTGCGCGGGTCAATCTTTAGCACGTTCCCCTGTTGAATATGGTTATCCAACACTGCACAAAGCAAATTGTTAGCAGCTGTAATAGCGTGCATATCCCCAGTGAAATGAAGATTTATATCCTCCATAGGTACAACCTGTGAATACCCTCCACCAGCCGCACCACCTTTAATTCCGAACACAGGTCCTAGCGATGGCTCACGCAATGCCAACACATTTTTCTTACCTATTTTCGACATAGCTTGTGACAATCCAACACTGATAGTTGTTTTCCCCTCACCTGCTGGTGTCGGATTTATTGCCGTTACAAGAATTAGTTTTCCGTCTGGCTTATCAGCAAGCTTATCATACAATTTTTCAGATAATTTAGCTTTATAATGTCCGTAAGGCTCAATATAATCCTCTGCAACACCAAGCTCCTCAGCAATCTCGGTTATACGCTTCATTTTTGCTCTTTGTGCAATTTCAATATCTGTTAACATAATCAACCCTCCGAATCAAGAATAAATACACTTAATTATACCATTTATATATGCAAATTGCAAGGATAAATATTAACTATTGTAGGATATACTCCACAAAATAAACATAACTTAAAAATCTAACTATTATCCACGCACAGGACTATACTGTGGCATAATGAAGTTTAAAACTAAGATGGATAATAATATGGCAATACAGATTATTGAACATATACCTTTCAACAAATAAAACCCCTTGTCTATTTTTTCATTCTTTAGTTTATGACTGCTCAATAAGCCAATTACTATAGAAAAGAAATTTAATATAGAAGTTATAGATAAAACAATAAATCCTGCAAAATTACCTCCTGCTGATGGATTGCCATAATCAGGAAATACCCAATTTAATGCTCTAATGGTAAACTCAATATCTACCATGAATAGCCAAAAAATAATAGCAACAGGTATCGAAAACACACATTTAAACAATGCTTCTACTTTGGAGTTGCTGAATACAGCAATAGAAGATAGCACTCCAAGAAAAACAGGTACAATAAATAGAGATATTTCTGAATCTGTTGTATATGACAAAAGCATATTTAAAAAATGTGCTGGAATATACAGTGTAGCAAGCTGTACTGCACCTATAACAACACTGCTTTTCTTAATTGATTCGTTATTTGGCATATTGTCCCTCCTTAATGTTATGAACATTATAACACACGCACTTACCAAAATCAACAAAAAACACCTCCAATAATTGCAATCAAAGTTTGACATCTGCTACAAAATGTTATAAAATAAAATTAGATTACTATGAAATGGAGAAGTCAATATATGAGATTTAGAAAAATCAACGCATTTATTCTTGCTGTCGTGATGAGTTTTTCAGTCATTTTAACTGCCTGTGAAGAAAATGACTCATCAAATAGTCAACGCCTTACAGAAAGCATTACCACAAGTTCCACCATAAACAAAGATGAGAATATCGCTGACGGAACGACAATAACCGTTAATGCAAACACTTCTGATTCAACTTCAAAGATTAAATTTGAGTTTAAGAGTGGCAACAACTGGGCAGAGGACGGAAAGACCAATTACGAATATCAGGGCAATATAACAAACTCCCAAAACGTCGCATTAACTGGCTGGGTTGTTACTATTCCAATTAGCGAAGATGTTACTGTTAAGCAGTGTTGGGGTGCTACATATGAAATCGTAGATGGCAAAATTATCATAAAGCCTGAATCGCATAATTCAGAAATCCCTGCAAGTGGTAGCATTAACTTTGGCTTGCAAATTCAAGCGTCAAGTGAAATTAATACTGGTGGAGTTGTTTTTACAGCTACTACGAAAAAAACTGCTGATAATTCTGCAAATAATAACAACGCAAATACAGGTGGCGAGGCTATACCTAATGTTGGTGCAAAGGAAGTTCCACCGCCTACTACTGACGATTGGCTGTCCGTTAAAGGCAATAAAATAGTTGATTCAAGCGGAAAAGAAGTTTGGCTTACTGGTGTAAACTGGTTTGGATATAACACTGGTACAAACACTTTTGATGGGCTTTGGGCTGCTGATTTGAATTCATCGCTTTCATCAATCGCTGATCATGGCTTTAATCTGCTAAGACTACCTATTTCAATAGAACTTGTTAACAATTGGGAAGACGGAGTTTATCCTGACGCTAATTTTAACAATACTACAAATTCATATCTAGTAGGAATGAATAGCCTTGAAATTTTCGATTATGTAGTTGGACAGTGTCGTGCAAATGGAATGAAAATTATGATAGATTATCACTGTGCTGTTACCGATTCGATGGGGCATATGAAACCTCTTTGGACTGATGGTGATATCACTGAGGAGGATTATCTAAGGGCTTTGTCGTGGATGGCTGATAGATATAAAGATGATGATACAATTATTGCTTATGACTTGAAAAATGAGCCTCATGGCAAGCATAACGAAACGCCAAGAGCTAAGTGGGATAACTCAAAAGATGCTGATAACTGGAAGTATGTTGCAGAAAAGGCTGCTGCAGCAGTGCTTGCTAAAAATCCTAATGCACTTATAATGGTTGAGGGCATTGAGATTTACCCGAGGGATATAAAAAAGAACGGAAATTTTGCGTCCACTAATGAAGATGATTACTATTTCAACTGGTGGGGTGGAAATCTGCGTGGCGTTAAGGATAATCCTATTGACTTAGGCAAGCACCAAAACAAGCTTGTATATTCTCCTCATGACTACGGTCCTACCGTCTATGAACAGCCTTGGTTTAAGGGTGGTTACACGTTTGATTCCTTGTATAAGGACTGTTGGAAAGATAACTGGATGTTCATTCATGAAGATAAAATCGCACCCCTTTTAATCGGTGAATGGGGTGGATTCATGAAAGACCCTAACCTTGAGTGGATGACGTATTTAAGACAGCTTATAAGCGAAAATAAGCTACATCATACTTTCTGGTGCTTTAATGCTAATTCTGGCGATACAGGTGGACTTGTGCTAGGTGATTTTGTCACTTGGGATACCGAAAAATATGAGTTTGTGAAAGAGGTTTTATGGCAGAAAGACGGTAAATTCGTTGGTCTTGACCATGAAATACCACTCGGCGAAAACGGTATTACGCTTTCTGATTATTAATATTTTTAGCTTAAAATATAACAAAACTAATTACAAATCGCCCTAAGATACAGTATTTCATACTTTATCTTAGGGCGATAATTTTTATGTATTTTCTTACTCAGCCAACAATTTTTCAGCACTTGCAAGCTTAACACAGATACAGAAAAGTTCCATAGCAACCTGTAACTCCTCAACTGGTGGGAATGTAGGTGCTATACGAATATTTTTATCATCAGCATCTTTCCCATATGGATATGTTGCACCTGCTGGAGTTAGAACAACTCCTGCCTCCTTACAAAGCTCAACCACACGCTTTGCACAGCCGTTCAATGTATTAAATGAAATGAAATATCCACCATCTGGAGCAATCCATTCGCCTATTTCAAGTGGCTTAATTTCTTTTTCAAGCATATCTAAAACAGTCTTAAACTTAGGAACAAGCACTGCTTTATGCTTATCCATATGCTTGCACATACCCTCAAAATCCTTGTAGTATTTAACATGGCGTAATTGGTTTATCTTATCATAACCAATCGTGCTGATTGTTAAAGATTTTAGTATACTAGCAACATTAGCCTTACTGCTACCAAAAGCTGCAACACCCGAACCTGAGAAAGATACCTTTGAGGTTGAGCAGAAAATATAAACTATATCTTCATTTCCAGCCTTTTTGCATTCGTCCATTATGTTCAAAAGTGTTTTTGGTGAATCAGAAAGATGGTGAATACAGTATGCATTATCCCAGAAAATTCTGAAATCATTTGCCTTTGGCATAAGGTTTGCAAAACGCTTTACTGTTTCATCAGAATAAACTATTCCATCAGGGTTTGAATATTGTGGAACGCACCAAATTCCCTTTATTGTGTCATCTTCAGCAACAAGCTTTTCAACCATATCCATATCAGGTCCTGTTGAAAGCATAGGTACTGTAATCATTTCTATGCCAAAATGCTCGCATATAGCAAAATGCCTGTCATATCCTGGCGAAGGGCATAAAAACTTAATCTTATCGCTTTTGCACCAAGCTGGATTTCCTAAAACACCATGTGTCATAGCGTTTGATACCATATTATACATAATATTCAAACTAGAGTTTCCATAAACAATAACCTCGTCTGTTGCTACACCCATCATGTCACTAAACATTTTCTTAGCCTCAGGGATACCATCAAGCAGACCATAATTACGGCAATCAAAGCCATTTTCAGCGTTTGTATTATCATTTTCGCCAATAACGCTTAGCATAGGCATACTTAAATCAAGCTGTTCGGACGATGGCTTACCTCTTGACATATCAAGCTTTAAGCCTCTTGCCTTGAACTCCTCATATTGCTTTTGACTTTCATTTTTATACGCCTGTAAATCACTTTTCTGCATACTGCTCAATCTCATAAAAACCCTCCAAATATTCTTCTCTTATCAACATAATAAACCTAATTTCTCATCATGGTGTCTATATTATAATACTATAATTCTTTTTCACTTGCAAGTGTTTTATAAATATTATTTTGCAATTGAACTAAAGCCAGCTCTACCTCTCGTAAAGTCTGTATAGCTTTCTGTACTCGCCATTTAATTCCATCAGCTCGTCATGTGTTCCCGACTCAATTATTCCCTTTTCAGTCAGTACCAAAATCTTGCTTGCATTCCTTATTGTTGTAAGTCTATGTGCAATAGTAAATGTTGTTCTATTCTTCGACAGCCTTTCAAGTGACTCCTGTACAACCATTTCACTTTCATTATCAAGTGCAGATGTTGCCTCATCAAGAATAAGTATTGGTGGATTTTTTAGAAACAGCCTTGCGATAGAAATACGTTGTTTCTGCCCTCCTGAAAGCTTAACGCCTCTCTCACCCACATAGGTATCATAGCCATTTGGAAGCAATGCTATAAACTCATCGGCACCAGCAAGCTTTCCAGCCTGAACAACTTCCTCTCTTGTAGCGTCAAGCTTGCCATAGGATATATTATCGAAAACAGTGCCACTGAAAAGATATACATCCTGTTGCACAACTCCAACATTTGTTCTAAGCGATTCAAGCGTAATATCCTTTACATTTATGCCATCAATTTTTATCTCGCCCTTTGTAATGTCATAAAATCTAGGTATAAGGCTACAAAGCGTTGTTTTTCCTCCACCCGATGGACCAACAATAGCGATACTTTCACCTTTTTTCACATCAATATTAATATCAGTAAGTACGTTGTCCATTTCGTCTGTATAGGAAAAGCTGACATCTTCAAACGTGACATCTCCCCTTACATTTTCAAGAGTTATCGCATCTTCTTTATCATAAATATCAACAGGTATATCCATTATCTCATAAAATCTTTCGATACCTGTAATACCCTTTTGAAACTGCTCTGTATATTCAACAATCTTTCTTACAGATGCTAAAAGCGTACTGATATACAACAAAAAAGCAATAAAGTCAGCAGAATTAATTCGCCCTTTTATAAGAAAAAGAGAGCCAACCACAAGCACACAGACATACATAACACCGTCAAAAAGCCTTGTTCCAGCCTGAAACCTACCCATGTATTTATATGCTTCTTTTTTTATGTCAAGAAACTTCTGATTACCCTCATTAAAGCGTTTATTTTCAACATCCTCATTAGCAAATGACTTTACAACCCTAATTCCAAGCAAATTATCCTCAAGCCCAGAATTCAGCTCACCAATCTGCACCCTTGATTTCTTAAAAGCGTCTTTCATTTTCCTACGGAACAAAATTGCTGACAAAAGCATTAAAGGTAGCAAAGCGAATATAATCAGCGTTAGACTTAAATTAATACTGCCTAAAATCACAAATGCTCCGACTATTTTTATGGTTGCTATAAAATATTCCTCTGGGCAGTGATGTGAGAATTCTGTTACATCGAATAAGTCGTTGGTAACCCTCGACATAATGTCACCAATTTTTGCATCATCATAGTAAGAAAAAGGTAGCCTTTGTAAATGTCCAAATAAATCTTTTCTCATATCCGTTTCAAGCCTTGTACCCATTACATGACCAATATACGCCATGTAATAGTTCACTACCGTATCTGCAAGCCTTAAAAATAAATACATTGCACCAATTTTTATTATAGTTGACATCATAAGCGTTGAAGTTTCAGATAAAACCTGATTAGTAATGTATCTTACTATTAGTGGGAATACCATTTCGCATACTGTTGATAACCCAGCACAAAATAAATCTAATATCAAAATCGAAATATATGGCTTATAATAATGTGTATAGCGTTTGAACAGCCCAAGCCCCGACACTCCTGTTTTAGTTTTCATTTATTCCTCCTCGTATAACCCATTCCACATACATTTCTCCATGTCAACCTTTCCCTCAGCCGTAAACTCCACTCCCTCAGCCTCTAAAAGCTCCCTCTGTCTATCCCCTCCACCAAATGCAAACGATCCCGAAATCTCTCCAAACCTGTTAACCACCCTATGACACGGTATCGTTTTAGGATCTGGATTTGAATGTAACGCAAACCCCACCACCTGCGACCATCGCCTGTTCCCAATATTGGTAGCAATCTGACCATAAGTAGCCACCCTTCCCTTAGGTATCTTCCTAACTTCTTCATATATTAACTCAAATGTGTTCTTTCCCATACTCTCTCCTTCGCCTGTCGGCATGAGGTTGCCACCTCAAACTCCGCTAAGTGCCTAAGCCTATCGGCTTATGAGGTTGCCACCTCAAACTCCGCTAAGCTTTTTGAAAAAAGCTTAAGCAAAAACTTTTGTGTTTGTGTATTTTTGTGCCAATTTATTATGTTAAATTGATTTGTTTAAAGTAACTGTTACTAAAAATACAGGTGGCAGTTTGCCACTTGAAAAAGGCTTACCCAAAAACTTTTGATTTAAAATATATAAACATAAAAGTTTTTAATCCAATTTTTTTCAAAAAATTGGTGGGGGTTTGGGGCGAGTAGCCCCATAAGCCGATAGGCTTCCGTCAGACCTCTGCAAGCCAAATTACAAACGGTAGCGTCGCTGTTGAAATCAACGTTGTTACTGCAAATATTTCTGACGCATACTTTGAGTTCTTGTCATATCGCAAGCAAAAAAGTGTACACATTGTCGCAGTAGGTGCTGACATCGCCGTTATCACCGTAAGTTTTACTGTATCGTCAACAGAAATAAACCTGAATATCGCCAACAAAACCAATGGTATAATCGCCAGTTTTATTAATGTAACCCAATATATTCTAATGTTCTTGAATGCGTTGAAAACATTGGTTTCAGCTATCGTTGCACCTGCAACAAGCATCGCTAACGGCGTGTTCATCATAGCTACATAATCAAGCGATTGATACATTATATCGGGCAATGAAATCCTTGCAAGGAAAAGCATCATACCAACTGCAATCGCTATAATTGACGGTGAAAGCAACGCCTTTTTCACCGATTTTATGCTCCTAACTCCAGAAATCTGGATAATTCCATGTGTCCAAATCAGCAGATTAAACATAGTTAAAAATGCTGTTAAATAGAAAACTCCCTCCGAGCCGAACAACGCATTTACGAGTGGAATCCCCATAAAGCCACAGTTTGAATATATTGCTGAAAACCTCTCAATATCCGTTTCACGCCCATCTTTTCGCCTTATAAGCAAATTTGAAACTAATATAGCAACAGCAAAGGCAATTGCCGAAAGTACTAATGAGGCAACTAGACCCCTAAGCAGTCGCATTTCAAATTCCTTTTGATATGCAAGCAGAATAACAATCGGATTTACAACAGAAAGAACAAGTGATGACATATCTTTTCTGCCATTCGTTGTAATTATCCCACCCTTAAAGCACAGTATTCCTACGATAATAAGCAAAAGCATTATAACTTCTTGTTTAAAAATAATCGACATATTTACTCCTTAAAAATTGCTAAAAATGACACTACACTTGGAAATAGATATACAGCAACAATTACTCCAATAAACAGCAACACGGGAATTATATTCAACATTTTAGCCTTTGACAGCTTTTCAAGCCCTAACTTGACTTTTTTTCTAAATATTACTCCCAGTATAGTAATTGCAACACCTACAATTGTTATATATAATCCCAAAACAAAGCCTTGAGGATAAAACTTAATTTTTATTTCATTTCTTCCCTCATTTAATTCAAGTGCCATAAAACAATTATTAACCTTGATAGCCTCTGATTTTACGCCATTAATGGTAATCCTAAAACCTTTATTATATGGTATTGACAGATAGAGATACTCACCCTCACTGCCATTACATTCGGTATAAAAGCCACTTCCCTCATGCATAACATCAACAGCTTTTACATTTTGTATACTTTCATTCAGCTTATCCAAGTCAATCCCGAACACTCCAAATGACTTTACGTCAATCTTTTGGAGAACAGTAATATCGACAGTAACGCTTTCATCTGTGAAAGTTCCAAGCCTTAATATGCCATTATTTAGCTGATTAGGGTAATATCTTTCTAGCATTTCTCCATTCACATACACCGAAACAGAATTATACTGCTCCTCCCAAATATTCGTGCTTAGGTTATCAAACAAGTCGAAATAAAGCTCTTGAGTGCCTTTAACATTCATCTTATACGATATTTCAGAAACATCACTTTTTTCATTTTTAATTTCAATATGATGTCTATTTTCCGAATAGGAGTAATCCACATTTATCCTTTCCGATATTTCATATTCCTTTACTATGTCACTATTGCCCAAAAACCTTTCTGCATAATCCTTTTGTATTGCCACTCTATCTGTAAAATTCAATTCAGCCATTTCATTTGTGTCCGTATTGGTAATTATTGCTACTGGTAAATGCAAATCATTTTTGTAAATATTAAACAAATCATCGGTATAAACAAGTTCTGCATACTCTGACTCAAAGCCTTTTGAACCAATTGTATATTTATTTGCAAGCACCGCATCTGTAATTCTTGTACCACCGTTAGAGCAAACCTCCATCCAATAGGACGAATAACCAAGCTTTTTCATTGCAAAAATATAATCTCCGTCTGTTAATGAGGTATAATGTGCAAGCGTATCATAGCCTAATGCACCCATCATATTTGCGTGAATATACTTTTTCTCTGTTTTAACACGGTAATAACCCTCATCGGAAATCTTTTCGTGCAACTGCATTGACTGGTTGAAAAGAACATCTTCTGTTGCTGCATTGCCAATAAAAGTGCTTACATTTACGAATATTTCTGTAAGGCAAACTACCGACAATAAAACCACCGTAAAGCTTTTCTTTATTAAACCCTTTTTGTAAAATATAATACAAACAGTGAACGCAACCAAAGCAAACCCGAATAGTATTAAGTGGTGGTAAATCTGCTCTTCGCTTGTCCAAAGTGATGACACATACGCCTTCATTTTCTCAGTTATATTCGTATAATTTAACGCTACAAAGCATATATATGCACAAACGGTAATTGCAGGTATAAAGTAAAATAACCCACGCTTTTTAGCTTTAATATCTTTATACTTCGCTAGAACATATCCTATAATTGTAAGACCTATTAATGTTATCATATACCCAAACCTTAGTGGGAAACACTGATAACTTCCAGTATGCCACATCTTGTTCACTGGCTCTATAAACACAGGTATCAACAAAATAATAAGAGTTACAGTGAGCTGTCTTGCTCTATTATTCAAGAAAAGTCTTAGCTGTTTTGAACAGAAAATCGGTAGGAGAACGAAAATAATCGCTGTACAAATTACCACCTCTAGTTTATCGGGTATATATGAAAACATCTCACTCCCGTTTATGCTCTCAACAATACTTCCACCTCTGCCTGAATTTAGGTATTGTAGAAAAGATGGTAGCCAAAAGACAGCTGTTATGAGCATCGCCACAAAGCTTGAGGAGATAAATGTAACTGTTGCACGACTATGTTTTTCTTCTTGTAGGCAAATTTTTATGTATAAATAAGCCTCAATAATTAGGAATATAACAGCCATATAGGATAAATAGAAATTCACTGCCACAAACATACTTAATACTATTATATACATTAAAGGTTTATTATCCCTCAATGCTCGTTTTAATCCAATCATAAGCAACGGAAACAGATACATTACATCAAACCATACTACGTTTTGAAAGTACATTAAGCCAAATCCACAAAACGCATACATGAGGCTTAAAATAACGTTAAACCCTGTGCCAAGCTTTTTAACCTCTGAATTAAAGTATATGCTTGCCGTCAATGCACAAACAGCCATCTTCAGCACGACAAGAATATTCATAAAGTTCATCATTTCAGACTTTTCTATGAACGCTACAAGGAACGAAAATGGGCTTGAAATAAAAAAAAGGAACACTCCCCAAAAGTTCATTCCTCCAGCATTGACCGTACTGTAAAGCATACCCGACTTGCCTTCTAGCACGTCCTTGAACTGCATTAAAATCGGTATGACTTGTTGCTCCATATCGCACCAAGCTATTACCTTAGTACCGAATGGAAATATACCTTTAAAGGCATAGTAAATGCCCATTAGGATTATCACAATAATTGGTGAAATTATAATGCTACTTTTATTTTTCATAATGCCCCCTTGAAATGTCATTCTAAGTTTTTATTATATCTTATTTCTTATAAAAAATCAAGACTACACACTTGCTATTTGTTCATAGTATGTTTTCAAATTGTTAAAGTAAATATAAATAACTATGGTAATATAATGAAGTATAAGCGTTTATTTTGTCTAAACCGACAATTTACTGGGAAATTATTTATTTTATTATATAATCTATTGATATTTTTTGAAGAGTATGATACAATTATTTCAAAAAGGAGTTGGTTTTATGGCTGTTATAGATAGAGTTAAATTTGACGGGCTGAAAAGTCGTGACTGGATAATATATAAACACCCTAAGGATAATTTTGTTTTAGGTACTCAACTAATTGTCGGCGAAGGGCAGGCTGCCATTTTTGTAAAAAGTGGTAAGATTTGTGATTTATTCAATGCTGGTACATATACACTTGACGCTAACAACCTACCTATTTTACAGGGGATTGCCAACATTCCATACGGTGGGAAAACTCCTTTTACTGCTGAAGTATTCTTTTTAAATGTGGTTTCAAAACTCGATATACATTGGGGAACAAGCGACCCTATTCAAGTTATAGACCCTAAGTATTTCATTAAGCTTAGAATTCGTGCTTTCGGACAGCTTGGCATGAAAATCACCGATTATTCTTTGTTTCTAAGGGAATTAATTGGTGTTGTTAACGGTAATGAAATAGTAAAATATGATAAAATTATGGCCTTCTTTAAAGGTCTATTGATACAGAAAATGAAAACTATTATAGCTGATATTATAATAAACCAGAAGATTTCTGCACTGGAATTAGCTCCAAAGCTTGAGGAGATTTCAAATCTTGCAAAAGAAAAAATTGCTCCTGAATTTAATAAATTCGGCTTATCAATTGTCAACTTTTTCATTCAATCTATTAACTTTCCAGATGAAGACTTTGATCAGATTAATGAGATTCTTAGAGATAAGGCTCAGTTTGAAATTATGGGCGATAATAGATATGTTACAAAGCGTTCGTTTGATGTTTATGACCAAGCGGCGTCAAATGAAACGGGGATAGCTGGTGCTCTTACTGCTGGTGGAATTGGGTTAGGTATTGGTTCTTCTGTGGGGGCAAATTTGAATAATACAATCAACGCAAATGCTGTGCTTGATGATGCGAAAACACAATGCCCTAGCTGTAATGCAGAAAACTCCTCTAAGGCAAAGTTTTGCAGTGGCTGTGGTAGAATTCTTGAAAAGCCAAAGAAAAATTGTCCGAATTGCAATGCAACAATTATAGGTGATGTGAAGTTCTGTTCAGAATGTGGTGCTTCAACTATTAATAAAACTTGTGGTTGTGGGGCAAGTCTTCCAGCAAACACAAAATTCTGTCCTGAATGTGGAAAGAAGGTGGATTAATTGAGTAATAAAAAATCATCAAGTTACTTTACACTTGGTTCGTTTGTGGGCCTTGTTCTCAGTTGTCTTTTTTCAGCAATAGTGATATATGTTCTGATTGCTATGGATTTCATGGGCTTTCCAGCAAGCAAAACTGCCATTGTTTTTGTTGTATTTAATCTAGCTTCTATAATATCTGTCGTCACTTTTGGGAAAGCAATTCAGAAGGTTATTTCGACTGCATCGTATATACAAATTGTTTTCGTTACGGTTCTTTACACAATGTTTCAGTTTGGTCATATGTTTATTTTTGTTAGTACCGATAATGTCGTAGGCTATAATGTTTATCATATGTGCATATTGTTTTTCTATCTGTTAATTGCTGCTCCAATCGCCTTAACAGGTATCAAAAAAGAAAAATAAGCTTATAACAATATATTTAAGGTGGTTTTAAAATGGCGGAAAATAATTGTCCTCAATGTGGTGCTCCTTATACAGCTGGTGCTCCTGAATGTAAATACTGTGGTGAAGCTTTTGCACCAATTAATAATAATCAGCAACCATATAACAACCAACAACAGTTTAACAATCAACAACCGTTTAACAACCAACAACCGTTTAACAATCAGAACCCATACAATCAACAATTTAACGGTAACTTCCCCCCAAACCCTAACAATGTTACTCATGTTACCTATGTTAATAACGGGTTCACTAATGATGGAATTAACCCATCTTGGCCAATCAAGAGCAAGATAGCTGCTGGTGTACTAGCTATCCTTTTAGGTAGTATTGGTATTCATAAGTTTTACTTAGGTAAAGTTGGTATGGGGATTTTGTACATTTTCCTTTCTTGGACGGGAATTACTGCTATTCTCGGTGTTATTGAAGGAATAATCTACTTAACTTCAAGTGACCATAACTTTGCAGTTAAAAATCAAGTTAGAGTTGAATAGCTAGAATAATATATTTAAAGGTGTAGCAGATGCTACACCTTTTTTGTGGTTTTCATGAACTGAGTAGTACGGAGGAAATTATCCCATCTGACAAAGTTCGGTATATCCTCCCGTTATAAATTAATTGAAGAAACAACCTTTCTACGCTCAAAAAAAGCTAAACCTATCGCCAAAGTGATACCAAAAACAGTTAGAGCAATCCCCTCTTTTTGCAAAGGTGATTGATAACTTACAACAATTTTGTGCTCCCCTTTTTCAATTTCAAAGCCAATAAACGCCTTGTTAACCTTTTCATACGCTACGTTTTCACCATCAACTTTAATGCTAAAACCTTTATCATACGGAATATTTAAAACAAAAAATCCATTTCTCGTGGCATTAATCTTGCCGTAAATATTGTCACCCCTTGTTTTTTCCATATCAACAAAAAACGAGTCAAGCGTACTTTTAATATTTCTCACGTCAGCGTAATCAAGCGTATACATTTTAATATTGCTTATCTGATAATCACCGTTTCTGAACGAAACATTCAGCTTTTCAATCGGTTCATTTGATGACAAGAGGTAGTCAAAAGTATAGTTTTCATTTGGATACCCAGCAGTTTTACAGGCAAGCTTATTTTTGACGTCATTAATTATAATATAAGAATCCTCATTTTCCTGCTGGTAATCCATATTAAACCTAATGAACAACATTTTGTCTTTTAATTCTTTGTCAAAAGTTAATGTAATATTTGCAAATTCATCAGCCTTAACCGAGTATACGCCATTATTTTCCTGGAATTCAATATTATTGTAGTGGGATAAGGTGAATTCAGAAGAAAATGTTTTTATATCTGCTGAGAAATCATTATCACAATCCCTATCAGCAATGCAATATTCCATAAGTGCCTCGCTTGTGTACGGATATTCCAGCTTGTCAAAATCGCTTTCGCTCATTATTTTATCCGTAACATATCCCAAAGGAAAAGCGTTATCATTTTTATAAATTGACGTATCGCCATTTGTTTTCACTAAATCATAACCAATCGGTGGGTCTTGATTTGTTATAATGTATTTATTTCCCATATACATATTGAATAAAGGATTTTTTGTGGAATTTGTGATTACAGAATTGCGAAAGTTTATCTCATTGTTGAAAACATCATAATAAATGGAATTGTAACCCTTATTATAGACGGAAGAATACAGTGTTGTCTGGTAAAAATCCATTGAGTAGACCTTGTTTACCGTTTCAAGTGGGTAAATTTCATTTGAAAAGCGATGAAATTCACCATCTGTTTGTGATACATCTTGAACTAAATCCTTCACTCCATAAGCTGTTTCTATTTTTTTATCAGACAGCAAGAAAAGAGTATCTCTCATATTAATGCAAAGACAGCATAATGCACAAGTTAATACAACGGGTATATAAATTAGCCAGCTTTTTTTATACTTAACTGAGGCGAAAATAATCAAAACTGTGATTACACTATCAGCCATAAAAGCTATTCGGTAGCTCCTGCTTGATACAAACAGCACACCGATGATAAGTATACTAAATGCCATGATTGCTTTTTTTCTATATCGATATTCCAGTAAATCAGCAAGGAAATCCGCAACTAGCAAGCATAATATTGGCAATAATGGAATTAGTACCTTTGGTCTTGCATATAAAGCTCCGTTTAGAATATATGAGAATATAGGTAAAATAATTATCACCAAAACGATAGCTATTGCTACAATTCTTTCACGCTTTTTTGACAGAACTCCACTTATTAAAGCTAATAAAACTATTGAAGTTAGTCCAATCGAATATGGGCTATACAGAATATTTTCCAACGATATATTCGGTATCAAAAGTGATAAATTAAGCAACTTACCATCTCCACCGACTCTGTTACGTCCACTTAATATTGCCGACACTGTTGGGAGCAATAGTATTCCTGACATAAATACAGCTATCATCATCGAAAAAGCAAGCCTTGATAAATCTACTAAAAGTGCCTTAATTCGTATTGATGAGTGAGCTTTTGTATGCTTGTATATTCCATAAATCATCAGTGTAATTATCCCACAGACGCTGAAAAAGTAGCTTGTCATAATCATCAAAAATGTACTTATTATTAAAAAAAGTGATTTCTTTTCATTGAAATATTTATCTACTCCGATTAGGCTTAAAAGTAGAAACGGCATATAATTCACAAACATAATTTGCCTGTGACTTTGAAAAACAAGTGGGCTTGCACATAAAAATATAAAGCTAACAAGAAAGCATATCTTTGAATTATAGCTATTTCGCCTAAGCCATATGTAAAATATTACAACGCTCAATATTACTGTGAGTATACTTATAATCATGATATAATCAAGCATTTCAACAAAGGGAAAAAGATAAGATATTAGTATAATCGGACTATACAAGCCATAATACGAGAAGTTAAAGATATTCTGCCCACCACCAATATTAAACGCAAAGCTAGGGAATACTTCATTATTTTCATAAAACAAATTACGAAAGTATTCAGGTAAAACCCAATGCTGTTGTTGCCAATCAGTCGTTGACCCATAGCCATACTTCAGCCTTGTCAAGACTGCTACTATCGCTAAAAAAACCATCACCAGTATAGCCATATTCACATAGTCACGCCTACTAAGTTTTGTCATATCGAAAGCCTTTCTGATTATTCTATGTATTTGCTCCAATTTTCATATTCAACAGTATGCCCAAATTTGTCCAATAAAAAATCTTGGCTAAGATAAATGTTTTCGATTATATCTAACTTTTTCTGACAATTTTCCTCACCAATCGCAGTTAACGAACCCTTTACATCCTCAATTTCACTCTTATTATAATACTCACCGAAGTAATAAAGGTTACTGTCATCAATAAAATTCTGTTTATATACATTAGTAACAATTTTATTTGTTTTAATATGGTGACTATGCCCATATTCGCCCTCTGAATTATGCGTAACAATTATATCCCACTGCCTAAGGCTCAAAATCTCCGACAAATCCTCTTGTATATCATCATACGAATACTTCCAATTGCTACGTTTATTAAGCACCTTATCGGGATACCCTAGCATTATGCACTTGTCGCCAGTCGCTTTCATAGCCTTAATCAATTCCTCTGCACGAGTTGGATTATTCCCAGCCGTTATGCACACAACCAAATAATTACCATCAATCAGATGCGAGCCACCCCACAATATTTCATCATCGGGATGTGCAACAATCATAATGCTGTCAATTCCAGTTAAGTCAATGTTTTCAAAGTCGGTTATGACATATTTTCCTTTTTGGTATAACTTAATGCCAAAAATAACCGACATTGTTATTACCAAAATTGATACTAATATAATCAAACCCCAAACTATATTTCTTTTTTGTTTTTTAATAAAATTTGTCATACTGCCTCCGTTGTAAATTGGTGTACCACATTAACTAATACAGATATTGTACCACAACTTTTTCTATTTGTCAATAAATACTTTCCATTCTAATCATAACTTAAATAAGTTATTTTTTCAACATAATTCCACATAATTTATAATAAATTAAGCCTGTTCAGCTTGAACAGGCTTATAGTGGTATTTTAGATGGAATTATAACAGGACTTTGCCACAAATATCACCTATCTGAATGAATTCCTTTGGACTCCTCATATAAAAATTCTACTCTACCTTAATATTAATCTGTCCGACGCCATTGCTTACATCAAAGCTTTTATCCAAGCCACCCTTCACATTTTTCTTATCATTATCAAGTTTAACATTTCCTAAGCCGTTGCTTATATCAAAATCAAAATTAGTTTTACCTGTTGTGATATTCAAATTAACCTCACCAATTCCTGAATCAAGCTGGCTGTCGTCAGTTACCTTACCTTCAAAATTTGTTTCGCCAACACCTGTACTTAGGTTAAGTTTTCCAATATCCATATCCTCAAAGTTGAATTCACCTACACCAAGCGATATTTTGGAAGAATCAGCACTTATTCCTTTAGCTTTAAGCAAACCAACATTCATTTTCAAGTTAAACTCATCATATGTTTCTTCAGGCAGATACAAGGTAACTTCTAAACTTTCAAACGACTTATTTAAAACCCCAGAAAACAGCTTTTTATCCTTTAGCGAATAGTTTATATTCAGCTCATGGTCAGTATAATCATACTCAAACATATTCTCAAATACAGTTCCCTCAATCCTTAAACTGTCACCTCTTTTTATTGTAAGTTCTCCAACCGAAAATTCAATATTAACCTTATTCAACTCATCAATTTCAATTTCTTCATTAATTTCAACAGTTTCCCAATCAACTATATTCAGTTTTTTAAAGCCACCCATACTTCCACCTACAACCATGAAAATCACTCCAACTATAATTAACCCTATTCCAACAATGCCTCTTACAAGGATTTTCATTGTACATCACCCCTTTTCGTTTTGCCTGTAATCAAGTTAAATAATGATTTACAACCCTTAATAACAAGCTTTCCAAGCCATATAAAAAAATTCAGAAGTGGAGTAAATACAAGAGTGGTTATACCTAATGAAACAAAGCTTATACCAAGAAAAACCAGTCCTGCTGACGGCGTAATGAACAAATATACTATCCCTACAAAGAAAAGTACAATGCCCAAAACTCCCAATGTTAAAACAGTGGTGGCAATAGTCAAAATAATGCCTAAGATTACTGCTAAAATAGAACCTAAAATGCTTGCCCATATCGGAGCAGTAACAGCAAGTAAAATTATTCCAACAATTAAAGAGGTATTGTCCTTTTGTTGATTTTTTTGCGTATTTCCTTGTGTATTCACACCCGAGTTATTTGCATTTTCTGTATTGTTGTAAGTCTTACCCTCACTTTTATCCCTTGTATTGCTGTAAGTCTTTTCATCACTTTTATAGCTTGTGCTATTCCCTTTGCTTTTTGTATTTTCAGTATAATTTTGCTTCAGCACAAGCCCTCTTTCATCATTTATAGCACTGTCATTCATAATCGACTCTGCTAACTTTTGAGGAGAGCCAAGTTCCCTAATTACATCCTGTTCATAAACAGTTCCAGCGTCCTCAAAAAACTCCTCATAATACAATAACGCTTCTTCTCTTTCCTCTTTTGAAAGACTGCTTAAACAACTTGATAATTGTTCTATAAATTCCTTTTTATCCATTGTTAACCACCCCATTTATCAGAATTTTCTCTACTTTCGCCTTATAATCATACCAATCGTCCCTATAAACCTCCAGAAGTTCATCACCTTTGCTAGTCACCTTATAATAGCGTCTGTTTCTGCCCATATACTCCCTGTCATAAGTTTCAAGACATTCCCCTTTTTGTAATCGCCTTAAAACTGGGTATAACGTTGACTCCGATACATCCATTGCGTCCCGTATATCCTGTGTTATTTTATACCCATAAGTTTCCTCACGCTGAACAATTGATAAAACCATTGCATCAAGCAGTTTAGAATTTATTGAAAACGACATAACCTCACCAACCTTTTTATATTTTATATTATACAAACACTCATACTAAAACTATAACTATATTATATTTTATATAATATAGTTTGTCAATATAGTATTATACTTTTGTATATTTGCACAAAAAACCACCTTAAATTTAATACTGCATACTTGCAATTTTTACATATAGATTATTATAACCTATATGCAACACAAGAATACTGTTCTAATTTAAGATGGTTTTCTTGACTAATACCGAATTATATTTACTTCATAACGGAATGAATTGTCAATCGAACTCCCTTCGTAAAAATACGTGCATGATTCTGACATATACACTGTTGTAGGTCCATTGTTCCCAAATGCTTGCTTACCAATAGTTGCGACTTGAGGAGGAATATATACCTCATCCAAATTCCACCAAGAACGGAATACAGCCCTGTTTATGCTTGTTATGGTATTGTTCAGCGTTAACTTTCTAGCTTCTGTGCAACCACTAAAAGCTTCGTTCCCAATACTCTCCACGCTGTCGGGAATTGTAACCTCCAGTATTTGATTACAACTTTCAAACGCACACACACCGATTTCCTTGAGTTTGTTTGGTAAAGTTAAATTTCTGATATGGTAACAGTGACTGAATGCCCAACCGCCAATTTTCTCAACATTTTTACCAAATTTCACCACGCAATCATTGCTTACAGAGTTTTGCCCTGCCCTCTGAAACGCACCTTGACCAATCTCTTTTACCCCGTCACCAATTAAAACATCCTCAAGAAGGTAGCAATTAAGAAAAGCATCACTTCCAATAATCTGAACGCCATCTCCTATAATTACACGTTTCAGTATCTTCTCTATACCATATTGCGAATAAAAAGCATAATTTGAAATAGTGTGAACGCTATTTGGAATCACCAATTCAAGGATTTTTCCAACTCCAGTTAAAGGAACGTATCTTTCACCACTGCCAATAATAGCCACTGGACAGCCCTCAATCTCGCTCGGCATCGTAATTTTCGTTCCACTGCCCGTATACCCTAAAATTCTAACCTCGCCGTTTTCAATTGTGTATATCCAATCGTCTGGGTTAAGCCCCTCCCTTTCCCATACCTTTACATTTCTTGCATAAATCCTGTTCACTTCCCTTGAACCAATCATTACATTTTCCGAATCATTTAACCTCATCTCAATCACCCCGTAATCACATAAAGTTTTGTTTCATCAATTACTGACAGGCAGTCATATTCAGCTTGCGTCAAGATAATATAAGGATACCCCAAGCTAGTAATCTGCTGATTTACAAAGGTTTGTATGTTCGTTATCCCCTCACCCACCGTAATCTGCAAGCTATTTATAGCCTGTTCAATCAACCCAACAGTCGGCAATCCACTACCCTTTCCAGTACCCCTCACTTCAATCGGTGACATTGAATATTTTATAATCAATATCTCCCTCTCCAGAATTTTTATTACACCACGAATTTCTAGTTCCAACATACCAGCAACAGCCGTAAAACCCTCATAAACCGACCATTTAAGCGTTACCTTGTCCTCTCCCACCGTCTTTTCCAACACCTGTTCAACCTGATTATTCTTGCTATTAATACCCTTAATTATAAACGTGCAGTTCTCAACGCTAATCTCATCATAGTACCTGTCCACCACAAATTCTATTGTATCAGCGTTATGCTCACCCTCAGTCAATAGATAATACATCGGCGATGAATTAATCATCTTCTTTTCTGCTACTAATTTCATAAAATCACTCCTTTTTTTGTGTCCCCTCACTAATACCACAAAAAAAGAAAAATGTGTACGCTAATGTACACATTACAGTAAAGTTCATTTCGCCTGTCGGCATGAGGCTGCCGCCTCAAACTCCGCCAAGCTTTTTGAAAAAAGCTTGAGCAAAAACTTTTGTGTTTATATATTTATAGCTTGTCGAATTATTACGTTTTATTGATTTACCCAAAGTAATCCATGCCAAAAATACAGGTGGCAGTTTGCCACTTGAAAAAAGCTTGAGCAAAAACTTTTATGTTTATATATTTATAGCTTGTCGAATTATTACGTTTTATTGATTTACCCAAAGTAATCCATGCCAAAAATACAGGTGGCAGTTTGCCACTTGAAAAAAGCTTGAGAAAAAACTTTTGTGTTTATGTGTTTATATATTAAAAGTTTTTAATTCAATTTTTTTAAAAAAATTGACGGGAGTTTGAGGCGAGTAGCCACATAAGCCAATAGGCTTAAGTATAAACGCACCCACAATAATCTTGTCTATATAAATCATACTGTTTCGCAAGTTCTATCGACCTCTTATAGCCATTACGTTTCTTAAAATCCGACTGCAAATACTCTACACCAAACTTCTTTGAAATTTCATCACCGATTGAATTTATAATCTGTGAGTTTTTATGAGGGCTAACAGTGAGCGTTGTAGTAAAATAATCTGCCCCCAACTTCTTAGCAAAAATAGCAGATTCACCAAGCCTAAGCCTGAAACATTTCTCACACCTTGCCCCACCCTCAGGTTCATTCTCCAACCCTTTTACAACATCTAAAAAATCATCTACGTTATATTCTCCCTCGATAATTTTCACATTATTCTTCGTTTTCATCTCCAAAACAAGCCTTTTCTGCTCCTCAAGCCTACGATTATACTCATCAAACGGCATGATATTTGGATTGTAAAAAAGTATAATAATATTGAAGTATTTGGATAAATATTCTAAAACATAGCTACTACAAGGAGCACAACAACTATGCAAAAGCAACATAGGCACGCTCTCTTTCCCACTTATTTCTTTAAGCTTTTTATCTAAAATCAACTGATAATTTATCTTTTCCATAATAAACAAAAGGAGTAAAGCCTACAAAAGCAAGCCTTACCCCAAACCTCCTTTACTTAACTAATTGAACTTTGCGAATCTAATGTGTTATAATATTCCATGATCGCCTCACCAATAGCTTTCCCAAGAGCATCTGTATTATCAACAATCCACTGTGCGTGTTCGTCAATATCGTGAAACTCAACCTCCAATAGACAAGCTGGCATCTCCGTGTTTTGTATCTCATAAAGCTCAGTTTCCAGCACATCAATAAGTCCTCTGTCATCAGTCGGAGTCACTGCTGAAACCTTGTTATAAACATAACTCGCAAGACTTTGGCTATTCTTAATATCAGGATTATAATAACACTCCGTACCCTCGCCCTCACCGTCACCAGCATTAGAATGTATAGAAACGTACATTCCCACGCCTAAATCATTAGCAAGTTCAACCTTTTCAACAAGCGTGACATCCTCGCTAGCCATATAAACTTTCATGCCTTTTTCAACAAGATAAGCCTTAGCAACCTCTGCAACACGACGCATTTCTTCTGCCTCAGTAGTATCAACGCCCGTATATTCATTATCCCATTGGTTTGATGGGCTTAAATAAACTGCTCTGGAGTTATCCACCTTTGGTGCTAAATTTATCGCATTTTCCTCCAAATCAACACCATTATTTACCTCTTTGGTATCTCCCTCTTTGGAATTATTAATCGCACCTGCTAAAAGTGAAATAGCTACAATCAGCAACATCAATGCAACCAAAGCTACTGCGATTCTATCATATCGCAATCTTGAAGCAACGGGTTTTTTTCTTTTACATTTAACATATGAAATTTTATTTTCATACATAACATTGGGTTCTTTTAATTTATGTTGCATTTTCTTCTCCTGTTTTCTATCACTTGCTGTCCACTAATGTTTATTAAAAAGCATCAATTGCACCCAATACAAACTGTTTCAAAAGCTTTAAATCGTCCGAATCAATAGCTCCGTCCTTGTCAATATCGGCATTAATCTCTCCCTGTGCTGTAATATACTTCTCTATTTTTTCCTCTTGGAGAATAGCATATTTAATAGCAGTAATATCAAGGCTATCAACATAGCCATCGCAATTAACATCGCCCAAATCGGTACCGTCGCCTTTTCCGATTCCGTTTTTTCTGTTGTAGTTGTAACTGGGATTGGGATCTCTCCCCTCCACCTCAGAAGTTTTTTCTTCTGCGTCCATCAACTCACCATAAACAACGCCACGTCCGTTCGTTCCGACAAACACCCTTCCATAAACCCTCAAGTCACCAGTTATCGCATAGTTTATCGAACCATACTGATGCTCATCATCATTAACTCTAATCCATGTTTTAGCCATATCATCTGAACGATAAACACCGTTAACTCCGTCTATTTCGCAAACAGCATATATCGCAAGATAATCAGCACCAGCTTTAGCTTTACCGAAACCAACAACGTCAGATCTCTTTATACCATCAACTTTTGTGTAGGAATCTCCACCATTAGTTGTATACCACAAACCAGTGCTACTTCCTGGAATCCAAACATGACCTTCTTCGCCAGGTACAGCTTTAATTTTAGCTGTTTCAGGACCATTTGCAATTTTCTCCTTAGCAGTAAATGTAAGACCACCGTCATTACTAACATAGAAAGTTGAATCTGCATAAGCATAGAAAACATTAGGATTTACTCTATCAGAACAAACATAAGCATTATTTGGCAAGGAATCAACAACATTCCAACCACCATTAACATAACTTACTACCCTGTAATTATTAGGAGCCCAAACAAAACTTTTACCATCAGCAGAAACAGCAACAACGCCACCCTCTGCAATTCCTTCATCACCAACAGGAGGAACTATATAGCTTAAATTAGGAGTTACAGGTGACCAAGTTTCGCCACCATCGCTAGAAGATGCTACTGAAAACTTTAACTCCTCATACTGTTCTTTATCAATTGTTCCAACCCTTACCATGTAATTCGGATTAAGCTCTGCATAGTCCATGCCTGTTGTTCCAGTAAATGTAGGGCCAGTCATCATGCAATCTGGACCAACTGTAATATCATTATGCACAAATCCACAAATATCACCTAAACCGCTAATTAGCTCTACTCCATCAACCGGTGGACACATCAAGCTTAATACAGCAGTTTCCTCAATACCCATACCCTTTACACGAAGATTAATATATTCACCCTTATCCCAATCAGTAAGGTTATCACAACCATAAATTGTTGCACCTGTTCCATACATCATTTCATCCGAATCAAAAGGATTTATCTCTAAATCGCCCATCATCCAACCGATTTTAGGTGTTGGATTTTCAGCATCAGTTCCAGTAATCAAGCCACCCTCTGTTGAGTTCAACTCCTTACCCCATGAAAGCCAAGGAGCATCTGATATATCCATTGTATATTTTAGATTTCTTGTAGGCCATGAGCCATCCCATTTCCAAATGGGATCCCATGTTTCTCCCCCGTCTATTGAACGGAAAATAAGGTTATCAGGCCACCATGACTGTAATGATGCTGCAACAACAACATCAGGGTTTTGTGCATCTACAGAAATACCACCAAAGCCATAATATAACTCATATACAGGGTCACCGTTCCAATCAACACCTGATGGAGGAGTAATTTCTGTCCACTCACCAGTATTTGTATTATACTTATAAATAGCACCGTCGTCCATCTGATAAGGGCCACCCCTGTCGCCATATGATATGTAAAGCATACCATTTGAAGCAAGCACACCATGATGAGGGATACCTATATCAAGTGCATCTTTATTATGTTTTGTAAATGTTTCAGCTGTTGGTTGCCCCTTCACAGGAGCCCATGTCTTGCCCCCATCTGAGCTTTTATAAATTGGATTTTCCTTATCAGCAACTCCCACATAAATATTCTGTGTAGGCTTTCCGAATTCGGTTTTTGCTGAATCAAAAGTTACCCAAGTAAGTCCTAAATTATCAGCAGAATATTCAAATTCAGGGTCTTCAACATAGTTTCCTACATTAGTAAAGCTCTCTACTTTATTCCATGTCTCACCATAGTCCACACTTTTCCACAAGCCATTCCCACTTCTTGCAGCAAAGTAAATGATATTATTACTATTTGGGTCAATAGAAAGTCTTTCTCCAGCTGAACGTCCAGGCATATTTCCACCGAATTTGAAAGGAAGTTCTGTACGCTCCCATGTGTCGCCATAGTCATCGGAACGAAGAATATAGCCATTCATATTAGTCCAGCTATTTGTATATGTACCAGCTGCAACATAAACTCTATTTGTTTCAACAGGGTCTGTTGCAAGGCTTTCTCCACCTAACAAATTCCACTCATCAGGTGAAACCCAATCAGTAAGAGGAATCCATCTCTGAGTTTCCTTATCTCTACGATAAACGCCACCCATATCTGTACGGCAGTAAACAAGTCCCTCTTCTGTCGGGTTATAGATAATGCCGGGAATAAAACCGCCACCACCACCTATTTTTACATTTTGCCATGAATAGCTTTCGCTTTGAGTCAAGGCAGTTACTTCCAAATTAGCGTGTTGTGCTACGCTACTTATTACTGTTGTGAGCATTATTACTGCTGATAGTGCTACGCCTTTTACTATTTTTTTCAGTTTAATTTTATTCATTTCAACATCACCTTAATTATTATAATAGTACCTGTAATTATAAATGAAAAACTCAAAAATGTAAAGGCTTTATAGAAATTTTAAACATATCACATAATAAAGAGAGGGATTTTTATTCATTTTAGACAAGGTTTATACGTCATAAGATTATTTTTTTATATTGATACTTCCAAAAACTATTCCTGCACCATTATTTATTTTAAATTCACATTTTTAACTAACCGTTATAGAATTAATAATTCCGTAAAAAGTATTTACGTCGCTAAATCTCCCTATTATTGAAATGTTTTGCAATGGGTCTTTAACGCTATAAAGATTAGCATCATAACGCCCATTATCTCTGTCTGTAATCAAGACAAAGCCCCTTACTTCAGCTGTTTCATAGTAGATGGCTTCGCCACCCATAGGCGGAGATGCCGTTTTAATAGTTGCAAGTGCCTTAAACACCTGAGCGTCCGACTTGCTACGAATATTAAAATCGTCCCAAGTTAGCGAAAGAGCAATATCAGTTAATTCCATATTATCCTCGGGAACATCATGCCCAAGTGATTTAATATAACTTTCAAAATCTGATTGCGTGAAGAAAATATCATCATAATCAGAGCTTAAAACTCTTTCATAAGGCAGTTCGCTACTGAGGATTAGAAACGAATCGGACTCATTTGAGCCTGTATAACGTCCACCAAATATCCCATCCATAGAAGTCGGCATTTCCTTATAACTCCATTCTGCTGGAACAAGAACAGAAAAAGTTCCATCATTATGTATTTGAGTATCTCCACTTAATTTAACTGAATATTCTGAAAAGGTTTTCATCGGCTCTTCAAGCGTTGTAAATGTTTTCTTACAATCAATATATGTAGGAAGTCCAGGAAAAAATATGAAAATTACAGCAGTTGACACTGCACCTAATCCCACAAGTACCCCAAATACTTTTAAAATGACTTTAACAACCTTGTTCATTTTATTAATCCCCTTTTTATTTTTTAATGAATTCCCCCGCACCTACTAATTTACCAAACTTAGAGAGTATTTTCATTGTTTTATATTACCATGACAGAAGTGAAAAGTCAATTGTGATTAATAAACTAACACAGTAACTTTGTTTGCTTTCGCAATATCCTTAAATATGAAACTTCATGCTTGCACTATATGGGCATAAATTAAATGTGCTGACTATATTATTACAAATGTGATATTATTTTAAAAGCTGTGAAATAGGAATATTAAGTTTTCTCATTTCGTTTACAACCAATTCTGCAACTGCATCAGCACCTGTTTCTGTAAAATGAGTCATATCTGTTGTAGATAATGGAGTTGAAAGCAAATGATAATAGTAAGCCTTATCATATCCGATTGAATTATAATGTTCAACCATAAGGCTATTTAAATCAATGCATGGTATTTTATATGCAACTGAAATTTCTTTCATGGCATTACAGTAATTTGAATAGCTATTTACGAATTTTCCGTTGCTGTATGATTTAAGCGAAAGAGTTGTAGTTACGAGTATCGGTGTTGCACCTTTCTCAAGAGCCCCTTCTATATACTGCTTGATATAATAATTAAACGTTCCCTCTTTATTAATATCACCTACAGGTGCATATCTTTCTGGGTTATTTGCTGCTGAATCATTAATGCCAAACTGCACCATCAGATAATCGCCTTTTTTTATTGTACTAAGAATAGTATCAAGCCTTCCATTCTCTATGAAACTCTTTGAACTTCTACCTGCAATGGCTTGATTTGAAACTGTTACAGTATCAGTAAAGTAATCATCAAGGTATGCACCCCAACCCTGTTGTGGAGCATAGCTTGCACGATATGTCTGAACTGTTGAATCTCCAGCTATGTATATAACTGGATCTTTATTTTCAGGTATTACAGGTGTTGTTTCAGGAATATATACTGGAGCTACTGGTTCTTCCGTTTTCACCAACTTAATATAATCAATATTTGGTGCTCCTTCCGCAACATTAGAAGTTACTTTTATTATATTTGTCCCTGTTTTTAGGGGAAGAACTATACCTCTATCAGTCCAATTAGTCCAACTTCCTGTTGTTAAAAAATCCTGTTGCCAATAATCAACACTGTCGTTTACTTCTATTTTCATAACACGGTTAACGGCACTTCCATTCGCCACTCTAAAAGTAATCAGATAATTGCCACCTTCTGGAATGTCAAGTGACCATTTTACATAACTCCCCTTAACATTATTCAAATTAAGATAACTATCACTCTTAAATCCAGCGTTGGTGATTTCTTTTACCCCTAGAAAAAATTCTGCATCTTTGGCATAAAAGAGCTTTTCTTTCGGCACAAATTCTGAACTTTTGCCAACAAGATAATTTGCCATTATTTTGTAATCCAAAGCATTTACAGAGCCGTCAGCATTAAAGTCACTTAGTTCTCTAGCAGTCAAGTCAGAGCCATTAAAATTGTGTTTTTTGTAGTAAGTCATGTCAAATACATTCAGTTTTCCGTCTTTATTCAAATCGCCTAGTATTTCTGTTTTATCAGCAATTTCACTCTGCACCTGTGCTGTTTCAAGAATCCATTTCTGATCTTGAGTTTTGATATACTCCCATTCAAGAACATTTGCATTGGGTTCAGTACTGCCATTCAAAACACCAAGACAACTTTTACTTGCAGATACTTTAGTTAGTATTCCATATGTACCGTCACCATTATCATAAAACTTAAATAACTGTGCGTCACTATTTGTATTTGAGTATATACCTATATTAGTTCCATTCTCTGCCTTTGCATATGCCACATCTAAAAGATATGTTTTGCCATCACCAACCTGAGAATAAATATAATAATATCCGTTTCCAGCTGATTCAAGTTTCCATAAATTTTGTTTTTGTGGTCCATCTGCACCTAATTGCTCAACATTTGTATTGTCTGCCACAACTCCACCATTTACGTTCAAGTATAATCCTGATTTAGAATTCTTTATCATATATGTATAGTCTGTTGCAATTTCTGCTCCAACCACAGTATCGGTAGTTGTATCCCCCGAAAAGTCCACATCTGAAGCTACCAATTTAGCAAGCTTAGTTGCACCTTCATAATTCGGATGTAAACCATCAGTCATATAAAGAGCTGTTGTTGCACTCTGCCCGATAGACTTGCAATAATTATAGTACAACTTATAAAGGTCAACACACTGTATATTCATCTCCCCTGCAATTGTTTTCAAAGTTCCTGAAAACCATCTTCCAGAATTCTCATTTAGTCCTGAATTGGATATATCGCCCACTCTGCCCTGTTGAGCAACTAAAATCACCTTTGCTCCCCTATCCATTACCTGCTGTGCCATAGTCTTTATAGTTGCATAATATTCGTCTTTATTAGAATAATTTGTGTCATTAATTCCGATGGAAATGAAATGATAATCCCCCGATTTGATATACTTCATTATTGCATCAAATTGACCAGAATCCATGAACCCTTTTGCATATTGACCACCCGTTGCCATATTTCTTACTTGAAATTTACTATCTATAAACTGATTAAACATTTGCCCCCAGCCACCTTGTGCACTTGTAGCTAGTGGATAGTAATTGCATACAGTAGAATCGCCACAAAGCCAAATAGTCGGTGCCATCGTTGGATTATCCGAAATCTTGTATATTTCTAGGGCACTCATAGTATATGCATACCCTTCTTTTCCTGGAGTTGCAAGAATATTGAGCTGACCGTCTGTTATCGGTATCTGAAAAGTGTCCGTAGCATTATTACCAGTCATATTCATAATTTGATAAACACCTTCAGCAGCAATACTTGTTCTGTTTGTATTTCCTAAGGTAACAGTTACCTGATATAACCCATTTGGAAGGTCTACATTAAATGTATTGTTGCTATCAGTCCCATGAGTTTTGAATTGAACTGCATCGCTTAATACACCTAAACCTGAAGCACCTACATTCGCCATATTTGATGGTGTATTAAAGCCGTATCCCTTTGATGAGCTGTATGCGTCTGTCGCACTGACACCGATATAACCGCCCTGAGTTCCTCCTGAACCAAAGTCAAATTTATAATCTGTTGTTGCTGCACTCATTTTGTCAGTGGGAAGAAACGCTGCAAAGTTCAACAAAAAGACTCCAGATATAGCTGTGCTTAAAATTTTCTTGAAATTCATAATCTTACTCCTCTAATATCGTATTTTTACACTTATTTAGTAATTAGCACATGGACAACCTTATTCGCTAAAAGATAAGCATTTTCGCCACATAGGGTATTGTACTTTTCAATACGCTAAGTAACCTGATTGTATTAATTAGTTCTTTAAACCCTTGAAAAAATTGCTATTTTTATAAAGTTAAGGCAATATGTCATAATTATTGTTGCAAATAGTGAAATTATATCTTAAGTAAACTACACATATTATATTATACTTATATATATATGTCAATAAATTCATCAACCTTAATCAAAAGTTGTTAACATTTGATCATTATGTTATGAACTTTAATTGATTAATTCATAGAAATAATATTCTATATAGTCCTTTAAAACGCTTTATTTATATGTTGCTAGGGTATGACCAGAAAAAAGAACGATATAAAGTATCAGCAAAAGAAACCGTAAACAATTGGATATTTATGAAGAAACCTCTTAAATAAAGAAGCAAGGATTAATTGAAAAACTTATTTAATAAAATTAACAAATCATTACTTGACTTTCAAAAAAATATAGTTTATTATAATTATGGTATTACGTTTTAGTGTTTTTTTAAAGGAGGGTTTATAGTGGTAAAAAAACAATTAGCTAAGCTTTGTGGTGGTCTTTTAGCAGTTTGTGTTTTTACAGGAACTGTTTTCGCATCAGATATCAATTTTGAAAATTACGGTATGTCTGACACAAATGAAGTAAATGTTTTTACTTTGCTGGATATGAAAAGAGCAGTGCTAAGCAGAGAGTCAGATTATTCTGCTGATGATTTTATTGCTGTTAAGGAGCAACTTTTGAATGTTGAAAATGTGATTGAACCACCACAGGTGATTTACCCTGTTAAGGTTATTGACGAATTTATTCCAAGTACGACTACAATTGATGAAAATTTCGATGATAACAGGGTTTTAGTTGGTATAAAACACCAGTACAGCGAGTTTAACAAGGTATGGTCATCAGAATATTTCGGTGTTGAAAATATCTCACATGTCAAAGATGCAACACCTACAGAGTGGGATGATAAAAAAATACAAGATTATCTAAATCAACCGAGTGTTATTTTTAGGCAAGCTATATATATTTATCTTGAGGATCCAAGCAAAGAAAATGTCTTAAAAATAATACAGGATATAGAAAACCGCAATTTGAATGAAATTCACTATGCTAGTGTTCTTTATCATTATGATTGGATAGATGATTAAAAAGAAGTAGTTTTAATATCTCCTCCTGCATTTTTGTGGGAGGAGGTTTTTATTATGGATAAATTGTAAAATTTAATTTTGGTGTAGATTTTTGTCAATAATTATGGTAGAATTAAGAGATATATAGACATAATTGTAAAGGAGTACTTATATGAAAAAAATAACAATAGCAACACTTTCTGTTTTAATGTTAGCAACGCTTAATGGGTGTGGCAAAAACGAAACTTCAACTGCTAATTCCAGTAAAGCCGATAATTCAAGTAGTAGTGTAAATAAAATGGTTGTCGATATTACTGAAACCACTACAACAACTCAAGCTAGTGAAACTACAAACACAACACCTGAGTCCACTGCTGAATCTAATATGGATAAGCCCGCTGGAACTGTAACATTCCCTTTACAAGAGCCTAAATTTACAGCGATTTTCACAACAGCAGAAAATGGAGAAGAAATTATGCCCAACTTCTATCTATATACTAGATTTGGAGTAGAAGTTGTATTGCCCGGCGACTTAGAAGGAAATGCACAAGCACTTTATGATGCTTTAGTAAAAAAACATCCTACATTATCCTGGATATTAGATGGTAAAAGTGTTTACTTGGATTGGACAGCTAAAACTAATAATATGGACTGGAATTTATCTGATAAAGAAATTGATGCTAAAATAAACGCTTGGCTTGCAGGTAGAAATTATAAAGACTTAACACTTGAAGAGCTTTACGAACATTTTGATTTATGTTATAAGTCTAGTTTAGGTCAAGAAATTAGTAATTACATTAAAGGTAAAGGTGGACACACTTTTATTTCATCTTTTCGTTAAATAAATAACCCTCATACTACAAAAGTATGAGGGTTTTCTGTTTTTATTATAACCACAAGCTTAATTTGGCAAATGACGTCTGGATTGATATAATAACACGATTCGGTTTGTCAGGCTTGTACTTCTGCACCCATGTCCATTATTCGGTTGTTTCAACGAAGTTCGCTAAAGGAAAGCATACAATCACGAACTTTCAAAGCTTAGAATTTTCATTGAACACATAAATGGATGGATAAAACGATTTAAAATTTTGTCCTACAAATATCGCAACAAGCGTTTGAGGCATAGTTGCATGATTTTATTTTTGTATGGTGGGGGTAGCGTGATATTATAAAATATTATCTAAATATTTCTCTTTTTAATATAGCATAATCAAAGCAATTAATAACACCGTCAGAGTTTAAATCTCCTAATTCAATTGAATTTACTACATTTCCTTTTAGAATGAAATCTTTCATTGTCAATAAATCATTAACGTTTACAATTCCATCACCTGTTAAATCTCCGAGTAGCAACTCCTCAACTTGATGTGGAGTGACGATTACAGAATAATTCACAACTCCCGATGATGTGCCATTTGAGCCCAATGTTACTTCAGCATTAGTGTTAAAATCCTTTTTATATAGGTTAAATGTGAGTTCGGGTGACGCTGTAACCAACATTGTATCTGTAGTTTTCTCCCAACCACTCAACCATTGAGGTGCATTAGTGACTCTTGAATCCAATGCGATATATACAGTTATATCGTCTTTAGCGATAAAAGTAGCTAAATCATTTGTGAAAGTTTTAGAATCGCAAGCAGTTTTAATCCACTCAGCTCCTAATAATTTAGCAGGTAAATCTGTAATAGTAAAAGTTCTGTCGCCGAATATTTCATTGCCAACTTGTAGATTATTTTGAATTGACCAGTTAGAATAATTCACTTCATCCTGTACAAGTAGCTTGGAAATTAAAGCCCCATCAATTGGTAATGGTTCAAATACTTCCACAATAACTGGATTCCAATTATCAGTGCCTTTTAAAATATTTTGCGGTGTAAAAGTTTCAGCTTCTGCATCTGTTAACTGCCTTCTGCTTGAATTAACAACTGCACCTGGTCCATAGTTTTTATATTCAAAAAATCTTGCGTTTTCGGGCGAGTTATTGCTCATACTGGTCCAGCCGTCTGTTCTGATATGTTCACCTAGATAGCAGTTTTTATAGACAACATAAGCGTTCGGTCTCCAAGGTCTTCCTAAATAAGTAGAATTTGCTTTTGCGTCACTGGTAAGCTTACAATCAATGAATAAGTAGCCATAATCATTGATATCCGTACTTGCTGCTGTTACATATCCACCTTTTACAGTAGAAACGATATCGCATTGGTCAAATACTGCGGTTGCAGCACCGAATATAAAATCCGTATCACCAACAATTCTACACTTGTAATAATACTGTCTTCCATTATTTGCGTACAATGTGTCCTGATTTGCCACAAAAACACAGTTCTTAATTATATTTCTATCACCCTTTATATATACTGCAACAGCCTGTTTTCCGTCCGTATTAGTATTTTCATCAAAGGAGTTCTCGATATAAATATTTTCTAAGGTTACATTTTGGCTTTTTACATAAAATGTTGCTGAACCCGATGTTCCATATGTGCCACCTGAGTCGTTAGGCTTTCCAGCATAATTATCATAGGTAATAATTGTAGCTGTATTACTTTCGCCGATAAGATGTATTCCATCCTTGCTAATCGTAACAACCTCTTTATATACGCCATTCTTTACATAAATAGTATCTCCAACTGACGCTGCATTTACTGCATCCTGTACAGTTTTATAATTACCACTTCCATCTTTAGCAACTATAATATCTGCAGTTACTGGGGTTGATGAAACGGTAAAGTTGCCTATTGGTACTATCATTGTTATCAATAAAATCATAGATAACAGCATTGGAATTTTCTTCATAACGACCTCCTTATATAATTTTAAAACAATTCACCAATTTTAATTAACCTTAGCAGCATATACATCTGGTTTACTTGGCAAATCGTAGCCTGTTCCCAAGAAAAAGCTTGTATTTGGTGCTTGATTGTATGCAACATTTTGAATCGCCACTCCACAACGATATTGAGTATCATGCATTAGAGTAGTGATTTTATATTCCGTATCAAATGTTGTTGTAAAAACTCTCAACGCATTTCCGTCAGATGCTGAGAAAACAAGTTCCTCACGCCAATCTCCAAAAATATCAGCTGTAATACAAGCATTTGATTTTGTGCCATTATTATAAGCAGCACCATCACCAGTAAACACTCTGCCGATACCGTATTGGTCGACCATAGTTCTATCAAGTGTACCTCTTTCAAGTGCCCCTGTCCACCATACTATAGAGTTCATGCCCCATTTTGTAAGACCTGACCAGTTGCCTATATTTTCACCTTTAGAATTATACAATATTCCATCAGCAATGCTTGTAAACTCCATTCCTTCCACATCAGCACGGAAGTTCGCAGCAATTCCTCTACCAGTATCGCCACTAGCATTCTTCTTGAAGATTATTTCTCCAGTTCTGGCGTCACGCAAGGAAGCACCATAGTTTGCGGTTGCTGATTCATGAACCTGCCATATTTCCATTCCAGGTCTGCTAGGAACTAAATCGCCCACTTGCAACATATCCCCATGTCCTAGCTTTGTGCTATGAAGTCCCTTTCCGTTGTTATCAATTACACAAGAGCCATAAACTATTTCGTCACAACCGTCGCCGTCAACATCTGCAACTGCAAGACTGTGGTTTCCTTGTCCGTAGTAAGCATTGTTTTTATCAAATCCAGTATCGAAAATCCACTGTTTCACAAGCTTATTATTTACAATATTATAAGCTACAATAGCAGTTCTCGTATAATATCCTCTGCACATAATAACGCTTGGAGTTTTCCCATCAAGATATGCAACACCAGCTAAAAATCTGTCTACACGATTACCATAATTATCGCCCCAATCAGCTACATTTCCTCTAGCTGGTTCATAATTAATCGTATCAATAGCTTTTCCTGTAAGCCCATCAAATAATGTTAAATATTCAGGACCTGACAGAACATAGCCTGAACTACTTCTATAATCCTTACTGCCGTCACCAATGACATTTCCAGTTCCGTCAACTGTTCCGTCAGCAGTTTTGCAAACCATTTCAGCATAGCCATTTCCGTCAAAATCATAAACCATAAATTGTGTATAATGTGCCCCTGCACGAATATTTCTACCTAAATTAATTCTCCACAATCTTGTTCCATTAATTTTATATGCATCAATATACACATTTCCTGTATATCCACCTTTTGAATTATCTTGTGAATTAGATGGATCCCATTTAAGAATAATCTCATACTCTCCATCACCATCAAGGTCGGCAACGCTTGCATCATTTGGTGAATATGTATATGTAACACCGTCAGGAGTAGTTCCACCCGTTGGCTTTTGAATTGGAATATCGAAATACGCACCACTTTGACCTGAATTTTTTGTTCCACAAACTATTGCAGGAATTGCCCATTCTGTCATCTTTCCATTAACAAAAGTATCCACAGTGTAGTAGTCTGTAACCTTTCCAGAAGTATCTAAGTACGTTGTTGCGTCACTTGCCCCACATTCATGAATAAGCTCACCATTTTTGAACAGTTTAAATGTAGTGTTAATAGAATCTGTTCCAAGAGAACGCCAACTTAACAACATTCCATTTCCTGTATTTGCCACAACAAGACCTCTATTCAAATCCTCAACCTGTTTTGCATTTTCTGAAATAGGAGGCTCGATATATGGCTCATCTTCAGTTAAGTCATCGTTTGGAGCTTCCTCAACTTTGAGATAATCAACATTTGCACCACCATTTTCGGTTACTCCTGTTGCTTTAATTTTATTATCACCGACATTAAGTTCAACAACAACGCTAACTTCACTCCAATCAGTCCATGAAGTTATTGGGAATTGCAATCTCGACAAAACCTCATTGTCATTTACAGCTATTGCAGTAGTACGGGTTTCTGTTCCACCATTAGCATAAGCGAATGTCAAGCGATATTTGCCATCAGTATCAACATTAACAGTCCATTCAATAAAACTTCCGACCATATTATTTGGGTTAACATATGCTGTTCCAGTATAACCAGCATTTGTAGTTTCTGTTACTGCGTTTTCAAAATTTGCGTCAACTGCATAATAAACATCATAAGGAATTATGCTTTTAGCAGGGAACTCATTTATCACACCTAAAATATACTTTTTCAGTAATGTTAAATCAGCGATAGTAACCTTTGTATCTCCATCTAAATCAGAAGCTTTTCTGGCATAGTTTGTTGCAAATCCTTTTAATATACCTTTTCTTGCAATTGCTAAATCGCTAGAATTTACTTTGCCATCATTGTTAATATCGCCCAATATTGCATTTGAATAGCTACCTAATTCACCAACGCTTGCTGAAGCTTTTCCGTTATCAATTACAATAGCAGTGCTTGTTAAAGTAGTAAAACAAACTGCACATGATGTTAAAAAACCTAGTATTTTCTTCGTCAACAACTCAATCTACCCCCTAATTTATAAATCAACTCAATTATAACACAGAAGTTAACATAATTCAATACTTTTTTTACAATTATGTTTATAAATTAAGGCGAATATAAACAAAAAATGTGTATAATTATATTGATTATTTTGAAAACTGTATTTACAAGACAACAAGAATGTGTTATAATAAATAAAATATTACTAGGAGGTAGGAAGAATGTTTATTAAAAAAATCTCAGCTGTTTTATGTTCAGCAGTTCTTATTGCTGGTACTGCTGTTTCCTCAATTTCAGCAGAAAGTTCTAAAACAGCACAAATGCGTGACATTACCACAACGGAACTTGTGCGTGATATGGGAATAGGAATTAATCTTGGAAACACCTTAGAATCCTGTGGCGATTGGATTGCCCAGTGGGGTGATGGTACGGTTAGTTCCTATGAAACTGCTTGGGGTAGCCCAGTTGTAACGAGGGAGTTAATACAGGGCTATGCAGATGAGGGCTTTGGCGTATTGAGAATTCCTGTAGCATGGTCTAATATGATGGAAAATGACGGTACATATACAATTAATTCTGAATATATGGCAAGGGTTAAACAGATTGTAGATTGGACGCTTGACACTGGAATGTATGCAATAATTAATATCCATTGGGATAATGGTTGGGTTAACAAGTTCCCTGAAAACAAAGTAGACTGCATGAATAGATACACTGTTATGTGGGAGCAGATAAGCGATAGCTTTAAGGATTATGATGATTATCTTATGTTTGAATCCCAAAATGAAGAATTGGGTTGGGAGTCCTTGTGGAATAAGTGGGTAAGCAATGACGGTAAAGAGGAGTCTTATCAATTAGCTAATGAAATTAACCAAAAGTTTGTTGATGTTATAAGAAATTCTGGTGGCAACAATGATAAGCGTCACTTGCTTATTTCTGGCTACAACACAGGAATTGATGTTACCTGTGACCCATTATTTAAAATGCCTTACGACCCAGCAAACCGTTGTGCAATATCAGTTCACTATTATACTCCAGCTGTATTTGCAATACTTGAGGAGGACGCTGATTGGGGAAAAGCTCGTTCAACTTGGGGGACACAGGCTGATTTTGATGAGTTAAATTCTCAGATGGATATGATGAAAACAAACTTTGTTGACAAGGGTATTCCTGTTATAATCGGTGAATATGGCTGTCCTACAAAGAATAAAGAGGCAGAATCAGTTAGACTATACCTTTCATCTGTATGTGAGGCTGCATATACTCGCAATATGTGTCCTGTGCTTTGGGATATAACAGATGTTCAATATGACCGTAGCAGTTATAAATTAAAAGATGAACAGCTAAAAGCAAATTTCCAGAACATACTCAATGCTGGAATGCCTGAACGACTTAATGGAGATATTAACGATGATGGAGCAGTAAATATTGTTGATGTTATATTATTACAGAAACATCTTTTAAATAAGGATACTTTAACTGTTGAACAAGCAAAATATGCTGATTTTAACCAAGATGGTGCAATAAACATTTTTGACATTATTGCAATAAAAAGAGCGTTGCTTGCAAACGGTTAAGAATTAAATTACAACAAAAAGCATGATTGAAATTAAACTTTCAATCATGCTTTTTAGTTATAAAAACAAAAACAAATTAATTATTGAGGGCCAAGCTTAGAAATCTTCTTACATAAGAATTGAGCTATATTTAGGTTGTCAGCCATGTTAAGGAAATCATCATCATAGCAATTAGCATTTACTTTTTGCATAGCATTAAAAGTAGTTGCGTTTACAAGATATTTATTAAACTCAATAACATCAGCAAGACCAATCTCCCCATCCAAGTTTATGTCGCCGTATAATGGCACAAAATCATCTGGGAGAGTGTCGGTTTCTACTGGGGTTGTAACAGTAGTTTCTGTTGTGGTAACAGTTGTTTCAGTAGTTGTTACAGCAGTTTCTGTTGTGGTAACAGTTGTTTCAGTAGTTTCAGTTGTCGTAACAATAGGTTCAGTTGTAGTTTCCGTAGGCTCTGTTGTAGTAACAATAGGTTCTGGAGTTGTTTCTACAGGAGGAACATACGAACTTTCGCCAAATTCTGCACCCATAGTGTTTAAATCGCTTGACTCTGCCAACATAAGGAAACCATGAGTATTAATTGTTCCGTCTGCATTTCTCCATAAAGTATGCACATCATCACCTAGTTTAGGAGCATCAAGGCTTACGAAATCATTAGCAGTAACGCCAGCGTACTGAGTACCCTTTAAGCTACTTCTAGTATTAACTTCCTCAGTGCCAGTAATCAAGTAATATTTTTGGCTGTTATAAAAACTTGAGTTTGTAGCAGTACCTTTATATTTATCACTTGAAACTTTTTTTGTACTGAAAGTAATGATATTCTCAAAAATATTATTGGAACTATCAGATCTTGCAAAGTCAAAATTGGACTTTCCACCATCAGCAAGGCTGTTATTGTATGATGTACAATCTTTAAGACTTATTACACCTGGATTTGAGTTATCAGTAAAGCCATGATTTTTATTTTCAAATGAGATACAGTTTTCAACATAGTGGTTATTAGCTATGCTTGAGCCACCCAGCTTAAAGCCATTTCCGTCACTGTTAGCAGTATAAACACCCTCAGAAGTCTGTCCGTTCCTGAAAGCTATACAATTCTTAATTGTAACAGCACCAATTTGTCCAGTTTCCGACTTTGTATATAAATCCCAACCGTCATCAACGTTATTATAAGCGATACAGCCATCGAAAACATTTCCTACTCCACAAGTTAATTTAGCAGCAAATCCATCTGCGTTTTCGCCTGTTGCAGTATCCATATTATTAAATGAAGTGCAGTTTAAAATAAGGTTATTTGATGGCCAGTCTTTAATACTTGAAAGACTGGAATTACGTCTGCTAATCTGTAATCCTGTATCCCTATTAGCCTCCAAAACGCACATCTCAACTATATTATTATTACCTGCAAGGAATATGCCATTATCAGCAGAACCATAAACTCTTATTCCATAAATATGCCAGTAATTTGCTTCAATCTGCAAGCCTCTAGCATTTAAGCTTGTATCAGAAGAATTATAGCTTTGTGCTGAAAAATCCAAAGTAACATTAGCATTTGGATAAGCCTTTATTGACTTATATGCATTCGATTCACCATCGTTGCCAACCGCAATTGTAAGCTGTTTATCAAACGCATAGTTACCCTCAAGCAAGTAAATTGTGCCACCTGATTTTATGCTAGTGATAGCTTTTTCAAGAGCCATTGGGCTTTCCTTTGTACCCTTGCCATCTGCTGTTGCATTTGGAGAGCAATAAATTGCATCTGCAACAATTTGTGGAGCAGTAGTTACTGCTGGTGTAGTGGTTTGAGTAGGAGCAGTAGTTACCGTTGGTGTAGTTGTAGTAGTAGTTGTTGTTGTTGTAGTTGTAGTTTCTACAGGCGGAACAATTATACTTCCACCGCTTGTTGTGCCAACACTATTTACCAAAGCACCTTGTAACTCTGAAAGTGAGTACATTGTGTAAGCGTAAGAAATTTTGCCACCTGATAAATTAGCAGTTGAATTCCATGAGAAATTCACTATATCTGCTGGAACAGGTGAAAGAGGCGAGCCAGAATCTGTGCTGTTACCTGTAAAATTAGTATCGCCATATGTATACTGACAATTTTGAGCTGAGATTTTACCTGTATAATTTGCTTTAGATGCGTCCTTTTGGTTGTTTCTAATAGGGAATTTTACACCCTTAATTATGCAATTCTCAAGCATAACAGCACCATTTTCTGTTGAAATTGCACCATTACTTGTAATACCAAATTTATAACTGCTTGAGGATATTTTTGATTGAATATCAGAAGTTAAGATTTGGCTTACATTATAAGCATTTGAACTATCCATAATTATATTATAAATGTGAGCATTACCACCTCTTAATCTAGGCATTCTATCCTGTGAATCAAGATAATAGTTGTAGCATAGAGTCATTTCTAATGAATTATTGTCTACAGCCAATTCATTAGCACCAACCAAATGAGTTTTCTTTTGTGGTGCAGCAATAGTCATTATCTGTTCCTTTGTAAGACCAGCCGTCTTTCTTAAATAAGAATACATAGCATTGTTGCTTTGATTGGATTCAAGATACTCAAATTGAGCCTTATAAAAATCGCTATTCAAATCTCCTGGTAGGAATTTACTCCATGAGATAGTAAGACCACTTGTTCCTTTTTTTGAATCAACAACGCCATCATAAGCCTTGCCGAAAGTGCAATGGTCAATCCATACCTTACTGCAATTTTCAAGAGTTATGAAGTCCCAATCGTTTTTGTCATAATCTCCCTTTGAATACTCGTCCCATTCCCAAAGCTCATCGAATCCAACGTTCTGAATGATAACATTTGAGCAGTCCTTAAAGGTGAATCCAGCGTGCTTTATTGTAGCACCATTTTTAGAATAAATAGTCAAACCATCAAAGCTGTCAACCTTGACTTTAGAAACTCCGGTTTCTATTAAAGTGGGATGTGTCAAAGCTGGGTTATTCGCACTAATAGGTGATACCTGAGCAGCTGAACCAATTACATTCCAACCCAAATCAATATCATTCATAATCTCGATTACTTTTGTACCAGAACCTTTTTTCAAAGCCTTACCGAGTTCAGCACCAGTTGAAACCTTTACATAGCCTGTGGAGGATTCTAATAAGTTCCCACCACCTGTTGTGCCACTAGCAAAGCCGATTGCTGTTTGAGATAAATTTGTGCTCGAAGCAGCATAGGGAGCTAGGGTACTTGTCTGCGACTCATTACTACTAGCAAAGGAAGTTGCTGTTGCTAATGAAGTTAAAATGGTAGTCGCAATTAGCACGGAAAAAATTTGCCTAATTTTCATGCCTGTAACATCTTCTTTCTGATTTTATTTATACTAACAACAAGATTATGAAAGTATTTCATTAATACATAAACTAAGTATAACATTTAATATTTGGTATTTCAATAGTTTTCTTAGAAAAATATACACAAAAAATAACAATTTGTTTATATATATTGCAACAATAGGTTAACAAATTACTGTAGAAAAACTACATATTTATATTACATTATATAGTATAGTATACCAGTGTTGACTTTTCTAAAAATAAGGTATAAAATAGTATGAGAAGTATAAAAAGAAAAGAAGGTATATTAAGTGAGGGATTTTACTTATAGTGATTTTGAAATTATTGATGCACATTCACACATTTTCCCTGAAAAGATTTCAGAGAAAGCAGCAGCAAATATTGGAGCATTTTATGACTTGCCAATGGACGAAATTGGTGACAGCGTTAAGCTAATTAAAAGTGGTGCAAAGATAGGGGTGAAAAAATATCTTGTATGCTCTACTGCAACAAGCAAGGAGCAGACAGAATCTATAAACGATTTTATTAAGGCTAAATGTGACAAGCACCCTGAATTTTTTGGGTTTGGTACATTGCATCCACAAATGGAGAATATGGAAGATGAGGTTGATAGAATAATTTCTATGGGATTGCATGGAGTAAAAATACATCCTGATTTTCAGAAGTTTAATATTGACGACAAGCAAGCTTATAAGATATATGAGCTGATTGAGGGCAGAGTTCCCATATTGATACATATGGGGGATAATAGGTTTGAATATTCTCGACCTCATAGGCTTGTAAACATTATCAAGGATTTTCCAAAGCTTAAAATAATAGCTGCACATCTAGGTGGTTATCAATGCTGGGAAGAGGCTATGGAGTGTTTGAATGGTAGTGAAAACCTTAAATTTGATACTTGCAGTTCGCTTGAGATTATTCCTAAAGATTTTGCAGTAAAGCTAATTCACCACTATGGAGTTGAGAATTGCTTTTTTGGTACGGATTTTCCAATGTGGAATCATGAAAAGGAGCTTAATAGGTTTCTTAATCTTGGGTTGACATATGATGAGAATAAGAAAATATTTTCAGAAAACTTCAAGGAATTTTTCGGCTTAAAATAAGATGTTTCAACTTTATATGCTATAATGTTTACTTTAAATCAAAATTGTGTTAAGCTAGGAAAGCTTAATGTGCTAACATTAACGCCATGACCATATGCTATACTAAGGATTAGTTCATTTTGAAATTTATGATAACGACGGATTATTTTATGAAGGTTTGGTTTAGAATTATTTTAGTCTGCATTATTCTTGGGGGAGTAGCATTTTTACGTTGTTTTAAATATTATTACAATAAAAAATTGGACTGTTACATATGTTGTCACTGGTGTAGGTATTGTTGGATTGATATTTACGCTTAAAAAAGAAAATTAGTTAACATAATATTATGTTAACTAATTTGACAGGTGTTTTTAGTATAAAGACACCTGTTTTGTTGGTTATAGACAAAGTCAGAGCATTTCTCTTGACTTATAAGATAAATATGATATAATAGAAGTAGCAAACAACGGTGTTTTCATTTGAAAGCACTGTTGTGCTTTTTTATAAGTAAAATATAAAACAGAAAAATTCTTCTTGACTTTTAACATAATTGTGATAGAATGTATAACGTAATAAAAAGTATATTGATGGAAAGATAGTTGAGTTTTATTCTTTGAAAATAAAGGGGTTTGTTCAATATTTGAAGGAGGGCTTTTTATGAGGGCAGTAGTAACTGTAATTGGTAAGGATACAGTAGGAATTCTCACGAAGGTAAGTGGTATATGTACGGAGTATAATGCGAATGTTATTGAGGTAACACAGTCGGTTTTACAGGATTTATTTGCTATGATGATGCTTGTGGATATTTCCCAAATGAATACTGATTTCTCAAAGCTTGCAGATAAGATGGATGAGCTTGGGAATGAGCTAAGTTTGTCAATTCATACGATGCATGAGGATATATTCAATTCAATGCACAAAATATAAGCAGTCAGGGGATAAAAAATGTTAAATGTATATGATATTCTTGAAACGATAAGAATGATACAGGACGAATGCCTTGATATAAGAACTATAACAATGGGAATTTCACTGCTTGATTGCATTGATAGCGATATTGATAAGGCTTGTGAAAAGGTTTATAATAAAATTGTCAGCAAGGCACATAATCTTGTTAGCGTTGGTGAACAGATTGAAAAGGAGTATGGGATTCCTATTATTAATAAGAGGATTTCGGTTACTCCAATTGCGATGATTTGTGCTGCTTGCAAGGATGAGAATCCTGTTAAGTTTGCTTTGACATTGCAAAGGGCAGCAGACACTTGTGGTGTGAACTTTATCGGTGGTTATTCAGCATTGGTACAAAAGGGATTTAGTGCTGGTGATATGGAGCTGATTAAGTCTATTCCAGAGGCTTTGTCTGTTACAACAAACATATGTTCATCTGTTAATGTTGGCTCAAGCAAGGCTGGAATTAACATGGATGCTGTTGCACTTATGGGGAAAGTTATTAAGGAATCGGCTAAAAAAACTGCTGATAGGCAGTGCATTGGCCCTGCAAAACTTGTTGTATTTTGTAATGCACCTGAGGATAATCCTTTTATGGCAGGAGCTTTTCATGGCGTTGGAGAGCCTGATTGCGTGATTAATGTTGGTGTATCTGGTCCTGGCGTTGTTCGTGCTGCTGTTGAAAAGTATCCTGATGCAAGTATAGATGAGATTGCTGATGTTATTAAAAAGACAGCGTTTAAGATTACAAGAATGGGACAGATGGTTGGAACAGTTGCATCAAAAATGCTTGGTGTTCCATTTGGCATTGTTGACCTTTCGCTTGCACCAACACCAGCAGTTGGTGATAGCGTTGCATATATTTTAGAGGGCATGGGACTTGAAACTTGTGGTACACATGGAACAACTGCGGCGTTGGCTTTGCTGAATGATGCAGTTAAAAAGGGTGGTGTTATGGCATCATCTCATGTTGGAGGCTTGTCGGGAGCGTTTATTCCTGTTTCAGAAGATGCAGGAATGATTGCGGCAGTTCAAGATGGTACATTATCACTAGAAAAGCTTGAGGCAATGACTGCTGTATGCTCAGTAGGACTAGATATGGTCGTTGTTCCTGGAGATATTAGTGCAGATACAATTTCAGCAATTATTGCCGATGAGGCAGCGATTGGAATGGTAAATAACAAGACAACAGCTGTAAGATTAATACCTGCAATTGGCAAAAAAGAGGGCGATATTCTTGAGTTTGGTGGATTGCTTGGAAGTGGTCCTGTAATGAAAATAAATGATAAATCATCGTCTAAATTTATTGCAAGAGGTGGCAGAATACCTGCACCTATGCATAGCATAAAGAATTAAGATTAAATGATATAAGCTAATTTATCAAGGATGGAGGGCTTGTATATGTATAACGTTGTGAGAAGCATTATTGACATTGATAAGCAAGCAAATGACAGGTTAGAAATGGCTGTAAATGAAAAGGAAGAAATAATTCAAAAGGCAAAGGATGAAACAAAAAAGATAAGAGAAAAGTTGGAAACGGAGGCTATAAAGAGGATAGAAAAAACACAGGCTATGAATGATAAAATAGCTGAGGAGAAAATTTACGAATTAAGTAAACAAAGAGAAATTGAGATTAGAGAGATGGACGAAAATTTTAATGAGCATCATCTGGAGATTGAGGATAGTATTTATAAAAGAATCGTAGGTGAGTAGGTTTTGAGCTTTTCAAGAAATGCAACGGTTGCAAGAATCAGAGCAATATATGGGAAAAGGCTTAAATCTGAGCAATATAAAGAGCTTATTAATAAGAAGAGTGTATCTGAGGTCGCAGAGTATTTAAAAAGGAACACCCGTTATTCGGGTGTTTTGGCGAATATTGATACAAATAATATTCATCGAGGTTTCTTGGAGGATATTTTAACTAAGGAACATTTTGAGATGTATGTTGATTTATGTAAGTTTCAAAATCTTGATGACGAACCTTTTTACAGGTTTCTTATAGAATTGGATGAAATTAAGGAGATACTAAATGTAATTCTATATTTGAATGCAGGAATTATTGGCTCTTATATTGTGGATTTACCTACATTTTTGTTAAGTAGGGCAAGCTTTAACTTATTAGAAATTGCAAAAATCAGAAGTTTTAAACAGCTTTTAGCAGTTATAAGTAAAACCGATTATTATCATGTGCTTAAAGATATAAAGGAAGATGAAAATGGTAAGGTTGATTTTACTAAATGTGAGGTTAATTTGCGAACGCATTATTTAAAAAAACTTCTTAAAACAGTTGAAAGAGATTTTAAAGGTTCTGCAAGAGATGAGCTAATGCGTCAGATTGAGGTGCAGGTTGACTTAATAAATATAATAAATGCTTATAGAATGAAGAGTTTTTTTAATGCTGACCCGTATGAGATAAGGAAAAACACGCTCCCGTTTTACGGAAGAATATCTGTTAAAAAGCAAGAGGAACTTTTTCAAGCTAAAAGCATAGAGGAGTTTCTGAAGGTTTTATCAGGTACTATATATGGACGACAGCTTGATGATATAGCTCATTGTGTTGATAGTATTCAATTTGAACGTGAGATAAGTAATTTGAGGTTTAATTTATCCAAAAGGGCGTTGGCATTTTCGGGGAATGTTGCTGTAAGCTTATACTCAATAACTTATTTGTTTGAAGTGGAGCTTAATAATATTATACGAATAGTTGAGGGGATTAGGTATGAAAAAAGTGCGTCTTACATTGAATCCTTATTAATTATTAGCTAGGGTGAAATTGAAATACAATATTTCCAAAGCAAGGAGTGAAATTAATGTCTATTGAAAAGATGGAATGTGTCAACATTGTTGGACTGGAGGGCAATCTGAATGCGGTATTGAAGAGAATTGTCGAGAGCAAGTGTTTTCATATTGAACCATCGATTAAGACAATATCAAAGTCTGATGGCGACTTTAGGCAATTACAGGAAACCAATCCTTATGCTGGCTTATTAAAGAGAGTTCTTAATTTGAATTTTGGTGAGAAGTTTAAATATAAAAAGGTTAAGTTTGATGAGATTGAGAATAAGAGTGATGAGGAAATCAGCAAATTTGTTGATAGAATTGAAACACAGACACAGGCAATCAACAATGAGATAAAAATATATACGGATTTACTGAAGGAGAATGGACAAGTATTAATTCAGCTTACGCACTTGCAAGATATGGATATAGATTTAGAAAATCTTTTCCAGTGTAAGCATATACGAGTTCGTTTTGGAAAGATACCTGCTGACAGTTTTCCTAAATTAGATTATTATAAGGAAAAAGCGTTTGAGTTTGTCCCGTATGATAAGGATGAAAATTATTACTGGGGTGTTTATTTTTCACCGTTGTCCTTTTATAAGGAAGCGGATAGAATTATGAAGGCACTTTATTTTGAACGAATTTGGGTGCCAAAATTTGCTACGGGTACTCCACAGGAGGAATCTGAAAATCTTAAAGCTAGCGTAAAAGAAATTGAAGAAAATCTTAGGGAGCTTACGGATAAGCGTGATGAGATTTTAGATGAATGTATTGATATGCTGAATATGGTGTATTGTAAAATCAACTTTAGGTATAATATTTTCTCACTTAGAAAATATGCATCTATTTTAAAGGATAAGTTTTATTTGGTTGGTTTTATCCCACAAGGTAAAGAAAAAAGCTTTAGGGAGTTATTTTATGATTTACCAGATGTTTCAATTGTATCAAAGCCACCTGATTCTGAGCCAGGATTTAGTACACCTGTACAGTTGAAAAACAGTAGGTTTTCAAAGCCGTTTTCGATGTTTGTTGAGATGTATGGACTGCCCTCATATAATGGGTTTAACCCGACAAGTTTTGTTGCAATAACGTATACGATACTGTTCGGAATAATGTTTGGCGACTTGGGGCAAGGCTTGGTAATAGCGTTACTTGGCTTTATTCTCAATAAGAAAAACGGGAGTGCGTTGGGTGCAATCTTCACAAGGATAGGGCTTTCGAGTGCGTTTTTTGGACTGTTATATGGCTCAGTTTTTGGATATGAGCATTTACTTGCCCCTCTTTATCGTAGCATAGGTTTAAAGCATAAACCGATTGAGGTTATGGATAATACCATGTTAATTCTTGCTGGAGCGATTTGCATTGGTGTGCTGTTGATTATAATTTCAATTACGATTAATATAGTGGTGCAGTTAAAACGGAAGGACTATGAATCAGCTGTGTTTGGGAATAACGGCATTGCTGGACTGGTGTTTTTTGGTGGACTGATAACAGCTATTGTTGCAACAGTGTTTTTCAAGGTGAATTTATTCGTACCTATTTATGTTATATTATTACTGGTATTGCCGATTATAATTATGTTTTTACGAGAACCGTTGGGTTGCCTTTTAAGTGGTAAACGCTTTAAGATGGGCAATGTAGGTGACTTTATATCTTCAAACTTTTTTGAAGTGTTTGAGTTTATGCTTGGATTTGCAACGAATACATTGTCGTTCGTGAGAATTGGTGGATTTGTGTTTTCTCATGCAGGAATGATGTCGGTTGTAATGCTTTTATCAGAGGGTGTATCTAGGGGCGCATCACCGATTGTGGTAATTATCGGAAACATATTTGTAATGGGTATGGAGGGTATGATTGTTGGAATTCAGGTATTAAGGCTTGAATTTTATGAAATGTTTTCAAGGTTTTATGATGGTGACGGAAGACCATTTGAACCAGTAAAAATTAGCTATGAAACTATAAGTGATAGCGAATAACAAAATTATATTATTAGTGGAGGAAATTATTATGGAAATCTTATTATTACCTTTGTTTGCAGTTGCATTGTTAATCCTACCTATCGTGTATATTATAAAAAAGCGTAAATCTCCTAAGCAGGCAAAAACAGCATTTATAATCAATCTATGTTCATTTTTTGCAGTACTTGCTTTATCTGTTATACTTCCTGTTGGTGGACTTATCAGTGCTGAAACAGGTGGAGCAGTTTCGGAGGCTGTTAATAGTTCAGCAGGGTGGGGATATCTTGCTGCTGCAATTGCAACAGGATTAGGTTCAATAGGCTGTGGTATCGCAGTTGCATCAGCTGCACCAGCAGCTATCGGAGCAGTTGCAGAAGAACCTAAGTCATTTTCTAAGGCGTTGATTTTCGTAGCACTTGGCGAGGGTGTTGCACTATACGGGTTCTTGATTTCATTTATGATACTAAATAAGCTGTAAAATTAAAATCAGTTTTATATAATGTTTTCAATAGGAAGTGATTGGAATGCAGTTTTATTTGATAAGTGATAATGTTGATACATTAATGGGTATGCGTTTGGTGGGTATTGATGGCATAATTGCACATGAAAAGGGCGAAGTGAAAAAAGCTTTAGAGAATGCAGTTGCTGATAGAGATGTAGCGATTGTTCTTATAACAGATAAGCTTGTTAAGTTATGTGATGATATTATTTATGATATGAAGCTTAAAATTAAAAGCCCACTGATAGTAGAAATACCTGATAGGCATGCCACATCTGATATTTCCACTACTATTTCACGATATGTTAGTGAATCTGTTGGGTTGAAAATATAAGTTTTAATCGCACGAAATGAGGGGGTGCTATTATGTATAATGATGAACAGGAAGAAGAAAAGCTTAATAGGTTTACATTAGCAGTTAATGAAAAGATTGACGAGCAGATTGAACAGATTTTAAGCGAAGCTTATGCAGAGAGAGATAATATTCTTAAAACTGCTGAGGATATTGTGTTGCAGGAAATGTACACAAAAATACAGCATCAGATGAAAGAAATTGAAATAAAGCACAAGCGAATTAAATCACAGGCTTTACAGGACAATAAAAAAGAAATCCTAATGCATAGAGAAATGCTTTCTAAAAGGGTTTTTGATAATGTTGAAAAGCGTATTGTTGAGTTTACTGAATCCCCTGATTACCTAGAGTACTTATGTAGATTATTGGAGGGGAAAGAGATTACATCCTCAATGGCAATAAGGTTGAGCGAACGTGATATGAAGTTTAAGGATGAAATTGCAAAAACTATGAATGGTGAGCATGAATTTGAAGTTGACAAATCAATTAAGTATGGTGGATTATCCATATTTGATGGGGATACCCTTGTTATTGAGGATAAAACAATTGATAATTCACTTCAAGAAGAAAAAGAGCAGTTTTGCTATAATTATAGCTTTACAGGAAAAGATGGTTTTTGCTAATATTTGCAAGTGTGTGTTGCGGTTACTGCTAAAGTAGAAACTGCAACATACGCTGATTATAAGGAATATTGCAATTATACTACGGATAATTCCGTAATTGAGGTGAAATAATTGAACACAGTTTATTCAATAAATGGACCTGTTATTAAGGTTAAGGATACTAAAGCTTTTATGATGCTTGAGATGGTTTATGTTGGTGAAAAGCGACTTATTGGTGAGGTAATTGGAATTACTGATGAGTATACAACCATTCAGGTTTATGAGAGTACAACAGGGTTAAAGGTTGGCGAGCCAGTTTTCACAACGGGAGCACCACTTTCTGCAACGCTTGGACCGGGAATTATGTCAAATATTTTTGATGGTATAGAAAGACCGTTGAGGAAGATTGAGGAGCAACAGGGTGCTTTTATATCTGAGGGTGTGAATTCCGATTCTCTTGATGGTGAAGTCGAGTATGATGTTACAATTACAGCAAAGGTTGGCGATTATCTTAATGGTGGAGATGTGTATGCAACCTGTCCTGAAACCTTTGTAATAAAGCATTATTGTATGCTTTCTCCAATGCTTAAAGGTGAAGTTGTTTGGGTTAATTCTAATGGGAAATACAAGGTTAATGATGTCGTTTGTAAGATTAAAACAGAAGATAACAAAGAGATAGATTTAACATTATGCCAGAAATGGCCGATTAGACAGCCACGTCCTGTTAAGGGTAGGTTGACGATTACAAGACCTCTTATTACAGGGCAACGTGTAATTGACACGCTTTTACCGATATCAAAGGGTGGAACGGGTGCTATTCCTGGTGGATTTGGAACAGGAAAAACAATGACACAGCATCAGTTTGCGAAATGGTGTGATGCTGATATAATTGTTTATATTGGTTGTGGTGAACGTGGGAACGAGATGACACAGGTTTTAGATGAGTTTTCAGAGCTGATTGACCCCAAAACAAATAGACCACTTACGGATAGAACGGTTCTTATTGCAAATACATCGAATATGCCAGTTGCAGCGAGAGAGGCGTCGATATACACAGGTATTACGCTTGCTGAATATTATCGTGATATGGGTTACCATATTGCTATAATGGCTGATTCAACCTCACGTTGGGCAGAGGCTTTGCGTGAAATATCAGGACGTCTTGAGGAAATGCCAGCTGAAGAAGGATTTCCAGCATATCTTCCATCAAGGTTGTCAGAATTCTATGAACGTGCTGGATATATTGAAACCTTGAACGGTAAAGAGGGTTCGATAACTATAATTGGTGCAGTATCCCCACAGGGTTCGGACTTTTCAGAGCCTGTAACACAGAATACAAAAAGGTTTGTGAGATGCTTTTGGGCGTTGGATAAATCGCTTGCATATGCAAGACATTATCCAGCGATTAACTGGACAACAAGTTATAGCGAGTATGTTGAGGATTTGACTGATTATTATAATAAAAATGTAGGCGAGAACTTTCTTAAATATAGGCAAAAGATTTCAAATATTCTAATTGAAGAAAATAAGCTTATGGAGATTGTAAAGCTTATTGGTGCAGATGTTCTGCCTGATAATCAAAAGCTTATAATAGAAACTGCAAAGGTTATTAGAGTTGGGTTTTTACAGCAAAATGCGTACCATCAGGATGACACATATGTTCCACTTGAAAAGCAAAATCTTATGATGGAATTGGTGCTTTATTTATATGACTCTTGCTTGAAGGCGATGGAAAGTAAAATGCCGTTGGGTATCATAGTTTCCACTGGACTTTTTGAAAAGGTTGTTAAGGTTAAGTATGATATTCCTAATGATGATTTGGGCAAGTTTGGTGTGTATAAAAAAGAAATTGACGATAAATTTAAAGAGCTGTCTATTGGCAGTTCTGAATGGAGGTAATCATGAGCTTACAGCATATTGGGTTAAATGAAGTTAATGGACCTCTTGTTGCGTTGGATAATGTTAAGGGTGTAGGCTATGATGAGGTGGCTCAAATTCGACTTGAGGACGGTACAGAGCGTGTTGGCAGAGTTGTTGAAATATCTGGTGAAAGGGTAGTTTTACAGGTTTTTGAGGGTACAAAAGGCTTGTCATTGGAAAATACTAAAACTAAGTTTACAGGTAAGCCAATGGAGATGCCACTTTCAAAAGAGGTTTTGGGAAGAGTGTTTAATGGTGCGGGAAAGCCGATTGATGGCTTAGGTGATATTTATGCTGAAAAGTTTGCAGATATAAACGGTAAACCACTGAATCCAGTTTCAAGAACATATCCAAGAAACTATATAAGAACAGGAATATCAAGTATTGATTGCCTTACAACGCTTATCAGAGGGCAAAAGCTACCGATTTTTTCTGGTTCAGGTTTGTCACATAATAAACTAGCAGTGCAAATTGTAAGACAGGCACAGATTGCTGATGATAACGGTCAGGATTTCGCAATTGTTTTTGCGGCAATGGGTGTAAAAAATGACGTTGCAGATTATTTTAGGAGAAGTTTTATTGATAGTGGAGTGCTTAATAATGTAGCAATGTTTATAAATCTATCCAACGACCCTATTATAGAAAGAATTTTAACTCCAAGATGTGCGTTGACTGTTGCAGAATATCTTGCGTATGAAAAGGATATGCATATTTTGGTTATTATGACGGATATGACTTCTTATGCCGAGGCTTTGCGTGAGTTTTCATCATCAAAGGGGGAAATTCCTGGACGTAAAGGTTATCCTGGATATTTATATTCTGATTTGGCATCACTTTATGAGCGTGCTGGAATTGTTAAAGGCTCAACAGGAAGTGTTACACAGATTCCAATTTTAACAATGCCTAATGATGACATAACGCACCCAGTTCCCGACCTTACGGGTTATATTACGGAGGGGCAGATTGTTCTTGATAGAAGTCTTGACCAAACGGGGATATATCCACCAGTCGCAGTGTTGCCGTCATTATCAAGGCTTATGAAGGATGGTATTGGAGAAGGGTATACACGTTCCGACCATTCAGCAGTTGCAAACCAGTTATTTGCTTGCTATGCGAGAGTACAGGACGCTAGGTCTTTGGCTTCAGTTATCGGTGAGGAAGAATTATCCGAAATTGACAAGGCTTATATGTCATTTGGTGTTCAGTTTGAAAAGCATTTTGTGGCACAAGGGTTTGAGGAGAACAGAAATATAGAGGAAACACTTGACTTGGGTTGGGATTTATTATGCTTAATACCAAAGTCAGAAATTGATAGAGTTGATGAAAAGCTATTAGACGAAAAATATGATACAAATAGAGCAGAACGTTTCAGAAATATTGATTAGGAGGGGATTTTGTGGCTGAACAGGTTTTTCCTACAAAAGGTAACTTAATACAAACACGAAAACTTCTTTCTATATCAAATTTGGGGTATGAACTTCTTGACAGGAAAAGGAACATTTTAATCCGTGAGATGATGCAGATGATTGAAGATGCAAAGTCAATAAGGGGAGTTATTGAGGAAACATATGTCAAAGCCTATGATGCTTTACAAGACGCTCATATTACTTTGGGAGTAATTGATGAGATTGTTAAGGGGGTTCCGATTGAAAATGGGATAAGCGTTACTTATAGGAGTGTTATGGGTGTGGAAATACCTAAGGTATCGCTTGAAAAGGCTAAAAGGGGAAATCCTTACGGCTTTTATATGACCAATAGTGAACTCGATAATGCGTATGTTTGCTTTAACAAGGTTAAGGAAATGACTGTTGTTTTAGCAGAGGTTGAGAACGGAATATTTCGTTTGGCAACTGCTATTAAGAAAACGCAAAAAAGGGCGAACGCTTTAAAAAATATCCTCATTCCAAGATTTGATGGTATGGTTAAATACATTTCCGATAGCCTAGAGGAAAAGGAACGTGAGGACTTCTCGAGGCTAAAGGTTATAAAAACGATGAAGAGAAAACGTGGTGATTAATTCACTGCAAAAGCTTTATTAAATTTGGCAAACAAAAGGTTGCGTAGTTTAAACCTATGCAACCTATATATTTGTGATAATTATGATGTAGTTTATCTGAAAAAACACTTGACAAAGCTTGAACAATGTGATAAAATAGATAAGTAAGATTTTAGTTAATTCAACGTTACTTGCAAGAATCTTATCTTTTCAAATGTGCCTATAGCTCAGCTGGATAGAGTGATTGGCTACGAACCAATAGGCCGGGGGTTCGAATCCCTCTAGGCACACCAACGTAAAACAGCCGTTTGTAGAAATACAGATGGCTGTTTTTATGCCTTGAAAAATGAAATAATTCAATTATAATTCAACTTTTTGGTTGTGTACTAAATATGTACTTTCCATAAATCAACACACCAGCCGAACTCAAGAATATTAATAACAAGACCGATGACAATATCATGCATTTCTTGTGATTTAGAGAAGCAGATAGATTTGCGTGTTAATCTTTTAATTCTAGTTCTGAGTGTGAGATTTTTTCTTTCAATATTACTTCATTATACCACAAAATACATCTTTAGTACATAACCAAAATTTAATTTTCACTTGCAATTTTTAAATGGCTGTGATATAATGATACTGTTAAATTTAACAAGGGGAGCTTACTGTTTGTAGGCTGAGAGGAAATGAATTGACATTTCGACCCAAAACCTGATTTGGATAATGCCAACGTAGGGACATATTTGAAGTATTATACTTTGGTGTGCCTTTATTTGCACACCTTTTTTTATTTAAAATTATGTCCTAAAACTTAATTTAGGAGGAAATAAAAATGAAAGTAAATGTAAAAAAATTAACGCTAGCTGGTATGCTAGTCGCTGTGGGGGTTGTTTGTTCGCCTTTAAGTCTGCCAATTGGTGTCGCAAAATGTTTTCCTGTTCAGCACATAATTAATGTAATTGCTGGCGTTTGTCTAGGGCCTTTTTATGCATTAGCAATGGCGTTTTCAACAAGCCTTTTACGAAATATTTTTGGAACAGGCAGTATTCTTGCTTTTCCTGGAAGTATGTGTGGTGCGTTCCTGTGTGGCTATATGTATAAAACTTTCGGCAAGCTACCACTCGCCTATCTCGGTGAGCTAATCGGCACAGGAATCATAGGCTCATTGCTTGCTTTTCCACTTGCAAGTTTCGTTCTTGGTAGCAAGGAAGTAGCACTATTTACCTTTGTTCTACCATTCAGTTTAAGTTCCATTGGCGGAACTATTATCGCAGTATTTATATTGACGTGTTATATGAAATTTACAAAACCTATAAAAAATGAGATATAATGCGTATGTAAAAATGGGTTTGTGTATCATAATTGTTGAAAAAGCATCTACTATTAGAACCACCTAATTTACAGAGGGCATATTATTTGTAACTTATGCTTATTGTGCAAAATTAATAGTTTGTTCATTGTTTGTTCATTTCTATCTATTATAATATGAATATACAAATTTAAAAATTGAAATCCTTATTTAATTTTTTTATTTTTTTAAAAATATGAGGTGTGTTAATGCTAAAAGCAATATTCTCTAAAAAAAATCTAGAAGAGCATTTATATTTTAAAACGATAGAAGACATTATATTTAGCGATGAAATTCAACAGCTAAAACAATATCAACATCATATATCAACAACAAGATTTCAACATTCACTTAATGTTTCATATTATAATTATCTGTTTTGTAAACGGTTTAATTTTGACGCAACAGCAGCTGCAAGGGCAGGGCTTTTACATGATTTATTCTACTATAATCGAAAAGAATATACCCGTGAAATTGGTGAGAAAAGACATATTGCAAGGCATCCTCAAATTGCTCTAAAAAATGCGTCGGATAGATTTGATATTGGTCATATTGAAAAGGACATTATACTTAAACACATGTGGCCTTTTACGTTGTCGATGCCGAAATATAAGGAAACTTACGTCATAATCCTGATAGATAAATACTGTGCAGTTATGGAGTTTTTTGCTCCTTATTTGTCAAAATTTAAACTTAAAAACAATAAACATATAAATAAAATAAAAACAGCAACACTAGCCAAATAAGGCTGGGTTGCTGTTTTTTATTATCATTTTTTTAAAAAATATTCCGACTAAATATCTACATCATTTCTGATAATATCATCTAATGTTTCTCTTTTTACAACCACATGAGCCCTGTTATCATTTACAAAAACGACAGCAGGCTTTGTAATTCTGTTGTAGTTTGACGACATTGAATAATTGTATGCACCCGTCGCAAGCACTGCAATAGTGTCCCCTACCTCAACATCTTGTATCTTCATGCCCTCACCGATAAGGTCGCCACTTTCGCAACATTTACCAGCAATTGTAACTGTTTTATTTCTCTCAAGATTAGCTTTATTCGCTACAACAGCCTCATATTCAGCCTGATACAAAGCATATCTTGGATTGTCATTCATTCCCCCATCTATGGAAACATATGTCCTAATGTTCGGAATTTCCTTTATTCCACCAACTGTGTAAAGGGTAATGCCCGCTGGTGCTACAATTGAACGACCTGGCTCAATAATAATAAACGGTTGTTTAATATTCAACTCATTGCTTTTTGTCTTAATTACTTTTGAAACCTTTTCCATATAAGTATTAAATGGGGATGGCTTGTCGTTTTCCACATACTTTATGCCAAATCCACCACCAAGATTGAGTTCGTCAATCTCATAGTTAAGTTCATTCTTAATCTTTGCAATAAAATCAAGCATAACAGATGCCGCAAGTTCAAACGGTTCAACATCAAATATCTGTGAACCAATATGGCAATGCAACCCTTTCAACTGGATATTTTCATAAGCAACTGCCCTTTTGACAGCCTCAAAAGCTTCTCCAGTTTCTAAAGCAAATCCAAACTTACTATCAATCTGCCCTGTCCTTATAAAGTCATGAGTATGAGCGTTAATTCCTGGCTTAATTCTAAACATTATTCCAACAGTAACGCCTTTGTCTTTAGCGATTCTATCAAGTCTTTCTAACTCATAAATATTATCAACAATTATTCTTCCAACCTTTGATTCAATTGCATACTCAAGTTCTTCATCAGTTTTATTATTGCCATGAAAACAAATTTTTTCAGTATCAAATCCAACCTTCATAGCAGTGTAAAGCTCACCTATTGACACAACATCAAGCCCCATGCCCTCTAGTTTCATCACTCTGCACATATGAAGACAGCTAAACGCCTTGCTAGCATAGCAAACTAAGCCCTTGCCATCATAATATTTATCAATACTATCCTTAAAGCTTCTACAAGCCTTTTTAATCATCACTTCATCCATAACATACAAAGGAGTACCAAAATCCTTCGCAAGCTCAACTGTGTCGATATTGCCTATTGTCATATGCCCTTTTTCATTTACTGATAAATTTTCTGATACAAACATATTCAAATTCCTTTCACAAATATTATGTTAATTTTCATAATTGCTATCATCATCGTTATAATCTTCGCCCTCAAAATCTTCATCTATTTCTTCATCTATTTCATCATCATTTTCAAGCTCATCATAACTAGCAAGCTCTTCTACTATTCCCCTTAGCACGTCAACGCCCTCAAAGGTTTGAGATGAAAACGGAATAACATTAATTTCATGAAAACAAGGTATCTCATCTTCAAAACTGCTCATACGCTTTGTCCTCTGAGTTTTATTAAGCTTATCTGCCTTTGTCAGCACGATAACGAACGGTACTTCCGTGTCAATAAGATAGTTTATCATACTAATATCATCAGCCGACGGTGCATGACGCATATCCACAAGCATAAACACAAGCCTAATATCACGTTCAGAGTTTAGGTATCCCTCAATTAGCTTTGACCAACGCTGTTTTTCTGTTTTTGAAACCTTTGCATAGCCATATCCTGGCAAGTCCACAAAATATACATTTTCTAATGCATAAAAGTTAATCGTTGCCGTTTTACCAGGAACTGAACTTACCCTAGCCAATGATTTCCTGTTGAAAAGCTTATTTATCAAGGTTGATTTTCCAACATTAGAACGTCCTGCAAAAGCTATTTCAATCTTCTCACAAGGAGGTATTTGTGAAAACTTTCCAAACGAAGTATGAAATTCTGCTTTATTAAAATCCATTAATACACCTCCAAAAAATTATGTGTTAACCGTTGTAGAACTAGCTGTTTCATCAGGCAAAATATTATCTTTATCCTTTGTAAGTGCATTTTCCAACACTTCCTCAAGTTTACTTACAAAAATAAATTCCAAATTATCCTTAACAACGTCCTCAACTTCAGACAAATCACCCTTATTTGCCTCAGGAATAATTACTGTTTTTATCCCCTCTTTATATGCTGCCATAGTTTTTTCTCTTAGCCCACCGATGGGCAAAACTCTACCATGTAGCGTGATTTCACCCGTCATAGCAACATCACTTCTCACAGGAATTCCCGATAACGCCGACACCATAGATGTAACAATCGTAACGCCCGCTGATGGACCATCCTTAGGAACTGCTCCCTCAGGTGCATGAATATGCAAATCCTTTTCCTTATAGAAATTTTCATTAATGTTGTATTTATCAGAAATACTTCTAACATAGCTCACTGCAATCTTTGCACTTTCCTTCATAACATCTCCAAGCGAACCCGTTACCTCAACAGTTCCCTTACCACTTAATGTAACAACCTCAAGTGGCATAATTACCCCGCCTACTGAAGTCCATGCAAGTCCATTAACCACACCAACAGCATCTTTTCTGCTCATGAAATCAGGTAAGTACTTCTTTCCACCCAAAAACTTTTCTATATTTTTATCTGAAAAAACCACTCTTTTAGCAGTTTCAGAAACAATTTCCTTAGCTGCTTTTCTACATAATGAGGCGATTTTTCTCTCAAGATTTCTAACACCAGCTTCCCGTGTATATGAATCTATCAAGGCATAAATCGCACTCTCATCAAACTTCACCTGTGTTCCTTTTAAGCCATTTTTCTTAATCTGCTTAGGAACAAGATAGCCTTTAGCAATGTGGAATTTTTCCTCCCTAGTATAGCTTGTTATTTCAATAACTTCCATTCTATCAAGCAGTGGTGACGGAATTGTTTGCGTAGTATTAGCCGTCGTTACAAATACTGTCTTGCTTAAATCAAATGGAATTTCAATATAATGATCCCTAAACTCCTTGTTTTGCTCACTATCCAAAACTTCAAGCATAGCAGAAGCAGGGTCACCTTTATAATCATTACCCATCTTATCAATTTCATCAAGCAAAATAAGAGGATTATTCGTTCCAGCACTAATCATAGCATTAATTATTCTACCAGGCATAGCCCCTACATACGTCTTTCTATGCCCTCTAATATCGGATTCGTCCTTAACTCCACCCAAAGAAACCCTTGCATACTTTCTTCCTAAGGATTTTGCAATCGAGCGTCCAATTGATGTTTTACCCACACCAGGTGGCCCAACAAGGCAAATAATCTGTCCAGTAACGTCCGGCATAAGTGCATGAACAGCAATGCTTTCAAGCACCCTTTCTTTAACCTTTTTTAGTCCATAATGGTCTTTATCAAGCGTCTTTTGTGCTTTGTTTATATCAATCTTCGTCTTTGAGCTTTTATTCCAAGGCAAATCAAGGCAAATATCCAAGTAATTTCTAATTACATATGACTCCTGTGATGTTGGTGGCATCTTATTAAGACGTTCAGCCTCTTTCATAAGCTTTTTAGCATTCTCATCTGAAAGATTCAATTCCTCAATTTTCTCAAAATACTCATAAAGTTCATCTTGTCCACTATCATCTTCACCAAGATGTGATGAAATAACCCTCATCTGTTCACGCAAATAATACTCTCTTTGTCCCCTATTTACATTTTCCTTAACTTGCTCTTGAATTTGATTTTCAATTTCCAGTACCTCAATTTCTTTTACCAGAAACCCATAAATCATACTTAATTTTATAAGAATATTATCCTCTTCAAGCAATGACTGCAAGTCTGTATAATGCAAATTTATATTATAAGCGATATTTTCAAACAGCTGTTTCGGGTCGTCCTGCACCATTACAGAATTCATTAACTCTTTTGGCATTCTAGGAATTAACGCACTATACCTCTCAAAAACGTCCTTTATCGAGCGAGTTACAGCTAGAATTTCTATCTCATCAGTATCAATGTTTTTACTGTCTGGAATTTGCTCTACTTGCGTTTTTAAATACTTACCGCTATTATCAAAATCTACAATTTTAGCCTTATATATCCCCTCAACAAGCACCCTCAATATATTATCAGGAGTTTTCAAGGTTTGCCTTATTTCCGCTACAACTCCAAATTCATAGACATCATTCCTGCTTGGATTTTCTTCAAAAATATCCCTTTGAGCTACAAGAAAAATTTTTCTATCTCCCTTAATAGCCTCCTCAACAGCCTTCGTTGATATATCCCTTGCTATATCAAAATGTATTACCATTTTAGGAAAAAGAACCATACCACGCATTGCAATAGTGGGCATAAACAAGCTTTTACTTTCCTTATTGGTTTCCATATTACCTCCATTTTTGCACTGTAAATCTAATTCAATTATCAGAATAAATGCAGTTCTATTACGACAAATCATTCTCTATTTCAACATATTTTATAGTTGCATATACATTATATCTTAATTCTATATATTTTGCAAGTACCAAAAATACATCTTAAAAATCCCCATGAGAAGTTACTCATGGGGATTAATTTGTTAACTACTTCTAGCAACACGCTTTTTTTTACGAGTAATTACTGGTTTAGCTTTATCCAAAACGCTATCTGCTGTAATTGTTACGGACTTTATATTTTCATCAGACGGAGCGTCAAACATCACATCCATGAGGATTTCTTCTAGTATTGTACGCAATCCCCTTGCACCAGTTTTTTGCATAATAGCTTTTTTTGCGATTTCAATCAAAGCGTCATCATCAATAATAAGTTCGATATTATCAAAAGAGAACAATTTTTTATACTGCTTTATAAGAGCATTTTTAGGCTCTGTCAAAATCTTTATCAAAGCACCTTCATCCAATTCATCTAAAACAGCCATTATTGGCAATCTTCCTACCAATTCAGGCACAAGCCCAAACTTCACCAAATCCTGTGGCAAAGCTTTTCTAAATACATTATGCATCTTCTCTTTTTTTGTGGCAACATCAGCTCCAAACCCAATTGCTGAGGAATGTATTCGTTTAACAATTGATTTTTCCAAGCCATCAAAAGCACCACCACAAATAAATAAAATATTCTTTGTATTAATGTGAATAAACTCTTGATTAGGATGCTTTCTTCCACCTTGAGGAGGCACATTTGAAACCGTACCCTCAATAATTTTCAAAAGCGACTGCTGAACACCCTCACCACTTACATCACGAGTCAACGATGTGTTTTCTGATTTTCTAGCAATCTTATCAATCTCATCAATATAAATTATGCCCTTTTCTGCTGCCTCAACATTAAAATTAGCTGCCTGAACAAGACGTAACAACACATTCTCAACGTCATCACCAACATAGCCAGCCTCTGTGATAGTCGTAGCATCGGCAATAGCAAACGGTACATCAAGGATTTTAGCAAGGCTTTGTGCTAGAAATGTCTTTCCAACTCCAGTAGGACCTAAAAGTAAAACATTACTTTTCTGCAACTCAACATCTTCGCCATCATCCTGACTTAAAATCCTCTTATAATGATTATAAACAGAAACAGCCAATGCTATTTTAGCTGAGTCCTGACCGATTACATATTCATCAAGAACCTCTTTAATCTCAGCAGGCTTTAGAAGATTTATCTCATCAGTCTTATTGCCAAAATTACTATCACCAGTTTTTGACTTCTTTTTTACCGATAAAGGTCCTGAAATCAGCTCATAGCAGTAGCAAACGCACTCATCACAAATATTTGTATCACCTGCGGAAAACATACTCTGAACCTTGCTTTCACCCTTGCCGCAGAAATTACATTTTCTAAACCCTTTATCTGCCATTAAGCACCAACCTATCTTTTTGTAATAACCTTATCTACAAGCCCATATGTCATTGCCTCTTCAGCTGACATGAAGTTGTCACGCTCTGTATCTGCCTCAACAATCTCAATGGCTTTTCCTGTGTTTTCGGATAATATCCTGTTTAATCTTTGCTTAGTTCTCATTAAATGGTCAGCTCTGATTTTTATATCTGTTGCTTGTCCAGACAGACCACCTGAAATCAACGGTTGATGTATCATAATTTCGCTATTCGGAAGTGCAAAACGCTTACCTTTAGCACCAGATGAAAGCAAGAAAGCTCCCATAGATGCAGCAAGACCTATACAAATTGTAGAAACATCACATTTAATATACTGCATTGTATCATAAATAGCTAATCCAGATGTAACCGAACCGCCAGGACTGTTTATATATAAATTGATATCCTTTTCTGCATCCTGACTTTCTAAATACAGCAACTGTGCTACCACTAAGCTCGCTGTTACGTCATTCACTTGGTCAGACAGCATGATAATTCGGTCATTCAGCAGCCTAGAAAAAATATCATATGAACGTTCTCCTCTGCTTGTTTGTTCCACAACCATAGGTACTAAACTCATTTAAGCCATCTTCCTTTCTAAAGTAAATCATATCTATTTGTATGATTTATACATATCTAATATAACTATCTGTATATTAATCCTCTGAAACTTCTGCTTCAACTTCCACCAAAGTGTTATCAATAACTGCATTTTCCTTAACCACATCTGCAGCCTTACCTACAAGTAAATCTAGTTTATATGCATCATATGAAATGTATTTCTTAACAGTTTCCAAATCCATTCCATTCTGTTCGCCAAGCTTTGTCAATCCCTCTTCAATTTCTTCATCAGTTACAGCAAGATTTTCCATCTCAGCAATCTTTTCAAGCCCAAGTCTTAGTGTAACTTCCTTTTCAGCTCTCTCAGCAAAAGTAGCTCTGAATTCTTCCTCACCCATGCCTGTGTATTGCAAATACATATCCAAATTCATACCCTGTTGTTGTAGTGAATGTCCAAACTCAGAAGTCAATGAATTTATCCTGTTTTCATACATACAATCAGGAATATCGCCCTCAACATTTTCAATAACCTTATCAAACAATACATTCTCGAACTCAGCAGTAGCAGACCTTTCAGCAGCCTCCTCTAGCTTTTTCTTTGTATCAGCTTTCAATTCGTCAACAGTTTCAAATTCAGTTGTATCCTTAACAAATTCGTCATCAACTTCAGGCAATTCTTGAACAGTAATTTCACTCAACTTAACCTTAAATACAGTTGCCTGACCCGCAAGATCCTGCATACCATAATCTTCAGGGAAAGTAACATTCACATCGAACTCTTCACCGATATTATGTCCAACAATTTGATCCTCAAAACCAGGAATGAACTGTCCACTTCCCAAACGTAGTGGGAAACTATCGCCCTTTCCACCCTCAAAAGGAACGCCATCTTTAAAGCCTTCAAAGTCAATTATAACCTCATCATGAAGTTGTGCAGGTCTATCATCAACAGAAACTATTCTAGCACCTTTATTTCTCAATGACTCAATTTGAGCAGAAACTTCCTCATCACTAACATCCTTGACAAGTTTTGGTGCTTTTATTCCTTTATATTCCTTAATTGTAACCTCTGGCTTAGTGATACATGTTGCTTTTAATGTAACGCCATCTTTTCTATCCATTGACACAACCTCGATAGCTGGCTGTGTAACTAGCTCAAGCTTAGCTTCCTCAATCGCCTGACCAACCTCACTATTAATCAAATTATTAACAGCCTGCTCATAGAAAACGCCCTCACCGTAGTGAGTTTCAATCATTTTTCTTGTTGCCTTACCTTTTCTAAATCCAGGAATGGTTATTTTTGACTTTTCCTTCTTGTAAACTGTGTCAATTGCTTCTTCAAATTTATTTGCATCAATTTCGAGTGTCAACTCGTGTGTATTAGGCTCGGTGTTGATTACTGATTTTAAATTCATTTTTTATCCTCCAAATTTTTATATAAAACATTGATAAAATATTATAACACATTATTAGAAACTTGACTACACCTAAACAATTTCTTCTACATATTGCATAAATTATAACACTCTTTTAGGTGCAAAACGTAGAAAATCACTAGATATTAAATCAAAATTAATTCCATCTCGTTCACCAATAATGGCATTTTTACATCCTAAACCATGAATATGCCCATAGTAACATTTGCTAATTTTATATTTATACATCACCTCTAATATATCATAATTGTAATTGTTTCCATAAATCGGTGGATAATGAAGAAATACAATCGGAATTAAATCCTCATTTATTGCTGATTTAATCGACTCCTCAAGCCTTTGCACTTCCCTTGCCAAAATCTTAGCATCAGCTGTTTCATCACCCATATTAACCCACCCACGAGTTCCACAAATCCCATATTGACCATAGCTATAATGGTTATTATGCAGGATATTCAAAGTTGTAAAGCCATTCTTAGTGAAAAAATCCTCCATCTTCTTCATGGAAGTCCACCAATAATCGTGATTACCCTTGAGTATAATTTTTCTGCCCGTAAGCTTATTTATAAAATCAAAATCAGCTCCAGCGTTTTCAATTTTCATAGCCCAAGAAGTGTCACCAGCAAGCACGACTGTATCCTCATCCTTAACTATGTTAAGCCAATTTTCCTCAAGTAGTTGGAGATAATTTTCCCATCCACCAAAAATATCCATCGGCTTGTCGGGAGTTCCTATTGACAAATGCATATCGCCCAAAACATATAACGCCAACGATACTCCTCCTACTCGCTAAATTCCTAACTTTTTTAGTACATAATCCATCATTTCAGTCTTTTCAACTGAATTAGAATACTTCACCTGTTTTTCCCTTAATTCAGCAAGTGATTCAGGAATTTCAAACTTAGAAAGCTCATTCAATCTTTCAATCATTTCATACTCATCAGCAATTTTATTCCCATCATCAAGTGCCTCTAAAACGCTTCCACTGAATTTATAAGGGCTTGCAGTTGACGCAATAACCGTCTTGGTTTTATCGCCCGTCTTAGCCTTATAATCATTATAAACCTTAACCGCAACAGCAGTATGAGTATCGCAAGTGTAGGAATACTGGTCATAAACAGCCTTTATCGTGTCCTTTGTTTGCTCATCATCAGAAAATCCAGCGAAAAATTCTGCCTGCAAAATTTTCTTAACATCATCAGTAACTTCATACTTTCCAGTACTAGCCAATGATGTGAACCACTCATTTATTTGCTTATCATTATCCCCTGTCAAATGATATAAAAGTCGTTCCAAATTGCTTGAAATTAGTATATCCATCGACGGTGAACTTGTAGCATAAAACTCACGATTTCGGTCATACACGCCTGTATTTATAAAGTCAGTAAGAACATTATTCACATTTGACGCACAAATAAGCTTATTAACAGGTAACCCCATTTTCTTAGCATAATATCCAGCCAAAATATTCCCAAAATTTCCAGTTGGCACAACTATATTAATCTTTTCGCCAAGTTCAATCTGTTCATCTTCAGCAAGTGAGGCATAAGCTGAAATATAATAAACAATTTGAGGGGCAAGCCTACCCCAGTTAATCGAGTTAGCACTTGAGAAAATAAGCGACTTTTCTTCTAGCTTTGCCTTTATATCGTCATTGGTGAATATTTCCTTAACACCATTTTGGCAGTCATCAAAGTTACCATTAATCGCACAAACGTCAACATTATCGCCATCTTGAGTAGTCATCTGACGTTTTTGCATTGAGCTTACTCCATTTTCAGGATAGAAAACAAGTATTTGAGTACCCTCAACATCTTTAAACCCCTCAAGAGCAGCCTTCCCTGTATCGCCCGATGTAGCAACCAAAATCACAATTTTTCTCTTCAAATTAATCTTTTTTGCTGATGTTGTTAAAAAGTATGGCAAAATTTGCAAAGCCATATCCTTAAACGCACAAGTTGGACCATGCCACAACTCAAGCATATAAGTTCCATCAAAAAGATGTGACAACTCAGCTATACTTTCATTTTCAAAATTATCAGTATTATACGCATTATCGGTACAATATTGGATTTCAGCACCTGTAAAATCAGTAAGATATTTCTTGAAAATAAAAGCTGCACGATTAGAATAATTCATCTCTGCAAGCATCTTAATTTCATCAAGAGTAATGTTAGGAATTTCACTTGGAACAAAAAGTCCACCCTCAACTGAAATACCTTGAGTAATCGCCGTCGCACTATCGACATTTATAGCACTGTTTCGTGTACTTTTATAAAACATAATATCCACCCTTTTAAAAAAATATATCATACCCCGTTGCATCAAAGGCATTACTAATATAGTTTATTTTTTCAATCCTATTATTTACAACAATCACCTCTGCCACATCAAAGCGTGGCTGAAGATCAGTAGGATTTTTACAGCAAAAATCTGACGCTGTTTTAATAATAAGACCCTTTTTCCTCTCATTCACAGCCTCAAAACCAGAAACCATACTCCCTTTTTTCCTTGTCTTAACCTCAACAAAGGCGATAATTTCGCTATTATATGCAATTATATCAATCTCGCCACCTCTAATGCAATAGTTACGCTTTAAAACAGTATAACCATACTTTTCAAGGTATTTACATACAGCCATTTCGCCAAAGTTTCCAATTTCTTTTTTTATCATTTCATTAACTTCTTCAGAAAGCTAGGACGATGAATTTCGGATATGCCATACTCCACTAGCTTTTCATAATGTAATTTTGTTCCATAACCTTTATGCTTTTCAAAGCAATATTGTGGGTGCTTTTCAGCCATCTCAAGCATATATCTATCCCTTGAAACCTTAGCAAGAATTGACGCAGCAGCAATGCTTGCAGAAACTGAATCTCCCTTTACAACCGTTCTAGTATTACAAGAAAGTTTTGGGCATGAGTTCCCATCAACCAACGCACAATCGACCTCAACCCCCAAGCCTTCAACTGCTCTTTTCATAGCAAGCATTGCTGCTTGAAGAATATTAATCTCCTCAATTTCAGCAATAGATGCAGTTGCAACACAGTAAGCCTTAGCCTTTTGAATTATCTCATCATACAAAGCCTCACGCTTTTTTTCCGTCAGCTTTTTACTATCATTCAAACCCTCAATTTTTTCATTTTCATCGAGAATTACAGCCGCTGCATAGACATCTCCTGCAAGTGGACCTCTGCCAGCCTCGTCCACACCACAAATAACTTTATAGCTTTGCCTAACCTCATCATCAAAGTCATGCAAGCTAATTAAATCAACACTACTCTTCATCGCTATCACCATCTGGTGGAAGTTCCAACGTAATCCTACCAAGCTTTGTGCTACGAAATTCATCAAGCACAGTAATCGCTGCACGTTCCGTATTTACCAATCCACCCGAAAGAAGCATACCACGCTTTCTTCCAACCTTCTCAAGCAATGTTTTACCGTCATCTTCATCATCTATTTCTATCTTATAGCGTTCAATCAACGGCTTAGGGTATCTCTTGCTTAAATTTTCAAGCAACAACATAGAAAGTGCCTCAATATCGACAACATCATCTTTTATCGCACCAGTGAAAGCAAGCCTATGAGCAACATTTTGATCCTCAAACTTTGGCCATAAAACTCCAGGCATATCGAGCAATTCCACACTCTCACCAAGACTTACCCACTGTTTTGTTCTTGTAACACCTGGTCTATCCTCAACCTTTGTACGCTTTGACTGTGCCATTCGGTTAATGAACGATGACTTCCCAACATTAGGAATGCCAACAACCATAACCCTTATCGGTCTGCCAACCATACCTTTGTCATTTCTTCTTTGTACTAAATCCTTAAGTAGCTGATTTTTTATCGTAGGCAAAAAAGCCTTAACCCCTTTGCCATTTTTGCAATCCAAAGCAATAGCAAGAATCCCTTTTGACTTAAAATAATCAATCCATCTTGCAGTCACCCTATCATCAGCCATATCGCATTTGTTAAGCAACATCATTCTCGGCTTCTCACCAATAAGGCTTTCCATCTCGGGATTTTGGCTACTCATAGGTATCCTCGCATCTAATATTTCAACAACAGCATCGACTAAAGATAAATTTGCTTTTATCAATCTGCGTGTCTTTGTCATATGTCCAGGAAACCACTGAATTGTTGCTATATTATTCTCCATAACCACTCCTGTTTTAATAAGGCTATTTTGCTAATCCACAGTTCCCAAAGCTTTAAACGGATAAATTCTAAAAATAACCTTACCCATTATCTCATCAACAGGGACAAATCCAACCTGTGAATCTCTGCTATCCTTTGACCTACCCCTGTTATCACCCATCACGAAAATATGTCCCTCAGGTACTATTACAGGGTAATTAAATGCGTATTCATTTAAGAAAGTTGGGTCTTTAATATAAGGCTCATCTATTTCTACACCATCAATATAAACCTTACCTCTTTTAAAATCAATATTAACCTCTTGCCCCTCAGTTGCGACAATTCTTTTCACAATTTTCTTCTCAGAGCCATCACCATTTATGCCCTGTGTTGTAATAATATTCTCCTGTGTCTCATCATATATATAACCATTCCTATTATTAATTATAACAATATCGCCTTGTTCAGGCTTATAAAATAAATGTGATATAATTAATCTGTCCTTATCATGTAGAGTGTCAAGCATTGAAGGACCATCAACAGTTGCTATTCTAAATAAAAATGTAAAAATAAGAGTAACAATAAAAATTGAAAATATTACCGATTCAACTAAATCCATCAAATCATCAAAAAAATTCGCCTTTTTTTCAACATTTTCTTCGGTATCTATATCGGTATTTACAGGCACTTCATATTCTTCAGACATGACTACTCCTTTTCTCAGGGATAAATTTATGTCCCTAATAAGTGTATAATTATAGGCGATAAATAGCAAAAAGGGACTTGTTAGTCCCCTCTGCACAGCATCTAAGCAACGAGGACATTCCTCCGCTTATTACCTTTTAATTTGTTCTTTAACCTTAGCAGCCTTACCAACTCTATCACGAAGATAATATAGCTTAGCTCTGCGAACTCTACCTTTTCTTACAATTTCAACCTTTTCTACAACAGGTGAGTGAACTGGGAAAACCCTTTCAACTCCACAACCGTGAGAAAGTCGTCTAACTGTAAATGTTTCGCTTATTCCGCCATGTTTCTTAGCAATAACAGTACCTTCAAATATCTGTACACGAGATTTATCGCCTTCCTTGATGTTAACGTGAACCTTTACAGTGTCACCGATAGAAAATTGAGGCTTCTCAGTTTTCAGGCTATCCTGACTAATTAGTTTTAATGCATCCATTATTTTTCCTCCTAATTTTTTCAGATATTCTTACACTTTACTTTTTACAGAACAAAGGTACAGCACTTAGCTTTATATAAATCAAAACCTTTTATGTGTAGCGGACTATCCGATTTAATGTCATCTTAATGGCATTAACCTCGTTATCTCGAAAACTAACCTAAATTTCTCCATAACGGATTTCAAATGCTCTATTATTCTACCATATATTAAAACAAATTGCAAGCACTTTTACAAAAATTCTTTACCATCACTGCAAATAATTTTTGTTCGCTCAATCTTTGTTACAAAAGCACTTATTTGTGTTCCACTCAAGAAAGCATCTAGAAACAGATTTGGATTGAAATTCGTCTGTGTACCTGCTGGCAATCTCATATCAATAACAAGCTTGTCCTCCCCAGCTACCTTAGAAACAATCTCGATATTCGGCTTAATATCAACCGTTTTAAGCCCCTTTTTCTTAGTCCTTTTCTCAACAAGAATTTCATCTTTGCTTACAAATTCATTCAGTTCACAAAGCAATCTTGCTCCGTCACCCTCGATACAAACATTAAACTCTGCAAAAGCAATTTCTGTATGCTTATTAACTGGTTTATAAGCTTTTACAACTTTTAATCCCTCTGGCAGAACGCTATTAAGCTTGTCCATAACTTTATCAAAAGGAATTTCCTCTGTAAGCTTAAAATCCATAACCTCACAGCCACTTTCAAACCCAAGCGACAAAGCCAATGCAAACATTATATACAAATGTGGGTTAAATCCCTCCGTATACCAAACAGGCAACCCCGAACGCTTAATTATCCTTTGCATACATCTATTCAAATCCAAATGAGAAATATATTTAGCTCTACCTTTTTTCTCAAAAACAACCCTTGTTGGAAAAACTTCCTGATTAATCTCATTTCCATTTTCTATAAAAGCATCAGTCTTTTTATCCTCTGATTTAACAGTGTTTCCCTGTTTGTAATCAAAACATGGCTTCCCTGTTTTTGAAATAACACCACAATTAGAACATTCTAAACGGCAATGGTCGGTTGTTTTCGACTCATGTGCTTTTATATTCTCCCTAATCAAAAAATCCTTTGAGATAAAATAATCAAGATGATCCCAAGCAAGAATTTCATCAAACTCTCTTTTCCTATTCACATAAAAACCAATGTCAATACCATTCTCATCAATCGCCTCAAGCCATTTATCATACTTAAAACATTCGCCCCAGCTATCAAACTTACAGCCCTTTTCCCATGCACTGTATATAACATTGCAAAGTTTTCTATCACCCTTTGCAAGCAATGCCTCAAGTATACTAATATTTGGGTCATGGGTGCTCCAGCGAATTTTTCTGCTCTTAATAGAAGATACTAAAAGCTTTTGCTTTGCTTCAATCTGCTCTCTTGTATTCTGCGGCTCAAACTGAAATGGTGTAAACGGCTTAGGTATGAATGTAGCAGTGCTTATCGACACCTCAACGCCCTTACCCTTAGGTCTATTAGGCATTTCATAGAATAACTCCACAACTCTTTGTGCAAGCTCGGCAATGCCTATAATATCTTCATCAGTTTCAGTTGGAAGTCCAATCATAAAATACAGCTTTACCCTTGTATATCCACCCTCGAAAGCTATCTTGCAAGTTTTCATAATTTCTTCTTCAGAAACATTTTTATTTATAACATCACGCAATCTCTGTGTACCAGCCTCTGGAGCAAAAGTCAAGCCACTTTTTCTTACCTTTTTAATTTTCTCAAGCAATTCCTCTGAAAAATTATCAACCCTAAGCGATGGCAATGAAAGGTTTACATTATTCTTTTCGGTATATTTTATAAGCTCTGTCAGCATTGTGTCTATGTCGGAATAATCGCTTGTGCTTAATGAGGCAAGCGAAACCTCCTCATAGCCTGTACTTTCGCATAAGGACTTTGCTTGATTGCAGATAACCTCCGATGATTTTTCTCTGAATGGTCTATATAGAAAACCAGCTTGACAAAACCTACAACCCCTCAAGCAACCCCTTAGAACCTCCACAGATGCTCTATCATGAACAATATCTGTAAACGGCACAACAAATTCATCAGGATAAAAAACCTTGTTAAAGTCGTCAACTATGCGTTTTTTCACAACCTTAGGAGCATTACCAATCGGCACAACCTCCTTGATTGTATTATCCTCATTATAGCTAATATTATATAACGAAGGAGCATAAACCCCCTCAAGCTTTACAGCCTCATTCAGAAACTCCTGTCTTGTCGCACCTTGCTTTTTCATTCCATTATACAAATCAAGCAACTCAATATTAATGTCCTCACCCTCACCCAAAACCACTAAGTCAAAGAAGTCAGCTAACGGCTCAGGATTACAAGCACAAGGACCTCCTGCTATAACTATGGGATAAAGCGAATTCCCTCTATCCTTAGCGAATATAGGCACTCCAGCTAAATCCAACATATTAAGTATATTAGTATATGACAACTCATATTGCAAAGTAAAGCCTATGAAATCGAAATCCTTTATCGGCTCTAAGCTTTCCAAGCCATATAAAGGAATATCATTTTCCCTCATAATATTTTCAAAGTCAGAATTTGGTGCAAACACTCTCTCACACCAATAGTTTTCCTTTTCATTTATAAGCGAATACAGGATTTTCATGCCCAAATGTGACATACCTATATCATAGCTATCGGGGAAACAGAACGCAAATCTCACATCAACCTTATTCTTATCCTTTAAAACGCTACCCGTTTCTCCACCTATATATCGTGATGGCTTTTGAACTTGCAGTAAAAACCTTTCAAGCTTATCCTTTAGCATATTATCCTCCATTTATTAATCATTCCAAAAGCAAGATAACCTACTTTTATGGAATGATTATATTCCTATTCCTTTTTATTTTACTACAAATTCGCATATTAATCAACCATTACCGATAATTTCGATTAAAATTAAATAGGATATTGTTATCATAAGCGTAATGTTAGTGATATTGTTAACCAGTAAAAACGCTAATAAAGCAATGGAAAGTATGCAGTTTACAAGCCTAAGCGTTTTTCTGACTTCGAATGCATTACCATTGAAATAATCAGCAATTGTAAGTATTAATGTTCCACCGTCAAAGCTTGTATATGGCAAAAGATTGAACACTCCAAGAATAATATTCATGCTTGCAAAAACCTGTGTATTCGTGCTTATATCGCCGATAGAAACCATAACGCCCAAAAGAATATTAGCAGTAGCTCCACCTAAAATTATAATTATATCTTGAAACACAGGTCTAATTTTATTTTTCTGTGGGAAAATTTTTATCCCAAATGCGTGAAGCTTAACTGCCTTAACCTTTTCGCCCAGTGCAAACATTGGAATAATATGTCCAATCTCATGTATAATACAAACCCAAACACCATATAGAAGATACTTCCCATTATCCAAAATGCTAAGCAAGGAGATTACTGCTAAGAATCCAAAATCAATATTAAATTTAGTCTTTCCAATATAAAATTCTATCATTTTGGTGTAGAACTTGCAAATTCAAAAATTTTATCTACTGCATTAACCAACACCCTGTCAATGTCTGCACCCGTATGTTGTTTATATTTCGACAAAGCCGACTGGCTAACTTCTGGATAAAAAATATTCATCACCACAAATATCAAAATCAACAACACACAAACTATACATTGGGTTATAATGACCTCAGATATTTTCTCATCAGAATAAGCTTTTCGCCTTTTGGATTTAACCTCTTCTAGCAAATGTTCATCATATAATACTTCGTCCTCCATAATTACCTCCTAATTATTTTCTACATTACTTTATATTCAAAAAAGTCGCAGATTATTAATAATCTGCGACTTTTTCATTAATTATAAATCTTGTTCCTTTTTAATCCCAAACATTAGTCTAAGTAAACCCGATAAAAACTTTGGACTTTTAATTACAACGATTTTCATAACGACTCCTCCAATACTTTTTCTAAGTAATTTTTATTGCACACAACCTCAATGGCAATGCTATACTCCATTATATTCAGATAATATTTTTTTGTGAGTATCTTTAGAAAAAATCACTAAAAGAAGTCCATTTCTTATTGTAATGGTTGCAAACTCTTGTAAAATCTGATTGCTAACACCTAATGGAAAATCACTTGTAAGCGTTGTATTTTCAAGATTATACTTCAATCCATCCGTCGTTATGCCATCACTTTTATCAGAAATTGAAAGCAATGAAAAGTAATACCCCTCACGTCTAGTATATGTTTTTGTACCCGTGCCTTGCAACATAATATAATCATTATCGCTGACAATTTTGCCATTTCCACCATGAGTATATATATACTGCAACGTCTGAACATTCGCCATACTGTGGTCAAATCTTCCACCTAAAGCACCATAAATACAGATATTATCATAACCTTTTTCTAACGCAAACTTAACGGCAAGCATCGTATCCGTATCATCTTTTTCAGCCTTATATCTGATTACCTCAATGCTTCTAGGAAAATCTCCATCAAAAGTATCAAAATCACCAATGATACAATTCGGAATAATCCCAAGCTTTTTTGCGTGTAAATATCCAGCATCTGCACAAATTATATATGCGTTTTCGCTAACATCAACCAAAGAATAATCTAGAATTTCACCACCTGAAAATATATAACACTTACTCAAGTTATAACTCCCATTCCTTAATCTGCTTTGCTTCCTCATACATATAGCAATAGCTTTTATGCCTGCTTTCTACTATATCCCCATTATTTACAGCCTCAATAACTGCACAGCCTTTTTCCTTTGTATGCGAGCAATCCTTGAATTTGCAATCATCCGTATATTCCCTAAACTCAACAAAGCATGAGCTAAGTTCTTCTTTTTTTATTATATCATATTTATTCGTTTCAAACGTAGAAAATCCAGGTGTATCAGCAATATATCCACCATCTTTAAGCTTATATAATTCAGCATGACGTGTGGTATGTCGCCCTCTGCCAAGCTTTTCGCTAATTTCACCCGTAGGAATGTTCAGCGTAGAATCAATTGCATTCATCAGGGTTGATTTCCCGACACCTGAATTACCAGTGAAAACGCTTATTTTCCCTTTTAAAATCTGTCTAATCTCTTGAATTGACTCATCATTGCTATAATCAACAACCAATGTTTCAACTCCAACTCTTTTGTATATATCAAATATCTGTTCAACGCTTGCCAAGTCAATTTTAGTAACCATCACAATTGGCTTTATCCCCTTATACTCTGATATTGCTATAAACTTATCCATCAGCAGTATATTTGGCACGGGCTTACAGGTTGATACAATAAGAATTACTTGGTCAAGATTAGCAACAGGAGGTCGTATAATCTCATTTCTTCGTGGCAAAAGCTCATTGATAACACCATCTTCAAATATCACATCATCCCCAATATACGGGGTTAACCCCTGATTTCTGAACACTCCTCTTGCCTTACATTCAAACAACCCATTAGGGGACTCTACTAAATAGAGTCCCCCAATTGACTTGATTATAATTCCTTTTTGACTATTATTGAAATTTTTAGTCATAATACTTCCTTTTCAATTTTAAGATAAGAGTTATTCTTCCACTCCATCTCCTTCACCACTAGTAGTAGTTGTCGTTGCTTCTGTTACTGGTGGTTCTGTTACTGGCTCTTTTGTAGTTACAGGTGGTGCAGGTGTAGTCTTAGGTGGTTCTGTCGTTGGTGGCTTTGTTTCTAATCCTCCAACTGATGAAAACGCATTTCTGGTATTTTCACTAATAACTGTCCTTGTTCCAGTTTCAAAGTTAACCTTGAACACACCAATTTTTGCAGTAGCACCTGTTGTTGCATTCTTCAATTCTGCTGTAACCTCTTGAGTACCACTTCCCTCAACCTCAACATCTACACTTCCTGTATAAGCAACATTAACAACATCGCTTTGTTTTACCACTGAACCATTTACATATAAACTGAATACAAATCTTCCAGTAGCATCTGATGGAATATCAAAATTAATTTTAACCTTAGATGTAGCAGGAACTCCGTTACTTACCTGTAAAGTAATCGTTGTTTTAGTAGCGACACGAGTACCAGCACTAATGCTTTGCCCAACAACTGTTCCCTCAGGTTCACTTGAATTTACATCTTCAGTCTTAACAACTAACTCAAGTGTTTCTTCACATTCTTTCCTTGCTTTCTCAATAGTCTTACCAATTAGATTGGTAATCTCTATCTCATCACTATTCCCTTGACTTACATAAAGAATAACTGTTGAGCCTTTATCTACCTCTGTCTGTGCCTCAGGTTCTGTTTTAAATACATTATTCTTTTCTTCTTCATCTGTTGCATACTGAATTGAAACTACTAAACCATCTCTCTCCAACATTCCCTGTGCCTGAGCAAAATTAAAACCAATAACATTCGGTACTTTCACCTTTTGCTTACCTTTACTTATTTTAACCTTTACTTCAGTGCCTTTTTTTACTTTCTTATCCACTTCTATATCCTGCCAGAATATTACATCTGCCTCATAATCAGAATATTCTGCACTTCCAGTCATTATTATGTTCAAGTCTGAATATTTCTCCCTTGCCTCATCCAAAGTCAATCCCACTAAATCACCAACAGAAGTGTCTGTGCTTTTAGTACTATTATCATCACCAAACGCTCCCTGAACTAACTTCGTCACGAAAAACGCTGCAACTAATATAACTACAATTGTAACAGCTGATAAAATTGGAAAAAATATCGACTTTGCTTCTTCCTCTTCATATTCTACGCCATCATCATCTTCTTCTTCGTCATAATCATCAGCATCTTCATCATAATACTCATCATCTTCCAGTTCACCATCAGTTGGTGTAACTGGTTTAAAAAATCTTGTTGCAGTGTCAAAACCACCAGCATTTACTTTTGATGTATAGTATCCGAACACTACCTCTGGATTTGCCTTAACCTTTTCAATATCCCTAATCATTTCTGACGCACTCTGATAGCGTTTACTCGTTTCCTTTTCTATTGCTTTAAGAATTATCTCTTCAAGTCCAATAAGAACATCAGGATTTACATCTCTAGGCTTTCTTGCATTGCTTTGCATATGCATAACAGCAACGGAAACAGGATTATCCGTATCAAAAGGCTTTTGCCCTGTAAGCATTTCATAAAGCATAATACCAACAGAATAAATATCGCTTTTAGAATCAGTTTCCTCACCCATCGCCTGTTCAGGACTAATATAATGAACAGAACCTATAGCTTGATTAGTAGCAGTTTTACCATCTTCACGAGCAAATTTAGCTATACCAAAATCCATGACTTTTATTGTGCCATCTGTAAACATCATAATATTTTGTGGCTTTATATCCCTATGAAAAATTCCTCTATCATGAGCGTGCTGTAAAGCCCTTAGAATTTGAATTATAAAATGTGCAGAGTCTTTCCAATTAAGTACCTTTTCGTTCTCCATGTATTCTTTTAAAGTAATACCATCAATATGTTCCATTATAATATACTGGATTTTTTCCGTAAATCCTACATCATAAATCTTAACAATATTAGGATGCGAAAGTACAGCAATTGCCTTTGATTCATTTCTAAATCTTCTAAGGAATTCCTCATTCTCAGCAAACTCTTTTTTAAGAATTTTAATAGCAACTATCCTATTATCAACTAAATCATGACCTTTGTATACATCTGCCATACCACCAACGCCAATAAGCTCGTTAATTTCATAGCGACCATCTAGTCTTTTTCCAATATTATTGTCCATTCTATCACTCCTGTATTTAATCAGCAATTATCGCAAGTGTTATATTATCTCTGCCACCCTTGCTTATCGCTAATTTTATTAATTCCTCGGTTGCTTTTTCTATATCATTGCCATTAAGTATCTCAAACATCTCCTCTGAACTGCAATACCCTGACAAGCCGTCCGAACATAACATAAGCTTTAAACCTTCCGAATAATTTATTTCAAAGTAATCAGGCGTAACATTTTTTTCAACGCCGACTGCCTTTGTCAACATATTTCGTTGAGGATGAGATTTAATGTCGTCCTCAATAATATCACCACGTTCAAAAAGCATCCTCACAAATGTATGGTCATTTGTAATTTGTTTTAAGCAATCACTCTCCATCAAATATGCTCTGCTATCTCCAACGCTCGATAGATAAATCATATCCTTAGTTACAAACGCAGCAACACAAGTAGTTCCCATACCAAAATCCTTATAATCTTCTCTTGACGAATTATAAACCTGTGAATTTGCCTCAGATATTGCTGACATTAGGAGTTCCTTGATACTGATTGAATCAAATGTTGGTTGATATTCCCCAGTGAACTTGTCAAAAATTGCATCTATCGCTATTTTACTAGCTTTTTCACCTGAACGTTCGCCACCCATGCCATCGCAAACTACTGCAAGAACATTGTCGAACAACTCGTCCACACGAACTATATCTTGATTTTCACTCCTAGCAAGCCCAATATCCGTTGCACTACTTATTTTCAATATCATCACTCCTTTTCACTTCATTTCATCTCGCCTTAGCTGACCACAAGCAGCATTTATATCACTTCCAAGCGTTCTCCTTATTGTAACATTTATTCCCTTACTTTTCAAATTATTCTGAAAAGCTTGCACAGTTTTCATAAGTGAGGTATAATCCCTCTCCTTAATTCCATTTACAGGTATTAAGTTAACATGACAATTCATGCCCCTTAAAAGCTCTGCAAGCCTATAAGCTTCCTCTGTTGATGAGTTTACATCATCAATAACAGCATACTCAAAAGTAATCCGTCTACCTGTTTTATCAACATATCTCTTGCACGCAGAAATAAGCTTTTCTATATTATATGATACATTGACAGGCATTATTTCACTTCTTGTGTGATTATGTGAAGCGTGTAACGAAACAGACAGCGTTAACCCAAGCCTTAACTCAGCCAGTTTATCAATCATAGGAACAATTCCACAGGTTGAAACAGTAACATGGCGAAGACTCATATTTACGCCCTCTTTTGACGATAAAATCTGTAAAAACTTAATCACATTATCAAAATTATCAAGTGGCTCCCCAATGCCCATAAGTACAATACTTGAAACTTTCTTCCCGCTATCCTTTTCAGTTTTATATATCTGAAGTAGCATTTCAGATGGTTCAAGATTTCTAACAAAGCCACCTACGGTTGACGCACAAAACTTGCACCCCATCTTACAGCCCACTTGCGTTGAAATGCAAAGGCTCATTCCATGATTATACTCCATCAAAACTGTTTCAATAAAATTGCCGTCAGAAAGCCCATAAAGATATTTTACAATATTATCAACCCTAGATTCAAGCTTTCTCGATATATTCAGTAGATTTACATAAAATTCATCACTCATTTTTGTGCGTAATGTAGAAGAAATGTTAGTCATTTCATCAAAACTCTCCACTTTTTTTAAATGTAGCCATTCATAAATCTGTTTTGCACGAAATTTTTGCTCACCATTTTCAACCAATACTTCTTCCAACTCTGCTAAACTTAGAGATAAAATATCCCCTTTTTCCAATATATCACCTTATTTTTCTAATCTTTGAAATAAAGAATCCATCACTATTAAAATGCATAGGAATTAACGTTGCTTTATAGCTACCAAAAGGGACTCCAAAATCCTCTAAAAAGCTAATCCCCTCATAATCCCCATTACTCTCCAAAAACCTATCTATAATCTCATCATTTTCTTTTCGGTTAAGCGTACAGGTGGAATAAACCAACTCCCCACCAACCTTTAAATACTTAACAGCATTTTCCAAAACCCCATACTGTATATCAGCTAGCCCCTCGAATTCGCTAGGCTCTTTATATTTTATCTCTGGCTTTTTTCCTATTACCCCCAAGCCTGAACAAGGGACATCACATAAAATTTTATCAGCCAATGGAATCTTCTCATCAAATTCAAGAGCATTTCCTTTTCCTGCAATTATATTTTTCAAATGCAATCTTTCTGCCCCGTCCTCTATAAGCTTAACTCTTTTTTCATGCATATCGAAAGCATAAATTGTTCCCGTTCCACCCATCAATTCAGATATGGTGAACGCCTTTCCACCGGGAGCAGAGCATAAATCCAACACAATTTCATTCTCTTTAGCACCCAAAGCCATACAACAAAGCTGTGAGGAAATGTCCTGAACATGAAAATAACCCATTTTAAATGCGTCAGTAGCAGTAACATCTCCACCCAAAACCTCATAGCAATCTGGTATCAAACTGCTCTTTTCAAGCTTAATATCGCCCATATTTTCTATCAGCTTTAACTCATCAGCAACATTATTGTTCAACCTTATCGTAACAGGAGCTTTTGAAATTGAACCCTCAAGTAACGAAACAGCAACCTCATCGCCATATTCTTGAATCAGCTTTTTTACAAGCCATTCGGGAGCAGAATACTCCAAAGAAAACCTTGCGATTTTCCCCTTAGGCAGTGTAATTTCTTTATTATCTCTAACAAAATTTCTCAAAACTGCATTAACAAAACCTGACGCACTCGTAAGCCTGTACTTTTTAACAAGCTTTACACTCTCATTTATCGCTGCACTATCAGGCACAGAATCCATATATTTAAGCTGATACAATCCACACCTCAGTATATTAAGAATGCTTAAATCAAGCTTATTCAGTGGCTTTTTGCTATATTTTGAAATTATATAATCAAGAGTAATTTTCCTCTCAATTACGCCATAATAAAGCGTTGAACAAAATCTCTTATCCTGTGTTTCAAGTTGTGCATTACTCAACGCATAGTCCAAAACCAAATTTGAAAAGCCCTGTTTGTCAAATGTTTTATTCAGTAGCTTTATTGCAAGAAATCTAGCGTCATCCATAATTTATCTGTTCCTTCTATTTGAAAGTAATACCAACCTTAGTAAGCTCATTATCGAAGAAAATAGTGCTGCAACATAAGTTAAAGCAGCTGCTGTCAAGACCTTCTTTGACTGTGAAAGCTCCTCGCCCTCAAGTATATAACTATCTTTTAGCGTTGCCATAGCACGACTACTTGCATTAAACTCAACAGGCAATGTAACTGCCTGAAAGAACACAACGGTTGTAAATAGGATAATCCCAAAGGTTATAAATGGCTGCATAGAAAGAATCATTCCCAATATAACAAGTGGAATAGCAAGCCTTGAGCCGACTTGTGTAGCAGGAATTATAGCACTTCTGATTTTAATTGGCACATAGCCTTGTGCATGCTGAATTGCGTGTCCAACCTCATGTGCTGCAACGCCGATCGCTGCAACAGAACTGCTACTATAAACTGAATCTGAAAGCCTTACAACATTGGCTCTTGGGTCGTAGTGGTCGGATAAATTACCATTAATATGCTCAATTCTCACATTTTGCAGACCATTATTATCTAAAATCTGTCTTGCAACATCACTACCTGTAAAGCCCCTTCCATTTTTGATTTTACTATACTTTGTAAACGTTGATTTCACATTAATTTGTGCTATCAAAGCAAAAATAATTGCTGGTATTATAATTAAATACGTCGAATCATAAAAAAGATATAGCATAAAAATTCCTCCTCACATCTCAAGCTTATTCAAATTTTGTTCCATTTGAAAGCTTATTTCCTCTTAAAAAATCTTCCGTTTTCATTTTTTTACTGCCCTCTGATTGAACTTCCAACAATGTAACGCATTTTCCATCACCACATACAACCGTAAAGCATTCTTCATCAACAATACTTCCACATTCACAATTATTAGTAGCTGTATCACATATCTGCGTACGATATAACTTCAACCTTTTGCCGTTAAGAGTAGTATAACCAGTAATCGCTCTAATTTTATTATGGATATTTATTGCTTTATCCGAAAAATCAATCTCACACATCTTTTTAGTAATCATAGACGCATAACATGATTTGCTATCATCCTGTTTTTGAGGATTAAGCTTGCCCTCTTTCAAGTCGTTAATGGTTCTGATAAGCACCTCAGCACCCATTTCTGATAGCCTATCATGTAATTCTGATACTGTTTCATTTATCCCAATATCAGTTTCAGCCGTGATAAGCATATCACCTGTATCAAGCCCTTCTTCCATAAGCATTGAGGTTACACCTGTTTTTTTATCGCCATTCATCACACACCACTGTATCGGTGCAGCACCCCTATATTTTGGCAATAGTGATGCGTGAATATTTATACAGCCATGTTTTGGCAAATCTAAAATCTGCTTAGGTAGAATTTGCCCATATGCCACAACAATTATAATGTCTGGGTTAAGTTTCTGTAAATCCTCAAAAGCTTTCTGAGCATCCTCACCTTTTCTTAAAGAGGTAGGCTGATACACGTCAATTCCATGCTCCAAAGCAACAACCTTAACTGGAGTAGGCTGTAATTTATAACCCCTGCCCTTTGGCTTATCAGGCTGTGTGAAAACTCCTACTACATTTTCATCGCTTTCAATAAGTGCTTTCAAACATGGTACAGCGAAATCTGGAGTACCCATAAAAACTATATTCAGTTTAATCACTCCTATTCTTCATCTTCTATATCAATAAATTCATCAACCAATCTTAAAAACAGGTTCCCATCAAGATGGTCAACCTCATGACAAGCACATCTACAAGCTAATTCCGTTAAATCCATCTCATAAAATTCGCCATTTCTATCCTGTGCTTTTAATGTGCAATTCATCGGACGTGTAACATATCCCCACTGTTCTGGGCATGATAAACAGCCCTCAACAGCACGTTGTTCACCACTTGTATTCGTTATTGTCGGGTTAATCAACTCAATCAACCCATCTCCCACATCTACAATCGCAGCTCTCCTTAGTACGCCAATCTGGGGTGCAGCAAGTCCCAATCCACGAACCTTATAAAGCGTATCTGCCATATCATCAAGCAATTGCCAAAGCTTTTCATCGAACTTTTCAACTGGCTTACAAGCTTTGTTTAATACTTCATCTTCTTTAGTTAATATCTTTCTTATAGCCATTATAACAACCTCCATTAAATCCTATTATATTCCAACATCACCATTTATATCAGCATACACTGTCACCCTTGAAAACTCCTTATGCCTATCAGTTTCAATAAGTATCTGGCTTACGAAATTTCTAAGTGCTGCTGTGTTTTTACATTTCAATATCAATCTATATCTAAACTTTCCATTAATCTTACCATACGCACATTTTACAGGTCCTAAAACCCTTAACGGAAATGTTACCTTTTCTAGTTTAATTTTATTCTGTATCATTGCAAGCATTTTATTTGATGCGTTTTGAACATTCCTTTCTATTTCACAAGAAAACCCAAGAACACAAACATCGCATACAGGAGGATTAATCAACGCTCTCCTTATGCTAATCTCCTCATTATAAAACGCCTTATAATCTTGATTTGAAGCTAAATTCAGAACATAATGTTCAGGCATAAATGTCTGTAAATACGCCCTACCAGTTTTATCCCCACGTCCTCCTCTGCCGACCACTTGAGTTATCAGCGAAAAAGTTCTTTCATAACTCCTGAAATCACCAGAAAAAAGTGCTTTATCAACAGAAAGCACCCCAACAAGTGTTACATTAGGGAAATCCAACCCTTTACTAATCATCTGTGTACCAATCATTATATCATATTTTCCATCGCCAAAGTCCTTGAACTTTTCCTCATAAGCATAGCGTGAAAAAGTCGTATCAGCATCCATACGCAAAATCCTTGCATCAGAAAAAAGCTTAGAAAGCTCCTCCTCCATCTTCTGCGTACCAAAACCCATCTGTTTTAACTTTTCGCCACCGCAATCAGCACATTTCTCAACAAGCCCACCCGAATAACCACAATAATGACACATCAGACTTTCATTCGCCTTATGGTATGTCAGTGGAATACTACAATTAGGGCAATAAACAGGCTTATTGCATTTGCAACAGCTTATTATAGTATGGTATCCCCTACGATTAAGTAAAAGTATACTCTGTTCACCATGCTCAAGATTATATCTTATTTCATGCACAAGCAATTCACTAAACTCACCCGAATTGCCGTTTGCCCTCTCCTCATTCATATCAATCATCGTAACAGCAGGTAATGTAGCATTACTATATCTTTCATTCATCTCCAAAAGCTTATACACACCCTTTTGAGCGTAATAATAGCTTTCAATAGATGGAGTTGCAGATGCAAGCAACAGCACTGCACCGTGAGTTTTACAGCGTTTTTTCGCTATATCAACAGTATTATATCTCGGTGAAGAATCGGATTTATAAGAGCGTTCGCCCTCCTCATCCATAATAATTATACCAATATTATCAAGTGGAGCAAAAACTGCACTTCTTGTACCTATAACAATATTAGCTTTCCCCTGTTTTATTCGTTTATATTCGTCCGTCCTCTGCCCCAATGAAAGATTGCTATGTAAAACAGCGACTGTTTCACCAAAAAGCTCCTGAAACTGATTTACTATCTGAGGGGTCAGCGAAATTTCTGGAATAAGTAAAACTGCTTGCTTTCCATTATCAAGAGTTTCAGCAATAAGTTTCTTAAACACAGATGTCTTACCACTTCCTGTAATTCCATGCAACAGAAAACATTTCGGTTCATCTGTTTTAAATTGAGTGCTTACCTCCTCAAAAACAGACTTTTGAGTTTCATTTAAAACAATATCCTCAATAAATTTTGTATTCGCATTCGCATTCTCAGGAATTCTGAACGTTTCATATTCATATTCCTCAACAGCACCACTTTTTATGAGATTTTTTATAACAGCTTTCGTCACATTACATATATAGCAAACCTCTTTCACCGAAGCAGAACCATTTTCTTCTAAGAGCTTTATTGCCGTCTTTTGCTTTGCCGTAATCTTAAAAGCCTTATTATCAGAAATATATTGTTCAGACAATTTTATCATATTAATAAAACTATCTTGAACATTCCTCTTATACTCATCAGTTTTAAGGATTATTCCCTTTTCAATAAGCGAATTAATAACCCTCTTTTTATCAGGCGTATTAAACCCTTCAAGAATATTATCAAACTCACTTTTTATTTTGGTTTTTCTTAAAAGCGACAATACATTTATTTCCTCAACCGAAAGATTCTCATCAGAAACATTCTCAGCAAGCGAATACTTTTCATTAATCCTTATATTCATTCCAGATGGAACAATCGTTTTCAATCCATCAAAAAATGTGCAAAATGTATTATCTTTAAGCCAATAAAGCATATCTAGCATTTCATCATTCAACAACGGCTCGCTGTCAATAACTGATATTACTGGCTTTAATTTCATATCCTCATCAGATATTTGTTCCAACGACAGCACAATTCCTACTCGTTTTCTATTGCCTTTTCCAAACGATACAATAACCCTAGAGCCTACTTTTATACTATCATTAAACTCCTCTGGCACTGAATAAGTAAAAGGCTTATCAAACGAATACGCCGTTAAGCTTACCGCTATCCCAGCCTTAATACTATTAAAATTCACTACCATCACATCCGTTTGCTTGAAATTATCTATCTTCTAAAATTAACCATATTAAAATGTGCCAGTCTTATTCCTTAATTTATCTGACTCAACAATTTTATACTTTCCTCCTGCCAACTCTTCAACAGCAGTTTTTACTGGCTTTTCCTCAAGAATAACTCCATTATCATATAAATCATCGGCAATCATTCTTGCCCTCTTAGCTACGCCTATAACAAGCGAATAACAGCTTTCGTTCTTGGTTATCAACTGTGTAATTGCAGGTCTTAACATTTTTCTGCCCCCGTTTTCTCTATTTTGTTTCTTTTCGTGCTTAACTCTTCTGCTCTAACTATTGTTTTAAAGTCCTCAATTGCGTTTTCAAGCACATCATTTTCAATTATATAATCATACTCATTTGCATATTTCATTTCTTTTTCAGCCTGTGCAACACGAGCATTTATAACTTCGTCACTTTCAGTACCCCTTTTTGTCAACCTTCTTTTTAGCTCAGAAATTGATGGAGGATTAATGAAAACAAACACCCCGTCAGGACATATTTCCCTCATCTGCATTGCACCCTGAACCTCAATTTCAAGCAATACATTCTTTCCACTATCAAGCATCTCCTCAACCTGTTGCTTAGGCGTGCCATAATAATTATCGCAGTAAGTGGCATACTCAAGCATACCGTCCTTTTCGATAATCTCCTCAAACTCAGCCTTAGAAATAAAATGATAGTTTACTCCGTTTATTTCACCCTCTCTCGGTGAACGTGTTGTAGCAGATACTGAAAAATAATATGACTTATCCTTCAACACTTCAGCCAATATAGTCCCCTTACCGCAACCAGATGGTGCAGAAACTATAATCAGCAACCCTCTATTCTTCATCACCCTGTGCCTCCTCATTATCCAAACGTCCAGCAACTGTTTCAGGTTGTACAGCCGACAAAACAACATGGTCGCTATCCATGAAAATTACTGCACGAGTTCTTCTACCATAAGTAGCGTCAATCAACCTACCCTTATCTCTAGCTTCTTGAATTATCCTCTTTATAGGAGCAGATTCGGGGCTTACTATCGCAACAAGCCTTGATGATGAAACCATATTCCCGTACCCAATATTCAGTAACTGCATAAGTGCCCCCTTGCTACTCTATATTCTGAATTTGCTCACGAATTTTTTCAAGTTCAGATTTAAGATTAACCACAATCTTAGTAATCTCCATATCCTGTATCTTAGAGCCAATCGTGTTTATTTCTCTATTCATCTCCTGCATTAGAAAGTCAAGCTTCCTACCCACCTGTGTATCTGTATCCATAAGATTTCTAAACTGCTCAACATGGCTGTGTAGCCTTACTGTTTCCTCATCAACAGCAGTTTTTTCCGAATATATCGCTGCTTCAGTAAGAATTCTTTGTTCATCAATATTATTATCATGAAGAATATCGCATATCTTATTATAAAGCCTATTCCTGTAATTTTCTGTCAAAACAGGTGATGCCTTTTCTATTATAGCTACCATTTCTTCAATTTTATTAAGATGCTGTAAAACGTCTTCCTTTAGCCTTTCCCCCTCAGTTTCACGCATTTCAACAAACTTCTCTAATGCAGACATAACAACCTGTTTAACACTATCCCATATTTCTTCTTCGTCATCAGTAACCTTTTGAATGTTAAAAATATCAGGGAAACGTATAATTTCAGAAAGCTTTAAATCATCAACCAAATTCAGCTCATCATTAGCTTCCCTCAACGCTGAAATATAGCCTAACGCAATTGACTTGTTCACTTTTATGAGCGAATCCTTGCCCTCAAGATTATTTATCAACACAGAAACTTCAACCTTGCCCCGTGATATTTTATCCTGTAAAGCCGTCTTAATTTTTTCTTCTAAGTACCCATATGCTCTTGGAATTCTCGATGAAAATTCATAAAACCTATGGTTAACGGAACGAATTTCAACCAAAATATCTCTACCAGTTATGACTTCCTGTGCCCTACCATAGCCTGTCATACTTCGTACCATTCACGTTCACCTCCATCAAAAAGATATTATCACTTCATTTTAACACTTTTTCAACTTAAAATCAATAGTATTTTATTAACTTATAAAATTTTATAAATTGCAATATAAAATGACCAACTTAAATAAAAATATTTCCTGTTAAGCGACCAATTAAATTGTTGATAGCATATTTGCTGATTTTCCATCTAAAATCTTGCGTGGATAATGGTTTATCCAGTTTTGTATTCTATGTATTTCTTTTTCTGTAAAAGATGATATATCAACGCCTTTTAGGATAAATCGGCGTATCATTTTATTAATATTTTCATTTATTCCTCGCTCCCAAGAACTATATGGATGTGCAAAATACATTTTTGTTCGTGGCTTGTTGGCAATGCTCTTGGAATAAAAAATCCTGAAAGACTTAAAATGCATAATTTAGGAAATGCAAAGGTATACAGCCAATTGAAAAACAAAGCACAAGCTGAAAATGTAAAACTTGAATATCTTGTTATTGATAAAGATAAATTTAAAATCCTCAAAGAAAATTATGTTGAGTTTGCTTGTTTTGAAAAAGGCAACAAATTTAATATTGCATTTCTGCCGAAAGAAAAGGAACGCATACATAAAGTTGTCTATGGTAATCAAACTTTGAAAACTGAAACAGATTTACAGAGGAATAGTCGAGTTAATAATGAGATAAAAAAGATTTGTTCACAGAATTCCCAAAAGCCTTTGTATAGAATAGTTTCATTTGAAGAACTGAAAGAACTAAAAAAGCATGAAAATGAAATCATGTTTGCTTATTTTAAAAAGCATAAAATAGGCAAGTATAATGTTGTATTCACAGAAAAGGATTTAACTAAAGTTAATACACTATTAAAAAGTCAATCGCAAGTTGTGAAAACAAAAACTAAACCGACCATTGAAAAAGGGTTCACATTATAGTATAATAAAGTATAAAAGATTGCCTCAAAAAGTTAGGAGAATTGTAATGAGTTTTAAAAAGGTAGATGACTTACTTAAACAACTAAATGAATGCCGTCCCCTAACTCAAGGGGAATTAGCTAGATTGAACAATGAATTTTTAGCAGAATTCACCTATCACTCAAATGCTATTGAGGGCAATACACTTACGCTTCAAGAAACTTCATTGATATTAAATGAGGGAATTACTATTGCTGAAAAGCCTTTGCGTGAACATCTTGAAGTAATCGGACACCAACAAGCCTATTTATATATTGAAGATTTAGTGAAGAAAAATTATAATTTTTCAGAAAAAGTTATTAAAGATATTCACAGCCTTATACTTATGGATAAACCTGAAGATAAGGGTGTTTACAGAAATGTACCTGTGAGAATTATGGGTGCTGTTCATGTCCCACCACAACCTTGGGAAGTTCCAATTCAGATGGAAAAGCTTTTAAGTGATTATGATGTAATGAAAAAGGAATTGCACCCTATCGAATATATTTCACTGTTCCATTTACGCTTTGAGCAAATTCACCCCTTTATAGATGGCAACGGGCGTACAGGAAGATTGATTTTAAATTTAGAGCTAATGAAGAATGGATACCCTACTATTAATGTTAAATTTACTGATAGAAAAAAGGGTAGTGTACAAAACCTGTTGTTTATGATATAATGGAAAGAAACGATAGGTGAAAATGAATGGCAAAGATAGAAGTAAAATGCCCCAAGTGTTGTAAAACGGAAGTAATAAAATACGGAAAATCTCCTGAAGGAAAGCAAAGATATAAATGTAAAAATAAAAAATGCAAATACACCACTTTTTTACTAGACTACAGCTATAACGGAGCACAGCCAAATATTGAAAGTGATATTGTAAAAATGGCAGCGAATGCAAGCGGAATACGTGATACGTCTCGAGTTTTAGGAATATCTACAGCAAAAGTAATGTCAACTTTAAAAAAACGAAAAAATCCATAAGTAATATAAATATGGAATATATTTTATCACATGAAAAATTATATGAAGTACAGTTTGATGTTGTGCTATATGACCAAGTTGAAGAGGCGGAACTTGATGAAATGTGGAGTTTTGTACAAAACAAGAGTAAACAGCGGTGGCTTTGGCTCGCAATAAATCACGATACTGGTGACATTTTGGCGTATACCTTTGGAAAGCGGAAAGATGCGATCTTCAAAGAGTTCAAAAAAATCTTAGAACCTTTTGGGATTACTATGTTCTATACCGATGATTGGGGCAGTTATCAGCGTAATTTAGAACCTAATAACCATACTATCGGTAAACGTAACACCCAAACTATTGAAAGAAAAAATCTCACCCTCAGAACTAGAATTAAAAGATTAACACGCAAATCTATTTGCTTCTCTAAATCAAAAGAAATGCATGATATTGTCATCGGTCTTGTTATTAATATTCTTGAGTTCGGCTGGTGTGTAGATTTATGGAAGCAACAGTTGTAATACATGAGCCTTTTTTTGTGTATTCGTTAAATTGAAAATTGTCCAAATTTAATGTACTCATTTATTCGTCCTCCATAATTATAGATATTTTACTAACACACTCATCCTTTATAATAAAATTGATATAAAAATTATTGAACTGGTATTTCATAAAAGAAATCATCTCATATTTTTCAGGATTATATTCACTTGGTTCGCCAAGTTCATTAATTATCTGTTTATCTGTACTTCCTACCGTAACACCATTAATATAGCATGGTTTAGTAGTATTTTCCATGCTGCTTATACTCATCTCAAATATAACACTAGACAAAGAAATGGATAAGTGATATAATAAAACAGGGTGATAAAAATGAAAAAACATATAATAACTGAAGAAGAATATGGGATAATAAAGGAGCTAGCTAAGGAAAACAAGCATAAGAGAGTGGATAAGAGATTACAGGTAATTTTACTGCGTTATGAGGGGTTAACAGATGAAAAGATTGGGGAAAAGTTGGGGTATAGCCGTAAACGGGTGAGCCAGTTATGTGCTGAGTTTAAGGCTGTTGGAGCGACCGAATATGCAAGGCACAAATATGGTGGGAATCACAGAGCGATGAGCGTTGCTGAAGAGGCGGAGCTGCTTGAGAAATTCAAAGAAA
>JAEWGD010000018.1 GCA_023388515.1 Bacillota bacterium
AATCTGCTTCTTAAATTCGTCTGTGTAATTTTGCTTTTTTCCAGCCATGATATCCTCCCTATTTTACGCTTTTTCTCATTATACCATGTCCGAATGCTTTTTGTCTAATTTAGTATAACCGATCCAGACCATTTCAGCCATATGACCCGTCGGATCACAATTCATCACCGGATTCGCATTGGCATACAAGTATTTGTGCAGTGTAATTGGATCAAATACGCACACGAGGGCAATAGCAAAAATCCGTGTGTGCGTACTTGCTCACCGCCATATATAGCTCATAAAAAGCACATTCAGATTGAGCATACATCATAGTGTGCGTTCAGGGGAGATTATTTTTTAGGAACTGGAATCCTTATGTATTGTCCTATTTCCTTGTTTATGATTTTTGTCTTTTCACCCATCATTGCGATAGACCTATTATATATAACATAATCATCCCATAAGTATTCAAGTAAGGTAACTTGTAATAAATTACGTGTTTCTTCATCTCCATACTCAGCTAAATCTTCGTAAAAATTAAAAATCCTGTATAAAAGATCATTTTTGTTATAATAATCTTCATTTAGTAATTTAATTATAAGAGGATTCAAGATATTTCCATAAAGGGAATGGGGTAAGTTACAGCCAAGATAATCATTCTCCGAATTAATCTCATCTTTAAGTTCTGGAAATTTTGAACACAAGTAGCTTGCATTTAAGTTTTTATATTCAATCATACTCCTTTTCGCTCCTCTCATTGCATCACTGTTTTCACAGCGTCATATAGATCATTTAAAAGTTGATATGCTAATTTTCTATCACTATCAGAAAGTTGGGAATTAGTTAACAATCTTTGTATCTCAGTTATCTTATTTTGAGCTTTTTGTAAATGTTTCAACGATTCACCATTTGCAAATTCTTACCTTAACTTATCTGCTGTTCCGCCATCCCCAACACTTGCATTAGGTCTATATAACTGATTAATAATCTCCTTCAATTTAGAATTCTGTGCTTTTTCCAACAACTTTTCACGCCAATTCCAATTATTCGGATCAGGGCTTCCAGTTTCCCAATGGAACCGCTTCCACACCCCTTCTAAAGCTATTTAATCTATTTACCATTTCAAATTTTTAAAATAAGTCATTCATATAATTTTGCGTATAGTGTGCTATCCCTTGTGGAAAGCACACTATACGTCCTTTTTTTATTAATTTGGTCTATTTTGATAATCGAGCAATTGCTCTTCGTGCCGTAATGTTTGAGTGATCATAATTCAAAATATCTTCTGCAATTTCCTTAGCTAGCGCTTCAGAAACCAACTTTTCTGGTATTTCAAAAAAGAATAACAGTAATTCCTTTCGTTGAATATTGTCTGGTTCCAAAGAACTAAGAAACTTAGCGTGATAGTAAGCAGACGAGTACGCTCCCTCAAAAAATGAAAGCGTGTTAATCAAAATATCAACCGCCATCTCATGGTAGCATGGATCACTATCAATCCCTATCATATAGCATAAAAACGCATAAACAGCCATGCTCTCCATTTTATACGACACTTTAGATATTATATCAAATTGCATCTGTATTGGTAATTTAACAAATTCAGTTTTCGCCGTTTCGAACTTAGCTAACCGTATATTTTTTTCTAAAATTTGCTCCACAGTCATTTCTTTCCTCCCTAACTTATAACCCACGCATCAGATATTCTTGCGATCCCATCGACAACTTTGTAAACAACCTGCACATCAAAGCCATCTATATTAAGAATTCTCGTAGAAACATTTTTGTATGGGGTTTCGGTTCCGTTTTGCATTACATTAGCAATCACATTTTTTATATCTTCCCAACTTCTGTTTGGCACTATTTTTTCCCAATGGTGATTTGCCCCCTTACTCCCATCTAAAATGTGATTTATTTTGTTTTGGGATAATTCATCTAATTGTTTTAAAATGCTTCCTTTATTAAATTGATTCGGATCAGGATTTCCAGTTCCACCGCCTGAACCACCATTAGAACTATTTCTGGAATTCCCCGATGTTTTTTCAGCGAATTGAACTATTTCTTCCCTAATTTGTTCGGCTAACTGAACAGGTTTAACTTCACCATGTGCAACCCTATCGCATAAATCAATGAATGCTGGAGTATTACCTAATAGCATTACAACAGGGGTTGCAGTAATAATAATATAATTTAATGAACTTAGAATCTTCATTCCAAGATTAAGAGCTGAATTTGATGCTACCCGCCATGCACTCTCAAGAATTCCCTGTATTGCCATCGCTACATTGTTTTCTGCTAGAGTAGCTGAATACCCCGTAGGATCACAATTCATCACTGGATTCGCATTGGCATACAGGTATTTGTGAAGTGTAATTGGAACGAACGTCGATCCCTGATAGGTATCCATGCTTGTGAATGTTCCTGTTGACGGATCCATGTATCTCGCACGGAGGTAGTAAAGCCCTGTTGTGCCATCAAATTGTTCGCCACAATAGCGGTATGTGTTGACTGTCGAACCTGTGGATGATGTCAGATTGCCCCATGCGTCGTAGTTGTAAGTATCAGTTATATTTCCATTTTCATTAGCAAGCTGTCTGACTGAGCCGTGCCCGTCCGTCAGATAATACGAAACCTCTCCATCACGTTCTTGTGAAATCAGTTCGAATCCTCTTGTGTAAAAGCACTTTTCATCGCCATCTGCATCAAGTTCGGCAAGAACCTGTGTAAGACCTCCACTGATATCATTCAAATAGTATGTAATTTCTACAATTCCATTAGTTATAGTAGATTTTGATGTTCTGTTTCCTGCAAAGTCATAAGTATATTCTTCAACAGTTACATTTATACCGTCCTGAACAGTAGCTTTAATAAGCTTGTTCTCTGCATTATACTCATATAGTGCTGATTTTGTAGGTGCAATTGTTCTAACAAGATTTCCTGCATTGTCATACTCATATGTAGTGTCATTTTCTGAAATCAGCTGATTGAGTGCATTGTAAGTATATACTGTTTCAGCACCATTTTCAGTTTTCAAGATACGATTGCTTACATCATCATAAGCATAAGTATGCTCTTTTACATTTCCCTTGCTGTCGGTTATCTTTTCGCCAACCAGCCTGTACAGTTCATCATAGGTATATTCAATTGTTTTGTCAATCTCTGCCACAGCAATGCGTTCGCCTGCAAGTCCCAATGTATATACATATTCTGCCACAGTTCTACTGTCTTTGTCAAGTGTTTTTTCATTAATTAGACGATTTACTTCATCATATTCATAAGTAACCGTTATACCATTTGCATAACGTACTGCAGAGCGATTTCCGTTTGCGTCATATTCACACACGGTTGCAAGACCATTTCGACCAACAACACGAACTACACGCTCAAGTAAGTCATATTCGTAAGCTGTTTCGCCATAAGCAGTAGAGGTTTTTGTTAATCTATTTCCATCATCATAACTATATTCAACATAATTTCCATCAGGATACACCACTTTTGATAGTCCATCCATACCGTTATAAGTAAACGTGGTTATCCCTGTGCTGTCCTGAACAGATGAAAGCTTTCCATCAACGGTATGGCTATAACTTACAGTGCCATCTGATGTAGTTTTGCTTGAAATCCTGTCAAAATTATCATATGCGTATGTTGTCTGCTTTCCTGCATAGTCCGTTGCTGTTAGGATATTTCCCATGCTGTCATAGGTGAATTCTGATATTTGACCAAGAGCATTTGTAGTTTTTATTACTCTGCCAAAGTCATCATAATCATACCTTGTAACATTTGTATTTGCGTCAGTTACTAACGTCAGATTCCCAACCTCATCATAAGTATAGGAAGTGGCATTGCCGAGTGCGTCAGTCACACTGGTAAGTCTGTCTGCACCGTCATAAGCATAGGAGGTTGTATAGCCGTTCTGATCAGTCTGGGACGTTACTCTGCCCCTTGCATCATATGCGGAGGATGCCGTTGTTCCGTCAGGGTAGGTGGTCTTAATTCTGTTTCCATTCAGATCATAGCTGTAGGTATAGGTATTGCCCTTTGCGTCCGTCATGCTTTCAAGCTGTGAATGATTGTTATATACATAGCTTGTTCTGTTACCTCAGCGGTAAGTGTGATAATTTCCTTCTGTCCTTCGGCTGTAATCAGACCCTTCAGGTCATCACCCTCAACATAGTTTTCCTTATCGAATATTGCGGTGATAACAGGGGCGGAAGCCTCGTTTACAGGAATATTTGCTGTCGATGTCCCTTCATTGCCCGCTTTATCAGAGGCCTTGGCAATCACTTCATAGGTCTTTTTCTCAGCATTTGAAATGGTGTATGTGCCGTTTTCATCTAATGCCACGGCTTCTCCGTCAACCGTCAGCGTCAGCTTTTCAACGCCTACGTTATCTGTTACTAAAACAGAAATCACGATATCGTCCCGTTCAAAATAGATGTCTTTGTCAAGCGTAAGGATGATTACAGGTGCATCCATATCCGAATCAACTATATATACAACGACTGTGATACTCTTTTTTATTGTATTTCCCGATAAATCTGCCGCTGTTGCAATAAATGTGTATTCTCCTGCCTGTTCCGGAATAAACAGCACTTTATTATCTGTAACCGGCAGCACTTCTCCATTTACAGTGAGTTCTGTTACGACTGTACCGCTGTCATCAGAAGCTTCAACTGTGATATATTGGCTTTCGCCGACAAACATCTGATTTTTTTCGCTTTTGAGTAACAAATCAGGCGGAGTATCGTCGCCGGGCTTAATCAAATGCAGCTCATAGCAAACACTGCCCATGTTATCTGATGTATCATAAGCATAGGCTATCAGTATGTTTTTTTCAAGGGTCAATTCGGAGATATAGGCTTTATTTTCTGAATCAAGGGAAAGCTGTTCACCGTTAAAATACAGCTCTACTTTTTTCACAGCCTTGTTATCGGTTGCAACAACCTGAACAGTTACACTGTCCCCGAAGCGGTATGTATCCTTATCAAAATGAAGGTCTACGATCGGCGATTCCGTATCCGGAGCCTCAATAACCTTAAATACCTGTTCCGTAACAGAGGTATTGCCGGCAGCGTCTGTGACCTCTGCCCTGACATTGAAAATCTTTGCCTCTGAAGTGTCAAGTGTAAAGATTTTATCTAACTCAGCTTCAATTTCCGCATCGTTAACAAAAATCTTTTTCCCGGCTATTCCATTTTCATCACTGGCAGAAACAGAAATTTCAATGTTTTTAGTGCCAATATAGGCGATGCTGCGGTCATACACCATACTTAGCGCAGGTGGGGTTCCGTCAACAATCAAAGGATATGTTTTACTGTCATAACCACCGTTTGGTGCCTTTGCGGAAATGGTTAGAACATACTCACCCTCATCCTTCGGGGCCTTGACGGTAATCAATCCATCCTCGCTGATGGATTGCTCAACGCCATCAATTACAGCACTATATGTAAGGTCAGGAACGTTCATTTCATTATTGATTTGTATTTCCAATGATGCTTCCGGCTGACAATATTTCGGAACATCTGCACTGATAGAAACATCTTCGGTATCAACGACCGGCACACCTCCGCCGATGAGTTCAAGATCCTCGTCGCTACCTTTAAAATTAAAAATGCTGCCGTTTAAATTCAACGAGTCCGCAATCACACGCCCATTAAACATTGTTTCATATGTATTAAAGGACACACAGCCATTTGGGGCGTACAAAATGCCGTTTATATTGATTGAAGAACCATTGATGGTGATATTTCCGTTTCTGGAATATAGAACAACACGTCCGGACGTATTAAAGTTCTGGACATGATAGGTGATATTGCCTTCTGCGATAATATAACAGTCACCTTCAAAGTTTGTCCCGCTGATGACAACATCACCGGCTGCCTTGATACCGCTGTTTATAATGGTGGTGTCATCGATATAGGCCGGACTGGTTTCATAATACTCATAAGGTTGTGCTTTTTCATGGATAACCGCATCAAAATCCGGCATTTCCATGAAATCAACTAACTCATTCCGTTCGTTGATTTCAATCTTCCAACCATTTGTTATAATGCTTCCAACTGAATCAATTCTGCCGTCCACATAGAATTCTGAACCGCCGAAGTTAAAGTTCGAGCCTGTGTAAATATTGCCTGATATGTTGCTTTTCCATCCGTACAAGTTCAGATTATTCACTGCGCTTCCGGAAAAAACAGTATATGGGAAGTCCATTTTTTGTGCCAAAGCCGGTACGCGGATAGACCTTGAAACAGTTTTTTTATAATCGTTAGCCGCTGTAACGACAACTTTAAATTGATAGGATACGTCCTCGGATGCGGGCTTGGCTTTCACTTGCCATACTGCCTGTTCTATTTGACCGGCTTCCATTTTCCCTATGGGGATGCTCTTTTCGGAGGAATTGACCAAATCCAGACCATCCGGTAAAACAAGCTCAACCTGAACATCTTCAACCGCAGCATCGCTTACATTCTTCAGCATAGCCTTGATATCAAAGATCTCCGGCTTATAACGGTTGTTTTCCACAATGAGTTCTGCCGGAGCGTCCACAGAAACAGCAATTGGAGGAAGGGCGTTGACATCCACATTACTTATGTTTAATGCATAAAGGTAAAGGTCATCTAAGCTATTTCTGCCAAAGTCGTTTGCATAAAAATAGTTATGCTACCAGGTCAAGCCTGAAGCAATAATCACGCCTTTTCCAAAAGGGTATTCCACCAATGTAGGCATATTTGAGGTGGTTTCACGCAATATCACAGTTGCCCCTTCAGGCAAGGTATCTTCATAAAACATCACATGGCTGCAAAAATTGCCATACAACATATTATTGGTTAATGCTTTTCCATCGGACAGAACTCCGGTGACAATGGGATGATCTGAATTAACAATGTAGTTTCTCGATTCATACTGTGTTTTTTTGCTGACTTCACCAGGCAGGACTGAGTTCAATGAACCGCTGGCCCAACCGGCATCACAGGCACCAAAAACAACAACACCGCCTAATTCCGCAAATTCTTCAATTTGCTTTTTAAAGCCGGCGTAATTATTGTATGTAGAAATTTGTTGGTCGTTTGCAAATATAATAACTGAAAATTCGCCCAAGTCTGTTGTTAAAAAGTTGTTTGTGGTAACCTTTTCAAAGGCAATTCCCAGTGCAGTCAATACATTCGAGTTGGTTGATGTTCTCCATGGCAAGGTGTCCTCAATCAGAAGAACCTTCGATGTTACGTCATCAACATTTAACAAGCTTCTGAGCATCTTGGATTTGTTTGCTGTCGATGCTTCTGGTATGTAACCATCAGGTGCAGCAGAGCTGTCTGTGCCGTAAAGTTCATAATCTTCAGCGTATGACTTAATAATTTTATACGCATTGTCATCCGATGAAGACCCCTCAGTAGCTTGATTGTCTTCTGTCAAACTTAAAATAATTTCATTCCTTACAATTTCCGCATGGATTGTTAACCATAAGTTAGGAAACATTGTTATCGTCATGACGATGGATAACAGTAAAGAAATAACTTTTTTCGCATTTAATGAAATCTTATGTTTCATATAAATCCTCTCTTTCGTCAGCAGATAAAAAATCTGCGGCAATATTTTATGTGATAATTCCCACAATGAAATTTATAAGTATACTTCTATATACTACAAGTTTTGCAAATGAAAATTACACCATTTCAATTATAGGATAATTTACAGCATTTTGTCAATATGATACATGGTAAATTTGTCGTAATATATAAATTTAATTGTTTTCTTGCCCAGTTGTTATATTATTATACAATAAAATTGATCGATATCATATGAATTTATTAATAATCAGCCTTCTTTATTTTGTTTAAAATTGTATTTCAGTAAAATAACAACAAGATTTAATGCCGTTATCAGGAATTGGATTGACTTGACAAGTAAATTATGATATAATACTTGTGCTGTATATGTCCGTTTGGGCATTGTTAGTTGATTGAAGCGGTGATACTTTATTGAGTGCGTACCGCTTTTTCTATTTTTAGTTCATCGTATGTACTGTCAACCCTTTGAAGTATTATAGATTAAGGATGGTAAAATTTGAATAATCAGCATATAATTTTAGTTGTTGAAGACGATACATATACCAATGAGGTAATCTGTAATTTTTTAAAAAATGACGGTTATCATGTTTTGTCCGCATATACCGGATAACAGGCAAATAGCTATTTTAGCGAAAATATATCTTTGGCTATTCTGGATATCATGCTCCCGGATGTAAACGGTATTGAAGTATTAAGGCGTTTTAGAGAAAGTAATAACGCGCCTGCAATTATGCTTACGGCTCTTGATGATGAATTTACCCAGTTGGTCAGCTTTGAGTGTAAGGCTGACGAATATGTTACAAAACCGTTCTCACCACTTATTTTGGTAAAGCGTGTAAACGCCTTGATAAAAAGAACCTTTCCTGAAAAATTAGATGTTACAATTGGCTCATACAGCTTTGATTTTGATCGATATACTGTGTTTAACGGCATGGAGCAGATTATACTTACAACTAAGGAAATTGAACTTGTAAAAGTGTTATATGAAAATAAGGGGAAGGTTGTGGACAGACAGCAGCTCTTAAATCAACTTTTCGGAGAAGATTATTTTGCACTGGACAGAACAATCGATACTCATGTTAAAAATATAAGAAAAAAGTTGGACAGCAATTTTATCTCTACTGTAAAAGGCGTTGGATATAAAATTGACAGATAGCGGGGGTATATGAAAAGGTTTAATCTTTTTGGGAAAACTTTTATTGTTACATTATTACTTATTCTAATTACAACAATGACAGCTTACATAATTGTATACTTATTGATGCCTCCATTTTATGAAAGATATAAAATTAGTAAAATGGATAATATGGTGCAAGAATTGAATACAAGAACTGAGGATTTGAGCGAAGAAGAAGCTAAGGAGATTATTGTGGATTTTGCGATTTCAAATGGTGTTAGCTTAAAAGTCACCGATGCGGACGGCAGAGTATATATTGAAGTGAACAAATCCAATAGTTTTAATTATCTTTTTTCGGAGAATCAAAGCAATATAGAATCAAATACGCCTTTAATTGAAAATGACAGTAAAATTGAAGAGTATAAAAGTGATTTTGATTATGCATATCATGCAAAAGAAGATAATGAAATGATATTGGAATATGCTTTTTTAGTTAATAATATTTCTATGGAGGCTAATGTAGGCATTACACTGCAGCCATTAACCGAAGCAAAATCTGTATTGGTTACAATTTATCCTATAGCGCTTATTTTTTCCATGATCTTAGCTTTTGTGATATCGTGGCTTTATGCGAAACATATCAGCAGCCCAATAATCATTATGTCGAAAGCGGCAAGAGCGATGTCGCTGCTTCAGTTTGATGCTGATATATATATTAACAGGTATGATGAAACTGCCATACTCGCCGATGATATTAATATCATGTATAAAAATTTGAAAGATACCATCAATCAACTTCAATATTCCTTGAAAAAGGCAGAAACATCTGAAAACCAGAAAGTTGATTTTTTTCGTGCAGTATCCCATGAATTCAAAACGCCGCTAACCTCAGTTAATGCTGTGCTGGAGGGCATGATTTATAATATTCCACCGTATAATAATCATGAAAAATATCTGATGGAATGCAAGTCGATTATTGAAAGAGCATCAGAGATGGTTAAGGGAACCCTAGATTTATCACGAAATGAAACCGAAGCAACCACGGAGATTGATTTACAGGAACAACTGGAGGATGTTCTGAAACCATACCGTATTTTAATGAAGTCAAAGGACATAAAGCTTTTGGTGAATATTGCGAAAAGTGTGAAAATCACTACAAAGGAACTGCTGTTAAGAACGGCCCTTTCCAATATACTGTCTAATGCAGTAAACCACACGCCAGCTAAGGGTGAAATAATGATTGATTTAAATGATGAATATTTATCCGTAAATAATAGTTGTATGCCCTTAAGCGATGAACAAATACAAAAAGCTTTTATGCCGTTCAGCACATTGAATATTCAAAAAGAGAAAGACTGCAAGGGAAACGGTCTTGGCTTGTATATAATTGAAAGAAATCTGACCTTGTGCGGTCTGAAATTTGTTTTCACAGCATCTCAGGATAAAAGCGGTATGAGTTTTAAAATCCATCTGTAATAAGGTGGGGCGAACTTCACGCCAACTTCATATGAACCATATACTAACTCCATATAGAAATGATAAGATAAGGCTATAGAAATTATAGCCTTATTTTTTTATAAAAGAATGGATACGATGAAGCTGCATTTTAAGAAAATCCGCTATGAATATTTTATTTTTCTCATTCAAATATCAATCATAACATTTTTTACGATTATGCTGTCGGTATTCTTTATTACCGTGAGCAGTGCGGAGTATCTAGAAAACAGGATGTATTCGGCAAATGTGAAAGGAATTCATATTCAAAGTGCTGATACGCCCATTCTGGAAAAGATAGAGAGTTTAAACAGCGGATATGTAATCACGAAGACAATTGATGATGAACTTCGTATAAAGAGAGGGTATTATTCCACATCTGATTTATTTGGTTTATCTGCTTTTATAGAAACAGGCAGGTTTTTTACAAATAGTGATTACAAAGAAAATAGCCCTGTTGCTGTAATAGGTGCAGATATTATTGCAGATACTGTGACTGAAAACGGGAAAACATATTACGGATATAGCAATACACAGTATGAAGTAATAGGCATTTTTAAGCAGACAAACAGCGATCTTGACAAAGCGGCCTATCTTAATTTAACATACCTGTTGGATTCTGAGGGTTCAAGCGGATTATACTGTATAGACGGTAATTCTGAGGATGTATCCAAAGCTGTGAATGCATTTATAAATGATTCCAGAACCAAATCTTCTGAAATTAAGATTGAACAGAAAAATTATGACATGAATGTGGGACATAAGATTAAATTTTACTGTGCCATAATTGCCGCCCTATGCAATTTAATTATCATTTCATATTATTTTGTCAGCAGACAGAGTTATAAAACCGCTGTAAAAAAACTTTGCGGATTTACCAACAAACGACTATCGGTGTCATATGCGGTTACATTGACCTGTATCACGATAGGCGGCTATCTTATCGGTGCGGGAATTTTGTATCTGGTTCAGAAGAATGTGCCTGGATTGCAAATGGCCATGCTAGATCCTATTCACTATATTATCGTTCTGATATGTATAGTCTTATCAGGCGGCCTGATTACCGCAAGTATTATTAAGAAAGTAATGAAGGTTGATATAAGTTCTATTTTAAAAGGCTGATAAAAATCAAAAATTTAAATCGAACTATATAATTTTATACTATATTATAAATGGGTGGTTAAATGATTACATACCTTATGGAACTGAAACGGGTTCTTTCCGGCGATCTTAAAATCTTAATTCTGAATATCATAGGGTTTACGGCAATGCTTGTACTAATCGGGCTTTCTGTAAGTTACTTCATGGATAAAATGGATTATGAAAATCAAATGGCAGACAGTTATCAGGATAAAGTTTTTTACAAATTAGAATATGACGGCGACTTGAATGATATGTTCGATAAAATTTTCAAAACGGATAAAATAATTAATGCCAAAAAAGCATTCGATCAGCTAGATAAAAGCTTATTATTTGAGTATAGGTATGCCGATCCCCAAATGGTTGCGTTTATTGATAATCAAAATATAAAATACAAGGATGAATTTCTTGACGGATATGAAACGAACAATGTTTATGACGCATATCTTTCCCTAAAAGCAGTTTTTGCGGATAAGGCTTTCTTTAATGAAAACACATTAAGCATTTCTGAAGGTACCGCTTTTACTGATAAGGATTTTGCGGTGTATGACAAAACAAACTTAACACTGCCGATTGTTTTAGGATATGGCTATAAAGAGTTGTATCAAATAGGCGATGTATTACATGACGCACAACTTTGGGATGAAACAAAGGTAGATTTAAAAGTCATAGGTTTCTTAAATGAAAACAGTTATTTTTATAACAACAATAATATAAAAATTCTGCTTAACAGATATCTGATTATCCCCAGTATTGATGTTCAATATGATCCGATTCTTGAATCCGGTGAAATTGATACCTTTTTTAGAGGAGCATACGACTTAGGAAAGCTGATGAATGCACGAGTTATCTGCTCTGAGCATAATCGCAGCGAAGCTATTAATACCGTCAACAGAATAATGCATGACAACGGATTATATGATTTTTTCTTGTTTGATGAAAGTGACGGAGCGACTAGGGCACTTGTTGAGTCAAAACAGTTTTCATCGCTTGGTATGCTGATAACTGCTGTAACTATTATTATTTGTGCCATTATGCTCGTACTCGGAATGTTAAGCAAGCTAAACAGAGAAAAGAAAAATTATAGTATATATTTACTGCTTGGATATGAAAAGAAACGTATTTTTCACTTTGTTGCAATGGATACACTTTTGATATTTTTGATTTCAAATGCAGCGGCGTTTTCATCTTTTATTTATATGAAAGCAATTAAGTTTGATGAAAGCATAATGGATTTACCTGTTGTTTTATCAATACTTTTAATGGAGATTGCACTGGTTATACTGGCTTATCTGCTCACGGCAATGAAAGTATTCAAAGCGGATTTAAGCGGCATAATCAGGGGCAATGAATAATCTGACAGGAGGAGCTTATGAGTTTAATCAGCATGAAGAATGTACAGAAAGCATATGGCAGAAAACAAAAAGTACAAGCGTTATCAGATTTATCGCTTGAAATCACACAAGGCGAAATGGTTTCAGTGATCGGCAAGATCGCTGACGGTCAGATGTTTTGTGCCTAGATACAAGTCCTTAGCGGTGCAGTATAGGGTATATGCGTCCTCGTTGATGCCGTTCAGCCGGACTTGTTCAAAATGGATTTGATTCTTT